>NZ_JAGZIJ010000001.1:0-627103 GCF_018366295.1 Veillonella parvula
TAGTCCAGACGTAGGCAAGCCTATCAGTAACCTTCCTCCTTGGTTGTCCATTCTTAGGGATAGATTTAAGGAGGTGCTGTCGTGGAAACAATTTCAATTAGATTGACAGTTTATTTTGAAGATGGATTTTGGCATGGATTGTTTGAACAAGCGTATCAGGAAACTTATCAAGTTTGTCGTGTGACATTTGGTCAGGAACCGAAAGATGATGAAATTCTTGAGATTTTACAAACTCAGTTTGCTCGCTTATCTTTTAGTTCAGAGTCAACAGTCAAACAGTATGTGAAGATTAAGAATCCGAAACGCCTACAACGTGTTGTAAAGAAGCAGGTAAAGCAGAAAGTTTCTTCTAAGTCGAAAGAACTATTGCAGTTGCAGTATGAGGAAAGGAAAAAGATTTCAAAACATCAATCTAGTGTCCAAAAGCAATTCCTCAAACAAGAGAAATTTGAACGCAAGCAGCAAAAACGTAGAGAGAAGCACAAAGGTCACTAGTGACTTTCTCTTTCATAAAATAGAACAGCTCTTTTCGTATAAAAAGAGCTGTTTTTACTTGTACGCCGAATAGGCATAACTAAATCCCCAGTTAAACTGAGGTCAGTAAAAATTCTTAGAGAAAAGGAAAGAACCTCCTAGTGCTAGAATGGAGTTGGTCTGGCAACCACAACATTTCAACATAGGAGGTTCACTGTCAATGAATGACGTAAAAAGCTTATCACATAGTAAATGGAGATGTAAATATCATATTGTTTTTGCTCCAAAATATAGAAGATAAATAATTTATGGTCGGATAAAAGCTGATGTAGGTAAAATTCTAAGAGATTTATGTAAGAGAAAAAATGTAGAAATTATCGAGGCAGAATGCTGTCCAGATCATATCCATATGCTAGTAACGATTCCACCACATTTAAGTATATCGAGTTTTATGGGATATTTAAAAAGCAAAAGTAGCCTCATGATATTCGATAGACACGCAAATTTAAAATATAAGTATGGAAATAGACATTTCTGGTGTAGAGGATATTATGTGGATACGGTGGGACGATATGAAGGAGCGATAAAAAGTATGTTCGCAATCAACTACAAGAGGATATAGCACAAGATACATTAAACTTTAAAGAATATACCGACCCGTTTACGGGTGAGCCAGTAAAATAGGCAAAATAAAAGCCCCCGAGTAGGGGGTAGCCAGTGGTAATAGAGTGGTTGTCAGATCATTCAATGCCCTCTTTAGAGGGCCACCATTAGAGAAAGACCCTTATAGGGTCAGAGCAAACCACCCGTTCTACGGGTGGTTATGATTGTGTTGGAAATTCCTTTTGTATATGATGAATTGCAATAAGTAATGCGACAAAATTAAATCAATTTTTTAATCTCATGTTTAAACATGTCAAATGGTGTTTTAAACCTAAGGCATTTTCTAGGTCGATTATTAATCAGCACTAGTGCTTCTGTTAGTTTATCTAGTGTTACTTTAGCTAAATCGGTTTTCTTAGGAAAAAGCTCTCGAAGTAAACCATTACTATTTTCATTAGAGCCACGTTGCCATGCTGCATAGGCATCAGCAAAATACATTGGTATCCCAAACTCGTTTTCAACCTGTTCAAAGCACGCAAATTCTTTACCACGGTCCACTGTAAAGGTTTTAAGTAATTTACTTGTTAATGTGTTGTATAGGGAACTAATAGCTAAAAACATAGAATCCTTAGTTCGGTCATCCATTTTTATTGCTACATAAAATCGAGTTTTACGTTCAACAAATGTAGCTAAACAACCTTTACTTTGACCTCTAGAAGACACCATTGTATCTAGTTCCCAATGACCAAAAGTCTTACGGTTTTCAACTTCTTGAGGTCGGTCCTTAATGGTCTTTTTCACATTGAACCGTCCACGCTTTTCTTGTGTACCAGGCTTTTTGCCTTTCCGGCGAAGTACTGTTTCTGTTACAGCAAGAAAACCACGATGGATCCAAGAATAAATTGTTTTAAAGCTTAGAACTCCAACTAATTCAGCACCAACTATTTCTTCTGGAGACCAAGTTTGTTGTAACCTGGATTCAATTAAAGCCGCTAATTGAGGTGTTAACTTTGTTGGTCTGCCTTTATTAGCAGACTCACTAATTGCTAATTGTTGTGCTTTAATCGCAGAATATTCACCTTCAACGCGATTTAATTCTCTTGCTACAGTAGAATGGTGAACCCCGATTAAGCTAGCAATCCTACGAACAGAGTATCCTTCTCTTCGTAAAACTTCTATTTGACTTCGTTTTTCTATGGTAAGATGTATATAGCTCATATTAGAGACCTCCGTGTCATGTAGTTGTGGTTATTTACATTTTACACGAGATCTCCAATATGAGTCTTTTTATTTGTCGCAATATATTTTACAATTCATCAAATAAATAAAAATACACTATTTTAAGTATAGCATTGGAATATGTATCTGAATATTATCATGTTATGAATGCTACTTATATTAATATGAATTTTACTAATGGGTATGGAGTGATATGTAAGTAGGTTAAAGAGTTTAATTCATCTTTTATTGATTATGTGTTTTTCTAATATATTTGAGGTGATTACTATGGCAGTGTCTAATATGAGAGCTACATTACTATATCCAATAGAAGTAGTGTGGGATACAGTGACGAATCTAAAGGATTTTTCCTGGAGAAGTGATTTAAAAGATGTAAGAATTATAGATGAGAATAACTTTATAGAGATTACCAAGAATGGAGTTGAAACTTATTTTAGAATTACAGAATGTATTAAATACCAGTCATGGATATTTGAGATAGAAAATAAAAATATTAAGGGGGCTTGGGTCGGAAAGTTCTATGTGGAGGATGATAAAACGATTCTAGATTTTACAGAAACTGTTGTCTCTAAAAAACTAATATTTAAGCCATTTATAAGTTTGTATTTGAAACGACAACAAAAAATATATTTTAGAGATTTAAAAGCAAAACTGAATTGTGAAGAGTTTGAAGCTGTTAGATAATATTTATAAGATTAGTTTTATCAAAATAGAAGGTGGTGCGTTTTGTGGCTGAGATTAGATTTGAAAATCTTCGAAAGCTATTAAAGAGCATGATAGAAAAGTGATAAAGAGACTATCTGTCTATTTTCTAAGCGTCATGGTAAATAGACTATCTGTGGAATGCAATTTTTAAATGTGCATGGATTAAAATTTATTAATGTTCTTGTTATTTCGTTATGAAAAAGATAAATTGAGATTTTAGAATTGTATTTGGTATATGATAGCCTTTCGCTTATACGAGGGGCTTTTACTATACACTCATACTTATAAATATAATATAATGTAATTAGTGATAATCATTTAAAAAATATAGTTCATGGGAGAGATATATGATACAGTTAAAAGATTTAGGTACGTTTGAATCTGTGCCTAAAATAGTGACGGATATTATTGAGGGTAATCTACCTGCACTTGTGTCGGCGTTAGCGGCTGGTTGGGATATTCATGAAGTCATAGAAATTGATGAATATAGTGAGCATACACCTTTAGAATTAGCTCTTGTCATGTGTTGCTTGCCAAGTATTCAATGGTTAGTAGAACATGGTGCTAATCTTAATGATGAAGAAAATCCAAGTTTCTTATTAGCGGTACAGTATGGTAATAAAGAGAGTATAGACTATGTTGTGGCTCATGGTGCTAATATTCACGCTTTGAACCGTGTGAAAGTAGATGCTTTTCAAGCTGCTTTATATGGCAAGAAATATGAGAACCTACAAATTATTCATGACTTAGGTCATACGGTACAGAAGTATGGCGGTAAAGCTTTCAGAAATATCATTACAGATAGAAATTATGAGGTTCTAGATTTCTTTATTCATAATGGTGTAGATATTAATTACAATAAGCCTGATTCTGTATATCCCTTTAAGCCAACCCCATTGTGCGTTGCGGCTCGTTATGTGGATTTACAGATGTGCAAATACTTGGTAGAACATAATGCTGACGTTACCATCACAGAAAAGGATGGTATGCGTCCCTATAGCATTGCCGTTGAAAAAGGCGATATGGAAATGGCAGAGTATTTTAAATCCTTAGAGCCTACGGAGTTCCATGATATACAGAATAAAATAGATCAGTTAAAGCCATTTAAATTACCAAAAGCATTAGTGAATTTTTTAGAAGGTGAACATCTTTACTTTGAATTACCAGACTCCGATTTTATATCTATAGAGTTCTTCCCACTTATTGATACAATTCCATTTAAATTAGGTCGCCGTAATCTATTGCGTTTATCTAAAGAACTAGGCGAGTATAACGATTGGCAAATTGTATGGGACACTAAAACTAAGAAGATAAGTTGCTATGATATAGAACATCAAGAGTTACGAGAACTTTGTAAATTTGATGAATTTATGGCGGATATGTCAGGTCAATTAGAAACCTTATTTTAGTCTATATTGTAAAGGAGAGGCGATACATATGACGACAGATTCATTTGAGAAAACATATACAAATTGGTCAATTGATATAGGTACCTATAAATATGAAGGTATTACACTGAATGAAGTTGAGCAAAATCTATATGCTATTCAGGATCAAGAGCAAGATTTTGTGATTGTATCCCCATCAAATAAAATCTCAATAGATAATAAACAGTATAACTTTGTACAAGTTTGCTGTGATGAAGATACTGATTTATTACATATAGAACTTAGTGTAACTAATGATGGCGAGCAGGGCGCTATCATATATGGTAAAAATGAATTGGGCCATCAAGAGGTATTACAGATAATAGAAGATTTTATTGCACATCATAAGGTTCCAGCATTAGATAGCTGGGAAATCGTGTTAGATTTAAGACATAATACGGAAAGCTAGTAAAGGATATTGAAAATGACTAATCCAAGATTTGTATTATTTTGCCGTAGATGGCTGATATATTCTTAATGTTTTCCCCATTATGACGTATATGTGGAGCATATCATGTTATACAGACCGAATAACCTCTTATATAAGTATATTCGCTATCGATTTAGACGGATTCAGATTCAATACAATATGGTATATGATGTAACACCAGAGGAAGAAGATGCGATTTGCCGTGAGCTATTAAAAAAGAGAGCGAAGATATTGATTCCAGTTGGTATATTATATTGTCTGATCTTTGCTGTAAGTTTTGTTTGGCTATTAGGAACTAGTGAAGAATTAAACTCCTTAATGCAATGGGAGATAAAAGTCTTTGACTATGTCACACCAATTTTAAATACCATTGATTTTAAATGGTATGCATATTCCCTTGACTTATTGAGAGTAGCACTTATTTTAGCCCCTATAGCGATTATAAATGTATCTCCTTATATCATTTTTTCCTATATGGTTGATACCATTTTGATACGACGCAGGGTAAAAGCTTTAATTAAAGAATATTACAGTGATGAGAAACCATTTGGTTAAAATAATCTATTAACTAGGAGCGAGTATTATGAGTAATCTAAAAGACTTTGATTGGACCGGATTTTGGAACGATGTTGATTATGCATTTGAATCCTATATAGGTAAACCTGTTACCGATAAGGATATTAAAGATGCTGAAACTGAGCTAGGCTATACATTACCTGCAGCATATATTGAATTACTTAACAATCATAATGGCGGTGTATTGAATAAGAACTGCTTTATTAATAATGATGGTGAGTGTGTATATGTGACAGGCATATATGGCATTGATAGAGATAAAAAGAAATCTATTTTTGGAGAATTTGGCAACGAATTTTGGATGTCTAAATGGGAATATCCTCCTATTGGTGTCGTGGTGGCGGATACGATTTCTGGCGGTCACGATATGATTTTTCTCGATTATCGTGAGTGTGGTCCTACAGATGAGCCTAAGGTAGTCCGAGTAGACCAAGAAGGGGATTACTCTATCACTCTTTTAGCAGATAGTTTTGGGGATTTTATTAAGCAATTATATATAAGCATAGAAGACATTACGGATGAAGAGTTTCAAGCGTTAAGTGATGAGGATAAGGTAAAACTTATTAATGAACAAGAGGACCTAGATATTGATCGTGCTATGGAACTTTTAACTAATATAGGCATCGATAATTTATCTCCTATATTGTTAAGTACCTTAGGACGTATCTACAACAATAATGACCGTGCAGCAGAGGCTGTTGAGTTATTTGAACGTATTGATGAGTCTTACCGTGATTGGTCTTGGTATTATCGTAAGGGTTATGCGCATGCCTCTTTAGCACATGGTGAAAGTTATCATTCTGAACATGTGCAGCAAGCTTTACAGTTAATTGAAACTGCTATGAAAAAGACAAAAGAAGCACACTTAGAAAAACAATTGAGCTGGTGCTGTGAAGTGGTAGAATATATTTTATCTTTTATAAAGCCAAGTGAGTATGAAAAGGATTATCCTATGATTTTTGAAACGATTAAAACGTTCGTTAATAAGAGCCAAAATGCTGAAATTAATAAACTTGACGCAGAGCAACTTGAAATATCAGAGGATAACTATCCTTCTTACAGTGCAGTGCATTGGGTATTCAATAAAAAATCATATACTAAAGAGAATTTTTCTAAAGAGTTTAATCAAATATTAGAGGAGTATGCTGAGTATGGCGCTAAGGAAAGTGCATTAGCGCTATTAGAAGAGCCTGAAATTTTAGTGACTTATGAAGCATGGATAGAAAGTGAAAATCAGCTTCATAATAATGAACGTTTAAACGGTGAAGAGTTACTAGAAGAAGAAAAAGAAGATAACATGTGGCAAGTAGAAATCATGGCCCATATTACTGCTGATAATGGTAAATATTTTACGGGAGAAGAACTTACCTTTAAGTTACAAAATTTAATGGCCAATAAAGAATTAGGCGATCATATATTCTATGAAGGCATAGAATACGAGGGACATGAGTGCGAGGGACATGGCCTCATCGATAATGAAGATGGTATCCCTGTCTTTTATGTATGTTGTGGCAGCTAAGTAAATAACCCATCTTATAAATCAATCACCATTAAGTAAAGTTTATTGTTTTGTGTGTTGGTTAATATTACTACTTTAGAATGATTTCATATACATATTAATTGGGATGAAGGGATGCGTATTGTATGTCGTTAAGTGTTGAACGTTTTTTATCTTTTTCTGAAGAGGCGCAATTACAAACTATTAAAGATCTTAATGATATAGGACAAGAGGAGCTGATTATTGAGACATTAACTGGTGTGGGCATCGAGAATCTACCTGTACCTTTATTAGGTGAGCTTGGTAGAGCGTATAACAATAATGATAAACCGGAAGAAGCTATCAAGGTATTAAACTCTATAGATGAAGAGTATAGAGATGCTGTGTGGTATTATCGCTGTGCTTACTCCTATGGCGCTATTGTTTCTAATAATCATGAGGTTTATACATCCAATAATATGCAACATATGCTAGCACTTGTAGATAATGGTATACGCCTAGCTGTTAGTGAGAATCGAAATAATATAACAGGATATTTTTTTGAGATTATTGATATGTGTTATATGCAGATAGATTTTGAAAGGTGTGAGTCTGATTACCCAGAATTGTGTTCTGCTTATAGTAAATACGTAGCCGAAAAACAGAAGAATAGGAGAGGTGTATCTCAGCATCGGACTATAACTGTTGAAGAAATTAAAGAAACTGATGATATGTGGACTATTAATGAACCTGCATATTGGACCATAAATATTTATGGCTCTTATGATGATTATATAGAAACATCTAAAGAGTTTACATTAGAGCAACGATATCTTAATGCAATATGTTGGTATTTTGCTGAGGTCAATAATGGTGGTCATCACCAGTTTTTCTATAACTCTACAGGTATCGTATGGGAAGATACTTTAGTGGGGTTGCGTCTATTCAATATGAAAGAGTTGGCAGATAATTTCCAATCAGTACTAGATTTCTTTGGTGGTACTGTACCATTTGATAGAGCGGAACGATGGTACTTATTACAACAATCTGAGAATAATCCAGAATTCTTTGATTTTCTCGATGAAAAAGATGATGCAGTATATACATATGATGGTATCTTTGAAGATGTATTTGTACATGAGAACCCTCATTTATTTGTATTTGATGGAACCTATACGATTCCAAACTAATTTTGGAGATATATTTAGCTAGATATAATAGATACTTTCATTATGCTAGTTACTTTCACAAAGAATAACCGATGTATTAGAGGTATTACATGTTAGATAAACAAGGCGTATATGATTGTTTGCGTGACCATCATATCGATTTTGAAATTACAGATCACGCACCATTATTTAGTATGGACGATAAGCCAAATGTGCAGTTGCCATATCCTGATTGGGATGCGAAGAATTTATTTATACGAGATCATAAACGAGAGCATTACTATTTAATTACTGTTCGTGGATCAAAGCGTGTAGATTTAAAACAATTTCGTAAGGACCACAAACTTAAAAAAATTTCCTTTGGTTCTGAAGAAGAACTATGGGATATATTGAAGATTAAACCAGGTCACGTATCTCCATTTTGCTTGCTCCATGATGAGGACCGTAAGGTCCATTATTATATTGATGCGGACTACGAAAATAATGTAATCGGCATACATCCGAACCAAAATGATGCGACTGTGTGGCTTCAAGGCAAAGAACTAGTTAAACTTATTGAAGAGCATGGTACAACTATTGAATATATAACAATATAAGCTTAACATCCTATTTGTTGGAACTAATATTACTCAATATAGTTTTAATAGATAGGATGTTTTTATATGCAAAAGGACTCATAATCTTTTATAATAATGTAAAAGCATTTGTTATATAAGAGGTTTTATATGAAAGTTAAATTGATTCAACCACGTATGTTGAAGCGTCCTATGGATACAGATTTAAAAATACGTATGTCCCCACATTTAGGGTTATTAACTGTGGCTAATATTATTCGGCATGAGTGTGAGGTCACAATTGAAAATGAAAATATTAGAGAACTAGATTTTAATGATGTACCTGATTTAGTAGGTATTGCGGTGACTGTTGATGTATTGCCTAGAGCAATTGAAATTGCAGCTATATATAGAAAGAAAGGGGCTAAGGTGATTGCTGGTGGTATACATATTACGACAGCATTCGATACCGTACCTAAGGAGGCATTTGATAGTCTTTGTATAGGTTTCGCAGAAAATACATGGCCTCAAATTATAGAAGATGCTAAACATGGTCGGTTGCAATCTCAATATGTTTCTGCGCCTTTAGAATCTGGAGATGATATTGCATCACCTGCATATGACTTGATAGATAAGACCGATTACTTATGGTATAACGTTGTTTCTACTAGTAGAAGTTGTCCTCATAAGTGCGATTTTTGCTATAATAGCTCTGGAACACACCAATATATTAATCGCAATATAGAGGATGTGTTGGGAGATATCAAACGATTAGGTACAAAACATATTATGTTTATTGATGATAATTTTATTGGTAATATTTCTTGGACTAAACAGTTTTTAGAACGTATTAAACCTTTGAAGTTAAACTGGAATGCAGCGGTTACTATGAAAATAGGGCAACACCCTGAATTGATGGATTTAATGAAAGAAACTGGTTGTCAGAGTTTATTTATTGGTTTTGAAAGTATCAGCCCTCAATCTTTATCTAGCGTTCATAAAATGCAGAATAATCGTGAAGAGTTTGAACGACTTATTAACGAATTACATAAGCGTGGTATTATGGTTAATGCTAGCTTTGTATTTGGCTTAGATGGAGATACACCAGAGACTTTTAAAAATACGTTAGATTGGATTATTAGCCAGAAAATTGATACAATTACATCACATATTGTCACACCATACCCAGGTACTGAATTCTACAAGAGAATGGAAGCTCAAAATAGAATTTTTGATTATGATTTATCAAAATATAATACGTCTCACGTAGTTGTATCACCGTTAGGTATGTCTAAAGAAGAATTAGAAAAAGGCTATCTTTGGATCTATAAAGAGTTATATTCCATAAAAAATATATTTCGTCGCTTGCCTAAAACTATCAGTACAATACCAGCATATCTAACTTTTAATTTCTTTTACCGTAGATTTGGACAATTTACATCAAGAGTATGTGAGTTGTTAACTTATAAGCGTATTGGTTTGTTTGCCGAGAAGTTATCAAGATATATGTAAAGGAGTATATATGAATAAAAATTTATTAAAACGTATTGTACTAACATCTGCTATTGCCGTATTAGGTGTAAGTACATCTTTTGCAGCTCTTGTTATGGAACGGGATCAATCTGTAGATACAGCACCTAGCGTAGGTATGTATCGTTTCGAAGTACCTGTAGAGTTACAAGGCACTTATAATAGTGCAGGTGTAGCTAATCTGACAGCATCTATGGAAAAAGAACCTAATACATTGTCCATGAATGTGGCGCATGTAAAAGGTAATCCTTCGGAGTCTTATGTAGTTGAAATCTATAAAGATTTAGCTGCTATTGAAACACATCGCAAATCTGACCATTATCAAACATTTGTTAATGAAGTCGGTTCTAAATTAACAAATCGTAAGATGTACGATGTGCAGTCTGTACTTTTATTTGAAAAGAAAGAAGCATTATCCATTGTAAATGATGGTAAGGCAGTAGTGACCTTAACTGAGTTTACTGTTGATAGCAATGAAATCGATACGGTACAACGACAATATCAACTAGATATGGAACGTGCCGTTCGAGATGATGCGGGTTATAAAGCTGGTTATGTGCTTCGTGAAAGAAACGCAAAAAATCGCTGGTACGTCATTCAGATCTATAGCGATCAAGATGCTCTTACTAAACATTTGAACAGCCCAGGTTATCGTTTTATGATGAGCCAAATTCAAGGTAGTCTACAAGGGGTTACTACTAAAGTATTAGCTGGGGATATCCTTGTAAACCATGGTGGTCAATCATTTGTTAGACCTTAGTTTTTGATATAATACTAATCAGTAAAGTTACTGCTAGCATATTATGTGCTAGCAGTTTTTTACTATATAATAGGTTATAATCTAGTTAATTCTACTTAGGAGTTATATATGACACAGCAAGAACGATTACGCTATCTTTTAGAGAGATTAGTAGCAGAATATAAAGAGAAACATAAGGAACATATAGATATTCCCGTAAGTGAAGAAGAACAGTTTACTCTATTTAGAGCACTATGTAATATTCGTCCTGCAGGAGCCATGCCCGCTGAATGGATGAAGATAGAGGATGAATATTTAAATACATTAGCCCATGAAAAGGGCATCATCACAATTCATGATATGGAAGAGCGAGAGTCTCAAATCTTTTTATGGCAAGGTGATATTACTCGACTAGCTGTTGACGCCATTGTTAATGCAGCCAACAATCAATTGCTTGGATGCTTTGCGCCTAACCATAAATGTATCGATAATGCTATCCATACCTTTGCTGGTATTGAGCTTCGTATGGAATGTGCAAGAATGATTGAGTATTTAGATATGCCTGAAAAGACTGGTGTAGCTCGAATGACCTATGGGTATAATTTACCAGCAAAACATGTACTTCACACTGTTGGACCTATTATTTACGAAGAGGTAACAAATAAAGAGCGAAATGAATTAGTCTCTTGCTATCGCTCCTGCTTAGAGTTGGCTAATGCTTATAACTTACACTCTATTGCATTCTGCTGTATCTCTACCGGTGAATTCAGATTTCCGAATGAAGAGGCCGCACAAATTGCTATTGATACGGTGCGTACTTATTTAAAAGAAACTAATAGCAAAATACAAGTGGTATTTAATGTATATAAGGATATAGATTATGACATCTACAACAAACTATTGGGATAACTAACATACTCCTTTTGAAATTCATAAAAATGCTGTATCATTTAATAATGACATACAAAAGGTATTGAATGATTTGTTATCTTAAGAAGGAGTTAATGTACTATGAATTATAAATACACCTATGAAAGCCCATTAGGAACTATGGTTATGCTTGGTACATTATCATACTTAACAGATTTGTTTTTTGTTGATGAAAGTCACGCGCCTACGTATGATGATGCAGATTATATAGAACAAAAAACAGGCCCTTTTGAGGTGACTATTATGTGGTTAGATCAATATTTCTCTGGTAGAAAACCTTTTGTTACACCACCAATTGAGTTAGAGGGAACAGAGTTCCGCAAGTCTGTCTGGTCTATATTACAGACAATTCCCTATGGGGAGACTACGACTTATGGAGATATTGGTAAAAAGATTGCTACAAAACAAGGTAAAGAAAAGATGTCTGCTCAAGCCGTAGGGGGTGCCGTAGGGCACAATCCGATTTCTATCATCGTTCCTTGTCACCGTGTTATTGGCAGTAATGGACAGTTAACAGGCTATGCAGGGGGCATTGAACGCAAGAAATATATGCTAGACCTAGAGTCGGAGCATAAATAAAGTAATAGTAAATATAAAACATAGATAATAATAAAAGAGATTACTTCTATGTATAGTTAGACATATATAGAAGTAATCTTTTTTTGCGTTTAGATATATTTAGTTGTAATGTAAATAGATATCGTAATAATTAGAATACGAGCAAATACAATACTTTAACAATGTACTTATTTTAAATAAATTTGTTCTCTAAGGTACCAATACCGCTTATGGAAACTGTAACAATATCTCCTGGTTTTAACCAAGAATACTTACTTTCATTCTTACCTAATACTACACCACTAGGCGTACCTGTAAAGATAATGTCACCTTCTTGGAGTGTCATATATGTTGATAAGAAGGCAATAATGTTATAAGGCTTAAAAATCATTTGTTCTAGCTTTGCTTGTTGACGTATTTCACCATTTACTGTTGTCGTAATAGTAGCACTTTCAAAGTCAAAATCATCAGGAGATACAATATTAGGACCAATAGGAGCAAAGTGATCAAACGATTTGCCAAGGATCCATTGAGAACCTCTAAACTGTAATGTACGGGCAGATACGTCGTTACCAATGGTATAGCCTAAGATATGTTCCATTGCCTTTTCAGGAGATATGTTTTTACCAGATTTACCGATGATGATAACTAATTCTCCTTCATAATCGTAATGGAAAGTTTCGTCTTCAATAGTAATTGTATCATGATTACCTGCAAGAGCATTTGATGTTTTCATAAAGATTTCTGGAAAATCATGTGTAGCTAGACTAGTTTCAGCAATATGATCAGCGTAGTTAAGGCCAATACAAATGATACTTTTAGGATTAGGAATTAAAAAATGTTTATTTTCGTTCATAATAGGGACCTCCTAGTAAAATAGGATAATGTATATCTGAAATTATTATAATATAAATAGGGCGGCAGCTATACTGTAAAGAAACAATTTTTATATTCAACGATAGTATAGCTGGTGGCCTATTTGATAATATACATATCTATTAATATGTTACCTATGTATAGATGATATATCTTAATAGATACTATATCTGTATATATAATTTATCATCTCTATAGAATCTATTGAAAATACAAGATGATAGTGATAAGATTAAGTGTATATCAATATAAATGGAGGTTATTGTTATGAGCAAGAATATCGATTGGGATAATCTCGGTTTTGGTTATGTAGAAACCGAATACCGTTATTTGACTACATATAAAGATGGTAAATGGGACAAAGGTGGTTTAATTACTGATGCTAACGTTGTCCTTAATGAATGTGCTGGAGTATTCCAATACGCTCAAACTGTCTTTGAAGGGTTGAAAGCATACTACACAAAAGATGGTCATATCGTATGCTTCCGTCCAGATTTGAATGCAGAACGTTTGAATCAATCCTGTGAACGCCTTGTAATGCCTACATTACCTGAAGGTCGTTTCCTCGAAGCTGTAAAAGAAGTTGTAAAAGCAAATAAAGACTTTGTTCCTCCATATGGTCATGGTGCAAGCCTTTATATTCGCCCTTACATGATGGGTACAAACTCCGTTATCGGTGTAAAACCTGCTGATGAATATCAATTCCGTGTGTTTACAACACCAGTAGGCCCTTACTTCAAAGGTGGTGCTAAACCAATCAAAATTCGTATCACTGATTTTGATCGTGCAGCTCCTCATGGTACTGGGCATATTAAAGCTGGCTTGAACTATGCTATGAGTTTGTATGCTATCACTGATGCTCATAATAAAGGCTATGCAGAAAATATGTATCTTGATGCGGCTACTCGTACACATGTAGAAGAAACTGGTGGTGCTAACTTCATCTTTATTACTAAAGATGGTAAATTAGTTACACCTAAATCTGATAGTATATTGCCATCCATTACACGTCGTTCTTTGATGTATGTAGCAGAACACTACCTTGGTATGACTGTAGAACATCGTCCTGTTCGTAAAGATGAATTAAAAGATTTTGCTGAAATTGGTCTTTGTGGTACAGCGGCTGTTATTTCTCCAGTAGGCCAAATCGATACTCCAGAAGGTACCATTAATGTACCTGCTGGCATGGATGATATGGGTCCTATCACTAAAAAATTATATGACACATTACTTGGCATTCAACATGGTGAAATCGAAGCTCCTGAAGGCTGGGTAGTTAAAATTTGCTAATCCTTTAGTAGATTATATAATTTAATATGTAAATAGAAACTAATATGTAAATAAAAACGGCATCTATCATTTGATAGATGCCATTTTTTGTATTTTATTATTTTAATAAAGTAAATAAGATATTAGCAATAAACTTATTAGTAAAATAGTAGACTATTAGTTAGATTTTGCTCTACTATGCACCTTAGTCATAAATTTTTCGTTGTTAATAACAAATCGTTCATGTGTGCCACGACCAATAATACCAACACCATCAGAGGCTTCAATATCGAATGTTATTTTACGACCTTCTACAGCACTTACAGTAGCTTTTGCTGTTACTGTTGCGCCTAAAGGCGTAGGGGCCTCATGAGTAATAGATAGGGAGATACCTACTGTGCCTTCACCGTCCTCTAAATATGGCTGTACTGCAGCTTGTGCAGCTTCCTCCATAAGTGCACACATCGCTGGTGTAGCAAAGACCTCTAAAGAACCAGACTTCATTGTTTTTGCAATATTAGATTCAGTTACTATAACTGTTGCTGTAGCTGTTTGACCTGCTGATACCATATTATACCTTCTTTCACTTAGAATATTCTCATTATACTAGTATTATACATCTAAAGTTAATTATTATGCTATTAAAATATATATTTTGAAGATACTACCAGTTAAAAATAATTATTTTTAACTGGTAGTATCTTAGAAAATAGAATGTTTATAATCTAAAAACAATAGTTTTAACTGGTAGAAATTAGATAAATAGAGTATTAAAATTGCTATTCAAATTAGAATTAAAGAAATGTAACTAGTTATAACTCTTCTATAGAATACGTGATATAATGAAGCTAGTCTTTTTAATACGAGGTATATATGAGTAAAAGAAATTTAAAACCTTCTGGTGAAGGTTGGGTACAGTTAATAGCAGGCATAGGTTTTATTGTTTTATTAATTATTATAAATATTGTAGATCCTACATTTTATCCGACCATGTGGCACTTAGCAACAAGTGGCTCTATGGAAGAGGTAGCGGAGTATATTCAAAGTTTTGGCCCTATGGCCATGTTGGTGAGTATGGTCCTCGATATTTTTGTTAACGCCGTAGGCTTTTTACCGTCAATTTTCATATCTACAGCTAATGGTTTAGTATTTGGTATGTGGCCAGGGATCATTATTTCTTGGTTGGCTGAAACAATTGGTGTAGTCATTAGCTTTTATATTATGCGTTACTTCTTACGTGATACAGCGGACAAGTTGATTGCTAAGAGTACGGTATTGATGAAAGTAGATGATTTTTCCGGTAAAAATGGTTTTGTGGTCATGTTATTTGCACGATCCTTACCGTATTTTCCATCTGGGGTCATTACCGCCTTAGGGGCCATTAGTAAAATCAAACCTAGAGATTATATATTGGCAAACTTGATTGGTAAATTTCCATCTACGGCTTTAGAGGTAGCTATTGGTACAGATATTGTAAATTTCCAAGAAAATATGGGACGATTAGGAATTATTGTTCTTGTTGCAGGTGTTGTATACTTCATTCTTTGGAAAGTATATAAGAACTATATTAATAAGAAAAATGCGGAACAAGAGCATGATCCTAATGCGTAATATAAAGTCTAATTAGGTAAGGCATTACAAAATAACTAATTAACTATAGGCTGCTTACGTTTTAATAATGTAATATTCTTAATTCTTGATGTTAGTAATATTTTCTACTTAGAAGTGTTTTCTACATAGTATATATGAAAGAGGCGATAGTATGAGCTTTTCTTTTCCTGAACGTGTAACCTTGAAAGGTCCTAATTTTATTCGTGAAGTATTTGAACGTGGTATAGGTGTGGAAGGCTTTATTAGCTTTGGTATTGGTAATCCTGCGCCAGAAGCAATTCCTGTCGAGATCATCGAAAAGGCTTTTGATGAAGTTGTGCATTCTAATCCTATGAGTCTTTTACAATATGGTCCAATGCAAGGTGATGCACATTTAGCAGAACTTACATTAGAACGTTTAGTACAAACTCATAAGATGAATCCGGAAGGACAAGGTCTCATTATTTCCAATGGTGCAGGTCAATTATTAGGTCTTGTACCAATCACAGTTATAGAACCAGGCGATGAAGTGTACATGGATGAATTTACTTTCACCAGTGCTATTAACTCTGTGCGAAACATGGGCGGTAAAGCAATAGGTATTAAAACTGATGAGTATGGTATGATTCCAGGTGAGTTAGAAAAAGCGGCTCGATCTGGTAAAGGTAAATATATTTATCTAATTCCTAACTTCCAAAATCCAACAGGCATTACTATGCCTTTAGAGCGCCGTAAGGAGATTTATGCTATTGCATCTAAATATGATTTATTTATCTATGAAGATGATCCATATGGTGAAATTCGTTTTGCCGGAGAATACATTCCAACGTTCAAATCCTTCGACACAGAAGATCGTGTTCTGTATGCAGGTTCTTATTCTAAAACATTATCTGCAGGCTTGCGTGTCGGCTTCTTATTTGGTCCAGCTAAAATTATTGAAGCTATCCAAGCATTAAAAAATAATACGGCCGGTCAAATGCCATTAGTAACTCAAAAGGTGGTAGCGAAGGTTCTTGATACCATTGATTACGATGCTCATTTAGATAATGTACGAAAAGTATATAAAATGAAATGTGAAGCTTTACTTAACGCTTTTAAAAAGTATGCGAGTTCTAAAGTTCATTTGACACAACCTACAGGTGGTATGTTTGCATGGATGACGATGCCTGAGGATGTAGATTGTGATGTATTCTTTGAAACTTGTATGGACCGCAATGTTGGGATTATTAAATGTGGTGCCTTTGCAGCAGATGGAGCAGGAGCAGGTCATGCATTTCGTTTGAGCTATACGGTACCAACAGTAGAGGAAATTACAAAGGGGATGGAAATTCTCGGCGGGTTAACTAAAGAATTTTGTGGTGAGTAATATATTGATAATTTTTGATATAACGTGATACAATGTAGGCGTAGATACATTGTGTTTACCATATAAAAAAGTTTTTAATATAGATGTGAGGTATAGCCTCAAAGAAAGTAGGTGTTTACTATGGGTTGCGGTAGCAGCAGTGATTGTGGCGGATGCCCATCTCAATCTTCTGGTTGCGGTGGTGGCGCGTCTCAACAACCTCAAGATCTTACAGCTCAATTACACGAGCTTAGTTCTGTTAAACATGTAATTGGTGTAGTATCTGGCAAAGGTGGCGTAGGTAAATCCTCCGTTACCAGCTTGATGGCCATTACAATGGCGCGTAAAGGTTACAAAGTAGGTATCCTCGATGCGGATATTACAGGTCCTTCTATTCCTAAGATGTTTGGCATTAAGGAAAAGGCATATGCTGACGAAATCGGTATGTATCCTGTAAAATCTAAAGGCGGTATTGACGTTATGTCTGTTAACCTCCTTTTGGAAAACGATACAGATCCTGTTTTATGGCGTGGTCCTATTTTAGGTAATGTAGTAAAACAATTTTATACAGATGTTATTTGGAAAGACATCGATTATTTATTTGTTGATATGCCACCGGGAACAGGTGACGTAGCGATTACTGTATATCAATCCTTGAAATTGGACGGTATTATTATCGTTACATCTCCTCAAGACTTGGTATCCATGATTGTTGAAAAAGCAGTTAAAATGGCTGATTTAATGCAAGTGCCTATTATTGGTGTGGTGGAAAACTACTCTTACTTCCATTGCCCAGATAACGGTAAGGATTATCAAATTTTTGGTGAAAGCCACATCGAAGAAATCCTTCAAAAATACGGTCTATTATTGTTGAACCGTTTACCAATTGACCCAACTATTGCAAACCTTTGCGATAAAGGTGATATTGAGTCTATCGAAAAAACAAATTTAGAGGACGTATCTCTACCTGAATAGGATTCATATGATGATGAAAGCTGTGTATTTATAAATGCACAGCTTTTTATCACATCTTTTTATGGTGAATTATGTTATATTTATGGAAGGAAGATAGAATTATATCTTTAATTCTCTTACTACAGATATGCTGAACATAGTTAGTATAGATTTTTATTTTTCTTAACATGATACTATAGGGTGTATTGGCATATATTGGTTTAATTTTAATGTTTTCCTATGTAGGACGTATGTGTATGAAAAAACTATTGAACTGGATCATTCCAGCAGCCTTTGGTTTAGGTCTGTGGTTTGTTCCAACTCCAGAGGGATTAACTCCTCAGTCATGGCATTTATTTGCAATCTTTGTAGCTACTATCGTAGGCTTCATTACTCAGCCGTTACCGATTGGTGGCGTATCTATCGTTGTTATTACTGTTGCTGCATTGACAGGCACATTAAAGATTAGTGAAGGTATTTCAGGTTTTGCTAACTCTGCAATCTGGCTAATTGTAGGTGCTTTCTTATTCTCTCGTGGCTTTATTAAAACTGGTTTGGGGAAACGTATTGCTTATAATTTGATTTCTGCTTTTGGTAGTAGCTCCTTGCGTTTGGCCTATGCATTGGCTTTGTCTGATTTGATTTTAGCTCCCGCAACACCATCTAACACAGCTCGTGTAGGCGGTGTAATCATGCCAATTACAACTAGCTTAGCAAAAGCTTTCGGTTCTGAACCACAAGATGGACCTCGTAAAATTGGTTCTTTCTTGATGCAATCAATTTACCAAGTAAATACGATTACATCTGCGATGTTCCAAACATCCATGGCTGGTAATACATTGGTTGCAGCATTAGCGCTTCAATCTTTTGGTATTGGTATTACATGGGGCGACTGGGCTATGGCAGCTATCGTACCTGGTATTATTGCATTGATTATTATGCCGTATTTCATTTATAAAGTATATCCACCGGAAATCAAAGATGCTCGTGAAGCTCAACAAATGATTCGTGAAGAGTTAAAAGGTCTTGGCAAGATTTCTTTCCAAGAATGGGTAATGCTTGGCGTATTTATTTTAGCATTAGTATTGTGGGCTACGTCTCAATTTACAAAACTTGATGCTACAACTGTTGCATTCTTAGGTATTTCTATTTTACTTGCTACAGGCGTTCTAATTTGGGACGATGTTAAGAGTGAAAAGGGTGCTTGGGATACATTGGTTTGGATGGGTACATTGATGGGCTTTGCCGGATTCCTTTCCAAATTGGGCTTTATCAAATGGGCTACAGTTCAAGTGGGTGGTTATATTCCAGAAGGCTCTTGGGTAATTGCCTTTGTTGTAGCTGTTCTTGTTAATACATATGCTCACTATGTATTTGCATCCTTAACAGCACATATTTCTGCGATGTTCGTAGCATTCTCTGCAATCGCTATTTCTGCAGGTGCCCCACCTATGTTGACATTGTTGATGATTGCATTCACATCTAACTTGTGTATGTCTTTGACTCACTATGCAGCAGGTCCATCTCCAGTAATCTTTAATACTGGTTATGTTCCTCAAAATATATGGTGGAAACTTGGTTTCTTCACATCTGTAATCAACTTAATTATCTTCATGGGTCTTGGCTCTGTATGGATGAAGTTGATTGGTATGTGGTAAAATTTAGTACTGACAATTTTATAGGATTGTAATGGCATGTACTTTAAACCTATTAGACTTAGTGTACTATGCATTTACATCGTATATAAAAAGCCGTCCCGATAGGGGCGGCTTTTTGTGATAAAATATGAGTAGTTAATAGATAATTAATGTAAATATTGTAAAATAATATACATAATAAATTATTCAAGCTAATTGTACAAATTTTATATGATTTGTGCATAGGAGGGACCTATGAAGTTTGATAATGAACAATTATTAAAGTATATTGGCGCTTGTACATCTCCGTATCACACAGTAGATACAAGTTTACAAATGCTATTGGACTCAGGATTTACAGAGCTCAGTTTAGAAGATGAGTGGCAGTTAGACTCTGGTTCTTATGTAGTTAACGTGTTCGGCACCACCTTATTTGCCTTTCATATAGGGAAGAAACCAGAACATACATTACGTATTGCGTCGGCTCATACAGATTTTCCTGCTATTCGTGTTAAACCAAACCCTATAACCTCTATGAAAGGATACACAAAGTTAAATGTAGAAATGTATGGCGGTCTTATAGAAAATACATGGCTTGATCGTCCATTAGGTGCAGCAGGTACGGTTGTGTTAAAAGGAAAAAATGCCTTTGACGTAGATTCTGTTCTAGTCGATACAAAACGGCCTATCGCTATTGTTCCAAACCTAGCTATTCATATGAATCGCTCTGTTAATGATGGGGTTAAACTAAATCGTCAAAAAGAAATGCTTCCTATATTGATGATGGAACGTAATAATGAAGATAATCCTACAAAACCTTTAAATAATAGAAATAATCCAAGTTTATTTTCAGAATCAGATACTCAATACGATGAGTGGACAAAGTTTTTAGCTGATGAAGTAGATTGCGATCCTTCCGAAATATTATCTTATGAAATGACTTTATATCCTACGGAACAAGGCTGTGTACTCGGTACGGAAGGTGATTTCATTAGCTCACCTCGTTTAGATAATTTAACATCTTGCTTTAGTGTATTATCTGGTATTATTCAAGCCAAAAAAATGAATGTTAATGGTGTTCGCTGTGCTATACTCTTTGATAACGAAGAGGTGGGCAGTCGTACGAAACAAGGTGGGGCTGGCATGATATTACCAAATCTCGTTAAACGCGTGTATGACGCATTAGGATATTCTAATCAAGAGATGGACAGCTTTATCTCTAAAGGCTTTATGATTTCCTCCGATGTAGCACACGGATTACACCCAAACTATCCAGAGAAAAATGACATTACGAATATTCCTGTACTTAATAAAGGGCTATCCCTTAAGATTGCATGTAGCCAATCTTACGCTGGGGATGCTAAGGCCATTGCTATCGTTAAAGGCCTTTGTGAAGAAGCGGATGCACAGTATCAGATTTATGTAAATCGTTCGGATATTCCAGGTGGATCTACAGTAGGTTCCATTTCATCAGCTATGTTACCAATGCGTACTATTGATGTAGGCTTGCCTCTTTTAGCAATGCATTCAGCTAGAGAATTGATGGGGGCAGCTGATCAAGAGCAATTAAATCGATTAATGAATCATTTTCTAGGTGGTAAGTAATATAAAATGGAATTTATTCGATGTGCATTATTGAAAGACATATGATTTTTTGTAATGAACAGTAAAAAATATATTTTATACTTTCATAATTGGTATAATCCTTTAAATATAATGAAAATATTGTATAATAAGTATATATTATTATGAATATAAAACCTCATCATAAATTTTGATGAGGATTTCCTCAATATTGATTTATCTATAAGTATAGGAAATATTCATATATTAATAAAAATGAAAGCTGATAGTTCACATTTGTGGAAGCTAGTAGGAGGCAATACATGAGAAAAATTAAATCCGTATTGGTTGCCAACCGTGGAGAAATTGCGATCCGCGTGTTCCGTGCATGTAATGAAATGGGAATTAAAACTGTAGCCATTTACTCTAAAGAGGATACATTATCCTTGCACCGTAACCAAGCCGATGAAGCCTATCTCGTAGGGGAAGGTAAAAAACCAGTTGACGCATATCTTGATATTGAAGATATCATCCGTATTGCAAAAGAACATGACATCGATGCTATCCATCCAGGTTATGGCTTCTTATCTGAAAATGAAGGCTTTGCTCGTCGTTGTGAAGAAGAAGGAATTATCTTTATTGGGCCTAAAATCAAGCATTTGAATATGTTTGGTGATAAAGTAAATGCTCGTGAGCAAGCTAAATTAGCAAAAATTCCGATGATCCCAGGTTCTGATGGGGCTTTAAAAGATTATGCTCAACTAGAAGAATTTGCTGATACACATGGTTTTCCATTGATGATTAAAGCCGTTAATGGCGGCGGCGGTCGTGGTATGCGTGAAGTTCATCATAAAGAAGATCTTCGAGATGCATATGATCGTGCTAAATCTGAAGCGAAAGCTGCGTTTGGCGATGATGATGTATATGTAGAAAAACTTATCGTAGAGCCTAAACATATTGAAGTTCAAATCTTAGGTGATGAACATGGCAATGTAGTTCATTTGCATGAACGTGATTGCTCTGTTCAACGTCGTCACCAAAAAGTAGTTGAAATGGCGCCAGCCTTTGCGTTATCATTAGAAACTCGTAAAGCTGTATGTGATGCTGCCGTTAAAATCATGAAAAATGTTGGCTACGTGAATGCAGGTACTGTAGAATTTTTGGTAACTGCTGATGGTAGCTTCTACTTTATCGAAGTTAATCCACGTATTCAAGTAGAGCATACTGTAACAGAAATGATTACAGATATTGACATTGTTCATGCTCAAATTAGAATCGCTGAAGGCTTTAGTTTACATAGCCCTGAAGTAGGTATTCCTGAGCAGGATAAAATTCCTTGTAAAGGCACTGCTATCCAATGTCGTATTACCACAGAAGATCCTAAAAACAACTTTATGCCTGATACCGGTAAAATCTTAGCGTACCGTAGCTCTGGTGGTTTTGGTATCCGTCTTGATTCTGGTAATGCTTTTACAGGTGCCGTTGTAACACCTTACTATGACTCCTTGCTTGTGAAAGCGACAGCATTTGGTCCTAACAACGAAGAAACTATTCGTAAAATGCTTCGTTGCTTAAAAGAGTTCCGTATTCGCGGTGTAAAAACAAATATTCACTTCTTGATTAATGTATTGGAACATCCTGAATTCCAAAGTGGTTCTTACAATGTAAACTTCATTGAAGAACATCCTGAATTATTCGAATTGAAACCAGATCGTGACCGTGGTACTAAATTATTACGTTACATTGCTGATGTTACAATTAATGGCTATTCTGGTGCAGGGGCTCAAGAGGTTCCTGACTTTGAACCGATTCAAATGCCATCTACTTTGGATGTAAGTCCAGCATCTGGTACAAAACAAAAATTTGATGAACTTGGACCAGATAAATTCAGTAAATGGTTATCGGAACAAAAACAAGTATTCTTCACTGATACCACTTGGCGTGATGCCCATCAATCCTTGTTTGCTACACGTCTTCGTACAATCGATATGGCTCGCGTAGCTGGTCATGCTGCAAAAGGTGTACCTAACTTATTCTCCTTAGAATGTTGGGGGGGTGCTACTTTTGACGTATCATACCGATTCTTACATGAAGATCCGTGGGAGCGTTTGCGCATGTTCCGTCGTGAAGTGCCAAATACATTGCTTCAAATGCTTCTTCGTGGTGCAAATGCCGTAGGTTACACATCGTATCCAGACAACGTAGTTCGTCAATTCATTCAACGGGCTGCTGCTAATGGTATTGATGTATTCCGCGTATTTGATAGCTTGAATAGTCTTGATAATATGCATGTTGCTATCGATGAAGTGCGTGCACAAAATAAAATAGCTGAAGTTGCATTGTGCTATACTGGCGATATCCTTGATGGTGCTCGTACAAAATACAACTTGGACTATTATGTAAATATGGCAAAAGAGCTTGAAAAAGCTGGTGCCAATATTATTGCCATTAAAGATATGGCCGGCCTTTTAAAACCACAAGCTTCTTATAACTTGGTATCTGCCTTGAAAGATGCTGTCTCTGTTCCAATTCACTTGCATACTCATGAAGGCTCTGGCAACTCTATCTATACATATGGCCGCGCTGTAGATGCTGGTGTTGATGTAATCGACTTAGCGTACTCTGCTTTTGCTAATGGTACTTCTCAACCTAGCATGAATTCCATGTACTATGCATTGTCTGGTCATGAACGTCAACCAGAAATGAACATCGACTATATGGAAGAAATGTCTCATTATTTTGGTAGTATCAGACCATATTACAAAGGTGTAGATAAAGCAGAAGCATATCCTAATACTGAAGTATATCAACATGAAATGCCAGGTGGACAATACTCTAACTTGCAACAACAAGCTAAAATGGTAGGGCTTGGTGATCGTTGGACAGATATTAAGAAAATGTACCACCAAGTAAACATGATGTTTGGTGATATCATTAAAGTTACACCATCCTCTAAAGTGGTAGGGGATATGACATTGTACATGGTACAAAACAACTTAACTGAAAAAGATATCTACGAAAAAGGCGATGTATTGGATTTCCCTCAATCCGTAGTTGAATTCTTTGAAGGACGTCTTGGTACTCCATATCAAGGCTTCCCTGAAAAATTACAAAAAATCATCTTGAAAGGTGCTCGCCCAATCACAGTTCGCCCTGGTGCTGTATTACCTCCAACAGATTTTGAACATATTCGTCATGAATTAAGCGAAATGGGAGCCCAAACAACTGATGAAGATATTAGTGCATATTGCTTGTATCCTAAGGTTTACCAAGATTACAATAAATTTGTAAAAGACTTTGGTGATGTATCTGTATTAGATACTCCAACATTCTTCTTTGGTATGAAACGGGGCGAAGAAATTCAAGTAACCATTGAAAAAGGTAAAACACTGATTATCAAGATGAATGGTTTCTCTGAACCTGATGAAGATGGTAATCGCATCGTATTGTTCGAGTTTAATGGTCAACCTCGTAGCATTAAGGTTCATGATAAACATGCTAAGACAACTGGTGTTGTTCGTCGCAAAGCGGATGAATCTAACCCTGGTGAAATTGGTGCTACATTGTCTGGTTCCGTTGTTAAGATCCTTATTAAGAATGGTCAATCTGTAACTAAAGGTGAACCATTGATCGTTACAGAAGCAATGAAAATGGAAACAACAATTACAGCTCCTATCGACGGTATCGTAGAAGAAATCCTTGTACGTGAAGGTAGCCGTATCGAATCTGGTGACTGCTTGCTTCGTATTGAAGATGCTTTAAAACGATAAGCTAACAATCATTTAAAATTAAAAATATTATTTCTCAAGTATTTCATAAGATGAAAAATTGAAGAATAATGGAAGAATCCCTAGGAAATCCTAGGGATTCTTTGTATTTTCAAGGGTTTCATGGTACTATATAATATAGAGAAAATGGGCGTATTATGCGTTATTTTAGAATGATTAGTAGAAAAGGAGTAGTAACAGATGAGATGTCCTTATTGCCAACACACAGACACGAAGGTAACAGACTCTAGAACGACTGATGAAGGTAATAGTATTCGCCGTCGCCGTGAATGTATCAATTGTGGCCGTCGCTTTACTACCTATGAAATTATAGAAGAAGTACCACTAATGGTATTGAAGAAAAATGGACGACGTGAATTATTTGACCGCGGTAAGCTCCTGAATGGGTTATTGCGCTCGTGTGATAAGCGTACAGTTCCTATGTCCGTGATGGAGCAAGTAGTTAATGATGTAGAGCGTGACATTCGAAATGAAATTAACCAAGAGGTTACAACTGATCGCATTGGTGAGCTCGTGTTACAACAACTTAAAGACATAGATCAAGTTGCATATGTTCGTTTTGCCAGTGTATATCGTAAGTTTGATAATATTGATAGCTTTATGGAAGAGTTAAAAGCTCTGAAGAAGTTAGACGCTAAAAAGCCAAAACGCAAACCTGTCGTAGAAGAATAATTGATTCTGTATTACTGATTGGTTATACATAGTTTTGAAATTAGCGATGTGTGAGGCTTTATGATAGATTTACATTGTGATACGATGATGCAATTGCTAGATCATCCTCATAGTGGTGATTTATATTGTAATACTTGGAAAATAGATATAGAAAAATTACAAAAGGCTCATAGCAAGATACAAGACTTTGCACTCTTTATTAATATGGGTGAGACGAATGACCCTTATGGCCGCTATGAAGAGATGCGTAATTTGTGTGTATCACAAATTCATCACTATGGAGAGCACATACAACATGTGCTCTCTTATCAAGATGTAGAGTCTGTATACAAGACTGGTAAGATTGGGGCACTTATGTCTATTGAGGAAGGTGGCGTACTAGGTGGCGATTTAAATAAACTTAAACAAGCTTACCAAGATGGAGTCAGACTTATAACGCTAACATGGAACTATCCAAATGGACTTGGCGAGCCACATTGTGGTGAGCAACATAAAAAATTAACATCTAAAGGTGTTGAATTTGTAGAAGCTATGCAAGAGTTAGGGATAATTGTTGATTGCTCTCATCTTAACGATGCTGGTACAGAGCAATTAGGGGATATTCTAGAGGTTCCTTTTATAGCATCTCATTCAAATGCACGGGAAGTTCGGGCTCATATGCGAAATTTGCCAGATAATCTTATTAGACTTATCGCTAATAAGGGAGGTATTATAGGACTTAATTTTGCACAGAATTTTCTCGGCACATCGCCAATTAGTCGCATTGAAGATATTGTTAAACATGGTCTATATCTCATCGACAAGGGCGGTGAAGATGTAGTGGCATTAGGAACTGATTTCGATGGGATTCCACCCGACACAGAGATTGCAGATATGTCTCAAATGAGTCGTCTTTATGATGCTTTTAAAGAGGCAGGTTTATCTGTGGAACAATGTGAAAAGTTATTCTGGAAAAATGCAGATAGACTATTAAAGGAGATTTTATAATGACTGATTTAAATCCAATCATTGCTGATCGTTTTACAGAGCATCTTGAAGTGTTTGGTAAAACGATGGAACATATGGATACCATTCAAGAAATCGGATATCGCTGTAAAGCGGCTTTAGAAAATGGTAATAAAATTTTGTTCTGTGGTAATGGTGGCTCTGCTGCGGACTCTCAACATTTAGCAGCTGAATTGATTTGTCGCTTTAAAAAGGAACGGCGCTCTCTTGCAGGCATTGCATTAACTACTGATACATCTGCATTAACAGCTATTGCGAATGACTATGATTTTGAATCTGTTTTTGCACGTCAAGTAGAGGGCTTAGGCCGTACAGGTGATGTTCTCATCGGTATTTCTACATCTGGTAACTCCAAGAATGTTGTAAAAGCTGCAGAAATGGCCCGTTCTATCGGTATGCATACCATTGCTTTCACTGGGGAAGGCGGTGGCAAATTGGCCGAACTATGTGATATTACGCTGGCTATTCCCAGTAATGTGACAGCGCGCATTCAAGAAATGCATATCCTAGCTGGCCACATTATGTGCGAAATTATTGAAGAAGACTATTAACCGATAGGTTTTTACTCATAGATACACATTGTTTCAATTAAAAATTTATTTAAATTAGGAACATATGTAATTTTGATAAGGAATAGGTGGATTATGATAAATACTACCATTAGTCAGTTTTTAACAAAGCAACTGCCAAACTTGAAGATTGCCGTTGTAGGCGATGTAATGGTAGACCGTTATGTTTTTGGTGATGTAAGTCGTATTTCTCCAGAAGCACCGGTTCCTGTAAACCGCGTGTCCAAGATGAAAGAGGTCCTTGGTGGAGCTGGTAATGTTGCATCTAATCTGTCTAATTTAGACTGTAAAGTATATCTTGGTGCACTAGCAGGTAATGACGACCATGGCCATTTATTAAAAAATTTACTTGATACTGATAAAATCGATACGACTGGTTTAATCACTAGTGATGACCGCTCTACTATTACTAAGATGCGCATATTGGGTGATCGTCAACAGATGATGCGCCTTGATTTTGAAACAATTACAAATTTAACCAATCAAGAAGAGCAACAATTGTCTGTTTGGTTGGAAAATCTATGTAAAGCGGGGATTGATGGTATTGTCGTATCTGACTATGGTAAAGGCGTTTGTACACCTACCTTATTGAAGACAATCTTTGGTTTGGCTAAGGAATATGGTGTGCAAACTATCGTAGATCCTAAGGGGGCAGACTGGTCTAAATATAATGGTGCTACATGTATTACACCGAATGTGAAAGAACTCGGTGAATGTGTAGGCCGTAAACTAGAAAATGATGATGCTACTATCGTAGATGCTGCTAAGTCTGTACTCGCTACTGTAGATTTAGATTATATTGTAGCTACGCGATCTGCAAAAGGGATTACGGTTATTGCAAAGGATGGTCGTACATGGCATAATCCTGCTACTCAACAAGAGGTATTCGATGTGAGTGGTGCAGGAGATACCGTTGTATCCATGATGATGACCTGTCTTGCAAGTGGTTTATCGATGCGTTTAGCTTTGCATATCGCCAATGGTGCAGCGGGTATCGTAGTATCTAAGGTTGGTACGTATCCAATACATCGTTCCGAGCTATTAGACTTATGGCATTCCTATAAACATAGTATTCAATCTAAACCATTATATACAAAGGAAGAAATGAAAGAACTCGTTTCACAATGGCAAAGCAAAGGTGAGACAGTAGTGTTCACAAATGGTTGTTTTGACATTCTTCATCGTGGACATATCACGTATTTACAAGAGGCTGCACAACTGGGGGATCATTTAATCATTGGATTAAACTCTGATTCATCTGTTCAACGCTTAAAAGGGAAAACACGGCCCATCGTAAGTGAAGAGGATAGAGCGGCCTTGTTGAGTGCGCTGCGATGCATCGATGGGGTTGTGTTATTTGAAGAAAATACGCCGGCTGAATTACTAGCGTACTTACGTCCCAATACTCTTGTTAAGGGTGGAGATTACAAAATAGAAGATATTATCGGACGGGAGTCCGTTGACAATGTAGAGGTTCTTTCGTTTAAAGAAGGTTACTCTACATCAGATATTGTAGGGAAAATAGCCACTATGGCTAAGGAGGGCAAATTATGATTATCGTAACAGGTGGTGCTGGTTTTATTGGCAGTAATATTGTGAAAGCACTGAATGATCGTGGTCGTACAGATATTCTCATCGTTGATGATCTTACAGATGGTCGTAAGATTCGCAATATTCAAAATTTAGAATTTCTAGATTACATCGATTGTGATGATTTTGATTGTGCTATTGCTGATGGTACATTTGATGTAGGCCCGATTGAAGTCGTATTCCACGAAGGCGCTTGTGCAGATACGATGGAATATAATGGCAAATATATGATGAAGAACAACTATGAAGGTTCTAAAAATCTATTCCATTATTGCCAAGACCGCCGTATTCCATTCATCTATGCATCCTCTGCATCCACATATGGTAATGGTACAAATGGTTTCGTAGAAAAGCCCGAAGCTGAAGAAGCACTTAACCCATATGCGTATTCTAAATTGTTATTCGACCGTTATGTACGTAAATATGAAGGTGAATATACAGCTCAAGTTGTAGGCTTACGTTACTTTAACGTATACGGTCCTAACGAAGCTCATAAAGATAAAATGGCTTCTTTAGTACGTCAAATGTTCTACAAAAATAAAGAAACAGGTATCATTAACCTCTTTGAAGGTACAGATGGCTACGAAGATGGCGGTCAAACACGTGATTTTATTTATGTAAAAGATGTAGTCAATGTAAACTTCTATTTTTGGGAGCATCCTGAAATCTCTGGTACTTTCAACTGTGGTACAGGTAATGCTCATAGCTTTAACCAATTCATGCAAGCTGTAATCGACTACAATGGTCAAGGCAAAATTGAATATGTGCCATTCCCAGAGGTGTTAAAAGGCAAATACCAAAGCTTTACAGAGGCTGATACTACTAAATTGTTAGCAGCTGGCTATGATAAAGGGTTTTATAAAATGGAAGATGCCGTTAAAGAATATTGTGAACTATTAGATAATAACGAAGGGTATTTACGTTAATGCGCAAGGTATTATTTTTAGATCGCGATGGTGTTATTAACAAGGATGTTAGTTATCTATATAAAATCAGCGATTTAGAGTGGGTAGATGGTGCAAAAGAGGCCCTTGCTTATGCTCATAGTAAGGGCTATGATCTCATTGTAGTGACAAATCAGAGTGGTGTAGCTCGTGGTTATTATAAAGAGTCTGATGTTCAGATTTTACATGACTATATGGCTCATGAACTAGATCGCAGTGGAGCACCGATTTTACATTTCTATTACTGTCCACACCATAAAGAAGGTATTGTTCCTCTCTATGCAGTAGAATGTGAATGTAGAAAACCTAAACCTGGCATGATTAATCAAGCCATTAAGGATTATAATGTAAATCCTGCAGAGAGTTTCCTTATAGGCGACAGTCAGCGTGATGTTGATGCTGCTGAGGCCGCTGGCATTAAGGGGTACCTATTTAAAGGCTCTAATCTATTGGATTTCATTAAAACAATAATTTAATCATTTATTCCATTTAGTTTATTTCGGAAGAATATATTTGGGTTTGTTGTGTTGTATTTGGGGAGGCTTTATGAAAGATTACAAGAATATACTCATCATCAAGATGAGTTCCTTAGGTGATGTAATTCACGCATTGCCTACCTTGTACGCTATGCGCAAGAATTGGCCTAATGCGCGTATTACATGGGCTATTCATGAGCAATTCGCTAGCCTCTTACCTGGTACACCTTGGGTCGATGACGTGATTATTATCGATAAAAAACGACTCAAAAAGCCTGCTTATTTATATCAATTGCGTAAAGATTTGCATAGTCGTCATTTTGATATGACCATGGACCTTCAATGTATTGCTAAAAGCGCCATTGTATCTTTATTATCTGGTTCACCTGAAAAGTATGGCTACTGGGAGCTTCGCGAAGGAAGTAATCTAGTTAATAAAGCCTTAGTAGGTGAGCATAAATACGACCATGTTATCGAACGGTATCTTGATACTGTACGTGCACTTGGTGGCGAGGTAGAGGAGATTGAATTTCCTATGCCAGCCTACGTTGAGGCTGAGAAATCCATAAAACAAAAGTTGAAATGCCATGGTGTAGATGATGAATATATTGTAGTTGTACCAGGGGCACGATGGATTGTTAAGGAGTGGCCACTTCTTAATTTTGGAGAATTATGTATTCGTTTATGTGAATCTGGTAAGAAGGTTGTTATTGCCGGTGCCCCTGATGACGCAGAGAAGGGTATTTTTATTGAGAACTACGTAAAGAATGATAATCTCATCAATTTAGTTGGATCTACAACAATGCCTGAACTCATTGAATTGATACGTCACTGTCAAATCTTTATTAGTGCCGATACAGGACCATTGCATATTGCAAATGCCTTGAAGCGTCCTTTGATTGCCATGTTTGGCACAACATCTCCTAAGCGTACAGGTCCTTATGGTGGCAGTCATGTACATCTCATTATTTCACCTACTTCTAAGGCTACACCTGAGCAACCACTAGTAGATGATCCAGACTGTATGGCACAAATTCCTGTAGACGCAGTATGGTCAGTGTATGAACAAGTACTTGGAAAGGAACTATAATGGAACTAGATTATAAGCGCATTGTGGTAACCTTTTTAATGCATTTAGGGGATGTCATATTAACGACTCCATTTTTAGAAGTGCTTCGTAAAGCGGCTCCTCATAGTCATATTACGTATGTAATAGATGAAAAATTACAACAAGTCATGGAATATAATCCAAATATTGATGAACTTATCGTTGTAGATAAAAAAGGTCGCCATAATAGCATCTCAGGTCTCAATGAAGTTGCTCATGAAATCAATGCTAAGGGAAAACCTGACATTGTCATTAATTTACATCCTAATGAGCGTACTTCATATTTAGCATGGAAAATTCATGCACCTATCACAACTGGTATGAGCCATTTTCTATTTAGACCATTCATGACAAAGTATACGCGGTTAGATCGTAAAACTCGTCATGCTGCGGACATGTACATTAATGTCCTAGAGCAATTAGGTGTAACAGATACTTCTAACTCTGGTTTACATATTGAAACCTGTGAAGAATGGCGTCGTCAGGCTCAAGAGTTTTACGCTACACATGGATTAACTGATACTGATATACTCATTGGTTTTAATATCGGTAGCGCCGTTCCTGAGAAACGTTGGCCAGCTGAACGATTTGCTCATGTAGCAGATTACTTTGGTCATTTAGGTTATAAGACGGTTTTCTTTGGCGGACCTATGGACCTTGAAATGGTGCAGCCCGTAGTAGAACAAATGGAAACAAAGCCTATTGTGGCTACCGGAAAATTCCAGTTAGGCCCTTTGGCAGCGGCTATGAGCCGTTGTAATCTGTTAATTACTAATGATTCTGGACCAATGCATGTAGGAATCAGTCAAGGTGTGCCAATTGTGGCACTGTATGGTCCATCAAATCCATTCTTTTATGGACCTTATCAAGCTCATGCTATCGTTTTAGAAACGATGGATTCTTATGAGATTGGTAAAAGCATGAAAAAAATTATTAAAGAAGGAAATTATAAAGGATTATCTGTAATTTCTGAAGAACAGGTTATTAAAGCTGCGGAAACGTTGCTTTTAGAATCGAAATAAACATATGAACTATATTGTATTTGATTTAGAATGGAATCAACCCTATAGTAATGACATTAGCTTTATGAAACGCACAAAAATGCTGTTGACAGGGGAAATCATTCAAATCGGAGCGGTAAAACTGAATGAAAAGATGGACATTATAGATCATTTTACGATGTTCATCAAACCTCAATATCTGCCACGTATGCATAAACATGTACGCGAATTGACGGGTATAACCACTCATGAGCTCAATCATGGTGTGCCATTCAAGACGGCTATGCAATACTTTCAAAAATGGTGCGGTGATGAATATATGTTGCTTTCTTGGGGGGCAGACGATATTCTCATCCTACGAGAGAACCTTATGCTCCATAAGATGAAAGCATTATCTTATGACCAATGGGTCGATGCGCAAATGATTTATTCTTATCAACGTTATGGAACAAGTCAGCAGTATTCTGTGGCTCATGCTATGGAGGATCTCAATATATCGACGGAGCACTTATCTGCTCACAATGCTTTGCATGATGCTGTCTTTACGGCTCACATTTGTCAGGCTTTAGATATCGCACAAGGAATTTTGCATTATGATCTAATTCGCAAGGAAAGTAGTAATCCTTTCCTATATCCTCCAATTCTCACATTTTTTATGTATGAAAATTTTTCTGAGAAAAAACGTATTGTTCATGATAGAAGAGTACGTATGTCCTTCTGTCCGTACTGTCAAACCCGTTTAGAAATGACAAGACCTGAACGATTACAAGGGGATAAGCACTTAGCCATTGGAGTATGTCCTAAACATGGCGATTTTGCGGTGCAACTTAAAGTTGGAAAGTATACGATTAAGTCAGGCAGTGGTAAATTTTATGTTACTAAGGTATTAACCCATTGTACAGACGAAATTCGTTCTCTATATACTCAGAAGTCTGAAATCAATCGCGAAAAAGAGCGAAAATATTTAGAGTATCATAAGGCGGAACAAGAAAAAGTCCGCCAAAAATAGTTATGTAAATTCAAGTTCATTTTCTGAACTGTACTATATATTAGGATATGAACTTTTAGAAAGGATAGATTATGGAACGTAAATATGCATGGCATAATTATGATGATGCCACTATGGAAAAAGTATATGCTTTAAGTGATACATATCGTCAATTTTTAGATAATGGTAAAACAGAACGTGAATGCGTTGTGCGAGCTGTAGAATTTGCAGAAGCAAAGGGCTACGTAAATCTAAATGACATTATTAAAAGCAATACGTCAATCAAAGCTGGTGATAAGATTTATTACACACATATGGATAAATCTATTGCTTTATTTAATATTGGTACTGATGATATTGAATTGGGTATGAATATTTTAGGTGCTCATATTGATTCTCCACGCATCGATGTAAAGCAAAATCCACAATATGAGGATAGTAATTTAGTATTTTGGGATACTCATTACTATGGAGGTATTAAAAAATATCATTGGGTAGCTATGCCTCTTGCTATTCATGGCGTTGTGGTAAAAACAGATGGTACACATATCAACATTAATATTGGTGATAAGGAAAACGATCCTGTATTCTGCATTACTGACTTGTTACCTCATTTGGGTCAAGAACAAATGCAAAAGAATGCAGCTAAGGTAATTGAAGGGGAAGCTCTTGATTTACTAATCGGTAGTCGTCCAGTTAAAGACGAAGAAAAAGAAGGGGTTACTAAATTTATTAATAACCTGCTTGAAAAAGAGTATGGGTTTATAGAACGCGACTTACTGTCTGCAGAATTAGAAATTGTACCAGCTGGTAAAGCACGTGATATGGGCTTTGATCGTTCCATGATAATGGCGTATGGCCAAGATGACCGCGTGTGCGCTTACACATCCTTGGTAGCAATGCTTGAGGTGGATAATGTAAAGCGTACTACTTGTTGCTTACTTGTAGATAAAGAGGAAATTGGTTCTGTAGGTGCTACAGGCATGCAATCACGTTTCTTTGAAAATGCAGTGGCTGAAATTTTAACACTTATGGGTAAACCTAATTCTGTAAGTGTACGTCGTACGTTAGAGAAATCTCGTATGTTGTCCTCCGATGTAAGTGCAGGCTACGATCCACTTTATGCATCGGCGTATGAAAAGAAAAATGCTTCTTACCTTGGTATGGGTGTAGTATTTAATAAATTTACAGGCTCTCGTGGTAAAGCTGGTTCTAATGATGCTAATGCTGAGTATATGGGCTTTATTCGTCGTGTCATGGAATCTAACAATGTAACATACCAAACAGCAGAGCTCGGTAAGGTTGATTTAGGTGGTGGTGGCACCATCGCGTACATCATGGCTCTTTATGGTATGAATGTCATCGACTGTGGTGTAGCCGTACTTAGCATGCATGCTCCTTGGGAGGTTACATCTAAGGCTGATATTTACGAGGCTAAACAATGTTATGTGGCGTTCTTAAATGCAGCTGATGAATCAATCTAAGATAATGGGGCTTTCACCAATGGTGAAAGTCCATTCTATGTGAGGTATATATGAAGCAAACAGAATTAGGCGCAGCTATAGAGTCTGCCAAAGGAGAGGCTACAGAGGTCAAGACTGTAAAGGTAGATATCTTTGACATCCCTGAAACGAAGGTTGAAGAATATATTGCTAATCGTGAAGAGGTAGCAAAAGCAGCAGCGCAGGTTATGAGACCATACTGTGTTACTGTAAAACGTGAAACCTTAGATCCTGAAGAAGGGGAAGCAGTGGTTGGTTACTATGTAACGGGTGAAATTCTAATGTGCGTCATCTTGGACCCATTTGAAGTGCCTGTTATGAAGGTAGCTCTCGATAAAGGGACTCTTAAGGACTATATTTTAGCAGCTAATGATTTAACAGAAGACATGTTAGCGTCTCTTGAAAAGTAAAAGGATTTCGTATCTTAATGTGTTCTATAAATGGACAAATGTAAAATACTTTAACCTGCTACATTGATGTAGTAGATAAATTTGTTTATAATAAAAGTATTATAATCTTTGCAGATAGGAAGGAAATCCCCATGAACTTGAAAAAAGGTATTGCTTTGGCGCTCACAGCGACAGCATTGTTGGCGTTTACAGGCTGTGGCTCAAATGGAACTACATCGAATGGTGAATACAAAGTTGGTGTTGTACAACTGGTAGAACATCCTGCATTAGATGCGGCAAATAAAGGTTTTGTTGATGCGCTAAAAGAAAAAGGTCTAGCAGAAAAGATTACTTTTGATCAACAAAATGCACAAGCAGATCAATCTAATTTGAATAGTATTGCACAACGTTTCGTATCCGATCGGAAAAACTTGATTTTAGCAATTGCTACGCCAGCGGCTCAATCCATGGCGAATGCAACTCATGATATTCCAATCTTAGGTACAGCTATTACTGATTACGAGGCAGCTAAACTTGTTAAATCTAATCAAAAGCCTGGTGGTAATGTGTCTGGTACATCCGACATGAATCCAGTAGAGCAACAAGTAGATTTGATTTTACAAGTAATGCCGAATGCGAAAACAATTGGCACTATTTATAGCTCTAGCGAGGTAAACTCTCAAATTCAAGTGGAGAAGATGAAAGCTTATGCAGCTACAAAAGGCATTAAAGTTGAAGAAGTTACAGTTTCCAATGTAAACGATATTCAACAAGCGGCACAAAATCTAGTATCTCAACGTGTGGATGCAGTTTATGTGCCAACAGATAATGTGGTAGCTTCAGCGATGAGCAATCTTGTAGCTATTACCGATCCAGCAAAAATTCCTGTGTTTGGCGGTGAAGATAACCACGTAAAAGGTGGGGCAGTTATGTCCTTGTCTGTAGATTACTACAAACTCGGGTACCAAACCGGCTTAATGGCAGCTAAAATTTTAACTGGTGAAGCTAAAGTTGAAGATATGCCTATCGAAATGCAGAAAGAATTTAAATTAGTTGTGGGAAAAGATAAATTAGAAAAATTGGGCATCACCTTACCAGAGGATTTGATGAACAAGGCGACTATGATTTAATACATATCTGGTAAGGAGTTATACATGAACTGGAAAAAAAGTATTGCAGTGGCACTTAGTGCCATTGCTGTTATGGCAATGGTAGCAGGTTGTGGTTCCAATACCGCAACTAATGACCAAAAGAAAATTGGTGTTATTCAATTAGTAGAACATCCATCTCTTGATGCTGCTAATAAAGGTTTCGTAGATGGTTTAGCAGCTAAAGGATATAAGGATGGTCAAAACATTAAAATTGACCAACAAAATGCACAGGCCGATCAATCTAATCTAAATAGTATTGCACAACGTTTCGTATCTGATAAAAAAGATTTAGTATTAGCTATTGCAACGCCTGCGGCTCAGACGATGGCAAATGCTTCTCATGACATGCCAATCATGGGTACAGCTATTACAGATTACGTGACAGCTAAACTCGTTCAATCTAACGAACACCCTGGTGGTAATGTATCTGGTACATCTGATATGACACCTGTTGAAAAAGAGGTTGATCTTATCATAGCATTAGTACCGAATGTAAAGCGTATTGGTGCCATTTATACATCCTCTGAAATCAACTCCCAATTACAAGTTGAAAAAATGAAAGCCTATGCTGCTACAAAAGGTATTACTGTTGTAGAGGCAACTGTTTCCAATGTAAATGATATCCAACAAGCCGCTACAAATCTTGTGAACCAAGATGTACAAGCTATCTATACGCCAACAGATAATGTTTTGGCATCTGCTATGGCTAACTTAGCACAAATTACAGATGCTGCTAAAATTCCAGTATTTGCTGCCGATGAAGGTATGACAATGACTGGTGGTGTAGCAACTTATTCTGTTGATTACTATCAATTGGGTTATCAAACAGGTTTAATGGCTGCTAAAGTTCTTGCAGGAGAAGCAAAAATTTCAGACTTAGCTATTGAGACACAAAAAGAGATTAAGTTAACTGTTAACGAAGAACGTGCTAAAAAATTAGGTATTACGATACCTGAAGCTCTTCGTAAAGATATGAAACAATAGAGGAGAATTTAATGTTAGATTTAGTGGTAGGCACCATAACCACAGGCCTTTTATGGTCTTTGTTAGCGGTCGGTGTATTCATCACCTTCCGTGTATTAGATGTAGCTGACTTAACTGTGGAAGGTACGTTCCCAATGGGGGCGGCTATTTCCGCTATTTTAATTACAAGTGGTATGAATCCAATCCTTTCTATTTTACTTGCTGGTGTAGGTGGTATGATAGCCGGTGCCGTAACAGGCTGGATTCATACAAAATTAAAAATTCCTGCATTATTGGCTGGTATTTTAACAATGATTGCATTGTACTCTGTGAACCTTCACATCATGGGCAAGGCTAATGTATCTTTGCTTCGAATGGATACAGTTTATTCAATCCTTGGTGGGTTTTTCCATACTCCTAACATGTGGTCTGCTGCTATCGTAGGCGTTCTAGTAGCTGTAGTAGTATGCTTGCTCTTATTCTGGTTCTTCGGTACTGAAATCGGTACTGCTTTACGTGCTACAGGTGTTAACCCTCAAATGATTCGCGCTCAAGGCGTAAATACTGATAATATGATTGTTCTTGGACTTTTGATTTCCAATGGATTTGTTGGTATGTCTGGCGCTCTGATTGGTCAATTCCAAGGCTTTGCTGACGTAGGCATGGGGATTGGTACCATCGTTATTGGTTTGGCTTCTGTAATTATCGGTGAAGTAGTATTTGGTACGAAATCCTTCGTACGCAGTCTCATCGCTGTAGTACTTGGTTCTATAGTATATCGTATCGTTATTGCTGCCGTTCTCTACATGGGTATGCCACCAAATGATTTGAAATTATTCACTGCAATTCTTGTTGCCATAGCGCTTTCCCTACCTACATTGAAAGCAAAATGGTTGGCTCGTTAAGGAGGACACTATGTTAGAAGTAAAAAATATGGTAAAAACCTTCTTTAAGGGCACAATTAATGAAAAGACTGCATTACAAGGCATCAATCTTCGCCTAGAAGAAGGAGATTTCTGTACTGTAATCGGTGGCAATGGTGCTGGTAAAAGTACTTTACTAAACTCCATCGCCGGTGTATTCCCAGTAGATGAAGGCTCCATTACAATTAATGATATTGATGTAACAAAAATGCCAGAATACAAGCGTGCTAAATACATTGGCCGTGTATTCCAAGATCCTATGGTAGGTACTGCTGGTAATATGCAAATTGAAGAAAACTTGATTCTTGCTATGCGCCGTGGTAAAAGCTTAGGTCTTAAATGGGCTTTCAAAGATAGCGAACAAGCATTCTTTAAGGAACGCCTTGCATTATTAGGTTTAGGACTTGAAGAACGTTTATCTGCTCGTATGGGCCTACTATCTGGTGGTCAACGCCAATCTATTACATTATTAATGGCTACCATGCTTCGTCCAGAGCTTTTGCTATTGGATGAGCATACTGCGGCACTTGACCCTAAGACTGCAGAAAATGTATTGCAACTAACAGATAAACTCGTTGCAGAGCATAATCTAACAACTCTTATGATTACTCATAATATGCGTGATGCATTGCGCTTTGGTAATCGCCTCATCATGATGGACGCTGGTCGAATTATCTATGATGTAAAAGGAGAAGAAAAGAAACAATTAACTGTTGCGGACTTACTTCAAAAGTTTGAGGTAGCTGGTGAAAATGCACTGAGCGACCGCATGGTGCTAGGTGCTAAATAATAGAAGGAAGTTCTAATCTATCTTTTGTTCAATTACTGTATTTTTGCTTTACAAGATAGGGCAGATACTGTATACTAAATTAGGTCGTAAGACATATCGTAAGCGAAGTATTCGATTCTCCAACGGTTACTTAAGCTTATCGGGATTATTATATTTTAGGAGGTAACATTAATGTTAACTACAGAAGCTAAATTAGCAGTAATTAAAGAATACGCTACTCATGAAGGTGACACTGGTTCTCCAGAAGTACAAGTTGCGATTTTAACAAGTCGCATTCAATACTTAACTGAGCACTTGAAAGAGCACAAAAAAGACCATCATTCCCGTCGTGGTTTGTTGAAATTGGTTGGTCAACGCCGTAACATGCTTGACTACCTTCGTCGTAAAGATATCGAACGTTATCGTTCTCTTATCGAACGCCTTGGTCTTCGTAAATAATAAAAAAAGCCGTCCTAAAGGACGGCTTTTTTATTTTGAATTGGCTATTTAGCTTTAATTGATATATAATTAGAAGGTATACATATAAGAAGTTTTTTAGGAGGAATAGGAATGGAACAATTCCAAATGGACCTAGCTGGTCGTACGCTTACGATTGAGACTGGGGAACTTGCAAAACAAGCTGGCGGTGCCGTAATGGTTGGTTATGGCGATACTCGTGTACTCGTTACTGCTACAGGCTCTAAAGAGGCGAAGGATATTGACTTCTTCCCACTTACAGTAGACTATGAAGAAAAAATGTATGCTGTTGGTCGTTTACCAGGGGGGTTCATTAAACGTGAAGCACGTCCACCTGAGTCTGCGATTTTGAATAGCCGTTTGATTGACCGTCCTATTCGTCCATTATTTAATAAAGGTGTACGTAACGAAGTACACGTAGTAGCAACAGTTATGTCTGTGGACCAAGATTGTGATCCAGCCATTTGTGGTATGATTGGTGCTTCTGCGGCATTGTCTATTTCTGATGTTCCTTGGAATGGTCCTATTGCAGGCGTTCGTATGGGACGTATCAATGGTGAATTTGTTGTAAATCCAACGAAAGCACAATTAGAAGAAACAGATCTTAATATCGTTGTAGCTGGTACTAAAGATGCTATCCTCATGGTTGAAGGTGGCGCTGAAGAAGTACCGGAAGATATCATTCTTGAAGTTATCATGGCAGCTCACGAAGAAATCAAAAAAATCGTAGCATTCCAAGAAGATATGACTGCAAAAGTAGGTAAGGAAAAACGCGTATTTGAATGTAAAGATGTTCCTGCTGAAATTAGTGATGCAGTTCGTGCCTATGGTCATGATAAACTTGATGCTGCAGTTCGTTGTGCAGATAAACAACAACGTGATGCACAAGAAAATGAAGTACGTGCAGATGTATTAGCTCACTTTGAAGAGATCTACCCAGATAACTTGGCTGATGTAAATAAAGCATTTGATGCAATGACAAAAGAAATCGTGCGTCATATGATTACTGTTGAAAAAATCCGTCCAGATGGCCGTCAACTTGATGAAGTTCGTCCAATCTCTTGCCGTACAGGCGTATTACCACGTACACATGGCTCTGGCTTGTTTACACGTGGTCAAACTCAAGTGTTGAATGTCACAACAGTAGCGCCTTTATCCGAAAAACAAACCATCGATGGCCTTGGTGTTGAAACTGAAAAACGTTATATTCATCATTATAATTTCCCATCTTTCTCCGTAGGGGAGACTCGTTCTTCCCGTGGCCCTGGGCGTCGTGAAATCGGTCATGGTGCATTGGCTGAACGCGCGTTGGTGCCTGTGATTCCAAGTGAAGAGGATTTCCCATATGCTTTGCGTTTAGTATCTGAAGTATTGGAATCTAATGGTTCTAGCTCCATGGCTTCCGTATGTGGTTCTACATTATCTTTGATGGATGCTGGTGTACCTATTAAAGCGCCTGTAGCTGGTATCGCTATGGGTCTTGTAACTCAAGGGGAACACTATACAATTTTAACAGATATTCAAGGCATGGAAGATGCTCTCGGAGATATGGACTTTAAAGTTGCTGGTACAGCTAAAGGCGTAACAGCAATTCAAATGGATATCAAGATTTCCGGATTATCCCGTGAAATCCTTCAAGAAGCATTAGAACAAGCTCATAAAGGCCGCATGCATATCATGGGTATCATGCTTGATACAATTGCTGAACCACGTCAAGAAATGTCTCAATACGCTCCACGTATTATTACAATGAAAATTGATCCTGATAAGATCCGTGACGTAATCGGTTCTGGCGGTAAAGTAATCCGCAGTATCATCGAAGAAACAGGCGCTAAAATTGACATCGAAGATGATGGCACAGTATTTATCGCTTCTGTAGAACAAGAAGGGGCTGCGAAAGCTCAAGAAATCATCACTAACCTTACTAAAGAGGTTGAAGTAGGTGAAGTATACCTTGGTAAAGTAACTCGTTTAATGGCCTTTGGCGCATTTGTAGAAGTATTACCAGGTAAAGAAGGTCTTGTACATATTTCCAAACTTGCGAAAGAACGCGTTGAAAATGTAGAAGACGTAGTAAATGTAGGGGATGAAATCATGGTAAAAGTTATCGAAATCGATAAACAAGGCCGTGTAAACTTGTCCCGTAAAGATTGTTTAAAATAAGAGGTGTTACATGGATATTCGTGGCTTTGAAGTAGTTTCTGCTTTTGAAGAACAAGATATCAACTTACCAACACGTAAAACAACTGAAAGCGCAGGTTATGATATTGAATGTGCTGAAGCTGTTACTTTAGAACCTGGTCAAGTGGTTTTGGTGCCAACGGGTATTAAAGCTTTTATGGCATACGATGAATATCTTGCCATTCACATTCGTTCTAGCATGGCTATTAAACGTCATCTGGCACTTGTGAATAGCACAGGTATTATCGATAGTGATTACTACAATAATGAGGACAATGAAGGTCATATTATGATTGCCCTTCTAAACTTTGGCAAAGAAATAGTTGCCCTTGATAAAGGGGAACGCGTTGCTCAAGGTATATTCTCTAAATACCTTATTACAAACGATGATGATGCTACAGGTGTAAGAACTGGTGGCATTGGAAGCACCGGGACTATGTAAATAATATATGGTTTTGTATAAAATAGTAAAAACCGCTCAACTTTGTTGGGCGGTTTTTTGTGTGTCAAATAATCACTTTAGCTGTAATTCTTTTACATAATACTATATAATAATTATTATAGTTAGTAGAAAATTCGGGAGGCTTTATGAAACAGGAGTCTAAACAAAATAAGAACGTAGGTACATCAGTTACGGGGAATGACATTGAGACTACACAAAATACCATGCATGTATTGGATGAGAATAAGGTTCTTAAAAAGAGTTATGAAGATGTAGTATATATTTCTCAACCTTTTGGGGCGACCTCATTGAACACATTAGCAGCGCGAGCTTTGTTATTTGGATTAAATCCTGTATCTTTAAAAAAGGCGCGTGTCCTTGAGCTTGGATGTTCGTTTGGTGGAAATATTATTTCTCAAGCTTTATACTATCCTGAAGCGTCTTTTACGGGTATTGATTTATCGTCTTCCCAGATTAAGATGGGAAATGAACTGATTGCGTCGATGGGACTTACCAATATACATTTGATTGAGAAGGATATTCTGGATATTGATGAATCGTTCGGTATTTTTGACTATATTATTGTACATGGTATTTGGTCCTGGGTTCCGGATGTGGTAAAAGATAAAATTCTATCTATCTGTAATAAGAATTTATCCGATAACGGTGTAGCTTATGTATCGTATAATACCTATCCTGGATGGAAACGATTAGAGCAGTATCGAGAAATCATGCAATATGCAGAGCAAAAAGAGTTAGAGCTACCGTTGATGGAGAGGACTTTATATACGAAGAATATATTGAAACTTGTAGCTGATACGATGGGGATGGATAATCGGATAAGTCAAAAAGCGAGCTATAAAATTGATAATATCCAAAATGTGTTAAGCTCTAACGATTATTATGTGGCCCATGAATATTTAGAACCTTTTAATGATCCTGTATATGTACATGAATTTATAAAACGTGCCAATGACCAAGGTTGTGCCTATATAGGGGATGTATTTCTTTCACGATCTTTCATAAGTTGGTTACCGGAGGATATTCACGATAATATAGCTCAATTGGCAAATGATGATTATATTGCAAAAGAGCAATATTATGATTACATTTATGATACGCAGTTTAGAATGTCCCTGTTAACGAAAAATAAACATACTAAAAAAATTGTTCGTAATGAACGAGTTAGTATAGATGTATTATCAAAATTATATTATTGCAGCGTTGTCAATACTGGTATTCCTTCTAATATGACGGATAGTATCCATATTGCTATTAAAGAGGTTATGGATCGAGGGGATATATTTACTGTTCAGGATATAGTAGATCATATACATAGAAAGTTGCCTGGTTATACTATCGAAATGGACAGAGTTTATTCTCGTTTACTATATTTAATCATTGTAGATAATCTTGATATGTATGCCGAACCATATGAAAGAGTTGCTTTCGAAGATAATAAGGTGTATATACCTCAACGTTTTATAGATTTTATTTCTACTATAGTAGAAAAAGAAGGCAGCTCCTATATTGGTATAGGAGACATGTACAATAAAGTACAACAAGATATAGATAATGGATTTCTCTTTGTAATAAAGCAAATGGTGGAGCCTACAACAAGAGAAAAGATTCTTGCTATTATGGATGACAATATTACAGTTCAGCGTCATACGCGGGATAATATTGATTTTATTGTTCCTAATAAAGTGTACTTAGAGGAAATTTTACAACGTATAAGAAGGCTCGGGTTTTTACATAAAATAGAAGATTAGAGGTATATATGGCAATTAGTAAGGAAATACAGAAGTCTAGTGAAGTGAAATTTGATGGTAAATTGATTCAGGTTACCTATGATATTGCCGATGTAAATGGCAAAGATGCATGGCGTGAAGTGGTGCATCATCCTGGAGCTACCGCTATTGTGGCGTTAACAGAGGATAATAAGATCGTTATGGAACGTCAATTTAGATATGCTTTGCAGCAGCCATTACTGGAGGTACCTGCAGGAAAACTAGATCCAAATGAAGAACCCATTGTTTGTGCTAAACGGGAGCTTGCTGAGGAAACAGGCTATCGTGCAGCTCAATGGATCTCACTAGGGACTATTGCTACGAGTCCTGGTTTCTGTAATGAAGTATTACATTTATATCTTGCTAAGGAGCTTACCATGGGGGAAACTAATTGGGATCCTGATGAATATGTAGAGTTAGAATACTACACATTGCCAGAACTATTGGAGGCTATCAAGAATGAGACTATTAAGGATAGCAAATCTTTGGCGGCCCTTATGCTTGCTATGCCATATCTTAAGTAAGTTTTAGAAATTTTATCTCTCAATATATTATGTATTTTATTAATTCATATTGATGATTTTAACTGTAATATGTTACAAAGTATTTTTACATTATATGAGTAACTAATCTCATATAGATTTAGGAGTACATATGTATAATCGAATTATTCTACTAGTAATGGACAGTGTCGGCGTAGGATATGCAGCTGATGCGATTAAATTTGGCGATGAAGGTTCGAATACATTGGGACATATCGAAGCTGTAGCAGGACCTATTCGCTGCCCAAATTTAAAATCCATAGGTTTAGCTAATATTGCCGATATTTCAGCGTTTGATGAGCCTGTTATTGGTGCTTATGGTCGTATGGCGGAAATGAGTACCGGTAAAGATACGACAAGCGGACATTGGGAGATGATGGGGCATCCTGTAACGGTACCATTTCCGACATTTTATGAAGGATTTCCTAAGGAATTGATGGATACTTTCACGAAGGAAACGGGTTATGGCTTTCTTGGTAATGAGGTAGCATCTGGTACAGAAATTATTGAACGCCTCGGAGAAGAACATATAAGAACAGGTAAGCCAATCGTTTATACATCGGCGGATTCTGTTTTTCAAATCGCTGCTCATGAGGATATCATTCCTTTAGAAGAGTTGTATCGCATGTGTCAAATTACACGTGATAAGGTATGTGTCGGTGATTATTATGTGGGGCGTATCATAGCTCGACCTTTTGTTGGTACACCAGGGCATTTTGTACGTACTTCAAATCGTCATGACTATAGTCGCATGCCTGAAAAGAAAATGGTGCAACAAGAGTTACAAGACGCAAACATTCCGACAGTGGCAGTTGGCAAAATCGGCGATATTTATGCTCATGTTGGCTGGGATGCATCATATCCGACAAAGTCTAACGCGCATGGTATGAACGTAGTTCCTTATCTATTGGGCCAAAGCTTTGCACGGGGGTTCATGATGGTCAACCTTGTTGAATTTGATAGTCTGTACGGTCATCGGCGTAATGTAGAAGGGTATAAGCGTGCTATTGAAGACTTTGATTACCAATTAGGTGGTTTGTTGGACTTGCTTAAAGATGACGATTTACTTCTTATCACCGCAGATCATGGGAATGATCCGACTTGGAAAGGTACAGACCATACGAGAGAAATGGTGCCTTTGCTAGCTTATAGTCCAAGTATGAGTCATTCAGTAGCTTTGGGTGATAGACATAGTTTTGCGGATATAGGTGAAACAGTATTACAAAACTTTGGATTGAAACAATGGGGGATTGGTTCTTCATTTCTTAATTCTTTGAAAGTGTAGCTTTGTATAGAAACTATTTCTTATATATAATTGAATATAATCTTATAATACTGTTATCAAAAAATTGTATGGATAATTTGTTATAATTAAATTCATTTATTTTGTTCTTTTTCATACCTACTAAATCATATACCAATGGAATGTGTACTTTGGGCCATTTTTCCTTAAAAAAATACAGAAAAAATAGCTATTAGTTGATTATATATAATCAACTAATAGCTATTTTTAGTAGTAAGGGACTATTTGGTTATAGTCCCTTTTGCTTTTATCCTTAAAACAGGATGAGTTTATTTAACTATAACAAGCCTTGACTTTCCATCATATCTTTAATATCAAGTATGGTAGACTTACATACCACATCATAATCTAATGAACCAAGGAAGTCTGCAAATTTAGTGTCATCTTCATTTTTACAGTTTCCATATGGAATTTTACCAAATTTTTGATATGGCTCTAGAATGCGATTTCGTCTGTGCTTCCACGTATTATAATAAGGACCTTTGAATTTAGTCATAAAACCATTGCTATCGACTAATACAAAGCCTTCAGATTTATGGAATGAATTTAGCTCCTCATTTATGATGGCTTGAAGCTCATCCATGGTAGAAACTTGTTGAACTGTTTTAACAATGGAAATCAAGTCAGTGTCATATTTTTGTAAAATCGTATAAAGTTCAGCTAATTTTTCTCTAGAGAATGGGACATCTATATGCTTACCATTTACGTCTAGAGTATTTTGAATAATATCGAGTACATAGAGATGGTCTTGGTCGTATTTAATGATATGAGTATCCTCTTGGCTGATGACCTCAAATATCATAGAGCAGTTATTACGTGCTAATAAATCTTTGATTTCTACTTGTAAGCCTTCAGGTAATCTATGGAAGAGGTTTTTAAATAAATCCACATGTATACCCTCTGTTGTAGATTTAGAGGCAAATACTAATTCTTTGTTGATAACGCCAAGAATGGCAAGGTAACCATTTTCTTTAGTTCTAATTTCAACTGGGAAGGAGAGAATATTAGCTAGATTATCTAACTCTGTTTCTGGGCGCTCACCAAGATTAAAGAATTTATTATAACTACGTAATTTCACATCTCCTGTAATTCGATCCACAAATAATCCACGAGCTTGTACTGTACTTTCATTCCATAATCGTTTATGAAATACACGAGAGGTAAAGTTCAAGGAATATAGGTTAGGGAAACATTGTTTTACTTTTACTAATTTTGAATTGCCAATAATATTAATATCTTCATTTTGTGTGAAGATGACATGTTGTGTCATATTTTGGAATTCATGGCGCATATAATCTTTATCATATACATCGTTTTTAATTCCATTTTTTGTGAAAGTATTAGCTATGATATCAATGTATTTTAGTTCTCCACCAAACTCAACTTCTCCTTCCAAACAGAAGGAGTACTTTCCATCTGGAACGCCACGATGACCGTGAATTTGAATGAAGTCCTGACACATGTTTTGCTCGTAATTAGTATCGTAGATATTAGCGATATTTGTTTCGTAAGCGCCAAACCCATTAATAAAGGTTGAGGTAGCTATGAAGGTCATATTAGGCACATAGGAGATACCACCATGGGAAACTAAATATTTTTTGCTATGAAAGCTAAAAGGATAACATTGACGAAGTGATTTATAAAAGAGTCGCAGTTCTCGTTGAAGTGATTCCACTTCTTTTTTCGTCATATCCTTTACGATAGGTGCTACCACATCTTTCATAAAGCGTTTAGAACGATCTAAATTTGTATGAAATGCAAAGTTTGCAATATGTCGCTCGTGATTGCCTTCTAACATAATTGTATTAGGGAATGTGCTGAGACGCATCATTTCGTACATCATTTCTTTGTTTTCAATACCGCGTTCTAAATAGTCACCGCAGAAGATGTATAATGTTTTTTCATCCCATGGTGTAATAGCTTGTTGTAATGCGGTGTAGCAACCGTGAATATCACCGATAACACGCACTCGATCATATCTATTTGTTAGATTAACCGTGAAGTAATTGTTGATTTCATCAATAGAGTTAATTTTTTTACAAAACTTTGGTAATGTACTTGTTTTAATCATTTTGTACATACGATGAATGACTTGCTCTGGCACGCGTTTGTAATCGGCGCGAGCCGCATTACGGGCCAAGCAATCCTCTAAGGATGTATCTGGTTCATAGTAATATACAGTATATTTATATTTGTTAAGCAATTCTTTGTAAGCATTAACAGCTTTAGATGTAGTGTGGGTAGCATCTAAGACGACAAAGTCGCCATTGATCATTCGTTTTTCTAAACAATCTAGTAGGAGCTTCCATGTTGGACCATTATCCTCTTGTGAAATATACCAGCCATTCTCACCAAGGGAAGGGCTACGTAAAAGCATACGGAAATGATCGGCTTCAAGGGTGTAAGCCTCAAGATTGTTATCACGAATCCACTGAGACTTACCACTAGCAGGAGCACCACGCATTAATAATAGTGTTCTCATAGTAATAGTCCTCTAATCTGCCCATAGGGCGTAATAATATATCTGTATAACAAACGAAAAATATTTTATGATTAAATAGAAAAGGCCATAAAAAAAACAGTCTCAACGGATCCCCGAGAGACTGTCTTGCTTGCTTTTAAAATTATAAAGCGTTTACTTTAGCTGCAAGGTTAGATTTTTTGCGAGCTGCAGTGTTTTTATGAAGTACACCTTTGGAGGCTGCTTTATCAATTACGCTAGTAGCATGAACAAGTGCTTGTTTTGCTTCTTCTACTGCGCCTGCTTGAACAGCTTCAACGGTTTTACGAGCTGCTGTACGAATTTGAGATTTTACAGCGGCATTTTTCGCACGACGTTCAGCATCCGTTTTTACGCTTCTAATACTGGATTTAATGTTTGGCAATTGAGTCACCTCCTTAAAAATCGTTTCTTATACCTGAATGATTATATCATACCAAATATTGATACGCAAGGACTTTTCAGCCCAATATTTTCCTTAATGACATGATTTATAAAACATATTCTACTGTTTATTTATGAAAGCATATATGTGGTTTTTAAAATTAAATTAATCATTCATTTTATAGTGTACCAATATATTAATTTTTATTTATGAAAGTTAAAAGGGTCCTTATGTTATAATGAAGAATAGAATTAAGTGAGGTGTCTTATGAAAAAATTAATGATTATAGATGGCAGCAGTTTGTTATTTCGCGCATTTTTTGCATTACCACCGTTGAAATCCGCTTTAGGAACACCAACGAATGCAGTATATGGCTTCTTAACGATGCTCATTAAATTGTATGAAGAAATTAATCCTGACTATATTGCCGTAGCTTTTGATAAAGGTCGTCAAACATTCCGTACTGAAATGTATAGCGAATATAAAGGAAATCGTCCAGATGCACCTGAGGATTTGCGTCCACAATTTACTTTAATTCAAGATGTATTAAAAGCATTGGGCATTTGTGTCATCGAAGAAGAAGGCTTTGAAGGGGATGATATTCTTGGATCTTTAAGTAAAAAGTTTGGAGCCCCTGAAATGGCTGTTCAAATTATTACAGGTGACCGCGATAATTTACAGCTTGTAACAGAACATAGCCATGTGTTCTTAACTAAAAAAGGTATTTCTGACATGTTAGAAGTTACTCTAGATAATATGGAGGAACTTTATGGTTATGGTCCTGATAAGGTTATCGAAATGAAGGCGCTTATGGGTGACTCTTCCGATAATATTCCAGGTGTACCAGGCGTAGGTGAGAAAACAGCGCTTAAATTAATTACCGAATATGGCAATCTTGAATCTGTATACGAACATATTGAAGATATTTCTGGTAAGAAATTAAAAGAGCGCCTCGTAGAGAATAAAGAGTTAGCCTTTTTATCTCGTGAGTTGGCAACAATAAAAACAGATATGGAGTTATCTTATAAAGTAGAAGATTTTGTACAAAACTTCCATACCTCTGAAGTACAGCCTTTATTTGAAACTTTAGGCTTCACTAAATTAACACCTCGCATTGTTCAAGTAATGGGGGGCGATGAAGCAGCTTTTGGAGATCCAGGCTCATTATTTGCACCACAAGAGGAGATTTCCTTAGATGATTTAGCAGATGCTAAAGTATTAACAGCCGACTTCTATAAAGATAAGACGGTAGCAGTACATGTTATATTAGATGGAAAAACACCATTTAGAACGGTAACGAATACGTATCTATCTAATGGTGATACTATTGTAAAAACAGACGATACTAAAGCTGTTTTAGCTGTTTTACAAGGTGCTAAAGTCATCGTTACAACTCAGACCAAGGAGATTATCGAAGCCTTTGGTGCAGATGTGCCAGCTGAGATCTCTTTATTTAATGCTGATAAAACTGCTCGTGTTCACGATATGTCTCTCATTGCGTATTTATTAGATCCTACACGTACTAATTATGGATATCTTTATCTAACTGAGCGCTTCTCCGTACCTAGCATTGCTAGCGGTAGTGTAGATGTAGAATGCGTATCCATGGTGAAAGCATTACTCGCCATGAACGAAGCAGCTTGTGAATCTGCTCGTCGTGAAGAGTTATGGTCTTTATATGAAACGATTGAGTTGCCTTTGATTCATACTTTAGTAGTGATGGAAAAGAATGGTATCTATATCGATACAGAGAAGTTGGCGGAAACAACAACTCGTTTTAAAGAGGAACTAGCCGAAGTACAACAAGAGATTTATGAATTAGCTGGAGAAAATTTCAATATCAATTCACCTAAACAATTGGGTGTAATCTTGTTTGAAAAGATGAACTTGCCAATCATCAAGAAAACTAAGACCGGCTATTCTACAGATGCGGAAGTACTGGATATGCTTCGTCACGAAAGTCCGATTGTTGAAAAAATCTTGGCATACCGTTCTGTTGCTAAATTAGTATCTACCTATTGCGAAGGTTTGGCAGTTCTTATCAATGATAAGACTCGTCGTATTCATACGACTTTCAATCAAATGGTTACGGCTACAGGTCGACTTAGCTCATCTGATCCGAACTTGCAAAATATTCCTGTTCGTACCGAAAAAGGCCGTGAAATTCGCGCTTTATTTTACCCAGGTGCTGGATATGATACATTGGTGAGTGCCGATTACTCCCAAATTGAGTTGCGCATTTTAGCCCATTTATCTGGCGATGAAGCATTGATTAAAGCCTTTGTAGAAGGCAAGGATATTCACCGTTTTACTGCTGCAGAGGTGCTTGGTAAAGCTCAAGATGATGTAACTAGCGAAGAACGTTCTCATGCGAAAGCGATTAACTTCGGTATTATTTACGGTATTTCTGACTTTGGTTTATCTCGTGATCTTGGTATTACACGGGGTGAAGCTAAAAACTATATTGAACTTTATTTTAGTCGTTATCCTAAGGTTAAAGAGTATATGGATCGAATGGTTCAAGAGGCTCATGAAACAGGGAAGGTTCGCACTATGTTCGGTCGTCAACGCGAGTTACCTGATATTAATAGTCGTAACTTTAACCGTCGTTCTTTTGCTGAACGGACCGCAATGAATACGCCAATTCAAGGTACTGCCGCAGATATTATTAAGTTAGCCATGAACCAAGTGGAGAAAAAATTAGAAGAACAAAACTTTAAGTCTCGACTTTTATTACAAGTACATGACGAACTAGTGCTTGAAGTGGTGAACTCTGAATTAGAAGCTATAGAAGAATTATTACGTAGTACAATGCAATCTGTTGTAGAGCTACAAGTACCTCTTATTGTAGACGTACATCATGCAGAAAACTGGGCATTAGTAAAGTAATATATATTTATAATTAATAGAAGGTATATATGTTTAAAATTGGCTTAACTGGTGGCATTGCATCTGGCAAAAGTACAGTTCTTACATATTTTAAGGATAAAGGTATACCATATATCGATGCTGATATTGTGGCTCGTGAAGTCGTAGAGCCTGGTACAAAAGGGCTAGAAGCAATTGTAGCTGCATTTGGAACCGATGTATTGCACGGTGATAGGACATTAAACCGAGAAGTATTAGGGGCTATTATCTTTCACAATGAAAAAAAACGCCAACAACTGAATGGTTGTTTAAAAGAGCATATTCAAAATCGAATCATGGAGCTCACAGCTCATTATGAGGCACTACATACACCAGTTTTACTATATGACATTCCCTTACTTATCGAAGGAGAGTGGTATACCATGATGGACGAGGTGTGGCTCGTATATGTGAATGAGTCGACTCAAATTGAGCGCTTAATGAACCGCAATGGATTTACCAAAGAGGATGCATTGGCTCGTATTAAGAGTCAAATGCGTCTTGATGACAAACGGACTTATGCGGATGTAATCATTGATAATAATGGTACACCTCTGGATTTAAAGGAACAATTAGATACCATCTGGAATGAGCGTATCGAATCAGCTCTATAAGAAAATTGATAATTGCCATTTTATGTGTCAAATTTGGTATATAAATAATAGTAATAAATGGTATAATAAGCCCATAAAACTTAGCATAATATTAGTTTAGCATTTGTTATATGTTAGATTTTGATGACTATTTTCAGTTTGTATGTAGAAAGGGGGATATATGAAACGTGCAACGGCAACGGCACTATCCTGTGTCGTACTAGGATGGTTTTATTTTACATATCTAGATGACCATTTCGCGCGTCAAATCGCGTATCCCTTTAACTATAAAGAAGAAGTTATAGCCGCAGCTGAGAAAGAGCAGGTACCTCCGTCTTTGGTGGCCAGTGTTATCTTAGCTGAAAGCAAGTATAAAAACACAGCGGAGTCTGAAACCGGTGCGCTTGGATTGATGCAACTCATGCCAGATACAGCTCGTTGGGTGGCACAACAAGTTGGGCATGGCAATTATACAGATCGTCAATTAAAAGAACCTACTATAAATATTGAGCTAGGTACTTGGTACCTAGGTCATTTGCTGAAGGAGTTTAATGGGGATCAAGTACTAGCATTAGCTGCTTATAATGCTGGTCGTGGTCATGTGGAATCGTGGATTCACGAAAATAACTGGAATGGAATGGTTGATACGATTCCGTTTCCTGAGACTCGTAGCTATGTAAAAGCAGTCTTACAGTATCAAGAAAGATATGAGGCATTATATGGAAACGATTATTGAAGCTTGTAAAGCCTTAGACTATTCCTGGTTGCCTCAATCCATTGAAGGTTTTACACTAGTTACCTCTACTGAAAGTGACTATACAAAGTTAGCTAATCGTATTAGTGCTGGTGAAGACGTATTGAAGGTACCTATTTTCCACTATCAAAACGATTTGGGATGGCGTTGGTCTGCCTTGTATGATAAAGAGGTAGAGGACTATACAGTACATATAGAAATGCCACTATTTTCCTTTGTGGACATTTCTTTTGTGCGAGCCGATTTAGAGTCTTTTTGGACAGGGCTACAAGAACGATGTGTAAAAGGGTTAACCAATATGTTAATAGAACCTGCTAATAACTTTACTTTTACTTATCGTCGCCGAGGAATTCCTGAATGGGACTTCTCACAAGTTATGCCTGAGGAGTTAGAAGGTTTTGTACGCGATATTGATCCAGCCCATGCGATTCGCATGATTAATGGGTCTTTTATCATCGGCGAATACCGTAAGATGGACGAGTGTACAGGCTTACTATTGTATTATAATGAATTACGTGATGAATACTTTGCGGAACTTCGGTATAAAAGCTATCCAGAAATTGACCATCATTTAGATGCAAAAAATCTAGATGATTTAGCATTGTTATTGCGCGAGCATTTAGGTGCTATATTAAAAGGTTTGAATGAGCGCATTGATTAAAGTTTGGATAGATTTAACTATGCTATTTTTTGTCATTTTTTGTTTTTATAAAATGACTTATGTGGGATTGGTTTCTTTAATGCCCATTAGAAAACGTAGAATTTGTATATACGCAGTAAATGTGATATACTATATATGACTTTTATATAAATCTTTTAAAAGAGTGGGCGTATGTCCACTCTTTCATTTATGATTAGCTCAATTTTATAGTGTTTTTATCAAGAGATATATACAAGATGTAGTAAGTAAGGAGGCGATGGCTATGAAAAGAGAAGCAGTGGAGGAGTTTGTATCCTCTGTGGTTGAAGGTATTATAGCCGGCACCGATATGGAACTCGTCGATGTAGACTATGTACGTGAACGGGATTGGTATTTACGTGTCTACCTTGATAAACCAGGTGGTGTAGATTTGGATGACTGTCAGTTGGTGAGCGAAAAATTAAGTGCTGTCCTCGACGAAAAGGATCCAATTACGGAAAACTATTTATTGGAGGTATCTTCTCCCGGTCTTGATCGAGTTCTTAAGAAAGACAAGGACTTAGTTCGCTATAATGGCCGTGATGTAGATATTCAGTTGTTTAAGGCTATTAATGGTAGTAAACAATTTACTGGTGCATTACAAGGTTTTACAGACACAACTATCGAATTTACTATCAATGGTGAAAGCATGACATTTGAACGTTCTACCATTGCACAAATTCGATTACATCTTGATTTTTAATATATGGAGGCATACGAGTGAGTCAAGAATTAATTCAAGCGGTAATGGTGCTTACAAAGCAAAAAGGTTTTGCTCCTGAGGTTATTTTTGAATCCTTAGAGGCTGCATTGTTGCAAGCATATCGCAAAGAACCAACATCTAACCCAGATGCGTACGTTGTGATTGACCGCGAAACAGGCGTTTATAAAGTAATGGCTAAAAAACAAGTTGTGGAAACTGTTGAATTACCTGAAACAGAAATCAGCTTATTGGACGCTCGCAAAAAAGATAAACGTTTTGAGATTGGTGATGTAGTAGAAGTAGATGTAACTCCTGCCAACTTTGGCCGTAGTGCTGCCCATACTGCTAAACAAATGCTCATTCAACGTTTAAAAGAGGCTGAGCGGAGTGTAGTATACGAAGAGTATTACAGCCGTGAAGGAGATATCATCACTGGCGTTATTACTCGCGTTGAAGGTAAAAATGTATTTATCAATCTTGGTAAAACGGAAGCGATTTTGCCTCCAACTGAGCAAATTGTTACAGAAACATACCGTGAAGGAGATCGTATTAAATGCTATATCGTAGAGGTTAAGAAAACTACGAAAGGCCCTCAAATTATGATTTCTCGCACACATCCAGGTTTATTGAAACGTCTATTTGAGCTAGAGGTTCCAGAAATCTTTGAAGGCGTAGTAGAGCTTAAGTCTGTAGCTCGTGAGCCGGGGATGCGTTCTAAAATCGCTGTATATAGTCGTGATGAAAATATTGATCCTGTAGGTGCTTGCGTAGGTCCTAAAGGGCAACGTGTACAACATATTGTTGATGAATTACACGATGAAAAAATAGACATTGTAAAATGGGATGAAGATCCAGCAATTTACATTGCTAACTCCTTAAGCCCTGCGAAGGTTGTATCGGTAGATGTAAGCGAAGAAGAAAAATCTTCATATGTAGTAGTACCTGATTACCAATTATCTTTAGCTATTGGTAAGGCTGGTCAAAATGCTCGTTTGGCGGCTAAGTTGACTAACTGGAAAATCGATATTAAAAGTGAAACTCAAGCTGCTGAAGAACCTTTTACAGGTTTCGGCAATGCTGAGGATGGTGAATAGTCATGAAACCAAAATCCCAACCTATGCGTACTTGCGTAGGATGTGGTGAACCTAAGGCAAAACGAGAATTGATTCGCTTAGCCTTGAGTCCTGACGGCAATATCACTATTGATCGCAGCGGTAAAGCACCAGGACGTGGAGCTTATTTATGTGAATCCATGTCATGTTTTGAGCAGGCCTATAAGGCTAAACGATTAGAACGGTCCTTAAAGCATAGCGTATCTAAAGAGATATATGAAGCGTTACAACGTGATTTACAAGAGAATGAGTAATCACTGATATACATGAATGAAGATAAAATTTTAAATCTCTTAGGCTTAGCGCAACGAGCAGGAAAAGTTATTTCTGGTGATTTTATCGTAGAAAAAGCTATAAAGAGAAAGGAACCGAAATTAGTGCTTCTTGCTAGTGATTGTGCAGCCAATAATGAAAAGAAATATACTCAATTAGCAGAAACCCATCACATTCCACTTCACAGTATTGCCGATAAAGAGGCTTTAGGAACGGCCATTGGTAAGGAAGTTCGGGTAGTAGTCGCCCTACTAGATGATGGATTTGCAAAGGCATTACTTAAAGAGATTGATCGATAATAAGGGGGTATGTAGATGTCCAAAAAACGCGTTCATGAAATCGCCAAAGAGTTCGGCGTTGAAAGCAAGCAGGTCATTTCTATCTTGCAACAACATAATATTAATGTTACTAAAGCAGTTAATTCTGTAGATGATTCAGGTTATGAAATTGTAAAAAAACAATTAGGTAAAAAATCTGAAGCTCCTAAAGTAGCACAAAAAAAAGAAAAAAAGGTAGAATCGAAATCTGCTCCAACTGCAGCCCATAAACAGGAAGCTGCATCACATAAACAACAGCATTCAAATCGTTCTAACGAACAGAAAAAAGATAAACACAAACAAGCTGGTCAAAAACAAGACGATCAATCTAAACAAAAGGACCATAAAAAAGGCAATGTCCGTCATGTACAAATCTCTGAGCCTACACGCAAATCCGATGGTAAGCAACATGGTGGAGACCGTGCTAACAATCGCCCTAATAATACCCGCAATAATGATAACCGTAATAACGGTCGTTCTAATGATGTGCGTAACAATGACAGTCGAAACAACGATAATCGTAATAGCGACAACCGCAATAACGATAACCGCAATTCTAATAATGATCGCCGTAACAAGAAAAATAAAAAAGGTGGTAATAACCGCCCCCAATCCTTGTTATCTACATCTATGCAAAAAAAGAAAAATCGCGTAAAACATCGTAACGAGCAGTACCTACAACAAAAAGCAGAAGCTGAACGTAAAGCTGAAGCAGCAATTGCTACAGAAATTGAATTGAGCGGGCCTCTAACTGTTAAAGACTTAGCTGAAAAAATGGGTCGCGAAGTATCTGAAATCATCAAAAAATTGATGCTTTTAGGTGTTATGGCCAGCATTAACCAAGAGGTTGATGTAGATACAGCTACTATCGTGGCTGAAGAGTTCGGTGTAACTGTAACTGAAGTAGAACCTGAAGAAGACCCTACAGATGTTATTGAAATTGAAGATGCACCAGAAACATTAAAACCACGACCTCCTGTAGTAACTATCATGGGTCACGTTGACCATGGTAAAACATCCTTGTTGGACGTAATTCGTCAAACTAATGTAACAGCTGGCGAAGCTGGTGGTATCACTCAACATATTGGTGCGTACCAAGTTCGCTACAAGGATAATAAAATCACATTCCTTGATACACCAGGTCATGAAGCATTTACTGCTATGCGTCTACGCGGTGCGAAATCTACGGATATTGCAGTTCTTGTAGTCGCTGCCGACGACGGTGTAATGCCGCAAACTATCGAGGCTATTAATCATGCGAAGTCTGCAGATGTACCTATTATTGTAGCCATCAACAAAATGGATAAACCAGGTGCTAACCCAGACCATGTTAAACAACAATTGTCTGAACATGGCCTTTTACCAGAAGAATGGGGTGGCGATGTAATCATGGTTCCAGTATCTGCTAAACAAAAACAAGGTATTGATGACTTACTTGAAAATATCTTGCTCGTAGCAGAAGTTATGGAATTGAAAGCGAACCCTAACCGTAAGGCATATGGCGTAGTTATCGAGGCTCAACTTGATAAAGGTCGTGGTGCTGTATGTACTGTCTTGGTACAAAAAGGTTCTCTTCGTGTAGGTGATACAGTACTTGCTGGTACTGCATACGGTAAAGTACGTGCCATGACAAATGAGCGCGGTGAAAAAGTAAAAGTTGCTCGTCCATCTATGCCGGTAGAAATTTTGGGCTTCTCCGAAGTTCCACAAGCCGGTGAAATTATAAATGGTATGGATGACAACGAAGCACGTGCAATTGCTGAAAAACGTATTGCTAAGCAACGGGTTCAAGAATTGCAAGCTACACATAAAGTTACATTAGATGATATTTTCAACCAAATTCAACAAGGCGAGTTGAAGGATCTTAATATTATCATCAAAGCCGATGTTCAAGGTTCTGTAGAAGCATTGCGTCAATCTTTAGAAGGCATCAAAAACCCTGAGGTTCGTATTGTTATTGTTCATGCTGCAGTAGGTGCCATTAATGAATCGGATATCATGTTGGCATCTGCATCTAATGCGATTGTAATGGGCTTCAACGTACGCCCTGATGCTAATGTTCGACGTGCAGCGGAACAAGAAAAGGTTGACTTGCGTACATATCGTGTAATTTATGATGCTATCAATGACGTTGAATCTGCTATGCGCGGTATGTTGGCGCCTCAATTTAAAGAGGTTGTCGTAGGTCGTGCAGAAGTGCGTCAGGTTATTTCCACACCAAAGGCTATTGTAGCTGGCTCCTATGTAACAGAAGGTCGTATTACTAACGACTCTGAAGTTCGTTTAATTCGTGACGGCATCGTTGTATTTGAAGGTAAGGTTGATTCTTTACGTCGATTCAAAGACGAAGTTAAGGAAGTTAAAACATCCTTTGAATGTGGTATCTCCTTAGAAGGATATCGCGACATCAAGGAAGGCGACGTTATTGAAGCATACTTGATGGAAGAAATTGCACCTCAATTATAGGAGGTTTATATGAGTGATGTTCGTGTCAGAAAATTACAAGAATTTATCAAACAAGAGGTAAGTCAAATGTTGATGCGTGGGTTGAAAGATCCTCGCATCGGTTTTACCACAATTACTGATGTTCATGTAACAGGTGATTTGCGTGAAGCTACGATTTATGTTTCCTTGTTTGGTTCCGATAAGGAAAAACAAGATACCCTTATCGCATTAAAGCATGCGGCTGGACATATTCGTACCGAGCTTGGAAAGGTACTTAAATTGCGACATATTCCTTCCATCACTTTTGATAAGGATACGTCCTTGGACTATAGCATGCATATTGAATCCCTTTTGAACGAAATTAAAAAGGACGAAGAAACAAATTAAAACAAAGGATACAGAACATGAGTAAGATTACTATTAATCAATTACATATGGCTCTGTGTGAAGCTAATTCTATTATGCTAACCGTCCATGTTAGACCTGATGGCGATGCTATCGGATCCATGGTAGCCTTTTACGAAGCCCTTGTGGGTCAAGGTAAAACTGTATATATGGTAGTAGATGATGTAGTTCCTGAGAAGTACTCATTCTTACGGTATACGGACCACATCCATGATGTCGCCTATTTTGAAACTAATCCAGTTGATATTGATATGCTAATGGTTTTGGATGCTAGCACGTATGAGCGAATTGGCAAAGTAGGTGCACTTTGGAGTGCACCTATTTTTAATATAGACCACCATATTTCTAATACGGAATTTGCGGATTATCTATATTTAAAGCCTGATTTTGCTGCTACTGGTGAAATTGTCACCGACTTATGTACAAAATGGAATTGGCCTATCACTGAGTCTATGGGTATCGCGTTATATATGGCGATAGCTACGGACTGCGGTTTCTTTAAGTTTAGTAATACTACGGCGAATACCCTTGAGATGGCTGCTAAATGTGTAGCTGCAGGGGCTAGACCAAATGTTATTTCTGAAACCATAGAAGCCGTATCTGCCAGTCGTTTAGAGTTAACAAAACAAGTTATGCAAACTATCGAGTTTCATAAGAATAATACAGTTGCTACTATCGAACTAAATCGTGAGGCCATGAATATTCTTGGCGATGATACAGATGGTTTTGTAGACATTATTAGAAATGTTGATACTGTAGATGTGGCAATTTTATTAAAAGCAGAAGCTGATAATAGAACACGTGTAAGTTTACGTTCTAAAGGTATTGATGTGAACGCTGTAGCAAGCCATTTTGGTGGAGGTGGTCACATTCGTGCTGCTGGGTGTACTATTAATTTGCCGTTACAAGAAGCAAAACAGGCTCTCATTGAGGTGATTTAATAATGGATGGCATTTTACCATTTTTAAAACCTCCTGGTATTACGAGTCATGATGCCGTTGCTATTTGTCGTCGTATTTTAAAGGAAAAGCGCATTGGTCATAGTGGTACATTAGATCCTATGGCTTATGGTGTATTGCCTGTATTTCTTGGCAAGGCTACTCGCCTTATAGAATACACCGAGGATTTTGATAAAACTTATGTAGCAGAATGTAAATTGGGTACTTTTACAGATACTGAAGATAGCTCAGGACAAACTGTATTGCCAGATACTAATATGGTATTGCGTGATGGCGTTGTATTGAATCAAGCTATTCAATCTACAGAGATCTCAGCAACTATGGTTAAACCAAGCTTTGAAGAACTGGTTAGCATCTTGAAAAAATTTGCAGGTATTCAGGACCAAAGACCGTCTAAGTATTCAGCTATTAAAGTAAACGGCATTCGAGCTTATGAATATGCCCGTAAAGGTATTCCTGTGGAGCTACTATTACGCCAAATTCATATTAAAAATATTGAGCTCATTGCTTATGGATTCCCTTTTTTCACGGTTCGCGTGACATGCACAGGGGGGACTTATATTCGCTCATTATTACGCGATATTTGTATTGCTTTAGGTATTCCTGGCACTATGACTTCTTTGGCACGTACTCAAGTAGGGCCTTTTGACATCGGTTCCGCTAAGATGGCTGAAGAGATAATGCTACATGGTAAAAGCCTTTTGTTACCAACGGATGCGGCGGTTTCTCATCTTTCAAAAGTGACTGTAAATAGTGTACAATTAAGGATGATGGTGCAAGGGAAGGAATTACCTATTGAAAGGGAATTTTCTTTTACCGAGCCAGATAATTTTTATAGAGCCTATGGACCTCTTGGTTTCATAGGTATTATGAGACGAACAAACCACTCATTAAAGGTGGAAAAAAATATTTTTATTGAAGGATAAGTATGAAGCAAATACATTCGTTTGATGAACTAGGTCAAATCAAAGATACAAAAGTATATGCCCTTGGTACCTTTGATGGCATTCATCGAGGTCATCAACGAGTTATACGTAAGGCTGTTGAAGAGGCTACATCAGTCAATGGCGTAAGTATTATCATTACCTTTGAACATCATCCGTTGACTATATTACATCCAGAACGAGTACCTAAACGGGTGATTCAAGAAGAGATTATGGATACTGTGCTAGAAGAGCTCAAAGTTGACTATATTTTACGATTACCTATGACTGAAGCATTATTAAAAATGACTGCAGATGAATTCTTACATGATCTCTGCAATGATATGAATGTGGAAGCTATTGTAATTGGTGAAAACTTTACATTTGGTGCAAAGGGGCTTGGCAATCCAGAATATATGAAAAAAGTGGTAGCGGATAAGAATATACGAGTTCTTGTACAGCCTTTACTGCCATGTGATGGTCGTAGTACACCTATTTCTAGTACAGAAATTAGAAAGGCTATTCATGAAGGACGTTTGGAGGATGCAAATCATTGGCTAGGTAGGCCATTCCAGTTTAAAGGAACTGTGATTAAAGGTGATCAACGGGGACGCACATTAGGATTTCCAACATTAAATCTATTACTTCCTAATGAAATGGCTACACCTCCAGATGGAGTCTATGCTAATCGTGTATGTATTGGTGGTATTTGGTATGATGGGGTAGGCAATATTGGAGATAATCCAACCTTTAGAAATCAGTACCATAGATGTGAAGTACACGTTTTTAACTTTGACCAGGATATATATGGAAAAGAAGTGATTGTACAGTTCATTTCTTATATTAGAGGAGAAGTTAAATTTAATAACTTACAAGACCTTATCGATCAAATGAAGGTAGATGAAGAACAGGCTCTAGCTATTTTAGCTAATGCATAAAAAGGGGATTCTCATGGATATTAAAGAAGCTCGAAAACAGATAGATAGTATTGATTCTGTATTAGTTACGGAGTTTGAAAAGCGACTCACATTGATTAAAGAAATTGGTAAATATAAGGATGAACATCATTTACCACTTATTGATGAAGAACGGGACGAAAGTATCATTGCTTTACATACTCAAAATTGTAAAGATAAAGTTTTAGCACCTTATGTTGAAAATTATATAAAAACCGTCGTTTCTATGAGTAATGAGTTCTTAAAAGAACACATGCATAAGCATATTTTTCTCATTGGTATGCCTGGCGCAGGTAAGACTACTGTTGGTAAGGTTCTAGCTAAAGAGTTGGGGCGAGATTTTTTTGACTTAGACCAAACGATTCAAGACAAAGTGGGTAAATCTGTTCAAAATATCTATATTTACGATGGTAAAGATGCTTTCAGTGAATATGAATATGCTACAATTAAAGAATTAATTCATAATAAACCATCTGTCATTGCTACAGGTGGCGGTACGGTTACCTATAACAAAACTGTTAAATTGATGCGCAATAATGGTCTTGTTGTATTTGTTAACCGCGATGTAAATCATATTTTAGATGATTTGGATCTAGAGATTCGTCCGCTTGTAAAAGAAAGTATCGAATATATTTTTAATGTATATGAAGAACGATATCCTTTATATGAAAAAGTAGCACATATTAAAATTGGTAACGAAGGCAGTATTACCGATGCAGTGCAAGAAATTATTGAAGCCTTGCCGAATACGGAGAAATAATGGACGCCATACGAGGATTTGTATACCGAACTATATATGAGAATACACAACGTACATATTGCGTGTTTATCCTAAAAGATTATAATGAGGAATACATTACTTGTACTGGCAAATTTGAGTCTCCTAAAGAAGGGGAAGACATCGAAGTACGGGGCCGCTATGTAGAACATGAAAAGTACGGCCGCCAATTTGATGCGAGCAGTGTTGAAAAGTTAAAACCTGATAATATGGGTGCTGCCAAGACTTATTTGTTGAATCTAGGAATAAAAGGTTTTGGTGAAAAATCCGTAGAGAAGGTACTAGAGTATTTCGGTATTCGTATTTTAGAAATTTTACGGGAAGAACGTCCAGAAGAGATTAAGGATGTTCCAGGTCTCCGAAAGAGTGTTAAGGATGAATTATTTAATACCTTACTTGGTGAAGGTATTTTATCCGATTTAAATCATTTTTTTGAAAGTCATCACATTTCATCGAAATGGAGTCGCATTGTATATACCTATTATGGTGTGCAGTCAGTTGCAGTTATAGAGGATAATCCTTATACATTATTACGTGTAGCACCGGATATGCTCTTTGGTACGGCCGATACACTAGCAGAGCATCTTGGTATTAATGGTAGTGATACACGCCGTTTAGAGGCTGGTTTAGAATGGATTCTACGTAGTTTAGATAATCAAGGTCATACATGTTTACCAGTAGACCAACTTATCGGTCGACTTGACGATTTATTACAAACTGATGTAGATGATATTGCGAACTTTATTGAAAGTTTGCTGGAACAAGGTGCACTGTATAGTACGTATTATGAAGACATCTTATATATCTATCCGCCAGAGATGTATGTTTCTGAAGTGGAAGGGGTCCACTATACTCGTGAGTTTCTATTACAAGCTGATCCAATAGCATTAGATATTTCTAGTTTTATTGAAAAGTTTGAACGAGACAACTACATTACTTTTGGTGATGCTCAAAAAGAAGCTATACAGCTCTCATTTTTTGAAAAGTTTTCTCTTATAACTGGTGGTCCTGGTACAGGTAAAACAACTATCATCAAGGCGCTAGTAAAAGGTTTCCAACTCGGTGGATTGGGGCGCATTATACTTTGTGCTCCTACGGGACGTGCTGCAAAGCGTCTGACCGAGGCCACTGAGTTTGAAGCTACTACAATTCATCGTCTATTGGTACCTGTTCAAGGTAGTGACTCCTATGACTTTACAAAGAATGAAGATGATCCTCTAGATATAGATGTCATTATCATCGATGAAGCATCTATGCTTAATGTGCGTTTATTCTATTCTTTGATGGCTGCTATTCCAAAGGAAGCCCATGTCATTATTGTGGGTGACGTAGATCAATTACCACCTATAGGTGCTGGGTTCGTATTAAAAGATTTATTAGATAGTGATTGTGTGCCCTATACACGACTTAATCAGATTTATCGTCAAAGCTCTGGTAATACTATCGTTGAAAGTGCTTACGCAATTAACCGTGGTGAAATGCCTAACCTGGAAGGTGTGAGTGAAGAGTTTTCTTTTATTCCTGTTAAATCTTATGATATGATGATGAAAGCCATCATTGATGTATATAAACGTGAACAAGAGACGATAGAGGATGAATTAGATATTCAAATTATTTCTCCTATGCGCCGTGGTGAAGCAGGTAGTACATTGATATCACAATATGTACAACAAGCCGTAAACCCTCCAGACAGCTATAAGGGAGAAGTTCGTGTCAATGGCATTACGTATCGCGTTGGGGATAAGGTTATTCAAATTCTCAATGATTATGAGTTAGAAGTGTTTAATGGCGAAATTGGCGTTATCTATGCTATTACGCGGACCGATATTTGTATTCGATTTATCCATAAAGAGGTTCGTCTACCTATCGATGAAGCACATATGATTATGCCTGCTTATGCTATTACAGTTCATAAGAGTCAAGGTAGTGAGTATGGTGTAGTTATTATTCCATTTGTTCCACGTTATGGTGGCATGTTACAACGTAATTTGTTGTATACTGCTGTTACACGGGCAAAGCGTAAAGTAATCATCGTTGGTACTACGAGCGCAGTTGAACGTGCTGTGCGTACTGTTAATGCCGATGAACGTTACACATTGTTTAAAGAACGACTACAAGGGAGATGTGATTCGTAATGAGTCTTTGGGATTTCCTATTTCCACCTGTATGCCCTCACTGTGGTGCACCTGTGGCAACACAAGGGGATTGGTGTAAAGCTTGTTTTACAGATTTATTACATATTCGTCATATACCACATAAATTTTTACACTATGTAGATGATGTATGTGTGTTGGCCGAATATCGTGGTGGTCTAAAGTCTATGATTTACGATGTAAAATTTAATGAAAAAAAGGAGCAGTCCAAAGGGGCCGCTCCTTTTTTAGTATCGTACAACTTTTACATGAAATATAATGAGTCTAATATTGTGAATAGTAATTGTAAAATTATGTATGATTATATTGTTCCTGTACCATCTAGCGAAAAGAAAAAAGCTAAGAGAGGATATAATCAAGTAGATTTATTCTTTCTTGAATGGGCTCATTCTTTATGGGAGATAGATAGAAAAAACTTTAAATGGTTAGATTGTATATACAAGTTTGATACTTCTCGAGATATGTGGGGATTAACAAATAAAGAAAGACATCAAAATATTGATGATGCTTTTGTTATACGCGCCGATTACAAGGATATTGATTTTACCAATAAGAATATATTAATTGTTGATGATATATATACTACAGGTGCCACAATTGAAGCTGTAGCAAAAGTCTTACAAAAGCATAAAGCGCTACGCATTGATGCCCTTACGCTGGCTAGTGGTAGTTTCTAATCTTTATTACTAAATGTAGGAATATAATATTTGATTTCATATTAGCCAAGCACATCAATAAATGCTTTAACTACATCAGGATCAAAGAGTGAGCCAGATGCACTAAAGAGTTCTTCTTTTGCTTTAGCTTTTGTTTTAGCCCAAAATTCAGTAGAAGGATTAACTGTTGTATCATAGTAATCTGCTACAGCAATAATTCGAGCTCCTAACGGAATATTGGCACCACGTAAATGTTTGGGATAACCAGAGCCATCCCATTTTTCATGATGGTAACGAATATAAGGTAAAATTTGTTGGCAGCAAGGATAGTTTTCAATCATATTGGCACCACTTGCAGCATGTTGTTTATACTTAGACATTTCTTGCTTATTAAGATATGGAGATTTTTGGATTAATGCATTAGGTACCATTAATAGACCCACGTCATGAAGTAGAGCTGCGTGACGAATCTGTTCAATTTCATTTAATGGTAAACCCATTTTAGCTGCGATGCTAACAGCATAGTTTGAAACCTGGATAGAATGTGTATAGAGATGATAGCTTTTCATTTGTATCATCTGTAAAAGTTGTGCGCTTATGGCTTCTAAACTGTCTTTCTCCAGTTCATACAAACCTGATGGTTGCATCAATGATAACATAAACATAATAAACCCCTCTAACTAACAAACTGAACATATGGTACAACCCCTCGTACTTATGTTCATATCGTACAACTTTAGGCCGTTCTAATTTAACAGTATACAAATTATACACCATAAATAATTTTTTGTGTATGATACGTATGTTCTTACAAATATGTTGTATTCATATTTGGCATACAAAAACTAATTGACAATTTAAGAATCCACTAGATATGGTACTTAAAAAATGTGATTTTAGAAATATTAAAATATTATGAAGAATATTTTAGGTTTTCTATTCCAATTTTCTATACATCAACAAATAGGGGTTGCAAAATTTATTCTCATTGTTCTAAGAATTATGCGATAGTATGTTTGGTAAAAAAATATGTTTGGCTACTTAACTATATAATCAAAATTTTTTAAAATAATAGTAAAACTAGACATGAATACTGTTATTCTTTATAATACGTCTATACGGGTCTGTGGTTGAAAGTCGAGGCTAGTCGCAGGCAAAACGATCCACATAAGCAGCCCAAAGGGTTGTGAGCATGGTGCGGCTTAGGTGTAAGTCCTGCCGATAAAATCGAGAGAGGTAGTAGTGGGGAGTCTTGGACTTATGAGCGAACCTTCCAGCAGGCGAGTGTGGGGGCAAAGACCAGGTCAGCCGTATAGGGGCACATGAGGCTTTTCTCATGTGCTTTTTTTATACAGTTGTATATTATAAAATCTATAGAAAACCACTAACTATGGGAAAGTTTTTATACATAGCCGTAATATTTATACAAATAATGCATAAACTTAAAATATAAATATAGTGATTTTGCGATTATATCTAAAATTATATACAAAATTATTGACATAATTATACTTAATCTATATACTATTATAAAGTAGTAGTAAGTTAAAATAATGAGGTTGATAATATGTTAAATAGCAAAGTAAAAAAAATAATTCTTGGCGGTTGTATGTTAGTGATGGCTGCTTCTTTAGTTGGTGGATGTGGTTCCTCTAATCAACCTACATCTAATAAACTTATCGTTGGCACTAATGCTACATTTGTTCCATTTGAGTTTAAAGATGAAAAAACTCAAGATTATACAGGTTTTGATATTGAATTGATTCGTGCGATCGGTAAGCGTATTAATAAAGATGTAGAGCTAAAAAATGTAGCTTTTGATGCTTTGATTCCAGCTTTGAACACACATGATATTGATGTTGCTGCATCTGGTATGACTATTACAAAAGCGAGAAGTGAAAAAGTATTATTTTCTTCTCCTTATTATGAAAATGCCTTAGCAGTAGTATATAAAGATGGAACGGCTGTGAATTCTCTTGATGACTTAAAGGGTAAAAAAATTGCAGCCCAATTAGGTACTACTGGTGCAGATTTAGCTCATAAAATTGAAGGTACTACTGTAAAAGAATTTGACCATAGTAATGAAGCTTTGTTAGAATTACAAAATGGTGGAGTAGATGCAACTGTAATCGATTTACCTGTAGCTCAATATTACAGTACTAAGCATCCTGACCAACATATTAAATTTATGGCATATCCAAATACTAAAGAATACTTGGGCTTAGCAATTAATAAGGATAACAAAGCATTGCAAGAAGAAATCAATAAAGCAATTGCTGATATGAAGGCTGATGGTGAATTTAATACATTATATAAAAAATGGTTTAATGTAGATGCACCTGCTGATATGCCAGTAGTTTTAGAATTTAAATAATAGGAGAGATTATGAGTTTTAATTGGGGGTTAATTGCGGATAATTTACCGCTCTTGCTACAAGGTGCTCTAGTGACTGTAGAAATTACAGCCATGTCTGTAGGTTGTGGCTTTTTTATCGGTCTTTTAGTATCTTTAGCAAATTTATCTAAATTTAAATTAGTTAGATTGCTTGCAAAATGTTATGTAGATATCATTCGTGGTACACCATTACTGGTGCAAATTTTCCTAATTTATTTTGCCTTGCCTATGATTACAGGTCAACGGATTGATCCATATATTGCGGCTGTTACCGCATGTAGTATTAACTCTGGTGCTTATGTATCTGAAATTTTCCGTGCTGGTATTCAATCTATTGATAAAGGTCAAATGGAGGCCGGTCGTTCTCTTGGTTTAACTTGGGGACAAACCATGCGTTACATCATTATGCCTCAAGCTTTTAAAGCAATTATTCCTCCGTTAGGGAACGAATTTATTGCCATGTTGAAAGATTCCTCTTTAGTTTCTGTTATCGGTTTCGAGGAGTTGACACGTCGTGGTCAATTAATCATTGCTAAAACCTATGCATCCTTTGAAATCTGGGGTACGGTTGCTGTGATTTACCTTATTATGACAGTGACTATCTCACAATTAGTTGGATATCTTGAAAGGAAATATAGCATTAAATGATTAAATTAGAAAATGTACATAAATCTTTTGGTAAAAATGAAGTACTAAAAGGTATTAATTTACATATTGAACAAGGTCAAGTTGTTGTAATCATCGGTCCTTCTGGTTCTGGTAAAAGTACGGTACTGCGCACTATGAACTACTTGGAGGAACCTACATCTGGTAAGGTTATCGTAGATGGCATGGATCTTTCTGATAAGAAAAAGTTAAATGACGTTCGTGCTGAAGTAGGAATGGTTTTCCAAAACTTTAATTTGTTCCCACATATGACGGTTATGGAAAACCTTACCTTAGCACAAACTAAGGTTCGTAAAACATCTATGGAAGAGGCTAAGAAGATAGGTCAAGCTTTACTTGATCGAGTAGGTTTGGCGGATAAAGCCAACGCATACCCTGATTCTTTGTCAGGCGGTCAAAAGCAGCGTGTTGCTATTGCTCGCGCTTTAGCTATGAAACCAAAAGTAATGCTTTTTGATGAACCTACTTCAGCTCTTGATCCTGAAATGGTTAGTGAAGTGCTAGATGTTATGAAGTCTTTAGCTGAGGAAGGTATGACGATGGTCATCGTTACTCATGAAATGGGCTTTGCGAAAAAGGTAGCGGATAGAGTGTTATTTGTTGATGGTGGCTTGATTTTAGAAGATAATACACCTGAACGCGTATTTGATGCACCTACCAATGAAAGAACAAAATCATTCTTAGATAAAATTTTGTTAGATTAAATAATATAATTATAGGAAGCAAATTCTAGAATTAGAAATTGCTTCCTGTTTTTTTACATTAAATTTAACCTATCTATTTATATTATATATGTATAGCTTAATATCTATTAATATATTTGATAACCTTTAGAGTGAATTTATTAATTATAAAGAGTTTGTATAAAGATTTACAGGGTAGATTAATCTGAAAAACACGATTATTGCTATAAATATTTGTGATATAACAATAATTTATACAGTCATTTTTAAAAACAATAATTTTTAATTCACATATTTTTATGATTATAAAAATATACAATTAATTTATAGAGCTTATATAATTATTTATGACATGTATAGATATAGGGATTTTTGAGATTTACAGCAAATGATATTCTTATTTCTAGTGTTTGTATATTCATTAAAAATGTAAATATTGTTGTTTGATATTTTATACATGCTGTGTTATGATACACATATAGAGCAAGACAGTAAGACAATATATATATTTTTAGGAGGATGTTACCATGTTAGGTAAAGTAAAATGGTTCAGCGCAGAAAAAGGTTATGGTTTTATTGAACGTGAAGACGGTAGCGATGTATTTGTACACTACTCTGCAATCCAAGACGAAGGTTTCAAATCTTTGACTGAAGGTCAAAATGTAGAATTTGAGATTGTTGATGGAAACCGTGGACCTCAAGCCGCTAACGTTGTTAAAGCGTAACTACATACCAAAAAAATTATAAAAACAATATATAATTGGACCCCGATAGTATATACTATCGGGGTTTTTTGATTTTCTATATACATTTTATACATAATTCTACAAAAAATATAAAATTTTTAGATAAAAAAGAAGGAGTTTTACAGTTAGATGTAGAAATACTAAATATAACACGAGAGATAAGGTTATATAATACCACACACTCGCATCTCGTGGATGATTTTTAGAAAGGGTGTTGACTTATGAAAGTAGCAATTAGAGGAAAAAACATTGAAGTGACAGATGCCTTAAGAGCATATATCGAAAAAAGATTGAGTAAATTGACTCGTTACTTCGATGATGAGTTAAATGCACAAGCGGTTTTATCCGTTGTAAAAGATAAATCTACAATTGAACTTACATGTTTTGTTGATAAAATCGTTCTTCGTGGTGTGGAAACTAACGATGATATGTACGCAGCTATTGATTTAGTAGTGGATAAAATTGTTCGCCAAATCCATAAATATAAAACTCGTTTGGCTAAACGTTTCAAAAAACAAGAAGCTTTCCATCCTGAAGCTTTGGCAGCTCCTGTGGAAGAAGAAACTATTGAAGTTGTAAAACGCAAACACTTTGTTGTGCGCCCTATGGATGTTGAGGAAGCGATTTTACAAATGAATCTTATTGGTCACGATTTCTTTATGTTCTTTAATGCTGAAACTGAAGCGATGAACGTTGTTTATCGTAGACATGATGGTTTCTATGGTTTGATCGAGCCAGAACTTCAATAATATATAATGTCGGCTGAACTTAATCCTAACTCCTTTCTACTTTAAATCAGCCGATTATTATATTAAGGTGGATGACTTAAAATAGTCATCCACCTTTTTTGCAAAAATAATACTATAAATAATCTTGAAATGCCTTGAATTCTTTGACTATTCAAGGCTTTTTCGTTATAATAAGTTAGATAAAATAATGTAAGATGTCCCGTAGAGGAGTGATTTGTTTGTTAAGCTTTTTACAAAGGCTATTAGGCAATAATAACGCAAAAGAAATTAAAAAAATGCGTGCTATTGCAGATCATATTAATGAAATTGAACCTAATTATATTAAATTAAGTGATGCTAACTTAGTGGCAAAAACTGATGAGTTTAAACGTCGTTTACAAAAAGGGGAAACGTTAGACGACCTATTGCCAGAAGCATTCGCTGTAGTTCGTGAAGCATCTAAACGCGTTTTAGGCATGCGTCATTTCGATGTACAGTTAATGGGGGGCATTTGCCTGCATAATGGTAATATCGCGGAGATGCGTACTGGTGAAGGTAAAACATTAGTAGCTACATTGCCCGTATATTTGAATGCATTGACCGGTAAGGGTGTACACGTTGTAACAGTAAATGATTATTTGGCGACTCGTGATAGCGAGCAAATGGGACGTTTATATAATTTCTTAGGACTTTCCACGGGTCTTATTGTGGCTAATCTTGACTTTAATCAACGTAAAGAAGCCTATGCGTGTGATATTACATATGGTACAAATAATGAGTTTGGTTTTGACTATTTACGGGATAACATGGTAACCGATGTTGTTCAAATGGTACAACGACCATTGAATTATGCCATTGTGGATGAAGTAGACTCCATTCTTATTGATGAAGCAAGAACACCATTAATTATCTCAGGCCCTGGTCAACGTTCCACTGATAATTATTATAAATTGGCTAAAATTGTTCCTCACCTTATAAAAGATGAAGACTATGTTATCGATGAAAAACAAAAAACTATTGCCCCTACAGATTCTGGCATCGCAAAGGTTGAAAAAATGCTTGGCGTTGAAAACCTATATGATGCAGAAAATATCGAGTTGAATCATTTGCTTGGTGCTTCTTTGCGTGCTTATGCTATGATGCATCGTGATACTGATTATGTGGTTAAAGATGGTGAAGTTGTTATCGTCGATGAGTTTACGGGCCGTTTGATGTTTGGACGCCGTTACTCTGATGGTTTGCATCAGGCTATTGAGGCTAAAGAAGGTTTGAAAGTTGAACGCGAAAGCCAAACTTTAGCATCTGTCACATTCCAGAACTATTTCCGTATGTATGATAAATTATCAGGTATGACAGGTACTGCTAAAACAGAAGAAAAAGAATTTATCGATATTTATGGATTAGAGGTTATACCAATTCCACCGAATAAGCCTTTAATCCGGATGGATTTGCCAGATCAAATTTTCAAAACTAAAGCTGCTAAATATCGTGCCGTAGTACGAAATGCAGTAGAACGCCACCAAATAGGGCAACCTATTTTGATTGGTACTACATCTATTACACAGTCTGAAGAACTTTCAGATATGTTGTTACGTGCAGGTGTACCTCATAAAGTATTGAATGCTAAACATCATGAACAAGAAGCAGAAATCGTTGCAGCTGCTGGCCAAATGGGAATGGTAACAATCGCTACTAATATGGCTGGCCGTGGTACTGATATTACTCTTGGAGAAGGTGTGCCAGAACTAGGTGGGTTAGCCATTTTGGGGACAGAACGCCATGAAAGCCGACGTATTGATAATCAATTACGCGGACGTGCTGGTCGTCAAGGGGATCCTGGTTCTTCTCAATTCTTCTTATCATTAGAAGATGACTTAATGCGTATCTTTGGTGCTGACAATATTACAGGTATCATGGATAAACTTGGTATGGAAGAGGATGAACCTATCGAGCATTCTTTGATTACTAAATCTATTGAACGTGCTCAAAAGAAAGTAGAGGATCATAACTATAATATTCGTAAATATGTACTTGAGTATGATGATGTTATGAATCAACAACGTGAAGTATTATACGAACAACGACGCCGTATTTTACGTAACGAATCCTTGCGTGAAACAATTAATGAAATGATTGACAAGCTTGTTACCGAATCTGTAGATGCTTATGCTGATGAAAAGCTCTATCCAGAAGAATGGGATTATGAAGGTCTCTATAAACATTTAAGTCAATATTTCTTAACAGAAGAGATTATGTATTCTCAAGATATGGAAGAATATAGTCGTCAAGACTTATTAGAACGCTTATTAGAAATTGCTCATGAAGAGTATCAAGATCGCGTTGATATGCTTGGAGAGGCTATGTTTAGTCAACTTGAAAAGGCGATTATGTTGCGCGTTGTTGATAATAAATGGATGGAACATTTGGATAATATGGATATGTTACGAGAAGGTATTGGCCTTCGTGCATATGGTCAAAAGAATCCGTTGGTAGAATATAAGTTTGAAGCTTTTGATATGTTCCAAAACATGATTGCAGCTATTCAAGATGAGACAATCATGGCATTATACAAAATTCGTGCACAATTGATTCAAGAAATCGAAGAACCAGTTGATCACTTAGAAGGTGCACAATCCCATCATGAAGATGTGTTGGAGCCACAAAACATAGATTAAGATTTGTGAATGGCACGTTGCTCAAAGGGATTTCCACTGGGCAACGGCCATTTTTCTATTTTGTTAAGGTAATAGTTTATTGATGTAATAGACTAATTAACTAAAGGTGGTGAACATAAATTGTTAGAAGATTTAAAACCGATTATTTCTAATCTAGAAGAACGTATTTATGGGATGAGGGATTCACTTTAACATCGCTCAGAAGGAAGACCGAATATTTACACTTGATGTACAGATGAGTGATCCTACATTTTGGGATAATCCAGATAAAGCTCGTGAGATTTCTCAAGAGGCCACACAACTAAAAAATGCTGTAGAAAGCTATAAGCAACTTGTTAGTGATATTGAAGATGCTAATGTGATGCTTGAAATGGCTATAGATGAAGATGATCGCTCTATGGAGAGTGAAATCAAAGAATATGTTAAGCAAATAGAAGAAACCTTGGAGAAGCAAGAAGTTCTTTTATTGTTAAGTGGTGAATATGATGCAAATAATGCTATTTTAACATTTCATGCTGGTGCTGGTGGGACGGAGGCACAAGATTGGTGTTCTATGTTAATTCGCATGTACTTGCGCTGGGCTGAAAAATCTGGCTTCTCCATCGAGTTAATGGATGAACAACCTGGTGATGAAGCTGGGATAAAATCTTCTACATTCCTAGTTAAAGGTGAAAATGCCTTTGGTTACTTGAAGTCTGAGAAAGGTGTACATCGTCTCGTTCGTATTTCACCATTTGATGCTGCGGCTCGACGTCACACATCATTTGCTGCTGTCGATGTAATGCCTGAAATCGATGATACTGTGGAAATTAATATCGATATGAAAGATGTTCAAGTTGATACGTACCGTGCTAGCGGCGCTGGTGGTCAGCATATTAATAAAACCGATTCTGCTGTTCGCATGACACATAAGCCGACAGGTATTGTAGTACAATGCCAAACACAACGTTCTCAAATGCAGAATAGAGAACAAGCTTTACGTTTGTTACGGGCGAAACTATTTGAGTTAGAGCTCGAAAAGCAAGCTGAACTTAAAGAACAGATTGGAGGTACCTACCAAGCAATTGAGTGGGGAAGTCAAATTCGTTCCTATGTATTCCATCCATATAATCTTGTTAAGGATCATCGTACTAGTGTAGAAACTGGTAATGTTCAAGCTGTTATGGATGGCAACTTAGACCCATTTATCGAAGGTTTCTTAAAAAAAGAGGCTAACTTAACAATTTAGGAGATACTATGAAAAAGTTTTTACTATTCCTATTAGTGCTAATTATTGCTCTTGTAGTGGCATCCCAATTTTTATTACCATCTTTTATTGGCTCTCGTATTGAAAGTCAATTAAATGAAACATTGAAACCAACGGCTCAAACAGTAAATGTTGAGGCTCAACCTGCTTTCAAAATTTTATATGGTGAGGTAGATCGTGTTTATGGCACTTTGGAGAATATTAAACTGGGTAAATTGAATTTTGCTAGCTTCCGATATGATGCTAAACAAATTCTTGTTAATCCAATTTCTTTATTAGCTAGTCAACAAATTGATATCGTTAGTGTTGGGACTGCTAGTATTGATGGGACTATTAATAAAGCTGATTTAGCGACTTTCTTAAGTAATGAAGCAGGTAGTGATATTCAAGACGTACAAGTTGACATTAGTAAAGATAATATCAGCCTAACCGGTAAAATGAATGTAGGCATGGTGTTTAAAGGAGATGTTAAATTAGATGGGAATTTAGAATTAAAGGGCAATACATTATTGTTTTCACCTAAAAAGTTCACCATAAATGGTGCTACAATTCCTGGTATGACATCTAATGTGTTAGAAAGTACTCAAATTTATGACTTCAACAATTTTCCAATTCCTGTAAAAGCGGAAAGTTTGACTGTTGATAATGGTGAAATTCTCATTAAAGTTAAACCTGTACTCAACTAGAAAGGATTTGTCGTGAATCATCGGAACACACAAAAAAGTAAGTACTCATGGATTCTTATACTTTGTATTATTATAGGTCTTTTATCTTCCTTATACTTAGTATTTGAACGCCATCAGATTGAGAAATCTCAAAATCATATTGAAAATATTGTAGACTATGATGCAGTTTTACGAGCCAGCGCCTTTGAAAAGCGTAGTCAACAAGAAGCTTTTGATGCATTACGTAATGCTGGTGTGACTGCTTTTGCTATTTATGATCGCACGTTAGAAAAAGCAAAAGATGCGGGCCAAGTTAAAGTATTAAGCTCTGAAGAGATGGACTCTGTTCGTGTTAATGGCGCTGCGATTAAACCTGGGGCGACTTATGTGGCATTAATTTCAGGTAAAGAAGGTTATTATAAAGAAATTCGAGAGGATTTATACCACCGTATTGGCAAGGACAAGGTGAAAGAGCTTAATACAAGTATTGGTCCTGTTCTTGAATTGTATGGTGCAACAGCAGATAGCTATGCAAAGATGAATCTTGGTATTTCAAAGTTGCAAGCACAAGAGGTTGCAGATCGTGGTTTCAATGTTATCGTTCGTCCAACAAACTATAGAAACGTAACATCTGAAGATATTCAATATGTATTTAAACGACTTGAAGGCATTCCTCATGTAACAGGGATGATTTTTGCTGGTAAAGAAGCTCTAGGTGCACCTAATTTAACGGATGAAACATTAGCATTACTAAATAAAAACCATATTCCACTAGTTGGTATCGAAGCTGTAAATCAGTTGCAGTATGAGCCACAACAAGGTTTCTTGGAAATGGCGGCCAAAAATAATTATAGTGTAGGTCGTGTGTATACTATCGCTAAAGAGGAGTTAAAGAAAATTACCCCTGAAGAAGCGGCACAACGCTTTTACATTAGTGATATAGAACGAAATATTCGTTTTAACTTGTTTCCGATGTATGAAACAGGTATAAATAATGAAACTGTTTTACAGACTACAATCAACTATATTAATATAGCTACAGAGAAATTGGCTGTAAAAGGTTATGAATTTGGTCCAGCGGATATTTATCCTGCTTATACACCAAATCCATTATTAGTAGTTATTACAATGATCGGGGCTATCGCACTTTTTGTATATGTTCTACAAATGATGTTACCAATGTCTAAGCATACGCAACTTGTGGCCTTTTTTGGCATTTCTTTGGCATCCATTGTTGTATTTATTCTTACAAGTGGTACCTTAATTACTCAAATATGGGCTCTATCTAGTGCTATTATGGCTCCTGTAGGTGCTATGATACGCTTGATGGAAGAGTGGCGCCGTTATGATGGTGCACGTCCATTAGGTGCCATTAAGTCTACTATTCTTGCCTTATTATACCTTGTAATTGCTGCATTATTTGCTGCTATTGGCGGTATGTATATCGCATCTTTATTGGGCAATACGAAATTCTTTATGGAGTTTGCTCTCTTTAGAGGTGTTAAGTTGACCTTTGTTCTGCCAATTATTTTAGTTATTATTGCGTACCTTCAACGATTCCCATTGTGGAACGGCCGCATGATTAATTCCAAAGAAGAAGCGAAAACATTTGTAGTGGAATTCTTAACTATGGATGTTAAATTATATGTATTCTTTATAATAGCAGCACTTGGTGGCGCAGTATGGGTATTTGTTGGCCGTAGTGGACACACTGCAGGTGTTCCTGTACCAGGCTTTGAACTTATGCTACGTCGTTTTCTTGAAAATGCAATGTATGCGAGACCGCGTGAAAAAGAGTTCATTATTGGTCATCCTGCTTTAATGCTAGCTACCTTTGCGTTCATGCGTAAGTGGCCTACAGTAATTCATTTCTTATTAACTCTAGCTGGTGTTATTGGCATTGCTTCAATGGTTGAAACCTTCTGTCATCTTAGAACGCCAGTGTTCATGTCCATCATGCGTGGTTATGATGGTTTGTTAATTGGCGCCCTTTTTGGAGTGCTTCTTATCATCGCAGTACGGTTTATGATGTACGTAACACAATGGTTCCAAGCTAGGGAGGTTGACCATGAGTAATATTGTTATCTCTGGTTATTATGGCTTTGGTAATGCTGGTGATGAGGCCATGCTTTGTGCTATTATCGATGCTATTCGTAAAGAAGAGGCTGACGCACATATTACTGTAATTTCTGGTAATCCTAAAGAGACTAGTAAAAAGCATAATATTAATGCTGTAGGTACATTCTCTGCATTGGGTATCTTAAAAGCAATTGCTCATTCGGATCTTGTTATTAGTGGTGGTGGTAGTTTATTACAAGATGCTACTAGTATTCGCAATACTTACTATTACTTAAGTATTATGGCGCTAGCAAAGTTGCTTGGGAAAAAAGTAATGCTATACTCCCAAGGTATTGGTCCTTTAAATCGTTCATCAACACGTCGTGCCGTTGGATTTGTATTGCGTTTTGTAGATACTATTACAGTTAGAGATTCTATTTCAAAGGATGAACTAGTTTCTTTGGGAATTGAAGATGTAGAAGTTACTGCAGATGCGGTATTGGCCATGCAACCAGCAGATCTTTCAATTGGCTCTCATATTCTGAAAGGGTATATATCTAAAATATCTGAAGCAGATGAACAACGTAAACGAATTGGTGTGGCGGTTCGTAGTTGGAAAGAGGATACAGAGTATAGAGAATCCTTAGCTAATGTATTGAGCAGATTACAAGAACAAGATAATGTGGAAATTATCTTTATTCCTATGTCACATCCTGAGGATACAAAAGAGGCTAAGATCATTGCCAGCTATATGCCGAATGGCGCTATTGTGCTAGAAGGTCCGTTCTCTACAGAGCAACAAGTGTCATTATCTGGAAATGTGGACCTCATGATTGGTATACGTCTTCACGCTTTAGTTTTTAGTTCTTTAATGGGAAAACCAGTTATTGGTATTTCCTATGATCCTAAAATTACAAGCTTTTTACATATGATTGGTCAAGAGCCTATTGGCACAATGACTCATTTGCGTGAAGAAGCCTTATATCAATGGTGTCATAAATTGTTGAATTCTCGTGAGGAGTATCAAGCATCTTATGATCGCATTGAATCATTGCGTGTAGATTCCCAACGCAATGCAGAAATTGCTATTTCATTACTTAAAGATTATTAATATATTGGATTTTATCCAGAAAGTGAGGTCTCTATGGCTACATTAACACAAGATGTTAAACAATTAGTTCAAGAGAAGGCAAAAGCTATTCGCGTTGGTATTGTACAGTCTGTAACGGCAGCGAAATCCGGTCACCCAGGTGGTTCATTATCCATCGCCGATGTGATGGCCTTGTTGTACTATGTTGAGATGAATGTAGATCCAGCAAATCCAAAAGCTCCTAATAGAGATCGTTTTGTCCTTTCTAAAGGTCATGCAGCGCCTGCACTATACGCTACATTGGCTGAAAAAGGTTATTTCCCTAAAGAAGAACTCTTGAACTTACGTAAAATTAATCATATGTTACAAGGCCATCCTGATATGAAACACACACCAGGTGTAGATATGTCTACAGGTTCTTTAGGACAAGGCATTTCTGCAGCTTGTGGTATGGCATTGGCAGGCAAAATTGATAATGCAGATTACCGTGTATACTCTATTCTTGGTGATGGTGAGCTTGAAGAAGGTCAAGTGTGGGAAGCTGCAATGTTTGCTGGTTTTTATAAACTGAATAATTTGACAGCTTTTGTCGATTTTAACGGTCTTCAAATTGATGGTGATATTACTAAAGTTCTTTCTCCATTACCAATTCCAGAAAAGTTCAAAGCTTTCAATTGGAATGTTATTGAAGTTAATGGTCATGACCTTGATGAGCTTCATAATGCTATTGAAACTGCGAAAGCTTTTACAGAAGGCCCAACATGTATTATCATGCATACTGTAAAGGGTAAAGGCGTTGAAGAGATGGAAGGTCAAGCAGGCTGGCATGGTAAAGCACCAAGTGAAGAGCAAGGTGTAGCCTTTGTTAATGAAATTATGGGGGTGCAATAATGGGTAAAGCAACACGTGAAGCATATGGTAATGCGCTAGCTCGCATTGGTAAAGAGAATACTAATATTATCGTACTAGATGCGGATTTATCCAAATCTACCAAAACAGACACATTTAAAGCTGTGTGCCCAGAACGTTTCTTTAACGTAGGTATTGCAGAGCAAAACTTGATTTCTGTTGGTGCTGGACTTGCAGCGGCAGGTAAGATACCATTTGTATCATCTTTCTCCATGTTTGCTACAGGACGTGCATTTGAACAAATTCGCAATGCTGTATGCTATCCTAAATTAAACGTGAAAGTATGTGCTACACATGCGGGCATTACTGTTGGTGAGGATGGTGCAACGCACCAAAGTTTAGAGGATATTTCCTGTATGCGTACATTGCCAAATATGACTGTAGTGGTACCTGCTGATGAGCGTGAAACAGAGGCTGTTATCGAATGGGCTGCATCTTATAACGGCCCAGTATACGTTCGTTTGGGGCGTGCTGGTGTAGATGATGTAACAACAGAAGGCTACTCATTTGTGCCAGGTAAATCTACTATTTTGGTAGATGGTTCTGATGCTACAATTATTGCTTGTGGTGCATTAGTTGGACCTACTGTAGAGGCATCTAAAACTTTATCTGAATCTAATATATCTGCACGTGTTATTAATATGGCATCTATTAAACCTATTGATGCTGAAGCAATTATAAAAGCCGCTGCGGAAACTGGTGCTATCGTTACAGCTGAAGAACATAATATTATTGGTGGCCTCGGTTCTGCTGTATCTGAAGTAGTAGTATCTAATAAGCCTGTACCTATGGAATTCGTTGGTGTCCAAGATACATTTGGGGAGAGTGGAACACCAAAAGAACTAATGGCAAAGTATGGCTTAACTGCCAATGATATTGTAGCAGCCGTAAAACGTGTAATCTCTCGTAAATAATCAAAGGGGATCCCATGATTGAATTTAAGAATGTTAGTAAAGTCTATGATAATGGTTCTGTTGCATTAGACGATGTGTGTTTAACCATTAACGATGGTGAATTTGTTCTCGTTTGTGGTCACAGTGGTGCAGGGAAATCAACATTATTTAAGTTATTAACGCATGAGGTAGTGCCAGATGCTGGTACTGTCATTGTTGATGACTTTGATGTTACGCGTATGAAGCGCAGTAAAATTCCTAAATTGCGGAGAAAGCTTGGCGTTGTATTCCAAGACTTCCGATTATTGCCTAATAAAACGGTAGCAGAGAATATTGCTTTTGCTCTTGAAGTTATTGAAGAAAAACCAAAAATCATTAAAGAAAAGGTGAGTCATGTATTAGACCTTGTTGGTTTATCTGAGAAGGCTAATGACTTACCAGAGGATCTTTCTGGCGGGGAACAACAACGTGTTGCTATTGCGCGTGCAATTGTTAATCGCCCAACAGTATTAATTGCTGATGAACCTACTGGTAACCTTGATCCTGATACTAGTAAGGATATTGTTGAATTGTTTAAGCATATTAACAATTTCGGCACTACCGTTATTATGGTTACCCATAATATGGATCTTGTTTCATACTTGAATAAACGCGTTATTCGTTTAAAAGACGGCCGTGTTCAAAGTGATAATATGAGAGGTGCAGAAATTAATGAAGCCTAGAACGATAAAATACTATTTTAAAGAAGCACTGAAGTCTATGAAACGTAATGGACTTATGACATTGGCGTCCATTTCTACAGTGGCTTTATCCTTATTTATGCTCGGTGTATTCCTTTGTGGTGTCATTAATTTGAATAACATGGCATCCAGTCTAGAAAATCAAGTACAGTTAAGTATTTACTTAAAGGATGGTTTAACAACTGATCAAATTATGGCAGTAGGAAAGCAAATTAAGGCTATACCTAACTTAAAGCATTTAGAATTTGTTAATAAAGAGCAAGCTATGAAGGAGTTCAAAGAACGCCTTGGTGATCAACAACAATTGGTGAATGCTTTAGGTGATGTAAATCCGTTGCCTAACTCGTATGTGTTGACCTTTGATAATCCTAGCGATGTAAAAGCAACTGCAAAATTAGCTACGACATTCCAAGGCGTAGAAAGTACACATTATGGTCAAGATATTGTAGAAGAGCTTTTCCGCATTACGCAAGTAATTCGTATTGGTGGGATTGTATTGATTGCTTTCCTAGCAGCTGCAACACTATTCATCATTTCAAATACAATTCGGTTGACTGTATTCGCACGTCGTAAAGAAATTGCAATCATGAAATATGTAGGTGCTACTAATGGATTTATTCGTTGGCCATTTTTGATTGAAGGCATGTTGTTAGGCTTAATTGGTGCTATCATTGCCGTTCTTTGCGTTGGTGAATTTTATCACTTCATCACACTGGAAGTTTCTGAATCATTAGCATTCTTCCCTTTAGTACCAATGTTCCCATTCTTCTATGATGTAGCCCTTTATATCTTAGGTGGCGGCATAGTAGTAGGTGCTATTGGTAGTACTATTTCTTTAAAACAATACATGAAGGTGTAATGTTTATGAATAATAGTATATTTAAATCTCGCTTCGTAGCGGCAATTTTGACTGGTATAGTGGTATTGGGAACACCATTATACATCGTTGCAGAGGACGAAGATTTAACAAATCAACTTGATTCAATTCAACAACAAGTTAATCAACAAAATGCTAAAAAGGCAGATGCTGAAACTGTAATAGTCAGTGTATCCGAACAGTTACGTCAAATCGAAGAACAATTACGTCAGGCTCAGCAACAATTGGATTCTATTCAACAACAACGTATATCTGTTGAAAATGATATTACAGTGAATGAAAAATTACTTGCTGAAGCACAAAAGCGACTAGAAGGGCGAGAAGCCGTATTTTATAAGCGTGTACGTGATATTTATATTAACGGTCGTTTAAGTTATTTAGATGTAGTTATTGGATCTAAAGATTTTACAGACTTTGCTAATCGTTTAGAAATTTTAAAACGAATTATTGATTCTGATATTAAATTAATTGAGGAAATCAAAAAAGAGCGCGCTGAAATAGCGGCTCGAAAGCAAGCACTAGAACAGTCTCGTGCAAAACTAGTTGAGATTGAAAAAGCAGCTGCGGCAAAACGAGCTGAAATAGAGCAAAAAAAGAAAGAACGTGAGGTAGTTCTTCAAAAGGCTCAAAATGATCGTGCTACAGCAATGCAAGCAGTAGAAGAATTAAATGCATCTTCTGCACAGATTACAGCGTTATTGAAAGCACGTCAAGCAGAGCGTGCCGCTGCTCGTGCTGCGGCAGCGGCTCAACAATCTTCACCAACTTACTCTTGGGTACAAGGGTCTGGTCAACTTGGGTGGCCTGTAAGTGGTGAAATTACCTCTCCATATGGCTATCGTACACATCCGATTTGGGGCACTACAATTTATCATTCTGGCATTGATATTGGTGTTGATGAAGGTACACCTGTTCATGCTGCAGATGGTGGTACTGTTGCTTGGTCGGGTTGGATGGGTGGCTATGGTTATGCCGTAGTTATCGATCATGGTAATGGCATGTCTACTCTTTATGGACATAATTCTGAACTTGCTGTCTCTGAAGGGCAAGATGTGGGTAAGGGTCAAGTTATTGCCTATGCTGGTAGCACAGGCAATAGTACAGGGCCACATGTACATTTTGAAGTTCGTATAAGTGGGGATCCTGTGGATCCTATGGGATATTTATAATATGAAATTTGATACACGTACGGTGTTATGGAGTCTATTGAAATATATAGGCTCTGGCATCGTTATTATGTGGCTTACATTTTGGTACCTTTCCGGTTCATTCTGGGGTCTGCCAAGATTATTTATAGCCTATTATACTGCGAGTCAAGTTTTTATGACACCTATGGCTAAAAGTACCCTTTATGATGGTATGCTAAAGGGGTTAATTGACTCTTTGGGAGAACCGCATAGTGTTTATTTAAATGCAGAAGAATATAAGTCCATGAAAATGCAAACATCTGCAATATATGCTGGTGTCGGTATGGTCCTTGGTACTGATGATAAAGGTCTATATGCTGTTAGCGTTATGGAAGACCAACCAGCTTTCAAAGCTGGAATTAAACCTGGAGACCACATTATTGCTATCGATGGACAATCTACTACTGAAATTCCGGTAGAGGAAGCATCTTCTCGTATTCGTGGCGAAGCAGGTACTACTGTAGCTCTTGATATTGAGCGTAATGGTGAAAAGTTGCATTTTGATATCACTCGTGAATCCATTGTTTTGCCTACTGTTAAAAGTAAAATGCTAACTAGCACAGTTGGGTATATTCGTATTAGTCAGTTTGCAGAGAATACTGCAGAAGATTTTGCCACTCAATATAAAGAGCTCCAATCTCAAGGTATGAAGGCTCTTGTCTTAGACTTACGAGATAATCCAGGCGGCTTATTATCTACTACTGAAAAGATATCTAACTATATTATGCCTCCAGGTACACTCGTAACGGTACAAAATCGATCAGGTAAAAAGGATACTTATAAGTCAGATGGACCTGATGTAGCTATGCCGTTGGTTGTTTTAGTTAATAAGGGCTCTGCTAGTGCATCAGAAATCATAGCAGGTGCTGTTCAAGATCGTAAATTAGGCACTATCGTAGGTACAAATACATATGGTAAAGGTACCGTTCAAACTATTTTCCCTAGTTTAGATGATGAAGGAATTAAAGTAACTATTGCTAAGTACCACACACCAAGTGATCGTGTTATTGATGGAACAGGTATTAAACCTGATGTAGAAATCGATTTACCAAAAGGTGTACATCCATCTAGTACATTAGATGATATTCAAATTAAAAAGGCATTAGAGCTATTACAGCAATAATGCATAGGAGTTAAATTATGTTTATAGATAGAGCGCGTGTCTTTGTTAAAGCTGGTGACGGTGGGGATGGTATGTCCAGCTTCCGTCGAGAAAAATACGTGCCAAATGGCGGCCCTAGTGGTGGTGATGGTGGTAAAGGTGCAGATGTTGTTTTTAAAGCTGACAAGAATATTAATACGCTTGTAGACTTTAGATATAAACGTCAGTTTAAGGCACCGGCTGGCGGTAATGGTGAAAGCGCTAATAAGCACGGTCGAGGTTCCAATCCTCTTATCATTCCAGTTCCATTGGGAACTGTAATTAAAGATGAGGAAACAGGAAAAATCTTTTGCGACCTTGTCAACGATGGCGATACCTTTGTTATTGCCAAAGGTGGTCGTGGCGGCCGTGGCAATGCTCGCTTCCAAACGAGTGCTAACCGTGCACCAACCTTTGCAGAAAAGGGTGAACCTGGTGAAGAATTCTGGTTACAATTAGAGCTTAAAGTATTAGCTGATGTAGGTTTATTGGGTTATCCATCTGTAGGTAAATCTAGTATTTTGCGAAAAGTATCTAAAGCTCAACCAGAGGTGGCTGCCTATCATTTTACTACACTAACACCAGTACTCGGGGTAGTTACAATTTCTGGAGATCGTAGCTTTGTTTTGGCCGATATTCCGGGCCTTATTGAAGGGGCTAGTGAAGGTGTAGGTTTAGGTCACAATTTTCTACGTCATGTTGAACGTACGAATATTTTAATTCATGTTTTAGACGTATCTGGTATGGAAGGCCGAGACCCTAAGGTCGACTTTGATGCGATTAATGAAGAGTTACGTAAATACTCTGAAAAATTGGCTAATAAGAAACAAATTGTAGCTCTCAATAAGATCGATATGGTCTTTGATGACACGACGATTCCCGAAACAAAAAAATATTTTGAAGACAAAGGCTATGAAGTATTTCTCATTAACGCCTTAAGTGGTGAAGGTTTGTCAGAACTTATGGAACGAGCTTACTACTATGTAGAAAACTACGAACCAGAGCCTGAAGCAAATGATGATACAGTTGTATACGAAGCAAAACAAGATGTAGAATTTGTCATTACTCGCGGTGATGATGCTGCTTTCTACATTACTGGTAAACGTATTGAACGATTAGTAGCTATGACAAATCTTGACGATGATCAATCTCTTCGTAGATTCCAACGCATTTGGCGCTTTATGGAGCTTGATGCAAAATTGAAGGAAAAAGGCTGTAAAGACGGTGATGAAGTTGTAATCGGCGATCAGCGCTTTACTTTCCAAGAGTAGGAGTAATAATGACAGGAAAACAAAAACGGTATTTACGTTCATTGGCGGCTACAATACCACCAGTTGTCCAAATTGGTAAAAATGGTTTAGAGGATAGTGTTATAGATAGTGCTCGTGCAGCGATTACAGCACGTGAACTTATTAAGGTTAAATTACATAATAATAGTCCTGAAGATAAGACAATTTTTCAAGACTTAGCAGATATGCTTGGCGCTGAATTAGTTCAAGTGATTGGCTTTAATGGTGTTTTATATAAAGCTAAAAAAGAACCTAAAATCATTTTGCCAAAATAATTTTATAATCTAGTAAATCATAAAAATCTGTATACATCGTAGTTAAGAATTTCAACCTTAGGAGGTTAGTCTATGCGCAGCGCTATCGTTAATGCAAAACGAATTGTAGTCAAAGTTGGTAGCAGTACGCTTTGTTACACTAACGGACATTTAAATTTGGAGCGTATTGAAAGATTAGTGCGCCAATTATCAGATTTGGCTAACCGAGGTAAAGAGATTATTCTTGTTTCCTCTGGTGCTACTGGTGCAGGTCTTGCCCCTTTAGGCTTTAAAGAAAAGCCTAGAGATCTCGTATTAAAACAAGCAGCTGCTGCAGTAGGTCAAGGTATTCTCATTCATATGTACGAGCGCATGTTCCGAGAATATGGTCGCACCGTAGGGCAAATTCTTTTAACGAAAGAGGATAGTACTGGACGACATAGTTATCTTAACTTGCGTAATACATTACATACTTTATTGCAACTTAACGTTATTCCTATTATTAATGAAAATGACGTGGTTGCTATCGAAGAATTTAAAATCGGTGATAACGATACATTATCTGCTACTGTTGCAGGTATTGTAGATGCAGATTTACTTATCATTTTGTCAGATATTGAAGGCTTATATACAGCTAACCCAGCCACCAATCCAGATGCTACTTTGATAGAAACTGTTTCTGAAATTAACGATGAAACCTATGCTATTGCAGGTGGTGCTGGTTCTAATATGGGAACGGGGGGTATGTATACAAAAATTAAAGCTGCTCATATGGCAACAAATTCTGGTGTACCAATGGTTATCACCTCAGGTGAAGTAGAGGATTCTGTTCGTCGTGTATGTAAGGGTGAACAAATTGGGACACTTTTTGAAGCCCATGATGCAAGTTTATCTGGTAAACATCATTGGTTGGCTTTTGGTAAACGATTAAAAGGATCCATTACGATTGATGACGGGTGTGCTCGCGCTGTTTTAGATAAGGGTGCTAGCATTCTGCCCGCTGGTATTATTGAAGTAGAGGGGACTTTTGGACCTGGTGATACAATTTCCATTTATCATGATCATAAGGAAATTGGTCGTGGACTTATTAATTATAGTATTGATGATATGAAGGCGATTAAAGGTCACAATACAAATGATATAGCCGAGATTCTGGGTATTAATACGACCTATGATGAGGCTGTACATCGTAATAATCTAGTTTTATTACACTGAGGAAATCCTATGAACCAGTATGAAAAAATTTGTAAAGATATGGGCCAGAGAGCTAAAACGGCATCTTTTGAATTAGCCCAACTCGACCAAGAAACTTTAGATTCTGCATTGTTAGCAATTGCTGATGCTGTAGAAGCACAAACAGATGAAATTATGGCGGCTAATGAGTTAGACCTAGAAAAATCTGTTGACTATAATTTACCTCGAACTATGATAGATCGATTGGCTTTGACACCTAGTCGCATTGCTCAAATGGCAGAAGGGGTGCGTCAAGTGGCTGCTCTTGAAAGTCCTGTAGGTTCCATTATAGAAACAATCACTCGGCCTAATGGTTTGATTATTGAAAAGCGATCAGTACCTTTTGGTGTTATTGGTATCATCTTTGAAGCCCGTCCAAATGTAACCATAGATGCAGGTGTTCTTTGTTTAAAGACGGCAAATGCTACAATTTTACGAGGTGGTAAGGAGGCATTTCACACGAATCAAATCATCGTGTCTATCATGCGGGATACCTTAGAGTCGTTAGGTATTAATGGTGACTCTATTCAACTCGTTGAGGTGCTTGATCGAGATCTGGTTGGAGTACTTTTACAACAACGGGAATATATTGATGTAATCATTCCACGTGGGGGTGCTGGACTTATTCGTCGTGTTGTAGAAGATAGTAGCATTCCTGTTATTGAAACTGGCAGCGGTGTATGTCATACCTTTGTTGATGAATTTGCTGATTTAGAGATGGCTTTAGAAATTGCAGTCAATGCTAAAGTTCAACGTCCATCTGTATGTAACTCTATGGAAACCCTACTAGTTCATCAAGCTGTGGCTAGAGAGTTTTTACCACGCCTTAATATAGCACTACTAGAATATGGTGTTCGTATTCATGGTGATGAGGCTGTAGCTCAATATATGGAGAATACAATTCCTTTAACAGAAGAGTCTTTCAGCACAGAATACAATGATATGGATTTAAATGTGCGTATCGTTGAAAATCTTGAAGAAGCTATTGATCATGTGAATCGGTATACTACACATCACTCTGAGGCTATTATCACAGATGAACCTATGCGTGCTAATGTATTTATGAATTTAGTAGATTGCTCTACTGTGTATCATAATGCATCTACACGTTTTACAGATGGCTTTGAGTTTGGCTTTGGTGCTGAGATTGGCATTAGTACACAAAAACTCCATGCTCGAGGCCCTATGGGGTTACAAGCTTTAACATCTTATAAATATTTTGTATTTGGGGAAGGCCAAGTACGGACGTGAAGAAACTATATTATTTTATAAGGGCATACTTCAGATATCTTCAAACACCTAAGGGCCGATATGAATGGATATCCTATGGAAAGGCATTGCTCTTATTCATCATTATTTGTGTCATTGTCATTAAGGGAGTGACCGCATTATGGTAGAAAAACGTCGCATAGGTATAATTGGTGGAACATTTAATCCCATTCATTTAGGTCATCTCATGATCGCAGAGGTGGCTTGTGAAAGTTTTAATTTAGAAAAAGTTATCTTTGTACCTGCTCGTATTCCACCGCATAAGCAACATGATGTGATTGATAGTCATCATCGGTATGCTATGACGGCGGCCGCAGTTTCAGATAATCCAAATTTTGAAATTTCTGATGTAGAGATGCTCCGAGAAGGTCCTTCGTATACCGTAGATACGATTCAATATTTTAAAAAATTATATGGTCCTACTGTTGAATTTTATTTTATTGCGGGTACGGATACTATTCGTGCATTACCGACTTGGAAATTTATAGATGAACTTATAGATGAGGTTCATTTTATTGGAGCTATTAGGCCAGATGGATCAAGTGCTATTGATTCTACTTTGGATGAGTTAGGATCTAAAGCACGTGAAAAAATACATGTTATGGAAGTGCCTGAAATGAAATTGTCTGCTACGTATTTACGAGAGCGCTTACGGTCTGGAAAGACAGTTCGTTATATGTTGCCTAAATGTGTAGTAGATTATATAGAAGAAAACCATATATATGGGAAGGAATAAATGATGTTATCGTTTGATGAAATACAACATAGGGTAAGCCAATGGATGGGGAAAAAACGTTTTAAGCATACCCTGGGTGTTGTTGAATCTGCAACTCAGTTGGCTAAACTTTACGATGTTGATGTAGAAAAAGCACGATTAGCGGCATTACTACATGATTGTGCTAAAGAAATGCCTTTGAAAGAGATGCAAGATTTGGTGAAGGAGAATAATTACAAAGCTGATGAAGAATTATTAGCCAATGGTAATCTTTTACATGGATTAGCGGGTATGATTCGAGCTAAACTTGAGTTTTCTATAACCGATTCAGAAATTTTAGAAGCTATTCGTGTTCATACAACTGGTAAGGTAGGGATGTCCACATTAGATAAAGTTATATTCTTAGCAGATTATATTGAACCCAATCGTCATTTCCCAGGTGTTGATGAACTTCGAAAGGTAGCTAAAGAAAATCTCGATAGAGCTGTATTGCTTGGTTTTGACAATACTATTAATCACCTTATTGAGCAACATCTTTCTATTTATCCTTTGACCATTCTTGGTCGTAATGATGTATTAAAATCTTGTAAATAATGGAGTTTTTATATGGACGAGCGTGAACGAGCAAGAGCTCGCCGACGTAGAAAAAGACGTCAACAAAAGTCATCTGTAAAGTGGCCTAGAGTCATTTTGGCTATTGTTGTAGTTTTGTCTCTGGTCGGTGGGATAGGATATGGCATATATAGTGGCGTATCATATGCATATAGAGCAATTGTCGGAACTACTGAAGTTACTGAAGCTGTGATAGATAGTGGAAATAAACAGGACGCAAATACTGTATCAGTAGAGCAAAAAGGTTTAGATAAACCTCTATATATTTTGGTTATTGGCACTGATGACAATAATCCTAGCCAAGGTGATAGCTTATTCCTATTATCTGTAAATCTTGATCAAAAAACTTTGGATGTTATCGGCATTCCAAGTAATAGTAAAATCGATAATCGTGACCAAACAGATGCGACCATGTTAAATGGTATTTACGAAAAAGGTGGTATTGAGCTTACTAAAGCTGTTATTGAGGATATGTTCCATATTTCAATACCATACTACGTGGTAGTTAATCAAGATGCTTTCAAGAAAACTAATGATGTGTTAGGGAATCAACAAATTTATGTAGAGCAACCGATGGAACATGTTGATGCAGAAGGCAATAAGGATATTGATTTACGACGTGGTTATCAAACATTAGATAGTAATAATGCCTTAGCATATTTACGATATTCTGATCCTAAACACGATACCTTTACTCGTGTGCAACGACAAGAGCGATTCTTAAAGTTGTGGGTGGAACAAGAGCATAATGCATTTTTCTTAACAAACGCATGGCATATTTGGCGTATTTGGGATCATTATGATAGTAATATTTCTACTTTAGATGCTATTAAGTTGGTATACAATGCGAGCAAAATTAATAAGGAAGAGATCCACTTCTATATTCTTCCTGGTGAAAAAGAGCTTATAGGTGAAACGACTTATTGGAAGGTAAACCCTACGGAAGCTCAACGTTTAGTGGGTATTACAATGGGTAATTTACCAGCTAATGAAATGACGCAATTTATATCTGCACCAACAAATAGTATGTCGAAAGTTGCACCTGAATCGGAACATAATGGTGGCACTATTACAAAGCCCACAGAACCAGGTGAGGAGAGCGGTAGTAAGCGATAAGATAAGAGGCAATATAATGAAAAAGAAAGAAGATATTAAACAAATCGTATTAGAACTTGCACAAGCTGCATTTGATAAAAAGGGCAGAGATATTGAAATTCTTGATTTAGAAGGTATTTCAATGTTAGGTGATTATTTTTTGATTGCTAGTGCAAATAATAGTAGGCAATCTCAAAGCATTGCTGATGAAATGGAAGATAAAGCAGCCGAATTAGGTATAACAGTACAGCATAGAGAAGGTTATCGTGAAGGTGAATGGATCTTATTGGATTTTGGCGATATAATTTGTCATGTCTTTGGTGGTGATGAATTGCGTGAATTCTACGGTTTAGAAGAATTGTGGAATGACGCTGGTCGAGTTCCATTTGAAGGAGTATAATATGGCTACAGAATTGTTGGAAAATACAATTGCCACATTGAAAGTATTGCGTACTAGTGACCAAGGTGCTTTTCTAGATGGTCAAACAGGCAATACAAATGATGATATTTTGCTTCATAAAGATCAACAAACTTCACCAGTTACTATAGGAGATGAGGTAGAAGTATTTTTATATCGCGATCCAAAGGGGCGTTTAACTGCTTCTATGCGTTTACCAGCTATGAAGGTTGGCCAAATTGGTTATGTTGAGGTCATCAATACGACAAATTTTGGTTGCTTCGTTGAGGTTGGCACAGAACGTGGTATCTTTATGCCTCATGCTGAGATGCGTGGTCGCCCTCAGGTAGGGGAAAAGGTATGGGTTCGTCTATATACTGATAAATCTGGCCGTTTTGCGGTCTCCATGGATGTAGATGATGAAATGCGTCGTGCCTCTAAAGCTGCTACTGAAGCTACGGTTGGTCAACTTGTAAAAGGTGCTATCTATAACTTAACGAGTGATGGGGCATTTTTTATCACTCCTGAGCGTTGGATTGCCTTTTTACATCGTTCTGAAATGACGAGAAAGTTAAAAGTAGGGGAAATGATTGAAGGTCGTATTACTTTCAAACGCGATGATGGTCGTGTCAATGTATCTATGCGCCCTACAAAGGAAAAAGCTCTTGTTTCAGATGGTGATATTATTATGGAATATCTTTTAAATCGCGGTGGAAAGATGCCATATAGTGATGAGTCTTCAGCGATGTTGATTAAAGATAAGTTCAATATTAGTAAGGCTGCGTTCAAACGTGCCTTAGGGCATTTAATGAAAGAGAAAAAAATTGTTCAGGAGGATGGTTGGACATTGCTTACCGACATAGGTCGCCAATGGACACCTCTTGTTAGTGATGAGTCCCAAGATGAGGAATAAAGACGATGAAAATTGTCATTGTAGGCGCTGGTAAGGTTGGTTATTCATTAGCACAACGTCTTGTTCAAGACGATCATGATGTATATGTTATCGATCGCTCACCAGAACGCATTCATAATCTTGAAAATACATTAGATGTTAGCCTAGTTTTAGGGAATGGCAGTGATGTTCAATTATTGAATGAAATCGATATGTCTGATGTTGGTATGTTTATTGCTGTTACTGATTCAGATGAGGTTAATATGCTATCCTGTTCGGTAGCTAAAATAAAAGGTGTGCCTACAACTATTGCACGCGTTCGTGATAATAGTGTGGCGGAACATATGGATGAGGAGATACGAGCTCAATTAGGTGTTGATCTTTTCATCAATCCTGAAATGGTTACAGCTCAAGAGTTACTACAAATTTTAGAAACACCATCAGCTATAGATGTTGAGGAGTTCGGTCAGGGTGCTGTGCGCCTTATGGAATTCAAATTGAATAATGAATTTCCTCTATTAGAACAGCCACTAAAAGAAATTCGCTTTCCTGAAGGTGTTCTATTAGTTGGTATTTTGCGCTATGGTGAAATGATTATTCCGCATGGTGAAAGTCGTTTACAGGCTGATGATAGTGTATTTTTCCTAGGTTTGAAAGAGTCCGTTTCTGAAGTGGAGAAACTTTGGTTCCATAATTATAATACATTCTATAAACGGGCTGTAATCATTGGGGCAGGTCTCTTAGGTCGTAACTTAACTGTATTACTAGAAAAAGCTGGTTTTTCTGTGAAGGTTATTGAAAAAGATTTTGACCGTTGTGAGAAACTGGCAAATCAAGTGGATAAAGCCATGGTTATCAATGGGGATGGTACTGATTTTGATTTGCTCGAAGCTGAGGAAATTGCTGATAGCGATGTAATTATTGCTCTAACAGATGATGATAAACTTAACTTACTTGTAGCACTTGTAGGGAAGCATATGGGCATCCCAAAAACTGTTGTTCGTGTGGGACGGCCAGAATATATTATGCTGATGGAGCAAGTAGGTATTGATGTAGTATTTTCTCCACGTTTATTAACTGCAAGTCAAATTTTGCGCTTTGTACGAAGTGGAGAAGGGGTTGTATCTATTTCCACCTTTGAAGGTGGTAAAGCCGAATCTATCGAAATTGAAATTACCAATGAATCACCTGTAGCAGGTAAACAATTGAAAGATATTCGTTTACCTGGGAAGGCCTTAGTAGGTGTAATTTTACGGGAAAATGAAGCTATCGTACCTCGTGGTAATACTCAAATTTTAGATGGTGATCATATCGTTCTCTTTACATTACCTGAATCGGTAAGCAAATTGCTTAAATATCTTACTTAGTAAGGAGGGGCTATGCGAATTCAAATCGTTATGTCCTTAGTGGGTCGACTACTCTATATATTTGGGGTTTTTACTTTAATCCCTTTTATATATAGTGTCGTATTTGAAACTGCATATTGGTCATTCCTTATAACCACAAGCCTTTCTTTAGTTTTGGGGACGCTTTTATCTTATTACGGTTGTGAAAGTCAAAGCTTTAGTATTCGTGATGGGTTCTTAGTTGTATCCTCTACTTGGATATTTACGGTTATTTTGGGGGCTTTACCTTTTTTGGGGAGTGGCATATTGACTAATGCTTTTGATGCTTTATTTGAAGCCACTTCGGGTATTACTGCAACTGGTGCAACTATTATTTATAGTGTTGATACGTTACCAAACACATTTGTATTGTGGCGTGGTCTTATGCACTGGGTTGGAGGGATGGGGATCATCGTCCTTATCTTATCATTTTTAAAGAATTTAGGAGCAGATGCAGCACATTTCTTTAATGCAGAGGCATCTGTACCAAAGCCTGGTGTTGTAATGCCGCGTATTCAATCAATGGCCACCAAGCTTTGGCAGTTGTATATTGCCTTTACTGCTCTTTGCTTTCTTATGCTGTGGGCTGGCGGCATTGAACCTTTTGATGCGTTAAACTATGCCTTTTCTATTATTGCCACGGGTGGATTTGCACCGACATCAGCAGGGGCTTTTATTTATGAACAAAGTAATTATATTTGTTTCGTATTTATATTCTTTATGTTTCTTGCTGGTGGCAATTTCTCTGTGTATTACAATGCACTTCAAAAAGGAATTCGCGTTTTAATTAATGATTTTGAAACACGTATGTACTGGCTTGTAGTGTTTATTGGTATTGCCATTGTATCAATATCTCTAGCATTACAATCTAGCTATTCTAGTCCTTTAGAGATTGTTAGAAATGCTGCCTTTAATTTAGTTTCGCTTCAAACTGGTAGTGGTTTTGCTATTAGTGATTATGATTTGTGGCCTGCTGCAGCACAGATGATGTTATTTATTTGTACATTTTTTGGTGGTTGTAGTGGTTCTACAACGGGCGGTGTAAAAATTATACGACTTATTATTTTGATTAAGAGTTCTATAATTTATCTGCGAAAATCAATTCATCCTGATATGGTTCAAGTAGTACGTATTAATGGCAAACCGATGCCTACTAAATGGATCCAGATGACACAGCAATTTTTATTTTTATATTTAATGATTTATGTGGTATCTGTTTTTCTAATGACTTGTACTGGTCTTAATACATATGATTCTATGCAAGTGGTTACGGCCTTTCTTAGCAATGTAGGACTAGGGTTTGGTGGCTTTGGTCCTACTGATTCCTTTAATGTTATGCCGGATACTGCTAAATGTATTGCTATTGTAGACATGTTACTAGGTCGTTTGGAGTTATTTACGATTTTAGTTATGCTTCACCCTCAGTTTTGGGAAGGGTATTTTATTAAAAAAGAGGTTCCTAAACGATATCGTATTCTATAGGAGGGCGGGAACTATATGGAAGTTATAAAACGTCCTCTAGGGCTTTATAAAGCAAATTGTTATGTACTTATCAAAGAGGGAAAATCTATAATCATTGATCCGGGCTTTCATTGTAACCACATTATTGATATGGTTGCGGATTCTGAACCTATAGCAGTTTTATTGACACATGGTCATTGTGATCATGTGTCAGCCTTGGATGAAGTATGTACACATTATAATATTCCCGCTTATTTACATCCTTTAGATCAAGAATTGTTACAGTTAATTCGACGGAGACCAAGTGTATATAAGAAAAAAATGTATACACATTGTAATGATTTAGTAGAGGGGCAATTACAGTTAGATTCTTTTAATATAATAGTTCATCATACACCTGGGCATAGTGCTGGATCGGTTTGTTTAGAAATTGAAGGCCATCTATTTACTGGTGATACTTTATTTAAACAAAATGTGGGAAATACAGATAATTATAACAGTAATCCAGCTGATTTGATTAAGAGTTTGAATCATCTTTTAACTTTGTCTAAGGAGTTAATTGTTGAGCCTGGACATAGGGAATCTACTATATTAAAACATGAGGAAGAATTTATTAAAAATATTGTAGTATAGTGTTGACAAAAGTCCTGATAACCGATATACTAAGCAAGTACTTTGGTTACGGCCCCGTGGTGTAGCGGTTAACATGTCGCCCTGTCACGGCGAAGATCGTCAGTTCAAATCTGATCGGGGTCGCCATTTATGCCTCGGTAGCTCAGTTGGTAGAGCAACGGACTGAAAATCCGTGTGTCGACAGTTCGATTCTGTCCTGAGGCACCATTTATATGCGGGAATAGCTCAGCGGTAGAGCACCGCCTTGCCAAGGCGGGGGTCGCGAGTTCGAATCTCGTTTCCCGCTCCAATTTTATATGGCGGCATAGCCAAGCGGTAAGGCAGAGGTCTGCAAAACCTTTATTCCCCAGTTCGATTCTGGGTGCCGCCTCCATAATCGTTACCCATGCCGGGGTGGCGGAACAGGCAGACGCAACGGACTTAAAATCCGTCGGTTGGAAACAACCGTACCGGTTCGATTCCGGTCCTCGGCACCAATTAAGACTAACTTTGGGTTAGTCTTTTTTTCTTATATACAATTAAAACGATTTGTGAAAATTATTACTATAAGTTACGTATAAATATATAAGAGATAGATAAATCTATGAATAAGAAACCTAAGTTATTAATTAGTGAATGCCTATTTGGTGTACCTTGTCGATATGATGGCAAAGACAATTATATAGAAACGATAGAGGCTCTAAAGGAATATTATGAATTAGTACCTGTATGTCCGGAAGTGTTAGGGGGACTTAGTACGCCTCGTGATCCTGCGGAGCGGCAGGGTAAACGTATATGTACTGTTAATGGAGCTGATGTTACAGATGAGTTTGTAAGAGGTGCTCAATTAACAGTTGATATTGCACTAAAATATGGTTGCAAGCAAGCTTTGATGAAGGCGAAAAGTCCTAGCTGTGGATATAAGTGTATTTATGATGGAACTTTTACTAGAACATTGAAAAATGGTCATGGATGTACTGTAGAGGCTCTACTAGAAAAGAATGTAAGAATTTATACGGAAAATGATATAGAGCTTTTGCTTGCAGAAAAAAAGAGATGAGTTAAACTCATCTCTTTTTGGTTATATTAAGTTGTTTTAATATAAGAATAACTTAATACAATAGAAAAATAATGGCTACAATATTAATTAAAGACTACTTGTTTGCATTAACAGGATCATTTACTAATGGTTGTTCACCAAGTAATGTTTTTAAGTTATGTAGATTAAATCGATATTGAGCATTACTAAAATCTCGTGTTGCATCATATCGTTGACTTGGAGCATGCATGAGACCAACTAATGTATCGTATAGCAAATCATTAGTAAAGAATTGATGCTCGTGTTTTGCAAGTACCTCAGCAGTCTGTGGATAGGTTGAGCGATATTGTGGAGATAGGTATACCCAGAATGGAATATGTGTCATAACAAAATCAAATGTATCAGGGTTATGCGATTTGTCTAAACTTTCACCGTGATCGGAGAAATACACCATGGCTTGTAAGTTTAATTTGTCTTTGCCATAATTGTAAATTTGTTGTAATAACCAGTCTGTGTATAATTGGCTGTTAGCATATGCTTCTTGACCATCAGGATACGGACCTTGCTTCCACTTGCTAAATTCATGAGGGTAACGGTCATTGTAATAAATATGACTACCCATAATATGTATAACGATAAAGTTGTTTTTGGTAGGATCTACAGTTTCTAATAATGGCAATAGAGCTTCATCATATCGATCTGAGAATGCATAAGATTCATGGGCCCATTTTGTTGTGTCTGCAGTCTTAGCCATTAATGAAATAGCTGTATCATATTCACCGAATACACCTTGATTGCTAAACCAAGAAGTCGTGTATCCTGCTTTTTTAGCAATATCTAAGATATTGGCTGAATCAAGAAATGGTTTATCATCATATTGATTTCGTTCAGATAGTGCACGCTCCAAGGTTGGTACTGTTTGTACGTACGATGAATAGGCATTATCAAAGAAAATAAAGTCTTTATTGTCCGAACGCATATTGCCTTGCCATGGAGTATCGTCATATGGGAAGTTTGGATTATATACTTTCATATAATCTCGAGAACTAGATTCGCCAATGACTAGAATAATAGTACCAGGTGTTTTGTTCACCGCTGTTTCCTTTGTGTCTAAATTAAAGGAATCAAATACTAAGTGGTGATTATCATTATATTGTTGCATTTGTTTTACATAATCGCCTGCAGCAATCCAGTTCGCCACAATACAGGTTTGTGGGAACAAGAAGAATGGTACATATACTAAAAAAGCTACAAGGGATGCGATAAGCATAGCTGAGCGCATAGGACGTGTAGTATTTAAATTTACTACTGCTTTCATACCTAAGTTAGACCAGTACAATAAATAAGTCCATAAGATAAGACCAATACTTATTGCTATAAGACCAGGTATTCCAGATGCATTCTTTAAAAAACCAAATGCTTCTTCTGGATTGGTCATATATACGGCTAGCAGACTGGCTGGCGTTAAGCAATGCCAAGTAGTCATGTAATAGCCGATCTGTAAGAATGGTATTAAGCTCAGAATCATGGAAATGATAGCCATGATTAAGGATGTTGTTTTATGGAAGCGATTTGTTTGGTTCAGTAAAAACTGAATGCCTGATAATCCCATGAAAATTAATAAGCCAAATAAAAAATCATTAGCAAATTCATAGAAGTATAATGGCTTCACATAGGACCAATGGAATAAAAGAGGAAAGGTAAGTGCCCATAAGATTCCGACTAGGCCATATCCTAAAAAAGGCCTGTGGAAAACGGTACACCCCATAAAATATTGAAATAAAAAGGTACCTACAATTGTTGGTACAGCTAAAATCGTAATATCCTCTACATCAAGCCCTAAGGTTATGGGCTCATAAATTAAAAATAAGATGATATATAAAACAATACCTATAATACCAAAGCGAAAAATTGGATTTCGCCCAATTTGCCTCACACTCGATGACATAATAAATCCTCTCTAAAAGGAATACACAATAACGTATCTTTTTTTAATATAAAATAATTACAATAATAAAGATAGCAGATGAGTGTAAAAAAAACAATTATTTGAAAGTACTACTATAAATGCTTTATAATTATATAATTAAAAACATTTTTCTGAGGATTGGGTTTTATGGGAGATTATAACTACAAGTTGGACGTTTTTGAAGGTCCCCTTGATCTGCTCTTGCATCTCATTGAAAAACATAAAATAGAAATTACCGATATTCCTATCGTTGAAATAACGAGTCAATACTTGGCATATTTAGACAATTGGAACCATTTTGATATTCATTATAGTAGTGAATTTCTTGTTATGGCATCTACCTTATTACAGATTAAATCACGCATGTTATTACCTAAGGCTGAACCTGAGCCTGATGAAGCAGAGGATCCACGTGATGAGTTGGTAGCAAAATTAGTAGAATTTAAGAAAATTAAGGATATTACATCTCTATTAATGGAGCGTACCGCTGTATCTGCGAATATATTTAGTCGTCCTGAAGAAACGAGTGTGCTTGGATTAGATAGTGTATATAATTTGGAACTTTCACAGTTATATCAAATTTTTTATCAAACTATAAAACGAGCTAAAGAGTTACCAGAAGAAGAGACGATTCGTGAGGTAAAGGTTGAAAAGGATACGTATAGTTTAGAGGACATGATTATATCCTTGTCTAGTCGTATACATCGTGGCGAATGTCTATATTTTAAGGAGTTATTATTAGCAATTGAAACGAAAAGTGGTATGGTAACCATCTTTATGGCTGTTTTAGAATTATTAAAACAACAAGTTATGGAAATGCGCTATGAAGATGATGATATTATATTCACTGCTACCTTGGAGAGGGCCGTGTAGAAAGGGGGCTATATGAGCTTACCAACAATGCATTTAGAAGCCGTTTTGTTTTCATCGGCAAAGCCTATATCGATAGATATGTTAGCAGAAGTGTTTGGGCTTTCCACAGAGGAGACACAAAAATATATAGAAGAATTACAATGTGAACTAGAAGAACAGAATCGAGGTATTCGAATACGTATATCTGGAGCCGGTGTTGAATTAGTAAGCGCTGTTGAATGTGCTGATTATGTTGGGCATATTCGTAAAAGAGAAGATAAATTATCTAATGCGGCTATGGAAACATTAGCTGTTATCGCCTATAAGCAGCCTATTACAAAGGCGGAAATCGAAGAGGTGCGCGGTGTAAATAGCGATAAAATTATAAAACAATTATTGACTCGATCTCTTATAGCTGAATTAGGTCATAAGGATACTGTAGGTAGACCGATTCTATATGGCACGACTGATGAATTTTTGAGAAGTGCTGGTGTAGAATCGATAGAAGCCTTACATCAAGAAGTTTCGGAAACAGAAGGGTAACATGGAACGATTACAAAAATATATTGCCAGTTGTGGTATTGCATCACGGCGTAAGGCAGAAGAACTAATTACAGAAGGTAAAGTACAGGTCAATGGTCGCAAGGTAACCGAATTAGGGGTCAAAATTAATCCACAAAAAGATAAGGTTAAGGTTAATGGCCAATTATTGGCTCAAGAGAAACCAGTATATTATTTGTTAAATAAGCCAAAGGGGGTCATTACATCTGTGTCTGACCCTCAAGGTCGAGAAACGGTTTTAGATTATATAAAAAATGAAACGAAACGAATTTACCCTATTGGTCGTCTCGATTTATATACAGAAGGTTTGTTACTGCTTACGAATGATGGAGAGTTGGCACAAAATCTAACGCACCCATCTAAAGGCGTGGAAAAGACTTATGAAGTTCGTATCAAAGGTCGTGTTCGCGATGATGATTTGCAAATTATTGCAAATGGTGTAGAGCTTGAAGATGGTATAACTGCACCTGCAACAATTGTAGATTTAGGTTTTGATGATCATAATGGTGTACATGAAGTAGAAATTACAATTCATGAAGGTCGTAATCGTCAAGTTCGTCGTATGTTTGAACACTTTGGCTATCGTATTCATAATTTAAAACGTATTGCGTATGCTGGTCTTACTTTAGGTGGTGTGAAACGAGGCGCTTCTCGTCAACTAACAATTCGTGAAGTAAAAGCGCTAAAAGCATTGGGGACAGATAAGGCATGAAGCAAATCATAGTCATTGGCGGTGGTGCGGCAGGTCTAATGGCAGCTGTTATAGCAGGCCGTGAAGGAGCACGCGTCATCTTATTGGAAAAAATGAATATGGTTGGCAAGAAGATGGGCATTACCGGTAAAGGTCGCTGTAATATTACGAATAGTGCAGATATGGCCGAATTTATAAAAAATACGCCTGGTAATGGTAAGTTCTTGTACGGTGCCTATGAACGCTTTAGTAATGAAGATCTTCTGGACCTATTGCATAGCTGGGGGTTAAAAACTAAAGTAGAACGTGGGGGACGAGTGTTTCCTGAATCCGATTCTGCATTAGAAGTACGCAATATCTTTATGAAAATCCTAAAAAAGTATAATGTTCAAGTTCATTTAAATGAACCTGTTACATCGATTACTGTACAGGAAAATCGTGTAGTTGGTGTTACAACGGATAAGGAACAATATGCTTGTGATGCTGCTATTATTTGTACTGGTGGTGCATCTTATCCATTGACAGGTTCTACTGGTGATGGTTACGTTTTAGCCGAAAAAGTGGGACATACTATTACTGATATTCGTCCATCCTTAGTCCCTATCGTTACAAACGAAACGTGGGTAAAGGAAATTATGGGGCTTAGTCTTCGTAATGTTGAGGTATCCGTAATTTCTAAAAGTAAGGTACAAGCTAAACAATTTGGGGAAATGATGTTTACTCATTTTGGTCTTACGGGGCCTACAATTTTATCATTAAGTCACACGGTAGGTAAGTTGCTTCGTAAGAAAAATCCTCAAATTACCATTGAAATTAATCTTAAGCCTGCTCTAACTGCAGAAGTATTGGATAATCGCTTGCAAAAGGATTTTGATTTATATTCTAAAAAACAATTGGCTAATGGGATGAGGGATTTACTACCTGTAAATCTTATTCCCATTGTTATAAAGCTTGCTGAGTTAAATCCGGCTAAACCAATTAATCAAATTACAAAGGAAGAGCGTTTGCGCTTATGTCATGTATTGCAACATATGACAGTAACTGTTAAGGAATTACGACCTGTAGCGGAAGCTATTGTTACAGCAGGTGGTATTTCATTAAAAGAATTTAATCCTAAAACTATGGAGTCTAAATTGATTGGTGGTTTATATGGTGCTGGTGAAGTACTAGACATAGATGCTTTTACAGGAGGCTATAATTTACAAGCTGCCTTTTCCACAGGCTATGTGGCGGCTATGCATGCCGTACACGGTGATGAAGAATAGAGGTTATTATGAACACTAAAAAAATTGCCATTGCTATTGATGGTCCTGCTGGGGCTGGTAAAAGTAGCATTTCTAAAGTAGTAGCCAATGAATTAGGGTATTTATATATCGATACAGGTTCCATGTATCGCGGTGTTACATGGGCAGTTCTTGATAGTCAAATCGATGTTAAGGATCAAGCTGCTGTAGAAGCTTTATTACCTTCTTTAAATTTGACTTTAGAGCCTACTGCAACAGCATGCAAGGTCTATATTAAAGGGAAAGATGTTACATCATTAATTCGCCAGCAGCAAATTAATGATAATGTATCGACTATAGCTTCTTATAAAGGGGTTCGACAATATTTGGTAGAACGCCAACAAGAGATGGCCGCCGTTGGTGGAGTTATATTAGATGGACGTGATATCGGTTCTGTCGTATTACCTAATGCAGAGCTAAAAATTTATTTAACCGCTTCTGTAGATGCACGTGCAAAACGTAGATGGTTAGAAGTACAAGGTACATCAAACGAGCAAACACTAGACGAAATTAAAAAGAATGTTGTTAGTCGTGATGAAATGGATAAAAATCGTGAAGAGTCTCCACTTGTATGCGTTGAAGATGCAGTGGTTGTAGACTCTAGTAATATGAATTTCGATGAAACTGTGGCATATATATTGAATTTAGTACAGGAGACAATCAATCATGAATAAATTTTCTACCTGGTTATGGCGTACCGCTTTTTGGCTTCGCTATAAGGTAGGGTATGGGTTGAAAGTATATGGTCGCGATAATTTTCCAATGGAAGGGCCTGTTATCGTGGTGCCTAATCATTTAAGTAATAACGATCCCCCTATCTGTGGCTATGCTTTGCCTAGACATGTACACTTTATGGCTAAACAAGAATTATTTGTGAATCCCATTTCACGTTTTTTTTGTACATGGCTTGGTGCATTTCCGTTAAATCGCGGTGCTATTGATAAAGTTGCTATTCGTCATGCCATGGGACTACTTAAAGACAATAAGGTTTTAGGCATATTTGCAGAAGGAAATCGTCAAAAAAGTGGTAAACTTGGTAAATTCCATGATGGTGCAGCATCAATTGCTCTTAGAACAGCTGTTAGCATAGTGCCTGTTGCTATCATTGGCTCTCACAATATGGAACGTAATAAAGTGGCTTGTATTATTGGTAAACCGATTCCAGTTGAAAAAGCTAAAGCGACTCCAGAAGCGATTCAAAAAGTAAATGATAGTGTTAAAAGTGAAATCCAACGAATGATAGATTCTTATCATAACAATTGTATAGAGGAGACTTTATGGAAATAATTTTGGCTGAAAACCATGGTTTTTGCTATGGTGTAAAACGGGCTGTTGAAATGGCAAATGAAGCCGCAAATAACGATGGTAAAAGCTATACATTAGGTCCTATTATTCATAATCCTCAAGTTGTAGGTCGTCTTGAAGACAAAGGGGTAAGCCCTGTTCAAGAAGTGTCTGATATCGCTGAAGGCACAATGATTATTCGCTCTCATGGTGTAGGACCTGCTATTTACGAAGAGGCAGAAGAAAAAGGATTACATGTTGTGGATGCCACATGTCCACATGTAAAAAAAGCACAGCAAGATGCAAAGTCTGTTATAGATGAAGGTATGACTTTGGTGATTTTGGGAGAAAAAAACCATCCTGAGGTCAAAAGCATTAATTTATGGGCAAATAACGAAGGAATAATCATCGAAGATGAAGAATCCGCCCAAAAACTACAAGTTGTGGAAAAAATGGGCGTTGTTGTACAAACAACCTTTTCACAATTCAAATTTAACAGTATAATAGACATATTAGAGAAAAAATCTAAGAATCTTAAGGTTTTCAAAACGATATGCAATGCAACGCAAGAACGACAGAATTCTGCCGTTGATTTAGCACGTAATGTAGATCTTATGATAGTGATAGGCGGTAAGAACAGCGGCAATACAAACCGATTGGCAGAGGTTTGTCGTGACGTTGGATGTACAACGTATCACATTGAAACTTCTACTGAATTACAACTGGAATGGTTTAACCGAGTACAGACGGTAGGAGTAACAGCAGGAGCATCGACTCCCGACTGGATTATTAAGGAGGTCATTGAGACAATGAAAGATTTTGCAGAATTATTAGCAGCCGAAGGTCAAGAAGAATTTAAGAAAGGGAACGTTGTAGAAGGTACAGTAGTTCAAGTCGAAGATGAACGAGCTTATGTATCTTTTGGCTACAAAACTGAAGCCATTTTGAACAGAACTGAAATTTCTTATCCAGCACCAGAATCTGCCAAAGATGTGTTAAAAAATGGTGATGAAATTAAAGCAGTTATCATGAATCACATCAAAGAAGATAATCCTATTTATCTTTCCATGACTCGCTTGGCTAAAGATGAAGATTGGCAATATGTTATCGAAGCACAAGAAAAAGATGAAGCTATCGTATGTAAAGGTATTGATGCTATCCCAGCAGGTTTAGTAGTAACAGTTAAATCCCTTCGTGGTTTCATTCCATTGTCCCAAGGTGATGTTCATTTCGTGAAATCCTTGGACAACTTGGTTGGTACAGAATTTGAAGCTAAAGTACTTGAAATCGATGAAAAGAAAAACCGTTTGGTTCTTTCTCGTCGTGCAGTATTGGAAGTGGAACGTCAAGCTAAATTAGCTGAAGCATTGAAAAATATCAACGTTGGCGAAAACTATAAAGGTATCGTTCGTAAAATCATGCCTTATGGTGCATTCGTAGATATCGGCGGTATTGAAGGTTTACTTCACATTTCCGATATTTCTTGGCAAAAAATCAAAAAAGTGGAAGATGTTCTTTCCGTTGGCCAAGAAATCGAAGTTAAATTACAATCTTTCGACGCTGAAAGCAATAAATTATCCTTGTCCTTAAAAGCTTTATCTAAGAGCCCATGGGACGTTGCTGAAGAAACATTGCATGTTGGCGATGTTATTAACGGCAAAGTTGTTCGTTTAGTAGCTTACGGTGCATTCGTAGCTGTTAATGACGACATCCAAGGTTTACTTCACATTTCCCAAATTACAAAACAACGTAATGCGAAAGTTGAAGATTACTTGAACCGTGGTCAAGAAGTTGAAGTTAAAATCATTTCTCTTAACAAAGATGAAAAGAAATTGGGTTTGGCTTTGACTGAGTTGATGGAATCAAAAGAAACTGCAGAAGACGCTGAATAATTCATTGTCTAATAAAAGGCTAGCCAAGGTTTCCTTGGTTAGCCTTTTTGCGTACTTTACTTAGAATATGATAAAATATAGTAATGTATTAGATTAGATAATGAGGTGAAACTATGGCAAAACCATTAGTGGCTGTTGTAGGCCGTCCAAATGTAGGTAAATCTACACTTTTTAATGCCATTGTTAATAAACGTATCTCTATCGTTGAAGATATTCCGGGGGTAACAAGGGACCGTATTTACTTCGATGCAGAGTGGTTAAATCGTGAGTTTACAATGATCGATACTGGTGGTATCGAGTTCATTACTGAAAATAGTCATGTTATTCCTAAGATGATGCGATTACAAGCTGAATTAGCTATTGAAGAAGCGGATGTAATTTTATTTGTCGTCGATGGTAAACAAGGTATTGTACCTGCTGATGAAGAAGTTGCAAATATTCTTAGAGCTAGTGGAAAACCTATTGTACTCGTAGTTAATAAGATTGATAGTGTAAATCAAGAGCCGAATATTTATGAATTCTACAATCTTGGTTTGGGAGACCCCATTGGCATTTCCGCTAAAAATCTTATGAATTTAGGTGATTTGCTGGATGATACTGTTAAACATTTTCCACCAGTTGGCACTAATGTAGATGATGAAGATACTATTCATGTTGCCGTTATTGGTCGTCCAAATGTAGGTAAATCTTCTTTGACTAATGCATTATTAGGACAAGATCGTGTAATAGTATCTGATGTAGCAGGTACTACTCGAGACTCCATTGATACGTATTGGACTCATGAGGGCCAAAAATTTGTACTTATTGATACGGCGGGAATGCGTCGTAAGTCTAAAATCGAAGAAGCCGTTGAACGATATAGTATTGTCCGATCTTTGCGATCAGTAGATCGTGCTGATATTGTAGTTCTTGTACTAGATGCTCAAGATGGTGTTACAGAACAAGATAAAAAAATTGCAGGTTATGCTTACGAAGCGGGTAAAGGCGTAGTCATTGTTGTGAATAAATGGGATCTTGTTGAAAAAGATGACAAAACAACATTGCGATTTACTGAAGATATTTATGATGAATTAGGTTTTTTACAGTTTGCACCTATCCTGTTTGCTTCTGCTTTAACTAAGCAACGTATTCACCGTTTAGCTGATATGTTGAAGTTTGTATCTGAACAACAATACCGCCGTGTATCTACTGGGACGTTAAATCAATTATTACAAGATGCACAAACCGTAAATCCTGTACCATCTCGCAATGGTAGAATTCCAAAAATCTATTATATGACTCAAGCTAGTGTTAAGCCGCCTACATTTATTTTATTTGTAAATGAACCAGAGCTAATTCACTTCTCTTATATGCGTTTCTTAGAGAATCGATTGCGTGAGTCCTTTGGTTTTGAAGGAACTCCGATTCGTTTAGTATTACGTGGCAAGAAACGGGATGATGAAGACTAATGGATATTATGATTATTGTATATGCTGTATTATCATATCTTATCGGATCAATTCCTAGTGGATTAATTATAGGTAAGCTTTTCTTTAATACAGACGTACGACAATATGGCTCTAAAAATATTGGCGCTACTAATACATATCGAGTTATCGGACTTAAAGCAGCCTTACCTGTATTTTTATGTGATGCTTTAAAAGGGGCAGCAGGAGTTGTGCTACTCTCACCTTATGGGCCTATGTTTATGATCTTAGGTGGTATTCTTGGGATGATGGGACATAACTGGTCTGTTTTCCTGGGGTTTAAGGGTGGTCGTGGTGTTGCCACGGGTTTAGGTGTTCTTGTTGCACTTTCTCCAATAGTAGCATTGATTTGCTTTTTGGTATGGGGTGTTATCGTATACTTCACTAAACTTGTATCTTTAGGCTCTATCATTGCCGCTGCATTAGTACCAGTACTGATGTATTTTACTGGAGAATCCTTCTGGTTTGTTGGCTTTGGCGGGTTAGCAGCTTTGTTTGTCATTGTACGTCACTGGGATAATATTAAGCGTCTACTTGCTGGAAACGAGTTAAAAGTAGAGCGTATTAAAAAGGATTAAAGAATGAATGTTGTTGTTATCGGCTCTGGTAGTTGGGGGACGGCCCTTGCTATTAAATCCGTTTTAGCTAGAAATACTACAACTATATATTGTCGTCGTCCAGAATTTGCGGATAAACTTGCAAAAGACTTAGAGAATAAAGACTATTTACCAGGTGTAAAACTTCCAGAAGAATTACAATATAGTTCTGATTTAGAGGCTTGTATTAGTAATGCTGAAGTGGTATTAATGGTTACTCCTTCTGTACATGTACGTACCAGTTTAGAGGCTATTAAACCGTATGCTCATAAAAATCAAGCCTATATTCTATGTTCAAAAGGTGTAGAACGAAGCAGTGGGAAACTTTTGACGACTGTGATGAAAGAGGTTTTTGCTACCATAGGGTGTAATTTAGCGGTTTTGTCTGGACCTAATCATGCAGAAGAGATTGGGCGTAATTTGCCTGCTGCCTCTGTGTTGAGTACAGAGAATCTAGAAGTGGCTACAACATTGCAAAAGGCATTATGTAGTCAAAACTTTAGAATTTATGCAAATACTGATATGATTGGTGTTGAACTAGCAGGAGCCACGAAAAACATCATTGCCCTTGCAGCGGGTATTGCAGATGGTTTAGCTTTAGGGGATAATTGTAAGGCTTTACTATTAACACGTGGTCTTCATGAGATGACTCGCTTTGGGGTGGCCTTAGGGGCCCAAAAAGAAACTTATGCTGGTCTTGCTGGTATGGGGGATTTGATTGCTACTTGTATGAGCCCACATGGTCGTAATCGTGCGGCTGGTCAAAAACTAGCCGAGGGTAAGACGATGGATTTTATTGTTAATCATACTAATATGGTTGTAGAAGGATTTTTCGCAACAGAAATTATTTATAAAATGGCTTGTAAACATCAAATTGAAATGCCTATAACAAAGGCTTTATATGAGGTTTTATATGAAAAAAAATCTCCATCCATAGCATTAGCTGAGTTGATGGGGCGTGATATTAAAATTGAAGTATCATAAATAAAAGATACTTTTAATTTGGTTATTTATATACTATAATTAATGAGTATAATCTTGTGAGGGTTGTATGCGAATTATTGGCGGAACTGCTAAGGGACATGTCATAAAAGCACCTAAAGGGTTAGATACTAGACCTACACTTGATCGTGTTCGTGAAAGTGTATTTAATGTATTAGCAAATAGAGGTATATTTGGTTCTGATGTACTAGATATATTTTCTGGCACTGGTGCAGTAGCAATTGAAGCCTTAAGTCGTGGTGCAGCACATGCAGTAGCAGTGGACTTTAAAACGGGAAAACTAATTTTAGAGAATGCTAAACATTGTCGTGTGGATGATCGGTTAGAAATTATTCCGAGGAAACTTTCACAATTAAAAAATTATATGGTAGGGCGACAGTTCGATTATATATTTTCTGACCCGCCATATGAAAATGGATTTATACAAGATACCATAGATTTGGTTGTAAACTATGATTTGTTAAAACCTGAAGGTGTTTTATTATTAGAACATCATAAGGATGAGGTTTTTACCTTACCAGAATTATGGGAATGTATAAAAGAACAGAAATTTGGTTATACGGTAGTTTCCTATTTTGTAAAGACAGCCGAAAGGAGCTAAACCTGTGCGTATAGGTGTATGTCCGGGTAGTTTTGACCCAGTTACTAATGGACATGTTGATATTTTTGAACGGGGCAGCCGATTGGTTGATAAATTAATCATTGCTGTCAGCTCAAATCCGAATAAAAATTCCTTATTTTCTATGGAAGAACGGGTTGAGATGATTCGAAATTCTGTCAAACATATTCCTAATGTTGAAATTGATTGTACAGGTGGCTTGCTCAATGAGTATGTTAAATCCAAGAATGCTACTATTATTATTCGAGGATTACGTGCATTGAGCGACTTTGAATATGAATTTCAGCGCGCATTATTTGCAAAATATTTGGATGATGACATTGAAACAGTATTTATTATGACAAATAACAAATACTCTTTTGTCAGCTCCACGGGTATTCGTGAACTAGCTAAATTTGGTGGTAAGCTAGATGGTCTTGTTCCGGATGATGTTAAGGAAAAACTTGAAGAACGCTTTAATACGGTCCATAATAAATAGGGGTGAATTGTATGAAAACAGAAAAATTATTAGAAGATTTAGAGGTTCTTATTGAATCTAGCAGCCGTATTCCTATGACTACAAAACGTATGGTTGAGGAAGACGAAATTATGCGTATTATTGATTCTATTCAGGAATCCTTACCTTTGGAACTTGAAGAATCTCGTCGTATTGTAGCAGATAAAGATAAAGTGTTAGCTGATGCTCAACGTCAGGCTGAAACTTTGATCGATCAAGCTAAAGACTACATTGCTAAATTGACAGCTGAAAGTGAACTTGTAAAACAAGCTCAAGAACAAGCTAATCAAATTATTAATGCAGCAAATCAATCCTCTGATGAGCTGAAAGCTAGCTCTATTCAATATGCTGGTGATGTTCTTAAATATGTTGAAAACAACTTGGAGAAAACATTGGAAAGCTTGCGTCAAAATCGTGAAAGTTTGAAACAAACTGAACAACGTACAGAAGAAAACCAATAGTTTAAACAAAGGCTAGATATCATATTATATCTAGCCTCTTTTTATATTTTAATTCCATAGAAAACTTAAGATAAGTAATATCAAATTTCAGATCAATATGTAAAAAATAATGTGAGCAAAATAATAAGCCAAAAATAAAAGCGAAGGGATACCTTCGCTTTTATCATTCTCTATAGTTTTCTGGTTTTTTAGGCTCCACAATCATAGTTTGATGGGTATTAAAAATAACAAATCCCAAAGGAGATCCAGGTGGCTTTTTGATATTTTTAATGTATGTATAATCTACCGGGACCTTACTAGTATCACGAGCTTTACTAAAGTAGGCTGCATATTGTGCTACTTTAGATAAAATCATATCGTCTGGCTCAATATTGAGTCTCAAAATAAGGTGGGAACCTTGGATATCTTGTGTATGGAACCAAATGTCAGTTGGCTTTGCAAATCGGTGTGTTAAATATTCGTTTTGCTGATTGTTACGACCGATGAATATTTCACCTTCATCAATTGTTAAGTGAATGTAGTTAGATTTACCTAGTTTGTAAGATAATGGTTTTTTTGATTTTTTTATAATGCCTGCATCCATACATTCTTTGCGTATTTCTTCTAAGCTTTCACGAGTAGTGGCTAAGGAGATACTGTATAGAATAGATTGTAAGTATGCTAGTTTTGTGGTACTTGCATTGAGTTGGTACTCGCCGCTAACCATACGATTTTTTAGTTTTGTATAAAGCTTATAGTACCATTGTGCATTTTCCACAATTGTTAAGTTTGGCTTTAAAGGAATAGTTAAGATTTCATTTTCTTCGGAAAGAAGATTTTGCAATTCAATAGACGGTTCGTATTGCACTTGAAGGTGTGCATTTATCATTAAAAGATCACCATATAATTTATAGGTTTCCATTTTCTTAGTATCTTCTAATTCATCTTTAATCTTTTGATGGCGACCTTCTTCCTTTTTGATGGCTGCTATTAAGATTTTTTCTAACTCTTTATCAGCTGTATGAATTGCTTTTGTGTTATGAATGGATTCTTCTAAGGCTTCAGAAATAGTGTTGTATTCTTTTAATACCTTATAGTTATGTAATAAAATGCTTGCGTAAGCCTTTTTATTGTTATCGTTGATTAAAGTAAATAAACCATTGCTATTTTCAAGCTTTTCTTTGAGGTGATACAAAGATTTAGTAAACATATCTAATTGGAAAGTATCTAAATCTGTTATGATTTCTTCACCATTCAGCTTGGAAATATATAAAACTTCATCCAATAAAGGCTTGCCAAAGCCGTTAAAGATAGATCGAATAGATTGCTGTACGGAACCATTACCAAAAGAGGTGAGTAGATTTTTGATTTCATCACAATCAAAGTCCATTAAGCTTACGCGATTAGCATTTGGCGGTAGTTCATATCGTAATTTAGGACTAATAGAACGTTCACGGTTCATAAGTGGAGAGACGTGAATTAAAGATTCTAAAATAACATCGTCTTGTACAAAAATACAGTTGGAATATTTGCCCATTAATTCAACATAAATGTAGGTACTCGTAATGGAACCATCCATTTCCAATTTATCCGTTTGGATGCACATGATTCGGTCGCCATTGATTTGTTCCACCTTTACAATGCGGCTACCTTCAATATGCTTTCGTAAGAACATACAAAGTGAGCTTGGTTCTTTTGGTAAATCTTGCAGTGGTTGACTAAGATACATTGCTGGTGTAGCACCTACGGTAATGATCAAGTTTTGGTCTTCGTTGAGTGCTCGAATTTTAAATAATAATGTAGTTTTATCTATTTGATATAGTTTTTGTATTTGACCTGTTTGTAATCGCTCGTTTATTTCTTTAGCGAGTACAGACATGGTAAGTCCGTCTAAATTCATAGTACTCCTTTCAAATATATTTAGAAGTATAGTTTAGTATACCATAGTGTACATATAATTCTTAGTATTTAAACACGGATTGTGTAATTCGTGGTACAATAATAAAAACTACTAAGGAGGATGACTTATGAAAAGTATGACCGGTTTTGGTTCGGGCACAGCAACCAAAGATGGTATTACCTGTACTGTAGAAATTAAGTCCGTAAATGCACGCTTCTTGGATTTATTTATTCGTAGTCCAAAACAAATGAATCCTTTTGAAAGTATTATTCGTAGAATGATACAAGATCGTATTACTCGTGGTAAGGTTGAGGTATCTGTTTCTATTCAAGATGCAGGAGAGCGACCTAAAACTTTCACCATTAATAGTGTATTGAGAAAACAAATACAAGAGTTATTGGTACAAGAGGAGTTCTATGATGACCCCAAAAAAGTACCATTACAAGCTGTGAATTCGATTTCTAACGAATGGATTCAACAACAAGATACACCAATTGCTGAAGAGGTACTTTCAGATATTGTAAAAGAAGCAACTACTCAAGCATTAGATGCTTTAATAGCAATGCGAACTGCGGAAGGTCAACATATCAATCAGGATTTATTAGAACGTATCGGAACACTTGAATATATAATTACTAAAATAGACACTAATAAAGCTGGTGCTGTAGAAGCATATCGGGAGCATATAAAAACTAAGATTCAGGAATATTTAATTTCTTTAGAAGCGAGTATTAGTGAAGATCGTTTTATACAAGAAATTGCTCTATTAGCTGATAAGACGGATATTACGGAAGAGATTGTCCGATTTACCTCTCATGTGGTACAATTAAAAAATACACTTGCAGATACAAATTCAATCGGTCGTAAGATTGATTTTATTTTGCAAGAAATGAATCGTGAGGTAAATACAATCGGCTCCAAAGCAATGGATTCGATTATTACTGAGTTTGTGGTTCAACTTAAATGTGAGTTAGAGAAAATTAGAGAACAAGTACAGAATGTAGAGTAATAGGAGGTCTATGAATGAGTATTCAATTACTGAATATAGGCTTTGGTAATATGGTATCTGCTAACCGTGTTATGGCTATTATTAGTCCTGAATCCGCCCCTATAAAGCGGATGGTTCAAGATGCTAGAGATAAGGGATTGCTCATTGATGCCACATATGGTCGTAAGACACGTGCTGTATTAGTTATGGATAGTGGTCAAATTGTATTATCTGCAATTCAACCTGAAACCGTAGCACATCGACTTGTGCAACATGATGTGGATGTAGATACAGTGGAATCATAGGAGTGCATATGTCAGACAGAGGATTATTAATCGTTATATCCGGGCCATCTGGCGCAGGTAAAGGTACGATTTGTGCGAATATTCGTAAAGAAATGCCTAATTTAGTTTATTCCGTTTCTATGACAACCCGTGCTCCACGTGTGGGTGAAAGGGAAGGAATTAACTATTTCTTCCGCTCTAAAGAGGAATTTGAGTCTTTGCTTAGTGAAGACGCATTCTTAGAATATGCTAAGGTATATGATAATTACTATGGTACTCCAAAACAGCATGTAATGGATTTATTAGATGATGGGAAAAGTGTACTATTAGAAATCGATATTCAAGGCGCTATGCAGGTTAAGGAACGTTTTAGCGATGCTGTATTTATTTACATTGTACCGCCGTCACTATCGGAGTTATCTGAACGTTTACATAATCGTGGCACAGATGCTAAAGAAGTCATTGATAAACGATTGTCATTGGCTTGTTCAGAATTAGCCTTAGCTCATCGTTATGACTATATCGTCGTAAATGATGATTTAGCAGAGGCTTCTTTAAAGGTTGCCTCTATCTTGCGAGCTGAGTCTTGTAAGATTAGTCGTAATAAAGAGCAAATTCAATATATTTATAAACAATATCAAGAGTCTAAGGAGAAGTGATAGTATGATGGTAAAACCTCCATTAAAAAAATTGGAAAGCCAAGTAGATAGCAAATATACATTGGTGACTTTAGCGGCTAAACGCGCTCGCGAATTAACAGATGGTGAACCTTGCTTAGCAGAATCTACACATGCGACTGACAAGCCTGTATCTTTGGCATTTTATGAAATTGCTGAAGGTGAAGTGACATATAAACGCACTAAAGAAGGCATTAAATAAAAAATCAATTCCTTGTATCAATGATACAAGGAATTTTTAAAAGGAGAAGAACATGCGCGGAAAACATATCATTGTCGCAGTATCTGCAGGTATTGCAGCGTATAAGGCAATTGAAGTGGTAAGCAGACTTCGTAAAAAAGGGGCTGAAGTAAAGGTTGTAATGACACAAAATGCAACGCATATTGCGTCACCTTTAACGTTTGGTGAAATTAGTGGACATCCTGTAGCTTTAGACATGTTTGAACAAGTTCATCAGTGGGATGTAGAACATATTGCACTGGCCACTTGGGCAGATGCATATGTAGTTGTGCCTGCAACAGCAAATGTGATCGGAAAAATTTATGCAGGCATTGCTGATGATATGTTAACTACAACAATTATGGCCACCACAGCACCTAAGTACCTTTGTCCTGCTATGAATACAGAAATGTATAATAATCTTATTACTCAACGCAATTTAGAAGGATTACGTTCTTTGGGCTACCATATTATGGACCCTGCAGAAGGTTGGTTAGCTTGTGGCATCACTGGTGTAGGACGTTTACCGGAGCCCGAAGCAATTGTGGATTGGCTAGAAGCTAAAATGTGCAGCACCAATGAGCTTGAAGGTACTACTATACTTGTTACAGCTGGCGGAACACAGGAGAGTATTGATCCTGTTCGGTATATTGGAAATCGTTCTAGCGGTAAGATGGGGTATGCCATTGCAGAACAGGCTGCACGCATGGGGGCTAAGGTGATATTAGTAAGTGCTCCCACATCCTTGCCTATACCAAATGGCGTAGACTTTATTTCTGTAGATTCCGCGGTATCTATGCAGGAGGCTGTTGAAGCTCGTTATAATGATGTTAATGTAGTTATTATGGCTGCCGCTGTTTCTGACTTTAGAGTCCTTCATAAAGCAGAGCAAAAAATAAAAAAAATGGAGTCTATGACCATAGAACTTGTAAAAAATCCAGATATTCTACAAGGGTTGGGCTCTAAAAAAAGTCATCAAATTCTTGTTGGTTTTGCGGCAGAAACAGAACATGTAATCAAGTATGGTCATGATAAAGTGGCTAAAAAAAATCTAGATATGCTTGTAGCCAATGATGTAAGCAAATCGAATGCAGGTTTTAATGTAGATACGAATGAAGGCTATTTTTTATATCCTGATAAAGAGCCTAAAGAAATGCCTAATATGAAAAAATCTGACCTTGCTCGACATATCCTTAGAGAAGTTATTGATTTAGTAGCAAACAGAGCTGATATAAATTAATTCTTGTGTGTGTTGTTTTAAAAAGGGTGTGTTTTTCTTACATGTTTGCTATACAAAAAGCATATTTAGACGGCTCATTAGGAAAAGGAAAATGGAGTAATAATATTATCGCCGGATTGGTCGTAGGGGTTGTGGCTCTGCCTTTAGCAATGGCCTTTGCTATTGCTAGTGGAGTTACACCGCAAGCGGGCATTTATACGGCAATCATTGCAGGTATATTTGTATCCTTGTTTGGTGGCTCCCCTGTTCAGATTGCGGGCCCTACAGGGGCATTTATCGTTCTATTGAGCAGTATCGTTGTCAATTATGGCTTTGAAGGTTTACAAATTGCGACCATGATGGCAGGAGTTATTCTGGTTTTAATGAGTGTTGCAAAGTTAGGGACAGTCATTCGGTTTATACCCACACCTGTTATTATGGGTTTTACAGCGGGTATTGGTGTTACAATTTGGGTGGGGCAATGGCCATATTTCTTTGGATTTCCACCGTTGCCTTATATGGCTCATTTCCATGAAAAATTATGGGCTATGATTCAGTCCTTACCATACTCTGACTTACCTACATTGGGGATTGCGATCTTAAGCTTAAGTCTACTGTTAGTTTTACCTAGAATCCCATATATTAATAAAGTTCCAGCTCCCATTGTAGCTATGATTGTTGCTACGGTTATTCAAGCCATCTACCAATTTCCTACGGTTTTAACCATTGGTAGTGCATTTGGTGGCATACCTCAAGGTTTGCCAGAATTTTCTGTACCAAAATTGAGTTTTGATAAAATCTTATCCTTAATCGGGCCGGCTTTTACAATTGCCATGCTAGGCGCTATTGAATCCTTATTGTCTGCAGTTGTTGCTGATGGTATGAGTGGAACCAAGCATGAATCTAATACTGAATTATTTGGACAAGGATTAGCTAATATATTTGCGCCATTGTTTGGTGGAATTGCATCAACCGGTGCTATTGCGCGAACTGCCACAAATATTCGTCAAGGTGGTAATTCTCCGGTGGCAGGTATTGTTCATGCCATTACATTAGGTGCCATTCTTTTATTTTTAGCCCCATATGCAGTGTATATTCCGTTGGCATCTATGGCAGCCATATTATTTGTAGTAGCCTACAATATGAGTGATGTACCACGTTTTATACGAATGCTTGTTCTCGCACCTCGTCCAGATCAAATAATATTATTGCTTACCTTTTTCCTGACTATTTTTACGGATTTAGTAGTAGCTGTAAATGTAGGTGTAGTACTTGCAGTGTTGCAGTTTATGCGTAAAATGGTTAATACAATTGATGTGCATGAAGCAAGTAGTGCCGAATTATCAGCTCAGATTAGGCATGAGATTACAATCCATCCAGAAATAATGGTATACACTGTAGATGGCCCATTATTCTTTGGCGCTATAAGTGCATTTGATAGAGCGTTAAACTCTATACATAAAGATCCTAAATATTTAATCATTCGTTTTGTAAAAGTACCATTTGTAGATTTAACGGGTTTACGTATTTTACGAGGTATTATTGAAGAACTTCAAAAAAGAGGCATAGAAGTTTTGCTTAGTGATGTGAGTTACGATATACGTAGAGAGATGTATAAATCTGATTTCTTGGATATTCTGGGCCGTCATCATATGTATCGTCAGTTTGAAAGTGCCCTTCATAAGGCCGAACATGATTTAGCTTTAAAAGAGGCAAGAGAGGTATAATAATGACTTGCTTTCTCACTGTAAATACACTATAATATTTTTGTAACTCATCAAGAGTAGTGGAGGGATAGGCCCTGTGAAGCTACAGCAACCATTCCAAGCGGAAAAGGTGCTAATTCCTATGACAAATGTCGTTAGATGGGAGGGTCTCTCATGAGTGCATGAGAGACTTTTTTTCGTATTAGGAGGATAAAATGGCTGAAAAACATATGTTTTTTACTTCTGAATCTGTTACTGAAGGCCATCCAGATAAAATAGCTGACCAAATTTCTGATGCTGTTTTGGATGCGATTATTGAAAAGGATCCAACTGCTCGTGTGGCTTGTGAAACTTTAGTTACTACTGGTTTAGTTCATGTAGTAGGTGAAATTTCTACTCATACATATGTTGATATTCCTCGCATCGTACGTGATACAATTCGTGAAATTGGTTATACTCGTGCAAAATTTGGTTTTGATTGTGATACTTGTGGTGTACTTGTATCCATCGATGAACAATCTGCGGATATCGCCATGGGCGTTGATGAAGCACTTGAATCAAAAGATGGCAATGGTGAAGTGCTTGATAAAATCGGTGCTGGTGACCAAGGTATGATGTTTGGCTATGCATCTAATGAAACACCTGAACTCATGCCTTTGCCAATTTCCTTGGCACATCGTTTATCTCGTCGACTTACAGAAGTTCGTAAGGATGGGACTTTAACTTACTTACGTCCAGACGGTAAAACTCAAGTTACTGTAGAATATGTTGATGGTAAACCTAAGCGCATTGATACAATTGTTATTTCTACGCAACATAGCCCTGAAGTGACCCAAGAACAAATTAAAGCCGATTTGAAGCGTTATGTAATTGACGCAGCGTTGCCTGCTGAATTCGTTGATGAAAATACTAAATACTTCATCAATCCAACTGGTCGTTTCGTAATTGGAGGCCCTCATGGTGATGCTGGTTTAACTGGCCGTAAAATTATTGTAGATACATACGGTGGTATGGCCCGTCATGGTGGCGGTGCATTTTCTGGTAAGGATCCATCCAAAGTGGACCGTTCTGCAGCATACGCAGCACGTTATGTAGCTAAAAATGTTGTAGCAGCAGGTCTTGCTGATAAATGTGAAGTGCAAGTTGCTTATGCAATTGGGGTTGCTCATCCTGTATCTATTTTAGTTGATACTTTTGGTACAGGTCGCATAGAGGAAACAAAAATTCAAGAGCTTGTTAAAAAACATTTCGACCTTCGTCCAGCAGGAATCATTGAAATGCTTGATTTGTTAAAGCCTCATTATCGCAAAACTGCAGCGTATGGTCACTTTGGTAGAACTGATGTGGATTTACCTTGGGAACGTACAGATAAAGCACAAATTCTAAAAGAAGAAGCTGGCTTATAATACAAAAGGTCTTGGTAGAATTTCTACTGAGACCTTTTATAATAAACGAAAGGAAATAATGTATGCGCGTAGCACAAGTTATAATTAACAGACCAGCCAAACAACTTCATAAACCTTTGAGCTATTTAATGCCTGAAAAGTTTGGTAATGTTTTACCTGGTACGCGCGTACTCATTCCTTTAGGACATAGTCGTGAAGAAGGCATTCTTATTGGTTACGACGAGTTAGTTGAGCCACCAGAGTTCACTTTACGAAATATTGTGCAAGTATTAGATAGTGAACCTTGGTTTACACCGGAAATGATGGATACGGCCCGTCGTCTAAATGAGTATTATTTATTCTCTTATGGCGATGCATTGCGATTGTTTACAGTGAATAAGACATTAAAATCTTACGAGGCACCAAAGGAAGAATGGTTAGTAGTTATGCCAGAATTTTCGGTGGCACAATTTAGTGAACGGAAAAAGAAACAACGAGAATTAGCAAAATACTTACTTGAAGTGGGCGGAGCATCTAAGGCATTACTGCTAGCTAAAGGCTATTCTCGTATGGTCATTAAACAAGTGAGTGAAGCTAAAGGTATTGTCGTTGAAGCTCGTTTTAAAGCCACAAAAACAACATTTGATGAGCTTTTAACAGAAGAAGTTAATATTCCTCTTACTGAAGCTCAACAAGCTGTATATGGACCAATACAAGCTGCAATGAATAGCCATGAACATAAAACCTTTTTACTTCATGGTGTCACTGGTAGTGGTAAGACTCAATTATATTTACGTGCTACAGCAAAATGTATTAGTCAGGATAAGACGGCTATTATTTTAGTACCTGAAATTATATTGACTGATCAAATTGTGAGACGATTTGTAGAAACTTTTGGTGACGAAGTCGTAGTATTTCATAGTAAATTGACGGTACAACAACGGAACAATAATTGGGAGCGTTTGCGCCGTAAGGATAGTCACATTATTATTGGCGCTCGTTCTGCCGTATTTGCGCCAGCTGAGGATATCGGCCTTATTGTGGTCGATGAAGAACATGATCCATCTTATAAACAAGAGGATATGGTTCGGTATCATGCACGTAACGTGGCATTGTGGCGTGCTGAGGCACATGGTTGTCCCGTTATTTTAGGTTCTGCTACACCATCTGTTACTTCGTATTATAAAGCTAAGCAAGGGGAGTATCATTTACTAGAGTTGCCAAATCGCATTTTTGAGCAACCTATGCCGAAGGTTACTATAGTAGATATGAAGGAAGAAATTCTTCATGGAAATTACTCCGTTTTTTCTGATGCCATGAGTCGCTTAATTCAACATACATTGGATGAGCATAATCAAATGATTATTCTGTTAAATAGACGCGGTTATAGTACTTTTGTTATGTGCCGGGATTGTGGGGAAACTATTATGTGTCCTCATTGTGATGTAGCTATGGTTTATCACCAAGCTGGTGAAGAATTGCGTTGTCATTATTGTGAACATCATGAACCAATTCCAACTGTTTGTCCCAAATGTAATAGTAAGAGGATTAAGTTTTTTGGTTCAGGCACACAAAAGGTAGAGGAAGAGTTACGTCGTCACTTTAAATCGGCCCGCATTGCTCGTCTTGATCAAGATGTGACAAAAAAAAAGCAATTAGCAGAAGATATTTTACATGACTTTGGGGCTCATAAATATGATATTTTGTTGGGAACACAAATGGTATCTAAAGGTCATGACTTTAAAGATGTAACAGCTGTTGGTATTTTAACAGCCGATTCAGTTTTGAATATTCCTGTTTATACAGCTTCAGAACGAACTTTTGATTTACTTACTCAAACCTCTGGACGTGCCGGTAGGGGTGAAAAACCGGGTAGCGTTGTAATACAAACATATAATCCTTTAAATTATGCTATAATAAAGAGTAAGGCTCATGATTATATAGGCTTTTACAATGAAGAAATTAAAAATCGTAAAGCTTTAGGATATCCTCCATTTCGCGAAATGATTCATATGGTAGTGCGTCATCAAGATATGAAAATATTAGAGTCTATAGCAAATCGTATTGTCGATGACTTGGAGTCTTATAAAGGAAATCAGGATATTTTGATTAATGGTCCTTATGAAGCGCCTATAAAAAAAGTGCGCGATATGTATCGTTTAGCTATTATGATTCGCGGTACAGATTTAACAAATTTGAAAGAATATATATATAACTCATGGATTTTCACGCAAGAAGGACTGCTGATTGACGTGGATCCCGTGTAGTGTAGGAGTATCAATGGCTGTTTTAGATGTTGTGAAAGCAGGTCATCCCGTTTTAAAACAAGTGGCGGAACCTGTAGAACATGTTAATAAAAAACTTAGAGTCCTTATCGATGATATGGCTGAAACTATGTATAAGACTGAAGGAGTTGGTCTTGCAGCACCTCAAGTGGCTGTAGCTAAACGTATTATCGTTGTAGATGACCAATCTGGTAGTGGTCTTATTGCGCTAATTAACCCTGAAATCACTCATGCTGAAGGTTCTCAAGTTGGACCTGAAGGATGCTTAAGTGTGCCAGGATATTTCGGAGATGTGGAACGATTTAATAAAGTCACCGTTAAAGGTATTGATCCACATAATAAGAAGGTAACTATAAAAGCTGAAGGTTTTTTGGCGCGTATTTTCCAACATGAAATTGATCACTTGGAAGGTCATTTGTTTATTGAAAAAGCAACTAACTTACGATTAATTACTGATCATCCAGAGGAGAAAGAAATTGTCTGATAATAAACAATTACGCATCGTTTTTATGGGGACACCAGACTTTTCTGTGCCTACCTTAGAGGCTTTGATTCAAGCTGGTCATTCTATTGTCGGTGTGTATTGCCAGCCTGATAAACAAAAAGGGCGTGGTAAACAAGTTCAAATGCCCCCTGTAAAAGTAGCTGCTTTAGAGCATGACTTGCCTGTATATCAACCAGTCACTTTGCGTGATGAACAAGTGAGAGCCGAATTAGAAGCATTACAACCAGATGTAGTGATTGTTATTGCGTATGGTAAAATTTTACCTCCTTGGCTTATTCGATTGCCGCAATATGGTTGTATTAATGTTCATGCCTCTATTTTACCTAGTTATAGAGGCGCTGCGCCAATTCACTATGCAATTCTTAATGGAGACTCTAAAACGGGTGTTACCATAATGCATATGGATGATGGACTTGATACAGGTGATATCATCGACATTGTGGAGACAGATATTTTACCCGGTGAAACGACAGGACAGTTATTTGAACGTATAGCTGTACTGGGGGGTGAAACTATAGTACCTGTATTAACTCGTTGGGTTAATGGAGAAATTGTGGCTACACCACAAGATGATACAATGGCTACACATACTACTAAGATTACAAAGGAAATGGGGCAGATCGACTGGTCTAAGCCGGCTAATGAAATTGCAAACCTTATTAGAGGACTTAATCCAGCACCTGGATGTTATACATATCTCGATGGAAAACGTTTAAAAGTATGGTCTGGAGAAGTGGTTCCCAGTGATACGACTCACTGTTTGATAGATATTCATGGAAAACATGTACCAATTGCTATATCAGCCACAACTGTGCCTGGTACAATCGTATCTAAAATAGCCGGTTTAGGTGTATTTTGTGGTGATGGAAATATAATTCTATTAACAGAAGTCCAACCAGAAAATAAAAAACACATTTCTGCAATTGATTTTATAAATGGTCATCAAATAAAGGAAGGTATCGTTTTTGGGGACTCAATATAAGCAGTACGAAACGTATCCGTTATACTTGATTTTATCAACTATTACATGTGCTTTGCTCACAGCAGTACTAGCCTTTCTAATGTATATATTAGAACCAGGACTTTTACAATTGCATCCATTTGCATCAATTATAAGTAGTGTAGTTATATCTATACTTATTGCTATTATATGGATTTTGTGCTTATCTTTAATTGTTGCTAGCACAGGTATTATACGGTTACATCCTATTGTTTTAAGACTAGCCAATCAGTTTATTTATAGATTATTTCCATTAACTTTGGCGATTGGTAAGGTGAGAGGGGTTACTAAGGATCAACTCCGCCAGTCTATGATTGATTTAATCAATCATTTAGTAATGTTAGATATGTATACGGTAGATCCAGAACGTATATTATTATTAACTCCTCACTGTTTACAAGAAAGTTCGTGTGTTCATAAGGTTACACATGATGTATATAATTGTAAGCAGTGTGGGCGATGCCAGGTTGGTAATTTGTTGCAAGTGGCTAAGGACTATGGTTGTCAATTTATAGTTGTCACTGGAGGCACCTTAGCACGGATGAAGGTAAAGGAAGCACGCCCAAAAGCTATTGTAGCAATAGCTTGCGAACGAGATTTAGCAAGTGGAATGGCTGATGTATTTCCCATTCCAGTTATTGGGGTATTAAATGAACGTCCTAATGGGCCATGTTGTAATACAACAGTCGATTCTGAACGTGTTCGAGCAGTAGTAGAACAATTGATTGGTAGGAATAGTAATGATAGAGGTAAAGACTAATCAACAACAAAATATTCGATTGCTCGCTGTAAAAGCATTGAGTGAAATTAATCGCAATGGTGCTTATGCAAATATAAAGTTGCAAGAGTATTTACAGAAATATCATCTATCCGATTTAGATCGAAGATTCTTTACTGAACTTGTGTATGGAGTCATTCGTAGAAAAAATTACTTGGATGCTATTATTGTTTTCTTTGCAAAGCGCCCCTTAAAGAAACTATCTTCTATGGTTGTGGAAATTCTTAGACTTGGTATTTATCAAATTATCTATATGGATAAGGTTCCTGAAAGTGCGGCTGTTAACGAATCTGTTAAACTCGCCAAAAAGCTAACTAGAGGTTTATCTGGTTTTGTAAATGCTGTTTTACGTTCGGTTTTACGTGAAAGTGATAGCATTTCTATCGGTGAACTAGCTAAGTCCGAAGCTGAAGAAATTTCCTTTATCTACAATCAACCATTATGGCTTGTCAACTTATGGATAAAAGAAATGGGAAAAGATAAGACCGTAGATCTTTGTGCTTGGTTTAATGAACAACCTCGTTTGACGGCTCGCATAAATACAGTGAAAGTATCTATTGAGGATTGTTTAAAAGAATTAGAAGATTTAGATTGGATTGTAGAACAGGATACATATATTCCTGAAGTAGTTTATATTGATGGACATCAAGGTCATTTAGAAAAAGCCAAACCTGTTTTAGATGGTCATATTATTTTTATGGATAAAGCATCTATGTTAGTAGCCCATGTGGTGGATCCTCAACCAGGAGAGCGTATCTTAGACTGTTGTGCTGCACCAGGTGGCAAGTCTATGCATATGGCAAGTCTTATGAACAATACAGGAGCTATTATGAGTTGTGATATTTACGACCATAAATTAGAACTGATTAATCAAAATGCTGAGCGATTAGGTGTATCTATTATTTCTACTAAGCTTCAAGATGGTCGTTATCTACCTGATAATTGGAAAGAACAATTTGATCGCGTCTTAGTTGATGCTCCTTGTTCTGGTCTAGGTATATTACAAAAGAAATTAGATATGCGTTGGCGTAAAACAGAGTCTTTACTTATTGAGTTGCCGTCGTTACAGCTTGAAATATTAGAAAAAGCTTCTGAAATGGTTAAGGTTAATGGATATTTAGTATATTCCACATGTACTATGAATAGTGGTGAAAATGAAGCTGTTCTAAATAAATTCTTGGCAATTCATAAGAACTTTATCATCGATCCTGTATCATATAAAGGGGCACCACAAGCTATAGATGGTATGATTACAACCTATCCACCGCGAGATCATATGGATGGTTTCTTTATGGCTCGCATGAAACGCTTATCATAATATAAGAAATGGAGCACCATGATAGAATTATTGGGTAAGTCTTTAGAAGAATTACAATCTATCTTTAAGACCCATAATATACAAAAGTTTCGAGCGAAACAGTTAATTGACTATATCTATCATAGATATATTTTTGATTTTGAAGACATGACACAATTTCCAAAAGACTTGCGTCAATGGCTAGGTGATAATTGTGTTATTTCTTTACCTACATTAATTACAGAGTCTATTGCCCCTGATGGAAAGACTCGCAAAATACTTGTAGAGATGTCAGATCAAAGTCGTGTGGAAGCAGTTTTGATGGAGCAACACTATGGGTATTCCGTATGTGTTTCCTCCCAAGTTGGATGCGCTATGGGATGTGTGTTCTGTGCTTCTACACAAGGTGGCTTATACAGAGATTTAACAGTCGCTGAGATTATTGGACAAGTTGTCATATTTGGGGCTCTTACTAAAGAGGAAATACATACTGTTGTCGTTATGGGCGCAGGGGAGCCGTTACAAAATTATGATAATGTATTACAAGCATTACAACTACTACATGATCCTATGATTTGTAATATTAGTTATCGTAAGATGACGATTTCCACTTGTGGTTGGGTTCCTAATATTTATAAATTAGCTGATGAAGGTTTGCCAATAACCTTAGCACTTTCATTACATGCTACAAATAATGAAGTTCGTCGTAGTATTATGCCCGTTGGGGCACGTTATGAATTGACGGAAGTCTTAGATGCGGTAAAATACTATTATAATACGACACAGCGTCGTGTTACCTTTGAGTATATTCTTATAGATTCTGTAAATGCATCTATGGATGAAGCTCATGCTTTGGGGAAAATCTGTAAAGATTTCCCAAATTGTCATGTTAACTTGATCCCAGTTAATGGCAATGAACATATTGAATTATATAAACCATCTATTACGAATATGAATACATTTAAAGACATCGTCAGTTCCTATGGTGTATCAGTAACGGTACGAAAGAAAATGGGCGATGCAATCCAAGCCGCATGTGGGCAGTTAAAGGCTGCTCATGGTCGGAAAAAGGAGAATCATGAATAATTTTGTTGGTTTAAGTAAAATTGGGCTTGTGCGCCAGCGTAACGAGGACCGTTTCTTCATTGATGGCCATATTTGTGCTGTTACTGATGGCATGGGTGGTTATAGCGGTGGTGAAATTGCAAGTACCTATGCTGTAGATGAAATAAAAGAATATTTGTCCTCCCTTGAAACGATAGGTCAACAAGACTTATGTGATGCTATTATTCACGCTAATCAACGTATTGTAAATCGCGTTGCTTGTGAAGAACGTCTCGCTGGTATGGGTACTACCGCTGTAGTTACAGCTATAAATGGTAATCAACTTTACTGGGCAAGTGTTGGTGATAGTCGTTTGTATGTATATAGAGATGGTCATTTACGACAAATTACTACGGATCATTCTATGGTACAAGAATTATTAACAGCTGGAGAGATTACAAAGGATGAAATGCTAAATCACCCTCAACGGAATTTATTAACTCGCGCAGTTGGTGTTGATGAAATCTTAGAGGTTGATAGTGGCGTAGAATCTATTCTTCCCGGTGATCGTATTTTACTTTGCACTGATGGATTAAGTGGCTATGTATCCGATGATGTAATTGCCTCTGCATTACAATCAACGGATGATGATATGTTGGTTATTGAATCATTGATGGAAGCTGTATATGAAGTCGGAGCAGGAGATAATGTGACCATTGTGGTGGGAACAATCTAATCTAGAAATGGAGAAATAATGAGTACTATGAATATAAAAGGCATACTTCTAGATAACCGCTACCGAATTGTTGATAAAATTGGCGTTGGTGGAATGGCTGATGTATACCTTGGAGAAGATACCTTACTAGGTAGACAAGTAGCAATAAAAGTATTGCATGCTAATTTTGCAAATGATGATGAATTTGTGACTCGATTTAAACGAGAAGCACAAGCGGCAGGTAAATTAAATCATCCAAATATTGTAAATATGTATGATGTAGGTTTTGATCAAAATCTACACTACATTGTCATGGAATATGTAGATGGTGAAACCTTAAAAAAATATATAACTCGTCATGGAAGACTGTCCATAGATGAGGCTGTTAAATTTACTATCGCCATAGCTGAAGGCTTAGAACACGCGCATACAATGGGCATTGTTCATTGTGATATAAAGCCACATAATGTTATTATTACCAATACGGGGCGCGTTAAAGTAACTGACTTTGGTATTGCTCGTGCAATAAATGCAACTAACACAGTTATGTATACGAATTCGATTTTGGGTTCAGCACACTATTTATCACCAGAGCAAGCTAGTGGTAAACCGGTAGACGGCAATACAGATATCTATTCATTGGGTGTTGTATTGTATGAAATGCTTACAGGTCGTGTACCATTTGAAGGGGAAACACCAATTGCGGTAGCATTAAAACATGTTCGTGAGAAGGTAGAACCTCCAACACGATATAATCCATCAATTCCTCCGCTTTTAGAAGCTGTTGTTATGAAAGCATTATCTAAAAATCCTGCTGATCGATTTGATTCTATCTCTGATATGATTAGTGATTTGCGATTATCTCAAGGTTTTACGATGGGCAAAACACAACGTCATGAACCATATGACTTTGCTACACAAATGATTCCTGCTGTTGATCCTGAAGCACTTGAAGATCTTAGTACGATTCAAGAAGAACGAAAAGAAGAGGGTAAAAAGAAGAGTATGTTAAGTAAAATTGCATCGATTCCACAAAAATACATCGTTCTAGGTGCTGCTGTCATTTTCTTAGTAGCATTTTTAGGTGCTTTCTTAAGCTACGGTAATTTCTGGAGTAATACAACAGTAGATGTACCTAATGTGGTAGGCAAACAAGTTTCTGTAGCAAAAAATATCTTAGAAGATAAACATTTGCGTGTGTCTACAAGTGAAGTCACAAATCCAGATGTGCCAGCTGGTCAAGTTATTTCTCAAACTCCTGGGGCTGGAGAGAAGGTTAAAGAGCAACGAACAATCCATCTTGTGGTTTCTAAAGGTGTAGGCGATATTACGGTGCCAGATTTAACTGATTTAACTGTGGATCAAGCCCGTCAACGACTTAAAGATTTAGGTTTAGTTGTGGGGAAAATAACACAGCAATCTGTAGATGGTAAAAAAGATGGTGTAATCATTGCTCAGAGTCCTTCCGGAGATTCTAAAGTGTCTAAAGGGACAACAATTGATCTCGTTGTAAATAAAGCGAAGGCTAAGAAAGTCAAAGTACCTAATCTTGTTGGTATGACATTAAAAGATGCTCGTGATACATTGAGTAATATTCAACTAGGTGTAAATCAAGTATCTGGATCTGTGGAAGAAAAATCTGTGGTTATAGAGCAAAGCATTAAAGCTGGCGATGAAATTGACGAAGGCTCCACATTAAATCTTACGACTGAGTTCAAAGATGATAAAAAGAAATCTGATAAAAAAGATGGAAACAGTGGTAATAAAACAACTGGTACTATAGATGTTACTGTACCAGCTGGTTCTAAAAATCAAGAACTTAAAATTGTCGTAAAAGATGATGAAGGTTCCGCAGTAATTTATGATGATACCAATAAACCTGGAGATCGTATTGTTCGAAAAGTGTCCGGTGTAGGTAATGTACGTATTGAGGTGTACCTCAATGGTGCATTAGTGCAAGAAACTGCATTATAAGAGGTACTATGATTACAGGCATTGTTGTCAAAAATATGAATGGGTACTTTTATGTACAAGATGATACGGGCACCATTCATGAATGTAAGGTTCGTGGTAGACTTAAGAAAGGACGTTATAGTTTACTTGTGGGTGACCGCGTTACGATTTCGGAGGATGGGTTCGTTGAATCCATCCATGGACGTCATAATTCGATGGTACGTCCAGCAGTAGCTAATATTGACCAAGTTGTATTAGTTGTGGCTGCCCATGAACCAGATATTAATGAGCTATTACTTAATAAAATGCTCGTTATGATTGAACATGCGGATATACCTATCGTGCTATGTATCAATAAATGTGACCTGATGGATTCAGAGACGAAAACTATGGTTGATCTTTATAAATCAATTGGTTATAAGGTTTTGATGACATCCACATATAATATGACAGGCATCGATGATTTACGTCATGTGCTTCAACATAAGGTAACAGCTTTTGCAGGTCCATCTGGTGTTGGTAAGAGTAGTCTTTTAAACGCAGTAGACCCAAAATTCGCCTTCCAGACTGGGGAGGTAAGTGATAAGATTAAACGTGGCAAACATACTACTCGTCACGCTTCTTTATATAGTTTAGATGCAGATTCTTTTATCATGGATACACCTGGATTTAGTGCTATTGAATTTAATGATGTTTCCCTTGAAAGATTGCCTACATTATTCCCAGAATTTGGTGAATATGTTGATACTTGTAAATTTAGTCCTTGCTATCATGAACATGAACCCATTTGTGGGATTAAAGCTGCTCTAGAAGCTGGTCATATTCATCAAGGACGATATGATGCTTATATGTCTATACGTAATGATATAGAAAGTCAACGAAAGAGGTTTTAATATGATAAAAATTGCACCATCTATGCTTTCCGCAAATTTTGCGGTGTTAAGCGAGGAATTAAAATCTATTGAAGCAGCGGGGGCTGATTTATTACATATCGATATCATGGATGGACACTTTGTTCCTAATCTAACCTTTGGTGCTCCCATTGTGAAAGCCATTCGTCCATATACAAAATTACCATTTGATGTGCATTTGATGGTTACTAATCCTGGTGATTATGTAGAAGAATTTGCAAAAATTGGTGTAGAATATTTTACTTTTCATCAAGAAACTGTACCTCATATGCATCGTTTGATTCAACATATCAAGCAGTGTGGGATGAAGGCTGGTGTAGCATTGAATCCTAGTACACCTGTATCTCTACTAGAAGATGTAGCGGCAGATTTAGATATGATTTTAATTATGTCTGTGAATCCAGGATTTGGAGGACAATCTTTTATTAAGAATGCCATAAAAAAAGTTAAACAAGCTAAGATATTGTTAGAAGAAGTAGACAATTCAACGGCAGTCATTGAGGTGGACGGTGGTATTAACGATATTACTTGTGTACCGATTAAAAGAGCGGGGGCTACAGTTTTAGTTGCTGGTTCTGCAGTATTTGGTGTTGAAGATCGTGCAAGTATGATTGAATCCATTCGCAATAATTAAATAAATATTTTCATAATATTCTATAATTCAAATTTGAACATAAGATTGTACATCAATAAGAAAGAGAATGTATTTAAAATGAGGAGTGAGGAATACTTAAAGAATTCCTCACTCCTTGCTTGCTTTTGCCATGATTTTTTGTTAGAATTATTAGGTATGAAAAATATGCACGTCAGTGGACTTCGGTACTGTGCCTAATTTTGGGTGACCCGAAGGATGAAGCGGCGGAGGTTAATTAACAGGAGGTGCCACAATGGCAGTAGTATCAATGAAACAATTATTAGAGGCTGGTGTACACTTTGGTCATCAGACTAGAAGATGGAACCCTAAAATGGCGAAATTCATCTTCACTGAACGCAATGGTATTTATATCATTGATTTGTCTAAAACAGTTAAAAAAGTAGAAGAAGCTTACAATTTCTTGCGTGAAGTTGCTTCCCAAGGCGAAGTAATCTTGTTCGTAGGTACTAAAAAACAAGCTCAAGAAGCTATTAAAGAAGAAGCTATCCGTGCTAACATGTTCTTCGTTAACGAACGTTGGTTGGGCGGTATGTTGACTAACTTCAAAACAATTGAAACTCGTATTAAACGTTTAAAACAATTGGAAGCTATGGCAGAAGACGGTACTTTCGAAGTATTGCCTAAAAAAGAAGTTATCGGTCTTCGTCATGAAATGGATAAATTGGAAAAATACCTTGGCGGTATCAAAGATATGCCTAAAATGCCAGGTGCTCTTTTCGTAGTAGATCCTAAAAAAGAAAAAATCGCTATTGCAGAAGCTAAAAAATTGGGTATTCCTGTAGTTGCAACAGTTGACACTAACTGCGACCCAGACGAAGTTGATTTCCCAATTCCAGCAAATGATGACGCTATTCGCGCTGTTAAATTGTTGGCTGGTAAAATGGCTGACGCTGTTCTTGAAGGTCGTCAAGGCGAATCCTTTGAAGAAGCATTAGATAACATGGTAGCTGATTCCGCAGAAATGGTTCGAGACGGTAAAGCTTAATCGTTGTCGTATTAGCATTTGAAAGATAAATCTATAACATATATAATTGGGGTAAGGACTATATCCTTACCTTAATTAATACTAGGAGGAACAAAATAATGGCAATTACTGCTGCTTTGGTAAAAGAATTGCGCGACATGACTGGCGCAGGTATGATGGACGCTAAAAAAGCATTGGTTGAAACTGACGGTAATATCGATAAAGCGGTTGACCTTCTTCGTGAAAAAGGTTTGGCTGCGGCAGCTAAAAAAGCTGGTCGTATTGCAGCTGAAGGTGTAGTACAATCCTACATTCATGCTGGTGGTCGTATCGGTGTTTTAGTGGAAGTTAACTGTGAAACTGACTTCGTTGCAAAAACTGATGATTTCCAAAATTTAGCACGCGACATCGCAATGCAAATTGCAGCTGTAAATCCTACATACTTGAACCGTGAAGAAGTTCCTACTGAAGTAATTGAACACGAAAAACAAGTATTATTGGAACAAGCTAAAGTAGAAGCTGAAGAAGACGTTAAAGCTGGTCGTAAACCAAAACCTGAAGCTGTTTTAGAAAAAATGGTTGCAGGTCGTATTGAAAAATTCTATAAAGAAAATTGCCTATTAGAACAAGTATTCATTAAAGATGGCGATAAAACTGTTACAGACATCATTAATGAAAGTATTGCAAAAATCGGTGAAAACATCAACGTACGTCGTTTTGTTCGCTATGGTTTAGGTGAAGGCATTGAAAAACGCCAAGATGACTTCGTAGCAGAAGTAATGGCATCTGTTGGTAAATAATTAATAAACAATAAGAGAACACCGTACAGTGTTCTCTTATTTTGCAATAGAGGAGTAAAAATATGGCAAAAAGAAAGTTTCGACGTATTGTTTTAAAGTTGAGTGGTGAAGCATTAGCAGGTGAACAAGGTTTTGGTATTAATCCTGATGTTGTTGAAGAATTTGCAAAAGAAATTGCTGCTTTAGCAAAATCCACTGATTTAGAAATCGCGATTGTTGTTGGTGGCGGTAACCTATGGAGAGGTTTAGCTGGTAGCAATCAAGGTATGGATCGTGCTACTGCTGACTATATGGGGATGCTAGCAACAGTGATGAACTCCTTAGCATTGCAAGATGCATTAGAGCAAGCTGGTGTAGATACACGTGTTCAAACAGCTATTGAAATGCAAGAAATTGCAGAACCTTATATTCGTCGTCGCGCTATTCGTCATTTAGAAAAAAAACGTATCGTTATCTTCGGTGCTGGCCTTGGTAAACCTTACTTCTCTACAGATACAACAGCTGCATTACGGGCCGCTGAAATTGAAGCCGATGCTATTTTAATGGCAAAGAAATTTGCAGATGGCGTATATGATTCTGACCCTAAGACAAATCCTAATGCTGTTAAATTTGATGAATTAACATATAACGAGATTATCACAAAAGAATTAAAAGTAATGGATGCTACATCTACAACTTTATGTAAAGATAACAATATTCCTATTATTGTATTTAGCATGGATATTCCTGGTAATATTACAAAAGCTGCTAAAGGTGAAGAAATAGGGACCATTGTTCGAGGAGAATAATTCATATGGAAATTAAAGAATTGTTACAACAAGCAGAAGACCGCATGAATAAGTCTATTGAGGCTTTAAAACATGAATTCGCATCTATTCGTACAGGCCGTGCTAGTGTAGCACTACTTGATAAAGTAATGGTTGATTACTATGGAAGTCCATCACCCATTAATCAAGTTGCGAATATCTCCGTGCCTGAACCTCGCATGATTGTGATTGCACCTTGGGATAAAACAATGATTGGTGCTATTGAAAAAGCAATTTTACAATCTGATTTAGGTTTGAACCCTGGTAATGATGGTGCACAAATTCGTTTAAGTATTCCTCAATTAACTGAGGAACGTCGTAGAGAAATCGTTAAAGTAGTTCATAAAAAGGCTGAAGATGCAAAAGTTGCAGTGCGCAACATTCGTCGCGATGTAAATGAAGCATTAAAAAAAGAAGAGAAAGCTAAAACGATTACTGAAGATGATGCTAAAGACGGTTTAGATCAAATCCAAAAGCTTACCGATGCTAAAGTTAAGCAAATCGATGAGTTAAAAGTAGTAAAAGAAAAGGACGTATTAGAAGTATAATGTTTGATTCTAATAGCCTTATTGGAATACCATGGCAGCTTGCAAAGTCTCGTTTGCAGGCTGCCCATATTCCTTTTAAGGTAATGATTGGTGGATCCTTTAATCGCTTCTTTGAAATTTCAGATAAAGGATTTTATGTGGCACGTATTACAAAGGTTGATGAGTGCTTACATATACTACTATATAGACCAATGATTGCCAGCGACTTCGGAAATTCTATCGAGGTAGACTATGCTAAAGAAATTATTTAACCGTAAACGTTCTGATACGCCTGTCATTGATCGTAATATAATTCCACAACATGTTGCTATTATTATGGATGGTAATGGACGATGGGCTAAACGCAGAGGCATGCCGCGCTCCATGGGGCATCGTGCTGGTGCAGATGTATTAAAAGAAATTGTTATGGCCGCAGATGAGATCGGAATTAGAGCTCTTACGGTATATGGTTTCTCCACGGAGAACTGGAAACGTCCTGAACAGGAAGTTTCTTTACTTATGTCTCTCATAAAAGAATACTTAAATAATAATGTTAAGTATATGCATGAACATAATGTACGCATTCGATTTATTGGTTTTATTGGAGGGCTTTCAGAAAACCTACAAAAAATCATTCAAGATGCAGAATTATTAACTCAGAATAATACAGGCCTCACATTACAGTTAGCGATTAACTATGGTGGGCGTGATGAAATAGTTAGAACTATCCGCGACATTGTAAAATCCGTTGCGGATGGCGTTATTACAATGGACAAAATTACTGAAGAATATGTAAGTTCTCAATTATTCACTAAAGAGTTTAGTGATGTAGATTTATTAATTCGTCCTAGTAGTGATTTTAGAATTAGTAATTTTTTGTTATGGCAACTAGCGTATGCTGAATTTTGGTTTACCGATTTGCATTGGCCAGATTTTACTAAGGAAACTTTACTTGAAGCTGTGGCGGCATATCAGAAACGAGAACGCCGATTTGGTGGCTTATGTGATGAGGAATAAAAAATGTTAAAAACACGTGTTATTACCGCTGTTATTGGTTTTATTATTGCCTTAGGGGCCATTACATTTGGTGGATTAGTATATGATGTGCTAATTACACTTTTAGCTTTATTAGGGTGGCGTGAGTTTGTATTACTTGGTAAAGCTAAACGTGTTCGGATATCCATTATATGGGGATATATTAGCATTTTATTGCTAATGATTGCTCTTGCATGTCATCAGTATATTATAGCTATAGCTATTTTAGTATTAAGTTTATTTGCCAATTATATGTTGTGTACATTTGGTGAAAGTAAGTACTCGATGTCTAGTGTATCCTTTAGTGTATTTGGTTTATTATATATTGGTATGGGTATGACTTCATTACTCTTGATTCGTCATGACTCAATTTACATGGATTTATCAATGCCTTTTGAACTATATAACTGGGGCACTATTACACTTTGGTTATTATTGTTTACTACTTGGGCTAGCGATACCTTTGCATACTTTTCAGGTCGAGCTTTTGGTAAACGTAAAATAGTACCATCCATTAGTCCTAATAAAACACTAGAAGGTTTTATTGGTGGATTTATCGGCTGTATCCTTACAGGTGCAGTATTTTCGTATATCGTTGGCATTCCTTGGTGGATGGGAATCCATGTAGGTATGATTAGCGGTATATTAGCACCATTAGGTGATTTGTTTGAATCAAAGATTAAACGACTATGTAATGTAAAAGATTCTGGTACATTATTACCAGGTCATGGCGGTGTATTGGATCGCTTTGATAGTTTATTATTTGCGGCTCCCATTACATTAGTATATATATTGCTATTTTCGTACTAATTTTATAGAGGTACACTTATGAAATACCTAAGTATTATCGGCAGTACTGGCTCAATCGGTACACAGACGCTTGATGTGGTGTCTCAACATCCAGATCAATTCAAGGTGGTTGCCTTAGTGGCACATCATAATATTGACCTCTTAGAACATCAGATTAAAGAATATAAACCTTTGGTGGCTGGTCTTGTAGATGAAGGTGCTTTTAAAGAATTACAAGCACGCTATACAGGTCCTACAAAATTGATAGGTGGTAAGGAAGCCCTCATTGCAGCAGCTACAATTCAAGAAGCAACAATGATTGTTACTGCTATTGTAGGTGCTGCGGGAATTGAGCCTACAGTGGAAGCTATAAAACAAGGGAAGACTATAGGTCTTGCTAATAAAGAAACTCTTGTTGCTGGAGGTCCATTAATTACGGCTTTAGCTAAAGAACATGGCGTGCAAATCCTACCTATCGATAGTGAACATAGTGCTATATTTCAGTGCTTAGAAGGACAGAAACGTGACAATGTTGATTCTTTAATTGTCACTGCTTCTGGTGGACCTTTACGCACATGGGATTCTAGTAAAATTCAAACTGCAACTGCTGCAGATTGTTTGCGACATCCTACCTGGAATATGGGTAATAAAATAACTATAGACTCTGCCTCTTTATTCAATAAAGGCTTAGAGGTAATAGAAGCTCATTGGTTATTTGGTTTTGATTTTGATCATATTGATGTAGTAGTACATCCTCAAAGTATTGTTCATTCTATGATACGTATGAAGGATGGTGCGATATTAGCGCAAATGGGTAATCCAGATATGCGCGAGCCCATTCAATATGCTTTGACGTATCCCAAACGTGAAGTTTTAAGTATGAATCATCTTGATTTTAGTCAAGCACTACATTTGGAGTTTTTACCTCCACGGTATGACGATTTTCCTGCACTTCGACTTGCGTATGAGGTGGGACGTGCTAGTGGATTTAAACCTGCTGTATTTAATGCAGCTAATGAAACGGCAGTATATGCCTTTTTAGAAGATAAAATCGCCTTTGGTGATATTTATAAAGTCGTTACTTCTGTTCTTGAATCTATGGGACCAGAAGATGATTTTACATTAGATAATTTATTATCCATCGATAGATGGGCCCGTGAAAAGGCAACATCGTTGATGTTATAGGAGAATATATGATTACGGCATTAGCCACAATATTTGTATTTGGTTTAATTGTGTTTATTCATGAATTAGGCCATTTTATTACAGCTAAGATGTCAGGTATGCAAGTTGATGAATTTGCTATAGGTTTTGGTCCAGCCATATTTAAAGTACAAAAAGGGGAAACTTTATATTCTATTCGTATAATTCCTCTTGGAGGATTTAATCGTATTGCTGGTATGACACCTGACGAGCCTCTTAATGAGCGCTCCTTTTATAATAAACCTGCGTGGAAAAAATTTATTGTTATTTCTGCAGGGGCTGTATTTAACTTTATATTAGCCATTGTACTTTTCTTTGGCCTAAATGTGACTGTAGGAAATCTTACATATACAAATGAACCTGTAATTGGTAACATTATTGCGGGTAGTTCTGCAGAACAGGCTCATTTAGAAGCTAACGATAGAATTATTACGATTGATGGTAAAAAAATTAGTACTTGGGATGATATTCGTCCTAGCTTACAAGGCACAGCAAACCATGGTGTAACTGTTGTTGTAGAGCGTGAAGGACAAACTATAGAGACTACGGTAATACCTAAAATGGAACAAGATAGTCCTAAGATTGGCATCTACCCTAGCTTTACTCGTGAAACTTATAGTATTGGTGAATCTTTGAGCCTTGCTGTTAGTCGGACGGGGCAAACTATTGTTGCTATGGTCAGTGGGATTTACGATATGATTCGTGGCACACAAGCAGCCGAATTATCTGGTCCAGTAGGAATTTCCCAAATGGCAGGTACTATTGCACAATCAGGATTTGCACCACTATTAAGTTTTGCTGCATTCCTTAGTATTAACTTAGGGGTTATTAATCTTTTACCATTACCTGTTTTAGATGGTGGTCACTTAATTATTATCTTGGCGGAAGCTATAACAGGCCGTAGATTACCTGCTAAAGCTCTTATGTATATACAAATGGTTGGGGTTGCCTTAATGGTAGCATTATTCTTATATGTAACAACGCAGGATATTTTCCGTTTACTATAAGACAGATGGGAGATTACAATGATTGTACGTAAACCAACAAATGGTATCTATGTAGGTACAGTTAAAATCGGCGATTATGCACCGGTAAGTATTCAATCTATGATTACTACGGATCCAGTACATACAGAGAAGGCAATTGCAGAAATTAATCATTTAGCAGAGGCTGGTTGTGAACTGGTTCGTGTCGCCGTTCCTACAATGGCATCTGCAAAGGCTTTAAAGGCTGTTAGAGCGGGCATTTCAATTCCTTTGATCGCCGATATTCACTTTGATTATAGATTAGCTTTAGAAGCTATTGAAAATAATGTTGATGGATTGCGCATTAATCCAGGAAATATTGGTGGTGAAGATAAGGTTTTAGCCGTTATTGAAAAGGCAAAACCTAAACAAATCCCAATTCGCATTGGTGTTAATGCAGGCTCTTTACCAAAGCATATTCTCGATGCTCATGGAGGACATCCTACAGCGGATGGTATGGTTGAAACAGCTTTAGAACACGTAAGAATTTTAGAAAAACTCGATTATCGTCAAATGAAATTATCCATTAAAGCAACGGAAGTACCTCTAATGGTGGAAGCATATCGTAAGTTATCTGATAAGATTCCTTATCCGTTACATTTAGGTGTAACAGAAGCTGGTACTATTAAACAAGGCACTATTAAATCTGCTATGGGGATTGGTGCATTATTGCTCGATGGCATTGGTGATACATTACGGGTATCCTTAACTGGAGATCCAATTCACGAAATTGAAGTAGGTAGAAGTATTTTAAGTAGTTTAGGATTAAGAAATTTTGGGGCCACTATGATATCTTGTCCTACATGTGGCCGTTGCCAAGTAAATTTATTTGATATGGCTGGTATTGTAGAAGAACGTCTAGCAGATATAAAAGCGCCTATTAAGGTTGCCGTTATGGGGTGTGTTGTAAATGGTCCAGGGGAAGCGCGTGAGGCCGACTTTGGTATTGCTGGTGGTGATGGTCAAGGTATTATTTTCCGTAAAGGGAAAGTTATTAAGACTGTACCAGAAGCCGAATTAGTAGATACATTGTTTAGAGAAATTGACCAATATTTAGAAAATTTAGATGAGGAGTCTTTATGTTAGCCACTAAATTATATGCACCTACATTGCGTGAGGTTCCATCTGACGCTGATGTAGTAAGCCAACAGCTTATGCTTCGCGCTGGTTTTATGCGTAAAACTGCAAATGGTTTATATAGTTTCTTACCATTGGGTTGGAGAAGTATCAAAAAGATTGAAGCTATTGTACGTGAAGAAATGGATCGTGCTAGTGCTCAAGAAATTATGATGCCAATTTTACAGCCTGCAGAAATTTGGAAAGAGTCTGGCCGTTGGAACGCATATGGCGCAGAAATGATGCGTATCAATGATCGTCATGATAATGAATTCTGTCTAGGACCAACACATGAAGAGATGATTACAACCCTCGTTAAAAATGAGATTAACTCATATCGTCAATTACCAGTCAACTTATATCAAATTCAAAGTAAATTCCGTGATGAGCGTCGTCCACGTTATGGCTTGATGCGTAGCCGAGAATTCATTATGAAAGATGCTTATTCTTTTGATGTAGATGAAGCCGGTTTAGATGAATCCTATAAATCTATGTACGATGCATATACACGTATTTTTACACGTTGTGGTCTTACATTCCGCCCAGTAGAGGCTGATAGTGGTGCAATAGGTGGTAGTGGTACGCATGAGTTCATGGCCATTGCCGAAGCTGGTGAAGCTGATATCGTATATTGTACCAAGTGTGATTATGCAGCTAACATTGAAATCGGCAAGCCTGGTATCATGAAGCAAGACGAAGAAGTTCTTCAAGAGTTATCTGTTGTGGATACACCAAATGCAAGTTCTATTGAAGCTGTGGCAGACATGTTAAATTTACCATTACATAAAACTATTAAAGCGGTAGTATTTTCTATTGATGGTAAAGTGGTATTAGCCATTGTTCGTGGTGACCATGAAGTAAATGAAGTCGCTGTACAACATGCCGTTCTTGGCTCTGTAGAGCCTGAGATGGCTACCCCTGAAGAATTAGAAAAAGTAGGTTTAACAGCTGGTTTCATCAGTCCTATTGGTTTAAAACAAACAGAAGAATTTGCTATTGTTGTTGATGAATCTGTTATGGAAACTTACAATGTTTGTGGTGGCGCTAATAAAAAAGATGCTCACTACGTTAATATCAATCCAAAACGGGACTTTAATGTAGAAGATATTATTGTTGCTCCAATTCGTTTAATCACGAAGGACGATGTGTGTCCTAAATGTGGGGGTGCTTTAGAACATGCTAAAGGCATCGAAGTGGGTCAAGTATTTAAATTGGGTACAAAGTATTCTGAAGCATTACAAGCTACATTCTTAGATCAAAATGGTCGTCCTAATCCAATGATTATGGGTTGCTATGGTATCGGTGTATCTCGTACACTAGCTGCTGCTATTGAGCAATATCACGATGAAAATGGTATTATTTGGCCACGTTCTATCGCTCCATTTGAAGCAGTTATTGTTCCAATTAATGCAAAAGACGAAGCATTAATGTCTACTAGTCAAACTATTTATACTGCATTACAAAATACTGGTGTAGATGTATTGTTAGATGATCGTAAAGATCGTGCAGGTGTTAAGTTCAAAGATGCTGATTTGATTGGTTATCCACTTCGCATTACAGTAAGTAAAAATACTCTTGAGAATAACGAAGTAGAAATTCAAATCCGTAAGTCTGGAGAAGCTCTTCCATGTGCTATTGATTCTGTATCTGATAAAGTAACAGAATTGCTTCAAAACTTATAATAGAATTGCGATTCTAGTGAATGTTCATTAGGGTCGCAATTTTTCTTTCTAAACTTGAATTAATAGATTAAATAAGTCATAATTAAATGATAGAATATTTGGAATGGAGGTGCTATATGCTTGTAGATTTTCATATACATTCCATCTTTTCAGATGGTGTTGAAACACCTAAAGATCTATTGCAACATGCCATAGACTGTAATGTATCTATGATGGCTTTAACCGATCATGATGAAATAGACGGCATTCAAGCATTGCGTGCTGCTCAAAAGAAGTTAGATCCTAATGAATCTATTAAAATCGTAAATGGCTGTGAATTTAGTGCTGATTATAAAGATAAGTCAATTCATATTTTAGGATATTGTTTTGATGAAAATAATAAAGATTTAATCGATTTTATTACGTTTTTTAAAGGAAAACGTGAAGAACGTATCGATGAAATTATCCGTCGTTGTAACAATGAAGGATATTATATTACAAAAGAAGAGCTCATTAAACAATTTCCTGATACTAAAGCTTATGGTCGCCCACATATTGGTAAACTTTTAATTGATGATGGTTATGCCAAGGATATTAATGATGTATTTAAAGGTATTCTTCGAAAAGATAGTCCTTGCTATGTTCCTAAGGTAAAAGTAGAGGTTCCTTATATTATTGATATTATACATAAAGCTGGAGGACTTGCTGTTATGGCTCATCCTAAATTGGTTACCAGTGATGAATATGTGTTGGAAATGTTAGATTATGATTTTGATGGTATGGAGGTATATCACTCAAAGCATAATGATGATGATGTGGAGCGATATAAAGAATTCGCTAAAAAGCATAAGCTATTTATTACTGGTGGTTCTGATTACCATGGTATTGTAGGCAAGAAACCTGATAGATTTGGTGATTACTTAGTATCTGGTAAGGATGTATCAGAATTTATTAGTTTGTTATAAATGACGAGGTAGGCTATGGAAGTCGTTGCTTTTGTAGGTAGTAGTGGCACAGGTAAAAGTCATCGTGCCCTCGTAGTTGCTCATGAAAATAAAATTGAATGTATCATCGATGATGGTATTTTGATTCATGATAATAAAATTGTAGCTGGCTTTTCTGCAAAAAAAGAGTCTAGTCGTTTAAAAGCTGTTCGTCGTGCTATTTTTCAAGACGAAGTACAAGTTAAATCCGTACGAGAACAATTAGATAAGATTAAACCTAATAAGCTTATGATTATCGGCACTTCTGATAATATGGTTAAGAAGATTACTAAAGCTTTAGGCTTACAAGAACCTGATCGATATATTCGTATAGAAGATGTTGCAACACCTAAGGAAATTGAAAAGGCACAACATGCACGTCTTAAAGAGGGTAAACATATAATTCCTGTGCCGACTATGGAATTAAAGCCACACTTTAGGGGGTATTTGATTGATCCAATCAAAACCATGTGGCGCCGCAGGACTTTGAAAAAACAAGATCAAGATACCTTAGGTCAAATTGGTTCTGAAGGATTTGAACGTTCTGTTGTACGGCCAGCTTTTAGCTACTATGGTCGACTCACTTTTGACGATGAAGTAATTATTAAATTGATTAGAAATGGGTTAAAAAAAGTAGCTGGTGTTGATGAGACCAGTATAATTTCTTTTAAAAAAAGCGACAAAGGTCAAAACGGTCTTGTTGTTGATATGGCTGTAGTTATTGAACATGGATATCCTGTTAAACCGTTGATGCAACAGGTACAAAAATCTGTTCGCAATGAAATTGAATATATTACCGGCATGTCTATTGAACGCATGTCCATTAAAGTTAAGAATATTATTGAAACAAAACGAAAGATTGTTAAAGTGTAGGAGTTAGAATGAAGTCTTATTATATTTACACCTATGGTTGTCAAATGAATACTGCCGACTCTGAGCGATTATCGCATCAGCTGGAATCTGTTGGGTATATACCAACAGAGAATGTTGAAACTGCAGATTTAATTCTGCTAAATACTTGTGCAGTGCGTGAAAATGCAGAAACTAAAGTTTATGGGCGTATAGGTGAGCTAAAAAGACTAAAACGTAATAATAAAAACTTGATTATCGCCGTCACAGGATGTATGGCTCAAAAAAATCAAGCAGAAATGTTTAAACGAGCTCCTCATATTGATATTGTATTAGGCACTCATAATATTCAACATATTAACGAGATGATTGAAGAAGTACAACATGGACATACGCATCAAATCAACGTAGATATGGATAACTCTGTATTACCTGAATTAGAGGCAAAACCAAATGGCTCTTTTTATGCATGGGTACCTATTATGAATGGATGTAATAAATTTTGCACCTATTGTATTGTTCCCCATGTACGTGGTAGAGAGATTAGCCGTCCTGTAGAGGCCATTGTTAAAGAGGTTACAGACCTAGGGGTTAAAGGATTTAAAGAGATCACTTTATTGGGGCAAAATGTAAACTCTTATGGCCTAGATTTTAAAGATGGTACAGATTTTGGTACATTAGTTGATGCTCTTGATGGTATTCCTGGTATAGAACGTATTCGCTATATGACAAGTCATCCTCAAGATATGAGTAAGTCTATGATTGATGCTCTTGGTAGGTCATCCAATATTGTGACGCATTTACATTTACCTATTCAATCTGGTTCCAATCGTATTTTAAAGAAAATGAATCGTCATTACACGGTAGAACATTATAAAGAATTACTTTCTTATTGCCGTGAAAAAATAAAAGATGTGGTGGTGACTACGGATATCATTGTAGGTTTCCCAGGAGAAACTGAGGAAGATTTTCAAGCTACATTACAATTATTAAAAGATGTGCGCTATGACATGGCGTATACGTTTATCTACTCTAAGCGATCTGGAACGCCAGCAGCAACTATGGATGATCAAATTCCAGAAGAGATTAAGCGCGTTCGCTTACAAACATTGATGGATGTACAAAATGAAATCTCTTATGAATTAAATAAACCTATGGAAGGACAAGTATTTGATATTATTGTAGAGGGACCAAGTCCTCGTGATGAAGACATGTGGTTCGGTCGTACATCTGGTAATAAAATGGTTTTATTCCCTAAGGATGACTCCCTATCAATTGGTCAAACTGTACCAGCTCATATCGATAAAGCTCAAACATGGGTTTGTTATGGTAGTATTGTAAAATAAACTATTAGAATCAAAAAGAACTCGTCACTATTATGTTAACTCTAAGGTTAGAATTTTTATCTAAAATTAGTTTGCTAAACATGTGGTGGCGATGTTCTTTTTTACCATAGATGCTGATTAGAAATCATATGTGTTATAATAATAAAATAATATAAAAGTTGTATATTGAAGACATTCATAGGTATGAACACCATTTACATTTTGTATTTTTACAAAGAAGGTGTAACTATGAAACTTGATTTAAACGCTGTAGGCGAAACGGCATTATTGACACTATATGCAAGAGCGAAAGATTATGAGTCAGATCAATCTGTATTAAAGGATCAGAAATCCTGGGATATTTTAAAGCATATTGATTATGATTTTGATCAATTTAAAGATGTTAAGATGTCTTATTATGGAATTTTAGGACGAGCAAAAGTAATCGATGAAGAGATACGAAACTTTATATCTCTATATCCAGATTGTATCGTCGTATCATTAGGTGCCGGTTTAGATACTATGTTTTATCGAGTCGACAACGGTTATATTGATTGGTATAATATCGATTTTGCCGGAGTGATTGAAGCACGTACACAATTTTTTGAGCCTCATGAACGAGTCCATAATTTAGTGAGTTCTATAACTGATGAATTGTGGACTAAAAATATTGAGATAAATGGACGAAAACTACTGCTTGTTAGTGAAGGTGTAGTTATGTATCTTACATTGGATGAAATGAAGCAGTTTTTAGGCTTGCTGACTGATTCTTTTGAAGAGTTTACGTTATATCTTGATATGATTTCTCCATATGTGGCGAAACGCACTAAACAACATGATATGCTTAGTAAAATGAATGTTTCTTTTCAGTGGGGAACTAAGGACGGTCATGAAATTGTAGTTATGAATCCTAAGCTTAAACAGACTGGATTGATTAATTTTACAGGAAGTATGTTGTCCTTAGCACCTATTGTTTATAAATTATTATACCCGTTTATATATTTGTTTAATAATCGTATGGGAATATACGAATATAAGCGGAATCTGTGATATGACTCATAATATATGAGGTGAATATGAGTAAAAAGCAAACACCTATGATGGAGCAGTATTTAGATATTAAATCTAGATACTCTGAAGAATTATTGTTCTTTCGATTAGGTGATTTTTATGAATTATTTAATGAGGATGCTTTAGTCGCATCACGTGAACTTAATATTACCTTAACAGGTCGTCCTACAGGAGATGAGGAACGCACACCGATGTGTGGCGTTCCTTTTCATGCGGCTGAAAGCTACATAGAAACGCTTGTAAAAAAAGGATATAAAGTTGCTATCTGTGAACAACTAGAAGATCCTAAAGCAGTTAAAGGCATTGTTAAGCGCGATGTCATTAAAGTTGTTACTCCTGGTACAGTGATGACAGAAAATGGTAACGATGCACGGTCAAATAACTTTTTATCATTATTTTATATGGTAAAAGATACGTGGATTCTTGTGTTTTCTGATGTATCTACAGGGGAAGTTATTTGGCACCGCATTACTGATTGTGAAAAACGCAGTGATATGTACGATGCACTCAGCATGTATAGACCAAGTGAAATCATATTGCCTGAAGGAACGATATTACCGCAAGATATTCAGGATTTTATTGAAAATCAATTTAGTAATGTCGTATTTTCTCCTTTTTCTACATACTATACACAACGTGAAGTAGCTGAAAAAGCTGTAACTCATTTCGGTGATTTAGGCCTTATGGAAGAGGATGTATGGGAAGCATTAGGTTATATGCTTTTATATTTAGAGGATATCATTAAATCTGAAATTTCTCATATCAACTATGTACATCAATTAAGTGTAGGTAATCGCCTTATTCTTGATACATCTTCTTTGCGGCACCTTGAAATTACTCATAATTTACGCGATGGTGGACAAAAAGGTACTTTACTGGATGTACTAGATCGTACGTTGACACCAATGGGGGCACGCCTTTTAAAACAATGGCTTGAAAGTCCATTAACTGATATAAATCAAATACAACGTCGTCAAGCAGCCGTTTCAGAACTTATTACACGCGGTGCTGAACGTTCTCATATTCGTAACTTTTTAGATTGTATTTACGATTTTGAACGCATCGTTGGTCGTGTTGAAACCGGATCTGTGTCTCCCAGAGATTTAACGGCTCTTCGTGAGTCATTAGCAGTTCTACCTGATATTAAGAATGTATTAGGTACATGTTCAAGTCTAGCTTTAACATCTATTAATGAGCGCATGCAAGATCATAAAGATATTTATGACTTATTATGTCGAGCTATTGCAGAGCAACCAGCGTTGACATTAAAAGACGGTCGTGTTATTAAAGATGGATTTAATGCTGATTTAGATGAGCTACGTTCTTTAGCGACTAATAGCGAGCAATGGCTTGCTAAGATGGAAGCGGATATTAAAGAAGCTACAGGGCTTTCAAAAATTAAGACTGGTTACAATAAAGTGTTTGGTTACTATTTCGAGGTATCCCATAGTAAATCAGAACAAGTACCAGACTATTTCATACGAAAACAAACCCTGGCCAATGCTGAACGCTATATTACGCCTGAGTTAAAAGAGTTTGAAATTAAAATTCTCAGCGCAAAAGATAAAATCATCGCTTTAGAGCACGAACTATATCAACAATTGCGTAATGATATTAAACTCGTTATCAAAGATGTGCAAGAAACGGCTCGTGCTCTTGCAGACCTTGATGTATTATGCTCATTAGCATTAGTTGGATACGAAGAAAACTATATTTGTCCAACTATTGTGATGAATGGTCAAATCAATATTCGTGATGGTCGTCATCCTGTTATTGAAAAGTTCTTAAAACGTGAGGTATTCGTACCAAATGATATCGTTTTAAATCATGATGAAGAAGAATTTTTACTCATTACAGGCCCTAATATGGCAGGTAAATCTACTTACATGCGTCAAGCGGCTATCTTAATGATTATGGCACAGATTGGTTCCTTTATCCCTGCTCGTGAAGCGTCTATCTCACCTGTGGATCGTATTTTTACACGTGTCGGTGCTAGCGACGATATTTCTACTGGTCAAAGCACGTTCATGGTAGAAATGAAAGAGGTAGCGTATATTTTAGAAAATGCTACTCATAATAGTTTAATTATTCTCGATGAAATTGGTCGGGGTACGAGTACCTTTGATGGTTTGAGTATCGCACAAGCCGTAGTGGAACATATTTGTAAGCACATTCATAGCAAGACTTTATTTGCAACGCACTACCATGAATTGATTTGCTTAGAAGAAAGCTATAGTAAATTAAAAAATTATACCGTTGCAGTTAAAGAAAAAGGGAAAGATGTTGCTTTCTTGCGTCGTATCATTAAAGGTGGTGCAGATCGCAGTTATGGTATCCATGTTGCCAGACTGGCGGGCCTACCTAACTCTGTATTAAAACGAGCTGAAGTGATTTTAGAATCCTTGGAAGATCAAAGTCATGATGCAAGTGACTTAAATAATCGAGTTATGGGTGCTCAACTTACTAATGTGGCAAAACCAGCGGTTAAGCAAGTTAGTGATTCTCCACTAGGCAATTTATTTACCCATTCCGTAGTAGATAGTTTACTGGAAGTCGATGTAATGAGCATGACTCCAATTGAAGCATTAAATAAATTATATGAACTACAAGAGGAGGCTCGTAAAGGAGGCGGGAAATAATGGCAACCATTCACGTATTGGATGAAACGACAATCAATAAGATAGCTGCCGGTGAAGTCGTTGAACGTCCCGCATCAGTTATTAAAGAGCTCATTGAAAACTCTATTGATGCGTCTGCCACTAATATTGAGGTTGAAATTGGTGAAGGCGGTGTGGCCTATATGCGGATTACTGATAATGGTATCGGTATGACGGAGGAAGATGCTCGCTTGGCGATTCTACGTCATGCAACCTCTAAAATTCAACAAGTAGAGGACCTCTTTGATATTGCGTCCCTAGGCTTCCGTGGGGAGGCTTTGGCTAGTATTGCCTCTGTATCTCATTTCTCTTTGACTACTCGTAAAGCAGACTCTGATTTGGGGACTCGTATTACTGTTGATGGCGGCACTTTTACCGATTGCATTCCTTATGGTGCGGCACCTGGTACAACTATCGAAATTAAAGATTTATTTTATAATACGCCGGCTCGTCGTAAATTCTTAAAAACGGAGCGTACAGAAGCCTCTAAAATTCAAGATATTGTAGGGAAATTAGCTCTAAGTAATCCACATATTTCTTTTAAGCTTATCATAGATGATCGGGTAGCTATTATCACACCAGGAAATGGCGATATTAGTGATACTGTAGCTGCGCTATATGGATATAAAACCAAAGATGATATTTTTACTGTTGCTTATGAAAGTGATTCTATCTATATCGATGGCGTAGTGAGTAAGCCCACACTTCTTAAAAGTACAAGGATATGGCAGACCATTATCGTCAATAATCGCGTGATTTCTGATAAAACCATAATGAAGGCTATCGATAATGCATACCATGCACTATTGCCGAAAAATGGTCATCCTTTAGTGGTACTAAATATTACTGTGCCTGCGAGAATGGTTGATATAAACGTACATCCTCGCAAGAGTGAAGTTAAATTCTCAGATGATAAGATTATATTTAAAGCCGTATATCACGGTATCTTAAATGCTTTAAATAATCCACTCCATGAGAGATACGAACGAGAGTCATCATCTTATATGACTGGTACAGTTGCTAACATATCCGATAAATATGGTAATGATATTGCTAGTAATAGTAATAGTAATAGTGATATTAAGAATTTTAGTTCTAATAGTACATTCTTAGCTGGTAATACTACTTATGATTCTTATCAAGCACCTACTGTTGTACACGATTCGATGCAGTCAGCTGAACATATAGCAACAGCTATAGATTATGATAAGGTTTTTGGTGGACGCCGTACAAAAGGCTATGAAGTCATGCGCGGTGAAACTTCGCAGTTTGTGGAAAATCTTAAAACAAAGGGGTATACACCACCTGCACCTAAGGCTACTTATGAACAATCCTCTTTTGTAGATGAAAGTTTTGAAGCTGTTCCTACTGCATACACTAGTTATACTTCGGAAGATGTAGAGAAGTTTAAATCCTTGTCTCACGATATTCGTAACGAAGAGATAGAAGAACGTACAATTCAAAACTCGGGCTTTTTACCAATGGGTCAAGTTGCATCTTGTTATATATTAGCTAAAAAAGGTGATGATCTATATATCATAGATCAACATGCTGCACATGAGCGTGTGCGTTATGATAAGTTGTGTAAGTCTTCTGAATCGATTCCTATGCAATCTATTTTGGTTCCTCAGTATAGTGAGGCCACAAATGATGAAATGAATTTAGTAGAGGAAGAACGAGAAACATTACTTGATCTTGGCTTTGATGTAGAGTTAGGTGGTCCTACTAAGATAAAATTAGTAGGGGCTCCAGTAGATTTAGTAGAGTCAAAAGCATTTGAAATTCTGCAATATATATTCTCTTACTTACATGATCATCAACAGCCTACTAAGGCCCAATTACGACATGAAATGTTAGCTTATGCATCTTGTAGAGGGGCCATCAAGGCAGGTCATAATTTAAATATGTATCAAATGACTACCTTAATTGAGGACTTATTTAGTACCGAAAAACCATATGTATGTCCTCATGGTCGTCCTACGATTATCAAATTTACACCTGATGAATTAGGTAAATTATTCTTACGGTCTTAATATGAATATATTAACTACAGCTCAAAAATCTAATGAGGCCATTCAAGAGGAAGCCAAAGCTTTGGCTTCCTCTATGCATATGGCCTATATAAAAAGAGGAAAATTATCTATACCAGCATTATTTAATGCTCATCCATGTGATTTTATTGCTGTTCTTTCTGGTAATGGCTTAACTATTCATTTTCCTGATAATCAGCAACATAGCTTTCATTTATCCATGGCTCAATTACGTATACTACGTTTGCAACGTGGAGAAGGAGATCATTTAATTAATGCTGTTCAGACAATACTAAGTACTAATGAAATAACTGATAAAGAAGAATTTTCGTTTCTTGATTGTACAATTGGTCTTGGTAGTGACAGTATCGTCATGAGCTATGCTTTTCCTCAGGCTAAAATAAAAGGTCTAGAAGGTTCTCTATCTATATGGCTTGCCACATCTTATGGTTTATCTCATTATTCGCATAATGTGAAAAGTGTGACGGACGCATTACGTCGTATTGAGGTAAGTTATGATACCTTTGAAAACTATGTACCTAATCTACCAGATGAAAGTATAGATATTATTTATTTTGATCCTATGTTTGAGGTCCCTGTAGAGGATAGTCCTCAATTTAAACCACTTCGTGGACATACTGTGGAAAGTCGTATTGATGATAAAATTATGGAGGAAGCTATGCGTGTTGCCTCTTATGGTGTTATTATTAAAGAACGACCATTTAGTTCTGTCTTTCAGAAATATCCACCTCACCAATGGGTGGGGGGAAAATATAGCCGTATAGGTTATGGAATATATATGAAGGAGTTATTGTGAATCCCTTAATTACCATCGTTGGACCTACTGCGGTAGGCAAAACAGATCTTACCTTGGAATTAGCAGAACAGCTACATGCTGAGGTTATTTCTGGTGATGCTTACCAGGTTTATAAACAACTTAATATTGGTACCGCTAAACCATCGGTGGATGAACTTAATCGGGTGAAACATCATCTCATCGATATACTGGAACCAAATGATTCATATTCGGTATCTATTTTTCAAAATCAAGCTAAAGAAATAATTGCAAGATTAAAAGATAGAAATATTCTTCCTATTCTGTCTGGTGGTACAGGACTGTATGTCCAATCATTATTGGAGAACTACAACTTTAATGATGTTAAACCTGACGAATATTTGCGAGCAGAACTCGATGAGATCTATAGTACAAAAGGTATTGAAGGCTTACGAGACTATGCTTTCACATTAGGTAAAGAGCATAATATAGAGATACAATATAGCGACAAACATCGTTTGTATCGAGCTATTGAGATATTACATCATGGTGATGTAGATTCGTTGCGAAATCAGACAAAAGATGGTGTATCCTATAAAGGACCTGTTATCGGTCTTATGAGAGATCGTGATAAACTATATGAGCGCATCAATTTACGGGTTGATATGATGTTTGATGCAGGCTTGATTGAAGAAGTGGAACAACTCATAAAATTTAGTGTGAAGCCAGATTGCCAAGCATTTAAAGGTATTGGCTATAAAGAAGTTGTTGACTATATAAATGGCAATATAATATTAGATGAGTGTCGTGACTTAATTAAGAAGAATACACGTCACTTTGCTAAGCGCCAAATTACATGGTATAAACGTATGCCATATATAGAATGGATACATATTGATAGCAATACATCTAAAGATTTTATATTTAATAAAGCTATGGATTTAATCCGTAGAGAAGGATTAGCATGACATTAGAAGAAATACGTAGTAAAGCCCTAGAAATGGCTGAACCAGAATTTAAGAAATTTGAACCTATTGCATTGGCCAATACAAAAAAAGTATTAGAAGCCTTTAAGGAATGCCAAGTATCTGATTATCATTTCACTGGTACTACTGGTTATGGATATAACGACGTAGGGCGTGAAAAATTAGATGAAGTATTTGCCTATGTATTTAAAGGTGAAAAGGCTATCATTCGTCCTCATTTTGTTTCTGGTACACATGCGTTAGCTACTACATTAATTTCTTTGATGGGAAATGGCTCTAAAGGGACAGAGTTTATCTATGCCGTAGGGGCTCCTTATGATACGATGCAATCCGTTATCGGTGCCGCTCGTGAAGTACGTGGTTCTTTAGTAGAAAAAGGCTTTACCTATACTGAGGTACCATTGAAAGATAATACTTATGATGTTGAAGCTATTGCTAACGCTGTTAACGATAATACGCGGGTAGTAGTCATTCAACGGTCTAGAGGCTATAGCACTCGTGAACCTTTATCTATTGCAGATATTAAGATTATTGTAGATGCTGTAAAAGCTAAAAATTCTAAAACGATTTGTTTCGTAGATAATTGTTACGGTGAATTTACAGAGCTGCAAGAACCATTAGAAGCTGGTGCTGATATTATGGCTGGCTCTCTCATTAAAAATGCAGGTGGCGGTTTAGCACCAACTGGTGGTTATATTGTTGGTAGAGAAAACCTTGTAGAGGATGCAGCGTATCAATTGACAGCTCCTGGACTTGGCGATCATATGGGTTCATATGCTCCTGGTTATCGCTTGTTCTTCCAAGGTTTATTTATGGCACCTCACGTAGTATTACAAGCTCTTAAAGGTGCTGTATATACGGCTGCTGTAGGTGAGTTACTAGGCTATGATGTATTCCCTAAGGTAAATGCTGATCGCTATGATTTGATTCAAGCCATTAATCTGAAAAATGGGGAAGAAATGGAGCATTTCTGTGTAGGTATGCAAGCCTATTCTCCTGTAGATGCTCACGTACATCCTATTCCTGGGGATATGCCTGGGTACGAAGATAAAATCATCATGGCTGGTGGTACCTTTGTACAAGGTTCCTCTATTGAACTCAGTGCCGATGGTCCTATACGTCCACCATATACAATTTTCATGCAGGGTGGCCTAGTATTTGAACATTCCATGCTTGGTATTTTAGGAGCTGCTGAAGAACTATTAAAACATAGATAATATTTAGAATCTCTTTCTTTTGTGAAAGGGATTCTTTTTATTTCAAATCTTTTCAATATACCTATTTCTAGGCTATAATATAAGTTGCTATAATTTTATAGCAATACTACTCGGACTTTTACACCGAACTAGTGTTTTACACGTCAGGCTTTCACCCTGATTAGTTTTATGATCAAGAGATCATTAAAAGGAGAAAGTATGGAAAAAGTTATCGCTGTAGCTATGAGTGGCGGCGTAGACAGTTCTTTAACTGCTGCAATGCTATTAAAACAAGGCTATAAAGTATTTGGTATTACCCTATGGTTATGGGTGAGTGGTACGCCCTATGATGAGGTGCCTCTTGCCGTAACTGATGCTAAGAAGATGTGTGATTTTCTTGGTATCGAGCATCATGTTATCGATGCTCGTGATGTATTCTACGAAAACGTAGTAGATTACTTTGTAAAAGAATATGCCTATGGTCGTACGCCAAATCCTTGTGTATTTTGTAACAAGAACATCAAGTTTGACTTGATGCTCAATCGTGCTCTTGAATTAGGTGCCACACATATGGTAACTGGTCATTATGCACAAGTAAATTATAATGAAGAAACAGGTCTATATGAGTTACATAAAGGTGTTGATCCTACAAAAGATCAAAGTTATGTTATGTACAATATGAACCAACGTATTTTGAGTCATCTTATGTTCCCATTAGGTGGTCAATGTAAGACTGAAACACGTAAATTAGCTGCTGAATATGATTTGCCAGTCGCTAAAAAACCAGATAGCGTGGATATTTGTTTCTTGCCTCATGGGAACTATCAAAAGCTAGTGGTCGAAGAAATGAAGGGTAAACCAGAGTCTGGTAATATCGTTACCGAAGATGGTGAGGTATTAGGTAAGCACAACGGCTTATTTAATTATACGATTGGTCAACGTAAAGGTCTTGGTATTGCATATAAACACCCTTTATATGTTATTGGATTTAATGGGGATCGTAATGAGGTCATCGTGGGTCCTAACGAACGTCTCTTTACAAATCGCATGATTTGTAAGTTCTATAACTTCTTAGATGATACAATTCATAAGGAATTGAAGGCAGAAGGAAAAATTCGCTATGCAGCTAACCCTTCTCCTTGCATAGCACGTATTTTAGATGACGATACAATGGAGGTTATTTTTGAAGAACCACAACGGGCTATTACCCCAGGTCAGTCTGTAGCCTTTTATAATGGCACTCAATTATTGGGAGGTGCTGTTATCGATCGCGTATGTTAGAAAGGAGAATACAAGTTCTTTGAACTTGTTTACATAGTATGTCAACGAAAAAGATTCGAAACTTCTGTATTATAGCTCATATCGACCATGGTAAATCAACCATCGCTGATAGATTAATTGAATATACTGGTACATTACAAAAACGTGAAATGGAGGCTCAAGTTTTGGACTCCATGGACCTTGAACGTGAACGCGGCATTACTATTAAAGCGCAATCTGTTCGTATTTTGTATAAAGCTCAAGACGGTGAAGAATATATTTTGAATCTCATTGATACTCCGGGCCACGTCGATTTCAGCTATGAAGTATCTCGTTCTCTTGCAGCTTGTGAAGGGGCATTACTCGTAGTCGATGCTGCACAAGGTGTGGAAGCACAAACGTTGGCAAATGTATATCTCGCTTTAGAACATGATCTTGAAATCATTCCTGTTATTAACAAGATTGATTTGCCGTCAGCAGATCCTGATCGCGTTAAACAAGAAATTGAAGATATTATTGGTTTAGACGCTTCTGATGCTGTATTATGCTCTGCCAAATCAGGTATCGGTATTCCTGATATTTTAGAAGCTATTGTAAATAAAGTTCCTGCACCACCAGATAAATCTGATAAGCCAACAAGAGCCTTGATTTTTGATAGCCGTTTTGATGTGTATAAAGGTGCTATTGCTTATGTCCGCGTAAAAGAAGGGTCTATAAAAGCAAAAGATACAATTCGCATGATGCATGATAAAAAGGACTTTGATGTTACAGAACTCGGTATTTTTACTCCCAATCTTGTACCTGTGCAAGAATTACCATGTGGCTCAGTAGGTTGTATTGCAGCTAGCATCAAAAATGTAAAAGATTGCCATGTAGGCGATACTGTAACATTAGCTAATAATCCTGCATCAGAACCATTGCCTGGTTATCGTAAGGCTGTATCTATGGTGTACTGTGGCCTTTATCCAACAGAATCTAAAGATTATGAAAACCTTCGGGATGCATTAGAAAAGTTACAGCTTAATGATGCTGCCTTAGAATATGAAGCAGAAACATCATTGGCATTGGGTTTTGGTTTCCGTTGTGGGTTTCTCGGTCTTTTGCATATGGACGTAATTCAAGAACGTTTAGAACGTGAATATAACTTGACGCTTATTACGACGGCTCCATCTGTAAATTACAAAGTGTACAAAACAAATGGGGAAATGCTCGAAGTCGATAATCCTGCTAAATTACCACCTCCAACGGAAATTGACTATATCGAAGAGCCTTATGTAAAGGCTACAACAATTGTACCTAAAGATTTTGTTGGTACTATCATGGAATTATCTCAAGATAAACGCGGTGAATATCAATCTATGGAATATTTGGATGAAACACGCGTATCTGTCGTTTATCACTTGCCATTGAGTGAAATCATTTATGATTACTTTGATAAATTAAAATCCGCTACAAAGGGATATGCATCTCTTGACTACGAATTGATTGGATATAAACAATCTCCAATGGTTAAGATGGATATTCTCTTAAATGGAGATCCTGTAGATGCATTATCCATTATTGTACACAAAGACCGTGCAGCTACACGTGGTCGTGCATTAGCTGAGAAATTGAAAGAATTGATTCCTCGTCAAATGTTTGAAATTCCTATTCAAGCGGCGGTAGGTACAAAAATTGTGGCTCGTGAAACTGTAAAAGCTTGGCGTAAGGATGTTTTGGCAAAATGTTACGGTGGTGATATTTCTCGTAAGCGTAAATTACTTGAAAAACAAAAAGCCGGTAAGAAACGCATGAAGTCCGTCGGTTCCGTAGAGATCCCGCAAGAAGCATTCATGGTGATTCTCAAGGTTGAGGACTAATAAAATGAAAACAGATTCTGATATTCTGAATCTGTCTACGCTGAGGGATATGGGGCTGTATGTCCATATCCCTTTTTGTAAACAGAAATGTATGTATTGTGATTTTCCTGCTTATCAAAATTTACAAGATTATTACGAAACCTATGTATATGCTTTAGTTCAAGAAATCGATTTATGGGTCTTTGAACATCCAGAGTCTACATCTAAAGCTATTGATACAATTTATTTTGGTGGAGGTACGCCTACAGAATTATCGATTCAACAACTACAGATGATTCTTGATAAAATCAAAAATACTTTTACAATTTCTGACGATTGTCATATGACTATTGAATCAAATCCTGGGGAAGTAGATCTATCGTATTTAACGAAACTTGTTAAACTAGGATTTAATCGTATAAGCTTTGGTGTTCAAACATTTGATGATAAGGCGCTTACATTGCTTCATCGCAGTCACAACGGGGAACAGGCAAAACAAGCCGTTTATGATGCTAAAGAGGCGGGCTTTACCGATATCAATATTGATTTGATTTATGGTTTGCCACGACAAACATTAGAGGATATTCAACATAATTTAGATATTGTAAAAGATTTACCGATTAATCATATTTCAACGTATGGACTTCAAGTTGAGGTAGGAACGTATCTATATCATTTAGTACAAAAGAACCTTATTTCTATTCCTAGTGAAACCATTGATGAATCCATGTATGATACGATGATGGAAGGATTAAAAGATTTAGGCTTTGAACGATATGAGATTTCAAATTTCGCCAAGGCTAATTCCTATAGTCGTCATAATTTAAAATATTGGCACTATATAGATTATTTAGGCTTTGGTGCTGGTGCTCATTCCTTCTATGACGGAGTACGCCGTAGTAATAATCGTAATGTAATGCCCTATATACAATCTGTTGACAGATATATTATGCCTACTATCGATACGGAGACGATTACTTTAGAACGAGCTCAAGAGGATTTTTGTTTTTTAGCTCTTCGCACTAAATGGGGCCTTGATAAGCAAAAATTCGAAGATAAATTTGGCGTATCTATCCATGATTTGTTTGCTACTACTTTAGAGGATTTAGTTAGTAAAGGTCTATTAGAGTATCAAAATGCAAGTTATCATTTAACCGCTGAAGGTGCCAAGCATGGGAACTATGTATTTAGTCAATTTATTCGTGAGTAATTTCTCACAGTTTCTCAAAATCTAATATGTTAGTATAAATAGGATGATGGTGAATAAGCATGCTAGATTTGAGGAGGAGCGATGAAGACATCTGTAATATTACACGGTTTACATAATGAATTTACTTTAGATCAAATGAAAGCATGCATAGAACTTGCTGAAAAATATGGTGGATCCTTCCGTCATGTTGTAACAGGTATACAAATTACAGGTATTGAAAAAGATGATAAGGAACAGTTTATTTCTGAATTGCCTGATGGCGTGACAACTGTTATTCATAGAGGTGTTAATTCCTTAATTGCTTGTGTAGGTAAAGGCCATTGTAAAAATGGACAAATGGAAACTAAAGAATTGGCTGATTATGTAGAGAGAAAACATTACGGCCGAAAAACCTCTCACAAGTGCAAAATCGGCATCAGTGGATGTGGACGTAACTGCCCAGATGCAATGGTAAAGGATATTGCCTTTATTGGTACATCTCAAGGTTTTATGTTGGCTGTTGGTGGTAATACAGGCATGAGACCTGAAGCAGGAAAAATTTTAGCAAGAAAACTAACTATTGAGCAATCTAAAAAAGCTGTAGATATTTTGATTGATTGGTATGCTAAATATGGTGAACCTCGTGAACGTATGGGGAAACTGTTGGAGCGTCTTGGTAATCCATTAGAAGGGGTAGATCTATAAATTAATTAGTACATTTTAGTTCTAATTGATTTATAGTTTATAGTCCGTAAATTCTTGGGCCAAAAAAGTATTTTAACTAAGAGTTTATTGACAACTAAATTATTATATATAAACACTTATACTATTTCAGGTTTTAATAATATAAATTTTATTAGACCAATATATTCTAATATTTAAATTTTAGGATATGACATAAACGTAGATAGTATAAGTGTTTTCTTATTGTTACACTTTGATTTTTTGACCAATTAATTAAAAATATTGAATTGTCTTTTTGACTAAATAGATATTATTTGACTTTTTAAGGATTTTTCTGCTTGACATTTTTTTTGAATATGATAATATTATACATGCGATTAGCACTCAAAGTTAATGAGTGCTAACAAGAGGTGTCATTATGGATGAAAGAAAACAGCGCATCTTGCGAGCCATAATTGAAGACTATGTTAAGTCCGCAGAACCTGTAGGATCTCGAACGATTGCTAAAAATTATGATCTTGGCATCAGTCCTGCTACGGTGCGGAACGAAATGTCCGATTTAGAGGAATTAGGCTATTTAGAGCAACCTCATACATCGGCTGGGCGTATTCCTTCAGCTAAGGGCTATCGCTTATATGTTGATTCTATGCTGAGTCGACAACCTGTTCCATTACAGGATGCTGAAAAAATTGAAATGTTATGGAAACGTTCCAATGGATCAACGAGTGAACTCTTTCTAAATATGGCTAAACTACTTTCACAGGTAAGTCATAGCATGAGTTTATTCTTAGCACCAGCCCATGATAGAGCATTAATCAAATACATTCATGTATTACCGCTAGATAGTCATCAAGCCATTATGGTAGTTATTACTGAAACAGGAGCACTCGATAATGAGTTGATGTACTTTGGTGAAAGTGTTTCACCAGAGCTTTTACAAAGTCTAGCCATACAATTTAGCAATGCACTACAGAATGTAAGTATTGGTCATGTAACGGCTGAGGCCTTAGGATCTATATTGGTCCATATGGAAGGACCGCAGGGAATTTTATTAATCCTTTCGGAGACATTATTACGAGCTATTAATAAACGTAAGTTGTTCTATTCGGTAGGTACCACAGAGTTGTTAAATCAACCAGAGTTTAAGTCTGTTGAGAAGGTACAACCCTTGCTTTCCTTAGTGGAAGAACAAAATCAATTAGGACAGTTATTAAAAGATGATTCTCCAACACCTGTTAAGGTCAAGATTGGTATTGAGAATGAAACTGAAGCGCTACATTCAATGAGTGTGGTACAAGCTGATTTTACGAATCAAGATCAGCCTATCGGAACTCTTGCTATTCTTGGTCCAACGCGGATGGAATACGGACGTATCATCGGCATGTTGTCCCATATGAAACATATAATGGAAACTATGGTAAAAGAACAAAACAGAAAGGGCAAATAATGGCTGAAGAACAAGACATTAAACAAGAAACAGTGGAGGAAACAGAGGATACTACGAATGTAGAGGAACCAACTGTTGAAAAAACTGAAGAAGCTGTGGCTGATGCTGCTCAAGTGTTAGAAGAACTTAAAGCCGACTTTGATAATCGCTATAAACGGTTACAAGCGGACTTTGAAAATTTCAAACGTCGTACTAACCAGGAAAAAGAGCAACTTGCTGGATATGTAAAAGGGGATGTATTAACGGACCTTCTTCCTGTATTGGATAACTTTGAACGGGCCGTTCAAAGTCCTGCAGAAGGGGAAGCAAAAGTATTCCTCGATGGATTCATTATGATTCATCAAAATTTGATGGCTATGTTATCTAAACATGGTTTAGCTGTTATTGAAGCTGTGGGGCAACCATTTGATCCAAATTTCCATCAAGCGATTATGCGTGTACCGTCAGATGAATATGAATCCGATACGGTGTGTGAAGTATTGCAAACTGGCTATACTGTTGATGGTCGTTGTATACGTCCAGCAATGGTAAAAGTTGTTGAATAGATTATAAAGTTTTAGGAGGTATATATTATGGCAAAGGTAATTGGTATTGATTTAGGGACAACAAACTCTTGTGTTGCTGTTATGGAAGGCGGCGAACCTACGGTTATTACAAATCAAGAAGGTGCACGTACAACTCCTTCCGTTGTTGGGTTTGCAAAAAATGGAGAACGTTTAGTTGGTCAATTGGCTAAACGTCAAGCTGTATCTAACCCAGAAAATACAATCATTTCTATTAAACGTCACATGGGTACAGACTACAAAGTAACTGTAGAAGGTAAATCTTATACTCCTCAAGAAATTTCTGCAATGATTCTTCAAAAAATCAAAGCTGATGCAGAAGCTTACTTGGGCGAACCTGTAAAACAAGCTGTTATTACAGTTCCTGCATACTTTACAGATGCTCAACGTCAAGCTACAAAAGACGCAGGTGCCATTGCAGGTCTTGAAGTACTTCGTATCATCAACGAACCTACAGCAGCTGCTCTTGCATATGGTGTAGATAAAGATGAAGATGGTAAAGTTCTTGTATTTGACCTTGGTGGTGGTACATTCGACGTATCTATCCTTGAACTTGGTGACGGTGTATTTGAAGTATTAGCAACATCTGGTAATAACCACCTTGGTGGGGATGACTTCGACCAACGCATTATGAACTACCTTATTGAAGAGTTCAAAAAAGAAACTGGTATCGATTTATCCAATGATAAATTAGCTGATCAACGTTTAAAAGAAGCTGCTGAAAAAGCAAAAATTGAATTGTCTGGCGTAGCTAGCACAAATATCAACTTGCCATTTATCACAGCTGATGCTACTGGTCCTAAACATTTGGATGTAACATTGACTCGTGCTAAATTTGAAGAATTAACTGCTGATTTGGTACAAGCTACTATAGAACCTACTCGTAAAGCTATGAGTGATGCTGGCTTATCTGCATCCGATATCGATAAAGTATTGTTAGTTGGTGGTTCTAGCCGTATTCCAGCTGTACAAGAAGCAATCAAAAAAGTATTGGGTAAAGAACCAACTAAAAATGTTAACCCTGATGAATGTGTAGCTATTGGTGCTGCTATTCAAGGTGGCGTATTAGTAGGTGAAGTTAAAGACGTATTGTTACTTGACGTAACGCCATTGTCCCTTGGTATCGAAACAATGGGTGGCGTATTCACACGTATTATCGATCGTAACACTACAATCCCTACATCTAAATCTCAAGTATTCTCCACTGCCGCAGATAACCAACCATCTGTAGATATCCATGTATTGCAAGGTGAACGTGAGTTCGCAGCAGATAATAAAACATTGGGTCGTTTCAACTTGGATGGTATCCCAGCTGCTCCTCGTGGGGTTCCTCAAATCGAAGTAACATTTGACATCGATGCTAATGGTATCGTACATGTAAAAGCTAAAGATTTAGGTACTCAAAAGGAACAAAAGATTACCATTACTTCTTCTAGCGGCTTGAAAGAAGAAGAAATTGACCGCATGGTTAAAGAAGCTGAAGCTCATGCAGCGGAAGATAAAGCTAGAAAAGAAGAATTAGATGTTAAAAACAATGCTGATTCCTTAGTATATCAAGCTGAGAAAGCATTGAAAGACCTTGAAGGTAAAGGCGATGCTGCTTTGATGAAAGAAGTAGAAGAAGCGAAAGATAAATTGAAAAAATCTATCGAAGCTGGCAATATCGAAGACATCAAAAAAGATAGTGAAGCTTTGGAACAACCATTACATAAATTAGCAGAACAAATGTATGCAGCAGCTCAACAAGCTCAACAAGCAGCTGGTGGTGCTGAACAAGGTCAACAACAAACAAAATCTGATGACAATGTAGTTGATGCTGATTACACAGTAGTGGATGATGACAAGAAATAAGAAGGGTTGGTAACGAATGGCACGAGATTATTATGACATCCTAGGGGTTAGTAAAAATGCCTCTCAAGATGAAATCAAAAAAGCCTTCCGTAAAAAGGCACGCCAATACCACCCAGATGTAAATAAAGATAATCCAAAGGAAGCGGAAGCAAAGTTTAAAGAAGCTAACGAAGCTTATGAAGTCTTGTCTGATGAAACTAAAAAAGCTCAATATGACCAATTCGGCCACGACGCCTTCAAACAAGGAGGCGGCGCTGGTGCCGGTGGTTTCCAAGGCGGCTTTGGCGGTTTCGGTGGTCAAGCTGGAGACTTTGGTGATATCTTTGGCGACATTTTTGGTGGCATGTTTGGTGGTGGACGCCAACAACAAGGCCCTCAAAAAGGTAATGACTTGCGTGAAGATATCGATATTTCCTTTGAAGATGCAGCCTTTGGTAAATCTATGGAAATTGAAGTGCATCGTCATGAAGAATGTGATCACTGTCATGGTACTGGTGGTGAACCAGGCTCTCGTGTCGATACTTGTCCAAACTGTCATGGTTCTGGTCAAGAAGCGGTTATTCAAAATACTCCATTTGGACGTATGCAGTCCGTTCGCACTTGTTCCCGCTGTCATGGTACGGGTAAAAGCATTGAAAAACCTTGCTCTAAATGCCGTGGTACTGGCGAAATGTTGGCTAAACGGAAGATTTCCATTAAAATTCCAGCTGGTGTAGATAGCGGATCTCGTTTACGTGTAGCCAATGAAGGGGAACCTGGTATTTTAGGCGGTCCTAAAGGGGATCTCTATGTATATATCTTTGTTCGTCCTCACAAGGAATTTGAACGAAATGGTAATGACGTTATTAGCCGTGTAAATATTAGCTTTGCTCAAGCTGCTCTTGGTGCGACTATACAAGTTAACACTTTAGATGGTAAAGTAGAGTTAAAGATTCCGGAAGGTACTCAAACGGGAACGGCATTCCGCGTAAAGGGCAAAGGTATACCATATTTGCGTAACCCTAACCAAAGGGGTGACCAACACATTGTGGTAACCGTCCAAACGCCTAAGAAGTTGACAGACACTCAACGTGAGCTATTGTTACGCTTTGCAAATGAAAGTAATGAAGATGTAAATAACTTACAAGTGAGCAAAAGTCTCTTTGAAAAAATCAAGGACTGTTTGACTAAATGAACAGCTCATGTGAAGGAATGGTTTGTTCCATCACATTCCCTATAAAGGAGCATATATGCAATGGATAGAAGTATCCATTGTCTGTGAAAGAGTAGCCACCGATGAGGTGACTACTCTTTTTGACGATTATGCAGACAATGGAATTATAGAAGAAGATGTTGAAAATCAGCCTAATTTAATAAAATTAACTATGTATGCTGATATATCACTCGATATGAATATGATTAAGGCGGATTTAGTAAAACGGCTTACTGAGGCCAATATCAAGGTTATATCAATAGATACAGATATTCTTGATGAGTCAACTTGGTTAAACTCTTGGCAACAGTATATTGAACCTACAGAAATTTTACCTAACTTAATCATTAAACCAGCATGGCAGGAATACAATAATGTAGATAATAAAATTATTATTGAAATTGATTCAGATATTTCCTTTGGTACCGGGTCTCATGAGACGACACGGACTTGTGCAGAGCTATTAAAATCCTATAGTAAATCTATGGATCTTGATACAGTTACTTGTTTGGATATTGGTACTGGCACAGGTATTCTTTTATTAGTAGCAGCCCATTTAGGTATTAAAAATTTAGTTGGTATAGATATAGAAGAGTATGCTGCAAATCAAGCTAGAATTAACTGTGAGAATAATCATGTATCTGCTGAAATCATTTGTGGTAATTTGGATAGTGATTTCAATGGTACTGCCCAATTAATTTTAGCTAATCTAACAGTGGATCCCCTTAAAATACTATTACCTCAAATTGGTAAGAAACTGGATGATAGGGGCATTTTGATTATTAGTGGCATTATTGATGATCGTTATGATGAAATCATGCCATATATTGAGGCTCATTGGCATATTATTGAGGAGCGCGTTGCAGGGCCTTGGCATACGTTTGCGCTAGAAAAACGATGAAAAAGATTTTTATTCCTACACCATTAGATGAAATAATAGAATTACCAAAAGATGTAACCCATCATGTACTACATGTATTTCGCCATAATATGGAGAAGCCTATAACTGTAACCGGCAGCGACAATCGTTGTGGTACATATCAAATTACAGCAGAAGTAGATGGTAAAGCTCAAGCAAAACTGATTGAATATGTAGAAGGAAATCTAGCATCGTATCGTACTATTCTAGTTCAATCATTATTAAAAGGTGAAAAGCTAGAATGGGTGTTACAAAAGGCGACGGAGTTAAATGTGGATACAATTTATCTTGTGCCCACAGCTAACTGCGTAGCTAAATATGATGAAAAAAAGCTTCAATCAAAAGTAAATCGTTGGGAAAAAATAATGCTAGAAGCAGCTCAACAATGTGGACGAAATCACTTGCCTACACTAGTAGTAGGAGAGACGCTTTTACAAGCATTAGACATTGAATCTGAGGCGTTGAAATTGGTAGCCTATGAAAATGAAGCAGGTCAGACTATCAAAGATGTACTTAAAACTTTACATTCCGATAAGTCTGTAACTGATGTTTTAATTTGTATAGGTCCTGAAGGGGGCTATCAAGAGAAGGAAATCAATGCTATTATAAAATATGGTGGAAAATCAGTATCGCTGGGAAATACAATTTTACGGGCTGAAACTGCTGCTATTGGATCGTTAGCGATGATTCGATATGAATTAGAATTATAAATTAAATAAGAATAGAGAGGTGCAATGAAAACCGTTGCTTTTACAACCTTAGGGTGTCGCGTAAACCAATATGATACAGATGCCATGAAAGGTTTATTTTTACAAAATAATTACGAAGCGGTAGACTTCGATGAAAAAGCTGATATATATGTAATTAATACCTGTTCTGTAACGAATATGGGGGAAAAGAAATCCCGTCAATTAATCCGCAAGGCAAAGCGTCAAAATGAAGATGCCTATGTTATTGTAACTGGTTGTTATGCTCAGCTTGATCCAGATGCGATTGCCGCTATAGATGGTGTTAATCTCGTTATTGGTACAAATAATCGCTCTAAAATTGTTGAATTAGTAGAGCAATTAGAATCTACAGAACGACAAATCAATGCTGTTCGGGATATCATGAAGGAATCTAACTTCGAGGAAATGCCGTTATATGGTAATGAATCTGACAAAGCTCGTGCGTTCATGAAAATTCAAGAAGGTTGTAATAACTATTGCGCCTTTTGTATCATTCCTTATACTCGAGGAAAATTAAAATCTCGTAAAGTTGATGATATTGTACAAGAGGCAAAACGTTTAGTAGATCATGGATTCCATGAAATCGTATTAACTGGTATACATTTGGGTAATTACGGTGTCGAATTACCAGGTCGTCCAACATTAGCTGATGTGGTAAAAGCTTTATTAGAGATTCCTAATTTATACCGCATTCGTTTCGGGTCCATTGAATCCGTAGAGGTTTCTGATGAGTTAGTAGAATTAATGGCTACCAATAAACGTGTTTGTCCTCATTTACATTTACCATTACAAGCTGGTTCTGATCATGTATTAAAGTTGATGAAACGCCATTATACATTACAAGAATATAAAGATTTAATTACAAGTTTACGTTCTCGTATTAAAGATTTATCAATTACAACTGATATTATTGCTGGTTTCCCTCAAGAAACTGATGAAGACTTCGAAGAAACATTGAATACAGTACGTGAAATTGGATTTACGCACATTCATGCCTTCCCATACTCCATTCGTGAGGGTACACCTGCAGCCACCATGGCGGATCAAGTACCAGAAGCTGTTAAGAAGACTCGTGTAGCACTTTTAAATGGCCTTAGCCAATCTGGTTATGAACGATACGCAAAATCTCGCATTGGTAAGCCTGGTGAGATTCTCATCGAAAAGGAAGAGAATGGATACTATATGGGCTTAACAAATGAATATATAAATGGTAAAGTTAAGTCTGATGGGACACGTAAAATTGGTGATCTCGTTGGTGGAACTGTTGTAGGTTTAGAAGATAATTATTTAATTATTGAGTAAGGAGTTAGATTATGAGTGACTGCATTTTTTGCAAAATTATCAATGGTGAAATTCCGTCTAAAAAAGTGTTAGAAAATGATAAATTCTATGCTTTTTATGATATTCAACCTGTAAAAAAAGTTCATGTATTAATCGTACCTAAAAATCACGTGTCTAATATTGCACATCTTAATGAAAAGAATGCAGATTATGTTGAAGGGTTACTGCCATTTGTTCGTGATGTAGCAAAAGAGCTTGGTATCTCTAAAGATGGATATCGTTTAATTTTTAATACTGGTGAAAAAGCAGGCCAAACTGTATTCCATATGCATGCACACCTTTTAGGTGGAGAAGAGATGGGCTGGCCAGAAGCCTAATTTTGAGTATTATGCATTCTTTTTATAATACTCATTAAAAAACCTATAAAATATACTTGAAAATATTGACAACATCTATACCTATACATATAATATTATATGTGCGTATGTAAATTATCAGCACTTCCCGAGATTATTTTTGGAGGGAGGGATATAGATGTCTGAAATCAAAGTCGGTAAAAACGAAACGCTTGAAAGTGCTCTTCGTCGATTCAAACGCTCCTGCCAAAAAGCGGGTGTTTTGTCTGAAGTAAGAAAACGCGAACACTATGAAAAACCAAGCGTAAAAAGAAAGAAAAAATCTGAAGCAGCAAGAAAACGCAAATTCAGAGCATAAGATGATTACCCTAATTCTGCCTTTTCATGGCTTTATGAAATCCAGAATTAGGGTTTCTTTATTATATACATAAGGAGGAAATATGAGTTTAAAAGATCAATTAAAGGAAGATATGAAAGCAGCTATGAAAGCTCGTGAAGAAGGTAAAACAGCGTTATCTGTAATTCGTATGGTCAATAGTGCCATAAAAAATACAGAAATCAATGACAAAATTGAGCTAGATGATGCTGGCATTCTTGGCATTTTAGCTAAAGAAATGAAAACTCGTCAAGATTCCTTAACAGAATTTGAAAAAGCGGGACGTGAGGACTTAATTAGTCATGTAAAAGAAGAAATGGCTGTATTGCAAAAATACTTACCAGAGCAATTGAAAGAAGATGAAATTCGTACAATTGTACAAGAAGCCATTGCTGCATGTGGTGATAACGTAAATATGGGCAATGTTATGAAACATGTAATGCCAAAAACAAAAGGGCGTGCAGATGGTAAGGTTGTCAATAATATTGTTAAAGAATTACTTGGATAATATATAGTGATATCAACGACCATTCTATATACAGTTATTGATTAAAGTTGATAGTATTGGATGTGTTAGATGTAACTTTAAAAGAATAATGAAATTCTATAGAAAGTTATTGACATATATTTTCAACATATGATAATATGAACTCAATAAAATAATTGGTCAACGAAGACTCCACTTTAGATATATAGATTTATATATTTATTTGTTGGAGTCTTTTTCTTTTAGGAGGAACAAATATGTCGACAACTAACGAATTATTATATTACATTCCGGCGGGTCAATATGGGAAAGAAGGCGTTCTTGCATTATTAGAACAACATCCTGAAATCAAGTTCGTATCTCTTGTAGGTATTGACTTAGCAGGTAATGATACTGATGAAAAGATTCCTATGTCAGCATTCTTCGATGACTACGAATCTTTCTTTGAAGGTCGTGCTGTTCAAACAGATGGTTCCTCTGTAGTACTTACAAATATTGCTACATTAAATAATGCTCGTGTAGATATGTGGGGCGATCCAAGTGTAAACTGGTTTGTTGATTACAACTACGAAAATATTGATCCTGTTACAGGATTACCAACTGGTACACTTCGTATTCCTGCATTCTTGATGCATAACTATCGCTATGTAGATTCTCGTTCTATTTTAAAACGCAGCTGCGACTATGTACGTGCTGAATTATTGGCTTTGATTAAAGAACATGGTTTACCTGGTATGCCGCATGTGAAAGCTGATGAAGTTGTAGATATCATTTTCACATCTGCAACAGAACTAGAATTCTGGGTAAAAACTCCATCTAGAACAGTTACCAAAAAAGAATTATCCGTATCCCAAAAATTACAAGAACAATACTGGCAACGTACTCATGGTACAGTTCGCACTGCATTAGAACAAGCTGTTGAACGTCTTGATAGATATGGTATGGTTGCTGAAATGGGTCATAAAGAAGTAGGTGGCGTTAAAGCTAAACTTGATGAAGATGGTCATGAAGCCGTTGTATTAGAACAATTAGAAATCGACTGGAAATTCTCAAATAATCCATTACAAACAGCAGATAATGAATTACAAGCTCGTATCATTGTTCGTGAAGTATTCCGTGAAAATGGTCTTGATGTAACATTTAATGCAAAACCAATAATTGGTGTAGCTGGTTCTGGTGAACATACTCATTTTGGTGTTATGGCTAAATTAAAATCTGGTAAAGTTGTTAACTTATTTAGCCCAGAAGATATGCGTAAAGAATCTGCTAGCTCTTTAGGCATTGGTGCAATTATGGGACTTTTAAAACACTATGAAGCCATTAATCCATTCATCAGCTCTACAACAGATTCTTTAAACCGTTTAAAACCTGGGTTTGAAGCGCCAGTATGTATTGTTACATCTTTAGGTACTGATCCATCTGAACCTAGCCGTAACCGTACAATCCTTTGCGGTTTAATTCGAGATATCGATAATCCTATGGCGACACGTTATGAATTGCGTTCTCCAAATCCTTACACCAATACATATACTGCTTTAGCGTTGATCTTTATTTCTGCATTTGATGGTATGAAATATGCCATTACATCTGGTAAAACACAAGCTCAATTGGAAGCAGAGCTTTCCAAAGAAGTAGGTGAAACATCTGATTATCTTGCTACAAATCGTGCATACCGTACTGAAAAAGATGTGTTTGATGATTTCACACAAGAAGAACGTAATCAAATGTTTGGTGTTGCTCCAGCTACTGTATGGGAAAACATAAAGGGTTACCAAAATAATCCTGAATTAGTAGAAACATTGGCTCAAGGCAATGCATTTGCTAAAGATTTAATGGACTCCTTTATTGCCTCCATTCTTAAACGCTGGAAACTAGTATTGGCTAACCGCTTAATCCCAAACAATTTGGATACAGTTCGTAGCATGGTTGCAATTCATACTGACAGCCGAAATAGTGTAGATGATAAACGCTTTGCAGAAGTTAATGACTTACGTTTCTACCTTGCGAAAGATAGTGATGATCGTAAATCCTTATTCACTCGTTTAATTGATGCACTTAATGATGGTGAATATGATTTAGCATCCCAATTACAAATCGAAATGAATGATAAAATGGAAGAATTAGAAGCTAAGTACGCTAACTACGCTAAAAATATCTTCTAATAAAATCAATTTATTAATAAAAATGGCCTCTACTACGGTAGAGGCCATTTTTCATTTAAATATATCTAAATAAATTAGATATATTCAAACAAAACGATTTAAATTTTATTCGTTATGTCCAATAAATTTTTCTACTAATACTAAGCTACATACAAGTACAAAAATTGCAACAGACCAAATTAAATTATCAAATGATGATTCATGATTGATAATTAGAAGTCTTACAATTGCAGTTATGCCAATGTATAAAAAGAAGTTAAGCGGAAAGTGGAAGTTATTTTTAAAATATTTAACGATGAGTGCAATAAACTCAAAGTATAGAAAGAAGGTAATTAGTTCTTCAATCAATAAAGAGTATGTACTATAACCTTGAATATTCGCCCACGTAACATAGACAAGACTAATCAATGTATTAATAAGTGCAATACAAAGTGCAATACCAACGCCTACAAGGGCTATATTTTTTATCGTTAATAATAGTTTAGAAATACGAATCCACATATATAATTCACCTACAATAAAAATCTAAATACTATACTACATAAAAAAGACCGTACACCGTACGGTCTTTTTACCTTTATATTAAGCTATTAGCAAAAATCTTAAGATTAGATATCAGCTTTAATAGCTTCTAATGCAGCATCGAAGTTAACTGCTTGAGTTACTTCTGGTACATATTCAACATAAGTTACTTTGTTATCTTTGTTGATTACTACAACGCCACGAGTTAAAAGACGAAGCTCTTCAATCAAGAAACCGTAGTTTTCACCGAAGGAAGCATCTTTGTGGTCAGACAAAGTAATAACTTTATCTACGCCCGCAGCACCACACCAACGTTTTTGAGCGAATGGTAAGTCCATAGAAATTGTCAATACGACTACATCTTCGGAAAGAGCTGTTGCATCTTGGTTGAACCAACGAGTTTGAGCATCACAAACACCTGTATCAAGGGAAGGAACAACGGAGATAACTTTTACTTTACCTTCGAAGTCTTTTAAAGTTTTAGCTTGCAAGTCATTACTCAATACAGTGAAGTCTGGAGCTTGTTGACCTACTTTAATTTCTGGGCCAACTAATGTGATAGGGCCACCTGCAAATGTTACTACGCCAGTACGTTTTTCCATGTTTTATTCCTCCTAAGAGTTTTAATTCTAATTATGTAAGATAAAATTTCTTTATATGCATAGTATAACATTTACATTACTATAAGTAAACTAAAAAATTCGATATAGTATTAATTTAGAAAAAACTTTAAGATTGATTACCATTAAAATTTAAAGAGGTCATTTAACTTATATTGTTGAAATACAACTACTGCTGTGATAAAAATATTTAATCTAACTATTATACATATAGGTGTATTAATGTATTATAAAAAATGTGTATACTATAAAGAGTAAAGTTAACATAATAAAGTTTGTTGATTTAGCTTTTACAGTATTGATTCAAATTCAATTACAATATAATAATACTAATGATTATATAGGCAATGATTTTAATTAGACTTAATAGAATATATTAGAGAGGACCTATGAAACCAATAGATTTATTTATGCAGTTTTTCCGGCGTGAAGGCTGGATCTATGCCATTGGCTTAACTATGTTGATGGCAATTGATGTGGCTTTTTTATTTGTTCCTCAATTCATTGGCAATGCTATAGATACATTGAGCAATAATAAGGAAGGTTTAGTTACTTATATTTATTATTTTATTTTATTATTTATTATTATCACTATTTTGAAAGTTATTTCACGTAGAACCCTATTAGGATCTATTCGTCGCATGGAGTATCTTTTTCGTGAGATTTTGTGTAGTAAAGCATTACAAGTAAAAACAACGTACTATGAGGCTAATGGACCTGGTAAGGTTATGGCGCTCATGACTAACGATGTAACATCGTTACGTGTTGCCCTTGGTCTAGGTGTAATGATTGTAGTGGATATTATTTTCTATTCCGTTGTGGGCTCCATAATATTAATTCAAAAGATTAATACTGTATTAGCTTTTAAAATTATGACACCTGTATTCTTAATTATTGTGACTATATTTGTACTAGGCAGAAAGCTACGTATTAAACAACGTAGTGCACAAGCTACTTATAGCGATTTAACAGAGTTTGGACAAGAGCTATTTCAAGGGATGGATGTTATTCGCGCTTTTAATCGTGAAAGCATTATATCTAACTCTTTTGAAAAAATAAATAAACTTAATTATAAGAAGAATATGGATGTTGCACTACTAGATGCAATATTAACACCGTTAACAAGAATTGCACCCTTTATCTGTATCAGTATTAGTATTTTTATTTGTGGACATTTAGCTGTAGAAGGTAAAATGACTATAGGCGAATTTGTTACAATCAATTCTTTTATAATGTTAATTGTAGGGCCTTTAATAGGCTTTGGAGGCCTTATTTCTATTGTACAAAAAGGTCTTGCTTCTTTAGATCGTATCATGGATTTCTTGCATTTGCCCACTGAAACAATAGATGATACCGATGAGGTATTGCCACTTGAGGATATTCACATCCGATACTTAGATTTTAATTATGAAAACTCTAAAGGTCATGCATTATCTCAAGTGACAACGACAATACCGAAAGGCTCTTTTATTGGTTTAGTTGGCAAACCTGGTTCTGGTAAAAGTACATTGTTTAAATTGCTTATTGGATTACAAGAATGTCCGGAACAGTCCATTTATTTTGGTAATCAAGATTTAGCTGCTGTTTCTTTATCAAAACTTAGAAACTCAATTGCTTATGTGCCAACACAATCTTACCTTTTAAGTACGACCATTGCAGATAATATTAAATTTGGTAAAAATTTACCTATGCACGAAACTGTAGAGGTTGCGGCACAAAAGGCAGACTTATATAGAGATTTAGGCGATTTGTTAAACGATGATTTACATGAGCTCGCTGAAGAAGGTCATGATTTATCAGGTGGACAAAAGCAGCGAATCAATATGGCTCGCGGCTTTTATAAAAATGCACCATATTTATTGCTAGATGATTGTTTTTCTGCTTTAGATGCAGTAACAGTTACAACTATTTTAAATACATTACATAATGTAAAAGAACAAACAATTTTATGTATTTCACAGCGATTAGAGGTTGTAGAGAAAGCAGATAAAATTCTAGTATTCGATGAGGGGCGTATCGTAGAAGAAGGTACTCATAAAGAATTATTAGCTAACAATGGTTTATACCGCACCTTATATGAAGCGCAGAAAGGAGAGGCCCATTATGAAGAAGCGTAATCTAAGAAATGACTGGGCTTTGTTCTCCTATATAACTGGCTACATTAAGCCTTATTTAGGTATTCTATTATTAGCAACGGTTGCGCTAGCAGGAAATTTAGTGCTATTACTTTTACGACCGTATATAACAAAGCAAGTCATCGATCTTGGCTTTGCCACTAATGATATCGCTGTTATTGAATACTATGCTCTAATGTATGGACTTACTATAATTGGTAGTGTTTTATTTATTTTTGTAGAGAATTATTTTTTAAAAAGTTTTGGTCAAAAAATAATTTATAATATTCGTAGTATTGTCTTTAAAAAGATTCTTAATAAACCACATGATGAATTTTATAAGTTGCCGATTGGCAATTGGGTAACTCGCATCACTAATGATGTAGAGTCATTACGTACATTATATACAGATGTAATTTTGAATTTATCTAGTAGCGGTTTGATGATTATTGGTATATTAGGATTTATGTATGCTATTAATGTACCCCTAGCTATCATCATGACAATTTTATTACCTATAATGGGTGGAATTATTTGGGTGTTTCAAAAGTTTTCCCGCAAAGCATTTCGTCAGGTAAGACGCTCTGTAGCTGCATCTAATGCGAGTATCAAGGAACTGTTAAATTATATTGTAATCGTAAAATCCTATGGTGGCGAAAAAGCAATTGAGGAACGTTATAATACTGTTAATAAAGGTTTCTTAGAAGCAGGCCTTTTTGAAGTTACTACATTTTCTATTTTTAGACCACTCGTAGATGGTCTATTCTTTGTTGCGTTAATTGTTATTTTTACAACTACGAATTTAATAGACTCTGTAGCTGACGCTGGTACAGTATTTGCCTTTATCCAATATATGGACCGATTCTTCCAACCATTAAAGGAAATTGCAGATAAATATAACTCACTACAAAGTGCATTAGCTGGTGCTGAAAGATTAGTTCCCTTATTAGAGGAAGAAGAGCGTCAGATGGCTAATGAAGTTCCTGATGAATTTAAACATATAGAGACCATTGAATTTGAGCATGTGTGGTTTTCCTATAATAATAACGACATTTATGCGCTAGAAGACTTTACATTAAACATTAAAGCTGGAGAATTCATAGGGATTGTAGGTCCTTCTGGTAGTGGTAAATCTACACTTTTAGCATTGTTGATGGGGGTCTACAAACCAACAAGAGGGACTATCTATATCAACGGTATAAATATTACCAAATATGACAATTCTGTGCTTCGCCATTTAATGGGATATGTTTTTCAGCAAGCTTATCTATTTAAGGGTTCCATTAGAGATAACTTAACACTTTTTGATACATCAATTTCTAATGAGGAAATGATCAATGCAGCAAAACAAGTTAATTTGGATTCTATGATTGAACAACTTCCGGAAGGGTATGAGACACCGGTTGGTTATTTAGGCTCCTTATTATCTGATGGGCAAAAACAATTATTGGCTTTTGGCCGTACCTTGATTAAAAAAACACCAATTCTATTGCTAGATGAAGCAACGGCTAATATCGATAGTCATACGGAGAAGCAAATTCAAGCAAGTATTGAAAATATTCGAGGTAGTAAAACAATCGTAAGTATTGCTCATCGTCTTTCAACAGTAGAAGATGCCAATAAAATAGTGTATATGGAATATGGTAAAATAATAGAAAAAGGATCTTTTAATGAGCTTATCAACTTAAAAGGGGCCTTTTATAATCTATGGAATAATCAACACAGTGGGAGTTAGTATGGAATTTATCCAATCTAAAGATAATAAAACGATTAAGCGAATTATCTCATTAAGGCAACGTAAAAATCGCCAAAAAAATGGAGAGTACATCGTTGAAGGCATTCGCTCTATTCGAGATATTGCAGCTATGGGTGCAGTAAAAACAATCGTTATACGTGAATCTAAAGCGCAAGATAAAAATATATTAGATTTATTAGACTTAGATACTGTTCAATCTGTACCTAAATATATCGCACAAGATCCAGTGTTTGATAAAGTAGATAATACCGTAAATGGACAAGGTGTAGTTGCTATTGTATCAAAGCCTACATATGATATTGAATCAATTTCTATTGTGGATGGTTTATATATTACATTAGATGGTGTTCAAGATCCCGGCAATCTAGGTACCATTATTCGTACTGCTGTTGCAGCAGGTGTTAAAGGGATATTTTTGATGAAAGGAACTGTGGACCCTTTTAATGACAAGACAGTGCGCAGTACTATGAGCGCCTTACATAAAATACCTTTATATGAAGACATTACCTTATCTCTGTTACATGATATGGTAACCGAGTCTAATATGACTAGCTATGTAACAGCTTTAGAACATTCCAATCCTTATCATACTGTAAGTTATGCTAAGCGAACTATGCTAGTATTAGGAAACGAAGGAAATGGTGTAACACCAGAAGTTATGAATCTATGTACAAATCGTATTATGATTCCTATGTATGGTGATATGGAATCCTTAAATGTAAGCGTAGCTGCTGCATTATGTATGTATAAAGTACAAGAACAATTGATGCCTTAGTATATATATGATAAAATTTTATGACCTTATAAAAAGTCCTCTACTAGTAAACAAGTAGAGGGCTTTTGTATTGATTTTTTAGTTGTGTATTTGGTAAAATAACATATATCCTTTGTGGGAGAACAAAGTTCTCCCTTTTTTTCATGAAAAGGAAGATAACTATGTCCAAATTAATTGTAAATGCAGACGATTTTGGCCTTCATAGTGCAGTTAATGCTGGTATTATTGATGGTCACCGTAGAGGTATTATTACCAGTACCTCTTTAATGGCAGGAGGAGAAGCTTTTACAGAAGCCGTAAGTATGGCAAAACAAAACCCTAAGTTGGGCATTGGTATTCATATTACCTTGGTGGGTGGGGTCAAACCAGTATGTGATCCATCAGAAGTTTCATCACTTCTCACACCAGAAGGTGTATTTCCAGAGAACTATGTAGAATTTATTAAACGTATTTACTCTGGCAAAATCAATTATAGTGAATTACGTAAAGAGATTCATGCACAAATAGCTCAAATAATGGATACCGGCTTAAGGGTAACTCATATTGATGGACATCAACATTTGCATGTGTTACCAACGGTATTGCCAATTGTGATTGAACAGGCAAAATCCTTTGGTATACATGCTATACGTATACCCGATGAGTCTACTGGTTTTATGAATTATATGTATTCCCCAATTCGATTTCTTGGTAAAGTTGGTTTATCAACGGTTGCGGCTAATGCGCGACCAATCATACGAAATAATTGTATGACTACAACCCAATATTTTTGGGGCATGGTAAATGGAGGTCATATAAATCAGAAATCTCTAATGGGTATCCTAAAAGCGGTAAATAAACATTCTGGTACACATGAATTGATGGTTCACCCAGGTAGTAATAGTAGTATTCTTAGTAAGCTTTATAATTGGGGTTATCATTGGGAAGATGAGTTGCATGCACTCTGTTCCAGTCATACGCGATTATATATAAGTCAACATGATATAGAGCTCATTAATTATGGAGACTTGGTATGAGTAAAATGATGAAGAGAGGCATCTTTATGTTTCTCTTGTTATTGGCTGTATCAATTGGTATTATTTACTATACTATTGATTTAGATGCATTGAAAGCCATATCATCTTTTAATAGTATTTCCTTATTATTAGCTTTAGTTGCTTTAGTAGCAGGTATGTATTTTGATGGATTACGACTTCAAAGGCTCGTAAAAATTGGTGGTTACAAGTTATCGATACGAGCAGTGCTACGAGTTATTTTTAGTAATTATTTTATGGCTATGTTGACACCTGGAGCTAGCGGTGGTGCTGTCGCGCAAGTACTGGTGTTGAGAAGTTATGGCGTACCTATATCTAAAGGTACACCGATTGTATTAATACGTACCGTATTTTCCATTATGTTTTTGGTCATTATGCTGCCATTAGTATTCTTACGAGATGCTATTGAAATTCCATATATCTCTCGTGATATGCTTTTGATTTTTGCCGTGCTTGCTGTTATAGCAACCTTAGTGGGAACTTATATATTACAGACTAAGTATATGCGTCAATTTGTCTATAATCTAGCACAACGATTTAAAGCACATAACACTAAAGATTGGCTTTCTAAATTAGAAACACTAAATCAAGGTCTTGGTTTACTTTATAAACAACCTGTCCAATCTTTAATAGTTTTTATTGAATCTGGTTTGAGTTTATTATGCTTATATTGTATTGCACCCGCCTTAATGTATGCTTTCACACCAGATATTCCTATTATCGATATTTTAGATCGCATGATTTTATTAAATCTTATTTTGTATTTTGCACCAACCCCAGGGGGAACAGGCATTGCAGAAGGTCTATTTGTAGTATTATTTAGTGCCTTTGTACCTAATGGAACAGTGGGCATCATCGCTGTAGGATGGCGTGTTGTGGCTGAGTATATGCCATTCTTCATCGGTATGTATGCAGTATTAACATTATATGGACGACAATTCGTTGCCCAAGAAACTTCAAGAGAACAATAAGGGAGTGTGCTCTATGTCTAAACCAAAAAAAGATAAATTTTATCTGGTTCAAGAAGATATTTTACCAGAGGCTATAAAAAAGACGATAAAAGTAAAAGAAATTCTAAAACTAGGTGAGGTTAAAACAATTAACGAAGCAGTTGAAAAAATGGATTTAAGTCGATCTGCGTATTATAAATACAAGGATTATGTTTTTCCATTTTTTGAAATTGCTCAAGGAAAAATTGTTAGTATTTATGTTTCTATGTCAAATGAATCTGGTATGTTATCAAGCGTTTTGAAAGCCATTGCTGAACGTAACGGTAGTATTTTAACGATTAATCAAGATATTCCATTACAAGGCATTGCGAATAGTAGCATTTCTTTTGAAACCAAGGATTTACAAGGCTCATTAGAAGATTTATTGCTAGATATTCGCTCTATGAAGGGTATTATAAAGGTAGAGATTTTAGGCCAAGCATAGGCTAATTAAGAGAGTAGGACGATTATGACCACTATAAAAATTGCTTTATTAGGTTTTGGTACTGTTGCACAAGGTACTTTTAACTTATTGCAAGACAATGCTGAATTAATTAAAAATCGTACAGGTGTCAATGTTGAAATTTCTAAAATTTACGTACGAAATCCAGAAAAATATAGTCATATTATATTACCAGAAACAGCTAAATATGTAACTGATATTGATGAAGTATTAAAAGATGACTCCATTCAAATGGTAGTGGAATTAATGGGTGGTACAAACTTTGCAAAAGATTGTGTAGAAGGGGCTTTAAAAGCTAAGAAGAATGTGGTAACTGCCAATAAAGACTTATTAGCAGAAGCTGGTCCATACTTATTAGACTTAGCGAGTAAAAATGGGGTAGACTTACGTTTTGAAGCATCTGTTTTAGGTGGTATTCCTATAATCCGCACATTATATGAATCGTTAGCCGGTAATCGTATTACTGAAATCATTGGCATTATGAACGGTACTACAAACTTTATTTTGACTAAAATGTCTGAAGAAGGTTTAAGCTATCAAGATGTATTGAAAGAAGCACAAGAGTTAGGATATGCAGAGGCAGATCCTACAGCTGATGTTGAAGGCCTTGATGCAGCTCGTAAATTGGCAATACTTGCATCCATTAGTTTTAACCGTCGTATTTTCTTTGAAGATGTAACTGTAGAAGGTATTACTTGTATTGATACTGAAGATATAAAATTTGGGAAAGAGTTTGGTTACAATATTAAATTATTAGGTATTGCTAAAGAAACTGCTCAAGGATTATCTCTAAATGTATACCCTGCATTTATTCCTACTACACATCCATTGGCATCTGTTCGCGGATCCTATAATGCGATTTATGTAAAGGGGAATGGTATCGACGATGTCATGTTATATGGTCGTGGTGCAGGTAGCTTACCGACAGGTAGTTCTGTAGTATCTGACATTATGGAAGTGGCAAAGAATGTTTCTTATAATGAAACGGGACGTTTGAAACCGTTCTATTATGATCAAAAAGATATTTATTCTCCAGGTAAAATTCAATCTAGCTACTACTTGCGTTTAGCAGTAGATAATAAAACAGGTGTACTAGCAAAAATCTCTGCAAAATTAGCAGAACAAAAGATTTCTGTTTTATCCATCGTTCAACGAAATATGGATCCAGAAACTGCAGTTCTTGCCATTGTTACATCTAAATGCCCAAGATCTTATATTTTAAATCTTATAGACTCTTTTAATAGCTTGCGCTCCGTTAAGGCTGTTAATAGTGTCATTCGTATTATGGAAGCTTAATTATGAATACTGTTCGTGTACAAGTACCTGCCACTAGTGCAAACTGTGGCCCAGGTTTTGATTGCTTAGGATTAGCACTAAATCTTTATAATATATTCAGCTTTACACCAGATGAAAATGCTACAGAATATACATATACTTTTGAAGGTTTTGGTGCAGATATTCTACGCGCTGAAGATCCTAAAAAGAATCTAATTGGTTTCGCTATGGATCAAGTTTTTGCTACTGCTCAAGAACCAATTCGATATGGTCATATAACTTCTGAAACCTTGATTCCTCCCTCTCGTGGACTAGGTAGTAGTAGTACGGCTATCGTAGGGGGGCTTTTACTGGCGAACGCATTGGTAAAGCATCCACTTTCAAAAGAAGAGTTACTAGTTATAGCAAATCGTATGGAAGGTCATCCAGATAATGTGGCGCCAGCTATTTACGGAAATTTATGTTGTGCTACAGGTTTAAAAAATAAGGTACTAAACACGGTCATTTCTATTCCTCCGGAGCTACATTTTGCTGTTGTAGTACCAGAAGTCATGGTATCTACTGAATATGCTCGTTCTGTGCTACCAAATCATATTCCATTTAAAGAAGCTGTACAAAATGTAAGTCATGCTTCATTATTTGTAACAAGCTTAATTACGCATCAATTAAGTAATTTATCTGTTGCCTTAGATGACAACTTGCATGTACCTTATCGTAAGACATTGATTCCTCATTGTGATGAAGTTTTTGAAGCCGCAAAAGTTGCTGGAGCTTACGGTGCTACTATCAGTGGATCGGGTTCTACTCTGATTGCATATGTTGATAAAACTCATGTACAAGAGGTAGCAAAGGCTATGGGGGCCGTATTCACAGCAAATGAGATTGAAAATAAAATATATTGCTTAGAAGCTGATACAACTGGAGCGTTAATTATATAGTTTATGGTATAATTATAGTGTTAGGCACAGTCCATAACAATAATTGGAGGAAACTATGAACAATATAAAAACAACACTTTTATTAGCGACTCTAACAGCCATTTTAGTGGTTATTGGTGATATGATTGGCGGCAGAAGCGGTATGATTATGATGTTTGTCATATCCATGGGTATGAATTTTATGTCCTATTGGTACAGCGATAAAATCGTTTTAGCCCAATACAATGCTCAACCTGTTACTGCACAGTCTAATCCAAAACTATATGCAATGGTAGATCAATTGGCTAAAAATGGTAATTTACCAATGCCAAAGGTTTATATCATTCCCAGTGAAGTACCGAATGCATTTGCAACAGGTAGAAATCCTAGTCATGCAGCAGTTGCTGTTACAGAAGGTATCCAACGTCTATTAACTGATGAAGAATTAGAAGGTGTGCTTGCACACGAATTAACACATGTTAAGAATCGAGATACATTGATTAGTACAATTGCAGCTATGATGGCTGGTGCTATTTCTATGATAGCCAATATACTTCAATTTACTGCCATATTTGGGCGTTCCGATGATCGAGAAGGCACTAACCCTTTGGCACTTCTTGGTACAATCATTATTGCACCTATCGCAGCTGGTCTTATTCAGATGAGTATTTCCCGTACTCGTGAGTTTTTAGCTGATGAGGGGGGCGGAGATATGTGTCGCAATCCATTAGCACTGGCTTCTGCACTTGCAAAAATTGACTACTACTCTAAACATGGTGCATTGCCTAATGCAAGTAATGCTACAGCCCATATGTTTATTATTAACCCTATGATGGGAATTGGTGAAAGCTTGAGCAATCTTTTTAGTACACATCCTCGCACGGAAGAACGTATTCAAAAGTTAAAGAAACAAGCTATAAATCCAAAGTATAAAGAAAAGGCAATATTATAATTAGTATCTACTGGAGGGTATTATGCAAGAAACATTAGTTTTAATTAAACCAGATGCAGTTAAACGTCAATTAAGTGGTGAAATTCTTAGCCGTTATGAACGTAAAGGCCTTGTTATTAAAGCATTAAAACTCTTACAAGTACCTCGTGAATTAGCGGAAGAACATTATGCAGAACATAAGGAAAAACCATTCTTTGGTGAATTAGTTGATTTTATTACATCAGGACCAGTTCTTGCTTTTGTGTTAGCTGGTGAGAACGCAATTGTATCCGTACGTGCTTTAAACGGAGCAACAAATCCTGTAGATGCTGCCCCTGGTAGTATTCGTGGTGACTATGCCCTAACAATGGATGCTAACGTAGTACATGCTTCTGATTCTCCAGAAGCCGCTGCTCGTGAAATTCATCTTTGGTTCCCTGAATACAAATAATCTCAAGGTTGGGATTCTTTAGCTTTTATTTCTACATCCATGTTATCTATAGGAGGTAATCATATGGCAAGTAGCGTTTATACAAAAACAGGTGATGCTGGTACAACTGGTTTATACACGGGAGAACGTGTACAGAAATCATCTTTACGCGTAGAAGCTTATGGTACAATCGATGAATTACAAGCTTTTTTAGGATTGGCTCGCGCTTATGCTGAAAATCCACGTGTTTCTGCTGAATTATACGATATTGAGCGCAACTTATGGACATTAATGGCCGATATTGCAAGTTTAAATGCCGCTCCGGTAATTACTGAGCAATATGTAAAGCATTTAGAAAAAGTTATAGATCGCTTTGATGCAAAATTAGAACCTTTATCTAGTTTTGTTATTCCAGGTGAAAAACAATCTTCTGCTTACTTACATGTAGCTAGAACGATTACTCGACGTGCGGAACGCGCTTTATGGCGGGTATTAGACGCTGGTGAAAGTGTTCACGAATCTAATTTAAAATACTTAAATCGTCTATCCGACCTTTGCTTTATCTTGTGTCGTGTAGAGGAAGAACTTGGAGCAGAATAAACAAAAAAAGCTATGTATTTTACATAGCTTTTTGCTCGTTATAGACCTTATTGTGAAATTGTTTGGTTTAAAACATCTTGAGGACTAGGATAGTAGAAAAAGATATGAGGAATTTCATAACGGAATTTTTCTCTTAATAGATTGGCTAATGTTGTTTCAAAGTTTATAATTTTATCAGCGCCGAAATCAAAGTCTTCAACTAATACTAAGAGTTGTGCTTCAACTTGAGGTGCATTTTCTGGTAAGGCTTCTGGTGGTAGCGGAACATTCACTACTACTCGTGCAGTACCAATATATTTACCTTGCCCGTCATCGATGGCAACACGATATGTGTTATCCCATAAAGTAGCCATCATTTTTAGTTTCATATTCATAATTTCCATAGTATCGCTCCTTTGTTATACTTATAATGATACTGAAATTATAAATTCTTGTATAGGTGCATTATGAAATCACAAATTATATTGTGTTCCGGTGGGGCACGTAGTGGAAAAAGTGAATTTGCTGAACGTTTAGCATTGGCTACAAAAGGTTTAAAAGCTTATGTAGCTACGGGCCAAGCTTTTGATGAGGAAATGGTGGATCGCATCAAAAAACATCAAGAGCGACGAGGAAAAATATGGAATAATTTTGAAGTACCTTTACATTTAGCTGATGAATGGGAAAATATCAGTAAATCAGCAGATGTAATTCTTATAGATTGTTTAACCATGTTCACTACCAATCACATGATGGCTTATGGCTCCATTCGTGGTCAAGAAGATGCTAATAGTTTAGAACAGACAATACTTTCAGAATTAGACACTTTATTAGACTCGATACAATCATGTGAAGGTAAAACAGTTATATTTGTGACCAATGAAATTGGGTTAGGTATTGTGCCGGATAATAAACTGGCTAGATATTTTAGAGATATTGCTGGTCGTGTGAATCGAGCAGTAGCTTCTGTTGCAGATAAACTCTATTTAACAATTAGTGGTGTTACCATTGAATTGAAATCACAGGAGGTTCATATAAATGGCTAAGAAAATAATGTTTCAAGGAACGAGTTCTAATGTAGGTAAAAGTATTCTTTGTACTGCATTATGCCGTATTTTTTATAGAAAAGGTTTTAAGACCGTTCCTTTTAAAGCACAAAATATGGCTCTCAATTCTTATGTGACAAAATGGGGCGATGAAATTGGTCGTGCTCAAGTCGCTCAAGCCGAAGCCGCTGGTATTGATCCAATAGTTCAAATGAATCCTGTTTTATTAAAACCTACAGGCAATCAATCGTCTCAAGTTGTATTGATGGGAAAACCTGTTGGTGTATATAGTGCTAAAGAATATCATACTAAATATTCTCTAACCGCTTTAGATAAGGTTAAAGAATCTATCGATTTCTTAGATTCAAATTTTGATATGATGGTTATCGAAGGTGCTGGTAGCCCTGCAGAAGTTAACTTAAAAGCAAATGACATTGTAAATATGCGTATTGCCAAGATGACTCAAGCTCCAGTTTTTCTCATTGCAGATATTGACCGAGGTGGTGCTATTGCGTCTATTGTTGGTACCTTAGAACTATTAGAACCAGAAGAACGCGATCTTATCAAAGGTATCGTTATCAATAAATTCCGTGGTGATATCAAACTATTAGAACCAGCTCTTACATTTATTGAAGAAAAAACAGGTAAAAAAGTGGTAGGAGTTATTCCTGCCATTGAAAACCTCGATATTGATGAAGAAGATTCTGTTGCATTAGAGAACAAACGCAATAGTGGGTCTAAAGATATTCAGGTCGTAGTTATGCAAACACCTAAAATCTCTAATTTTACAGACTTTGATGCACTTAATTATGAGCCAGATGTATCTGTCCGTTTTGTAGGCCCTGGAGATGTTATCGGTACACCAGATTTAATTATATTACCTGGTTCTAAAAATACATTGGCTGACTTAACATATTTACGCGATACAGGCTTTGCTGATGAAATCAAAAAATTGGCTGCTCAAGGTACACCTGTTATCGGTGTTTGTGGCGGTAACCAAATGTTAGGTAAAACTATTTATGATCCGCATCATATGGAAGGTGATATCGAGGAAATTGAAGGACTTGGCCTTGTTGAATCCTCCACGACTATGAAGGCTCAAAAAACTACCCATCAAGTACAATTCAATGTATCTAATTTACAGTTCTTAAATGGTACTTTCAGGGGTGAAAAATTAGTAGGCTATGAAATTCATATGGGGGATACTACACCACTAGCAGATACAGTGTCTCGTTGCTTTACAATTACAAGTCGCAGTGAAGAGGCCGTCAATGTTATTGATGGTTTTATTGATGGCAATCATCAGGTAATGGGTACATATATTCACGGTGTATTTGATAATGACGAGTTTAGACGTTTTATTATCAATCAATTACGTGAACGCAAGGGATTACAACCATTAGATGTAGTATTCCATTATTTTGAACATAAAAATGCGGCATATAATCGCTTAGCTGATATTGTGGAGGAACATTTAGATATGGACTATATTATGTCTACTTTGGGATAGTAGAGGAGATATATGGAACATTTAACATTTTTTCACTGGTTTTCGAAGTATAACTTTGTGTGTATACCAGTTTTAGCATTTTTATTGGATTTAATTATTGGAGATCCTAATAGTAAATATCATCCAGTGGGCATTATTGGACGTATAATATCTTTTTTTGAAGCCGTTCTTTATAAGGACACTGATAATGATACGAAGAAATTGTGGTACGGTGGTATTGCAGTAGGTTTAATTCTTATATCGGTATATATCATAGTATCTTTATTGTTATGGCTAGGTGGAGTAGTAGACAAATGGGTATACTATGCTTTCGAAGTAGTGATCCTCTACATCGCCATTTCTCCACGTTCATTGGCTGGCGCAGGTTTTACGATTAGTCAGTTAATAAAACAAGGTAATATCGTAGAAGCTCGTAAACGTTTATCCTGGATTGTGGGACGTGATACTGAAGACCTAGATGAAAGTGAAATCACTCGTGCTACAGTAGAAACGATTGCGGAAAATACGGTAGATGGTATCATTGCACCTTTTTTCTTTTTTATTATCGGTGGCCCTATGGGGGCTATTCTTTATAGAACTGCTAATACTATGGATTCTATGTTAGGCTATAAGAATCAAAAGTACTTGTACTTTGGTCGCGTAGCTGCACGCTTTGATGACATATTAAATTGGATTCCTGCCCGAATTACCTTTGTATTAATTGTAATTTCTGCATTCTTTTTACGCTTTGATGCAAAAAAGGCGATCCAAATTGGTTTGCGCGATGCTAAGAAACATCCAAGCCCTAATGGTGGTTACGCAGAAGCACCAGTTGCAGGAGCTTTACATATTCGCTTAGGTGGTTACAATCAATATTTCAAAAAAATGACTTTTCGCGAATATATGGGTGACCCTATTGAAAAGTTGAATCGCAACCATATTACACGAACTATTTATATGATGTATGTTACGACTATACTAATGGTCATCATTAGTACAGTCATTACCTATGGGATGAATGTATAATGACACCTTTTTTTATAGCACTACAATTTTTAACGCGTTTAAAACTTGTAAATCAAACTGAATGGTCTGTAGAGGACTTTGGTAAATCGGTAGTAGCCTTTCCTTATGTGGGCCTTATTATTGGTCTCATACTAGCTATATTATATGGCGTATTGTCGCCATTTATTCCGATTATGCCATTGATGTTAATTATCGTTGTGGCTGAGTTTTTAATAACTGGTGGCCTTCATGCTGATGGTTTGATGGATACAAGCGATGGTTTGTTTTCCGGCCGTGAAAGAGAACGTAAACTAGAAATCATGAAAGATAGTCGTATAGGCTCCTTTGGAGTTGTTGCTTTTGTATTTGTTACACTTTTGAAATGGCAATTATTAGCTTCGATTCCATCGGCTGAATTTATTCCTATGGCACTCATTATGATGCCTTTAATGAGCCGCTGGTCTATGGTTTTTAGTATTCGATCCTATCCATATGCTAGAGAACAGGGGATGGGGGCAGCATTTGCTAATTTAGCACCTAAATATGTTATTACTTATAACACCATATCTACGTTCTTTATGCCTATTCTATTACTATTAATCGGTTTAGTATTATATACACTTTTATATGGTGCTTATGCAATTTTTTCAGCACCTGATGTAGGGTATTTGGTAGGACTAGGTGTGTTAGTATATGCTACTATAGGTATTTTCCAAATCAATATTGTTAGCATGATTATTACGTATATTATTAACCGATTATTAAACCGCTATATTGTAAAAGCGTTAGGTGGCACTACTGGTGATACATATGGATTTGTTGTGGAAGTAACTGAAGTATTATTGATATTGGTATATAGCATAATTTTATCTATACTATCAGCTACGGTAGTTAATAATCCAACTATGTTCTAACTCTAAATTTTTGATTTTCAAAGTTTTAATATCTTTAGAACGTATACTTTATTTGATGTGAAAGGAGTTTAATGTGACCTATTATGTAAGAGCCCCAGGTACATGTGGGGAATTTCTACAAGGTTCTATTGATGGTCAGTCATTTTTAGTGACATGTCCAATTAATCGATACTCCTACGCATTGAGTAATGTAATACAACCTTTTTCTAAAGAATTTTGTGCACTTCAACCAAAATCTGCACAAGCTCGTAAATTAGTACAAGAATTGGTCCAACAAAAAAATAAAAATCAAATTTGCCCGCCTGTGTATGTAAGATCCGATATTCTGCAAGGAAAAGGCATGGCTTCAAGTTCGGCAGATATTTCTGTAACAGCTATGGCTACAGCTTTGGCCATGGACTATGATTTATCATTAAAAGAACTTGAGCAAATTTGTCTATCTGTAGAGCCTACAGATGCCTCTTTTTATCAAGGTGTAACTCAGTTTGATTATATTAAAGGGACTATCTCTAAGCCATTAGGTATGTGCCCACCTTTAAAAATCCTCGTTTTTGACGAAGGCGGTAGCATTGATACAGTTAGCTTTAATAAACAAGCAGATTTACAAAATAAAATTTTAGAAAAAGAATCTATTATACAAGAATCCTTTGATTTCTTTAAACAGGGTCTTATAACGCATGATATAAAGCTCATTGGCCAAGCTGCTACATTAAGTGCTTTTGGCAATCAGCGTATTTTATATAAACCTAATTTATATGACTTTCACGATGTAGGTAATTCTTATAATAGTGTGGGAACAATCATCGCTCATAGCGGAACCATTATGGGACTATTATTCCCCGTTGATTATGGTCGTATTGATGATTGTAAGAATGAGATTTTACGTAAGTTGCCACAATTAACCTATGTAGATACGGTTGAAACTACGAATGAAGGATTAACTTATATCAAACGATAAAGTATTTCATAGAAAGAGAATAGTATGTCTAAAATACATGGGGGCAATATCTTTCAGTTTGCCCATGAACAACGAATTGAACCATACGATGTTATTGACTTTAGTGCTAATATTAATTCACTAGGCCCTAGCCAACGTGGCTTATCTGCATTAGAATCTCAATTGCGATATATATCACATTATCCGGATGCTACAAATGATGATATATTAAATGCCATTGCTGATATCTATGGTATGAATAAAAATCAAATTGTAGTTGGCAATGGAGCAGCAGAGCTATTATATGCAATTTGTCGGTTACCTGGCTATACGGGCGCTTTTGTTCCCGCACCAGGTTTTTCTGAATATAAAGCAGCTTTAGAAGCAAGTAGAATTCCAGTACGCGATATTTATTATCGACCACGGGAAGATGAACATGGAAAACCTTATTTTGAGGTTCCTTATTTAGCATTAGAAACTTTTGCAGCTGAGTTAAAGGGGCAAGATGGTCGTATTATTGTATTTCTAGGTAATCCCAATAATCCAGATGGTACGTTACTTGATAAAAACCATATTCGTACTATTGCAAGCATGCTGAAAGATGCTAATAGTTTACTTGTTATAGATGAGTCCTTTATCGATTTTGTTGGTAACGACACATTACAAGATAATGAATACTCCATGCGCTCCCTAGTTAACGAGTTTGATAATATTATCGTGGTTCATTCTTTTACAAAATTCTATGCCGTGCCAGGGCTACGAATTGGTGCTGCTTTCAGCAATCCTCTTATCATTGAGCAACTAAATAGTTTTATTCCCACTTGGTCTGTTAACACATTAGCTCAATCCTATACAGAGGCGGCTTTGAATGATGTAGAGTATGTGAAACGAACAAAACAAGTATTACATGAAGAGCAACTTTTTATGCATAACTCATTAGATACTATAGATGGTATTACTGTATATCCGCCTTCAGCTAATTTTATGTTGTTCCACATTGAGCAAGAAGGAATAACGGCAGAGTCGATTAATGAAGCTCTTAAAAAAGATAATATGATTGTTCGCAACTGTGATTCTTATATGGGATTAAATAATCAATGGGTTCGCGTTGCAATTAAAGATCATGATACTAATGTTAAGTTAGTAGAAAAATTAACAGATATTTTGAAAGTATAGGAAGACTATGAAGACATTGTATATTGTGCGCCATGGTGAAACTGATTGGAACAAAATGGGAAAATACCAAGGCATCACAGATGTTCCACTTAATGAAAATGGTTTAAATCAAGCAAAGGCATGTGGTCAGGCTCTTAAAGATGTTAAATTTGATCGCATATTATCTAGTGATTTGAGTCGTGCTTTAGTTACAGCTGAAGTCATTCGCGGGGAACGTACTACTCCTATAACAGTAGATAAACGCTTACGAGAACTTAATTTTGGCGATTGGGAAGCTATGCTATTTTCAGATATCGAAGATCGTTGGCCTGGTTTGATAGATGAAATGTATTTGCGACCACATCTAGTTAAGGTTCCTAATGGTGAAAGCTTTAAGAATTTACAAGACCGTGCATGGGAAGGTCTAGAGGAATTTATCAATGTTAATAATGAGGAGGAAACACTTCTCATTGCTTGTCATGGTGGAACTATACGAACATTATTGTGTAAATTATTAGATATTTCCATTAGTCATTGTTGGAATTTTAGTCAAGGTAATACAGCAATTAATCGTATATTCTATAATGGCATGGGAGAGTTTGATCATAATATTTTAAACTTGCTCAATGATACAGCACACGTAGATATATTACAAGGTCATGCATGATGCGACTAGATAAATTATTAGCCAATAAAGCTTATGGTAGTCGAAAAGAAGTCCATCAAATCATAAAGGATAGAAGGGTTACCATCAATGGTAGTATAACAACGAAAAAAGATACTCACATTGATATTAATGTTGATATAGTTGCTGTTGATGGTAAGGTTGTTAGTACTACTCAACTTTATTATGTAAAATTTCATAAGCCAAAGGGCTATGTTACAGCGGTAGAAGATTCTAATCACCCTGTTGTTATGGATTTACTCCCTCCAGAATTCATAAAAATGGGAGTTGTTCCAGTAGGCAGATTAGACAAGGATACAGAAGGACTTTTATTATTAACTAATGATGGTGTGTGGGGACATTCTATCATCAATGGTAATAAACATGTGCCTAAGATTTATTACGTAGAATTTGAAGGAACGCTATCTGATGAAGGTATACAACGTATTAAAAAGGGAATTCTTCTTGGAGATGGTACGCAATGTAAACCGGCAGAAATCGAATCTGTATCGTTACACTCAGCACATATAACGATTGAAGAAGGCAAATATCATCAAGTTAAGCGCATGATTGGTGCTGCAGGTGGTACTGTAACATATTTGAAACGTCTTACGATTGGTCATATTGATTTAAGTGGCATTGAGGAAGTTGGTTCTGCAATGGAATTGACCGTTGAACAGATAGAGGGCTTTAAAAAATAGCATAAAATTCTATTCAATATAGGCATTTTATGGTAAGATTAATTGTACTTTATAGACTAGGAGCAAGATTATGAATGGATTAAATCTGCTACAACAGTATATTAAAGAGCAAGAATTAACAGGCGTCATTTTAATAAGCCCTATAAATTTACATTATTTTGCAGGCTTTACTGGTACTACAGGCTTTGCTATCATTACTCAAGATAAAGCCTTTATGATTACTGATTTCAGATATACTGAACAAGCAACAAAACAATGTGAAGGGTACACAGTTATTCAATATGAAACAACTGTTATGGATACTCTTGTAGATATATTCAATGAATATCATATTCACGAAGGTTTATTCGGTATAGAAGGCAAACAAATGCCTGTGGATACGTATGAAACTTTATGTGATACATTAGATGAACGCTTTAATTTTACATCTATCAATTTTGCAAAACTACGTGCGGTTAAGCGTGAAGATGAATTAGACTTATTGCGTAAAGCTGCTAAAATTGGTGATGGTGCTTTTGCTGCCTTGCTACCACAACTAAAGGTAGGGATGACAGAAAACGAAGCGCGCATTATATTAGAATCAGAAATGTTAAAACGTGGATCAGAGGAACCTTCCTTTGCAACCATTGTTGCTTCTGGTAATCGTTCTAGTATGCCTCATGGTGTAGCCAGTGATAAGGTCATTGAAGCAGGTGATTTTGTTACCTTTGACTTTGGTGCAGTATATAAGGGTTATCATTCTGATATGACTAGAACTATTGTAATGGGGCCTGCCTCTGAATTACAAAAGAACCTGTATGGTATAGTTTTAGAAGCACAAAAACGTGGCGTAGCTGCAGTTCGGGCTGGTATTACTGGTAAAGAACTTGATGCAGTTTGTCGTGATTATATTAAAGAACATGGATATACCAAGGAATTTAATCATGGTACTGGGCATGGCGTAGGTCTTGAGATTCACGAAGAACCAGTAGCCAATACTAAATCCGATACGGTATTTACAGAAAATATGATCATTACGGTAGAACCTGGCATTTATATAACAGGTACTATCGGATTGAGAATAGAGGATAGTGTCATCGTCAAATCTGACGGCTATGAGGTGTTGACACATAGTCCAAAAGAGTTAATTGAAATAGGTATTTAGAAGGAGAAGAGTTAGATGATTTCCAGTAATGATTTTCGTCCAGGTGTAACCGTTGAAATTGACGGTAATGTATGGCAAGTAGTTGATTTTCAACACGTTAAACCAGGTAAAGGTGCTGCATTCGTACGTACTAAAATGAAAAACTTGCAAACTGGTTCTGTAGTTGAGCGTACATTTAATGCAGGTGAAAAAGTGCCTAAAGCACATGTTGATCGTCGTCGTATGCAATACTTATATGAATCTGATGGCTCTTATACATTCATGGATAACGAAACTTATGATCAAGTTGAACTTACCCTTGAACAATTAGGTGATGCTAAAAACTTCCTTCTTGAAAATATGGAAGTATCCATCATGTTTTTCCAAGGTATCGTAATCGGTATCGATTTACCTGTAGCTGTTGAACTTCGCGTAGTTGAAACAGATCCTGGTATCCGTGGCGATACTGCGACTGGTGGTAATAAACCAGCCGTATTAGAAACAGGCTACACTGTAAAAGTACCTCTCTTCATTGAAGTAGATGATGTACTTCGTATTGATACTCGTACAGGACAATACATCGAACGTGCCTAATACTCATTGATATGTATTGGGGCAAGATCTTTTCAAGGAATCTTATTCCCCATATATCGTAACATTTGCACTGTAAGCACTTGTCGTCTATGTAATTATATATAGGGACAGGTGCTTTTTTTGAAAGAGGCCAGTATGACCAAGAAAAATACTGAACTAGAGTCGGGTAAGATTAAGATTAACGATGATGTATATGCTACAATTGTAACAATGACAGCGCTTGACACAAAGGGAATTCATCATATGAGTTCCACCTTTAATGATGGCGTTAACACTTTTTTTAGACGTAAATCCGATCATGAAGGTGTTAAGATATCCTTTAACGATGAAGGAGCAATATCAGTTACACTATATGTGTGCATTCAGTATGGATATCGTATTCCTGATGTTGTTTTACGTCTACAAGAGCGCATTAAAACTGCTTTAGTCTCTTATACAGAAATTGAGGTTCAAACTATTGATGTAGTTGTACAAGACATTATTTTTGATGATTTAGTAACACCTCAACAGCCATAGGAGGTATCTCTATGAGTTCAGATAATCAATTAAATTATGGTTTAGACACGGATACCATTGATATTGCAGATTCTGTCATCATTGATGTAGCAACAAAAACTTTAGGAACCATTCCTGGTATTCATTCTTTAAGCCCACGCTTTTACGATGAGTTGGTAGAGGGTATTACACATGCTTTTGGTCAGCGTAGCTTACCTGGTATCAATGTAAAGCATCGTAAAGGTTTTATTGAAATTAACATTTATATTAAAGCATTGTATGGATATAATCTCATTGAATTATCAAAACAATTGCAATTAGAAATCAAACAAACCTTAAAAAATATGCTAGATCTTGATCATATTAAGGTTGATGTGCATATTGAAGGTATTGTAAAAGAAAAGGAGCCAGTTTTACATGGTAACTAAGCGAAATCGGCGAGAGGCTCGTCAATACGCATTCCAAATGTTATATGCCAATGAATTTCATACTGATCAAAATGATGTTCAATTTCCTGAAGGAAACATTCATAAAGCAATGGATAAGGCATATGCAAATAGTATTATAGAGGGTGTACTATCAAACACTGAAGCAATTGATGCTACATTACAGCCATTCTGTAAATCTCGTAAAGTAGCAAATTTAGATAAGGTGGATCGTTCTATTTTACGTATTGCCGTTTGGGAAATGACAAATAAAGCGGAAGCTTTAGAGCCATCCATTGCTATTAATGAAGCCATTCAATTAGCAAAAGAGTTTGGATCTGATGCATCTTATAAATTAATTAATGCAATCTTAGACGCATACAATAAGAGTAAATAATGAAACGATATTACTTAGGCATTGATACGAGCTGTTACACCACAAGTTGTGCCATTGTAGATAGCGACTTTCACATAGTAGGGGAAGCACGTAAAATCTTAGAGGTAAAACCAGGTGAGCGAGGACTACAACAATCAAATATGGTCTTTCAGCATATAAAGGCATTACCTAAGCTAATGTCAGAATTACCTCAGGTATCGATTAGCGGTATCGGTGTTAGTGGCTTTCCACGGCGCGAAGAAAATTCGTATATGCCAGCCTTTATGGTTGGGTTAGGCCAAGGAGAAACCTTGAGTCATCTTATGAATGTACCTTTACATATTTTTGCACATCAAGAGAATCATATATTAGCTGCTTTGAGGGATTTAAAAAATATTCCTAATGAGCCATTTTTGGCATTACATCTATCAGGTGGCACGACAGAACTAGTATATTGCCATTATCAAGGAAACGGTATTTTTGAATCTCACATCGTTGGTGGTTCTAAAGATTTACAAGGGGGGCAATATGTTGATCGTATAGGTGTCGCATTAGGCTTACCATTTCCTGCAGGTAAACATTTAGAGGCTTTAGCATTACAAACTACAGAATATGAACCATTGCCATCATCTGTAAAAGACGGATGGATTAGCTTTGCCGGTCCTTGTAGTGCTGCTATGCGGCGTATAAATAACGCTATGAGTGATATAGATAAATCTAAGTTAGCTAGAGCTGTTTTTACTTCCATTGGAAATGCTCTAGAAAAAATGATTACTTATCATACTAAAGAGAAACCTGTACGTACACTTATCGCTGTAGGTGGTGTGATGAGTAATAGTTTACTTCGTAAGCGCATGGAAATTTGTTGTAAACGTAATCGTCTCCAATTACATGTAGCGCAGACACAATTTTCTGTTGATAATGCCACAGGTAATGCTTTTGGTGCTGCATATTTACAAGAATCTAGAGGATAATCGTGAATGTACTAACCATTACACAATTGAACAATCTCATAAAGCGTACTTTAGACCGTGAATATCTATTAAAGAATGTATATGTAAGTGGTACAATCATTAATGCAAAATGCCATAGTAGTGGACATATGTATTTTTCTTTAAAAGATGAGGAATCTGCTATTGATGTGACAATGTGGTCTAGTACAGTCATGCAAAAGGGACTAGTTAATGCCATTCAAAATGGTTTATTAGTAACTGTAAAAGCATCTGTTAACTTTTACAATAAAATGGGCCGTTTAAATCTCATTGCATCAGATATGCAGATAGGTGCTAAAAGTCCGTTACAGCTTGAATTTGACGCTCTAAAACGAGCGTTAACTGCTTTGGGGTACTTTGATGATAGCCATAAAGTAGGTTTACCCTATATGGCGAGTTGCATTGGTATTGTTACATCCCAATCTGGTGCTGTATTACATGATATTCTACATGTTAGTAAACAACGCAATCCACTAGTTCAATTTAAATTGTTTTCCGTTCCTGTACAAGGTAGTACCGCAGGCCCAATTATAGCAAAAGGAATTGCTACGGCAGATGCTGATCCAGATATTGATGTCATCATCGTTGGTCGTGGTGGTGGATCTATGGAGGACTTGTGGTGTTTCAATGATAGAGCTGTTGTAGAGGCAATTTATAATGCTCATACACCGATTATTTCGGCGGTAGGTCATGAAACAGATTACACCTTATGTGATTATGTAGCTGATGCGCGCGGGGCTACGCCTAGCCATGCTACAGAAATGGCAGTACTTCCAATTACTACATTACAAGATCAGCTGACAGAAAAAGAAGAGTATTTACACGAATATATACGCTATACACTACAACAAAAACGTACAGATTTAACATTGCTCTTTAATCGAAAACTTGGTATTCCAGCTCTGCAATTTTTACATAAGCAAAAATCACACTTACAAGAGCTTTCACAAACTCTAACTAATGCAACTAAAGAACGATGTAATGCAGAGAGACATAGCTTAGCATTATTGGCACAACAGTTAGAGTCGCTAAATCCATTACAAATGATGATTAAAGGTTTTGCAAAGGTTGAGCATGATAACAAACCTATTACATCGGTTGCCCAATTACAACTAAATGACGATATACGAGTTACACTAGCTGATGGTTATATTACTGCTACGGTAAAGGAGGCGCACAAGGATGGCCGCATCACTAAAAAGTTATGAGAAAAAATATAAGGCCTTAGAAGATATTGTTAAGCAATTAGACGATGGGGATATGACCATTTCTGAGCTTTTATCACAATATAAAAAGGGCTTAACTTTGGTAAAAGAATGTGCTGAAATGCTTGACTCTGTTGAAGATGAAGTACAACAAATTATCGAAGAAGTCCGCATCAGCGAATAAGGAGATTCTATGTTCAAAGATTATTTAGCATCTAGCAAACAAAATATTGAACAATGGTTAGGCGAAGTACTTAATAGCCCAAATCAAGAATTTGAACAACTTTATGAATCTATGAATTATAGTTTAATGCAAGGTGGCAAACGAATACGACCTATTTTAACTAAGGCTGTGTTGGAAATGCTTCATAAAGAGCCAGCTGATTATAAGGAATTTCTATGTGCTATGGAGTGTATCCATACGTATTCATTAGTTCATGATGATTTACCAGCTATGGATAATGATGATTATCGTAGAGGTAATTTGACCAATCACAAAGTATACGGTGAGGGACTTGCTATTTTAGCCGGTGATGGGTTATTAACATATGCCTTTCAATTGATGACTTCAAATACAGTTGCTAGTGCACAGCAAAAACTAGATGCTATAAAATGTGTTGCTACTGCGGCTGGTCCTGAAGGTATGGTTGGGGGACAAGCCTTTGATTTGCTCAGCGAAGACAAACATATTCCTTTAGAAGAATTAAAGGTTTTACATACTGGTAAAACAGGTGCACTATTTAACGCTTCTGTAGAATTAGGTCTTATTCTTGGAAGTGCTAATAAGACTACGCGAACAGCCCTTATGGAATATTCTAATTGCCTGGGATTATTATTCCAAATTACTGATGATATTTTAGATGTAACCGGTACTATTGAAGAATTAGGAAAAACACCCGGTAGTGATATTCGCCAACATAAATCTACCTATGTATCTTTACTAGGTTTAGAGCAAGCAAAACATCAAGCCTACTTAGTAGGTAGCCAAGCTCATGATGCGTTAAACTTGGTTTCTTATGATACAACTATACTATCAGCATTAATTGATTATCTTTTAGAACGTACGAATTAATGGGTATTACCTGTAGAAGGTATAAACAATGATTGATATATTACCACAAATAGCACATAATTATATCGCGCAAGCTGCATTTTGGGGCTGGTTTACGGCTCAAGCTATCAAATTTGTATGGCAACTCTTAAGACATGGTAAATTCCGACCAGAGCGCCTTGTTGGATCTGGTGGTTTTCCAAGTTCACATACATCATTTGTAATTGCTACAACAACAGCGATTTATCTTAAAAATGGTGTAACGGATCTATTTATATTATCCTTAGTATTTTCAATTGTTGTTATGTATGATGCGTCTGGTGTACGATTAGAGGCAGGACGACAAGCTCAAATACTTAATCAAATTGTAGATTATTTTACCAAAAAGAATATACCTGTTGTCATTACACGTAAAGAAGCATTAAAAGAGTTGTTGGGACATACACCTATCGAAGTATTTGGTGGTTTAATTCTCGGTATTCTTGTGGCCTTTATTCAGTTTTATTGTATTTATCATGGTGTAATATGAGCAATAAAGAACGATTAGATATACTCCTCGTTAATCGAGGCCTTTTTGAAAGTAGAGAAAAAGCAAAAGCAGCTATTATGGCGGGCCTTATATTTATGGATACTACACGTATAGATAAAGCAGGCACCAAGATTCCTGTGGATGCCAATATTATTGTAAAAGGCAATACTTTACCTTATGTAAGTCGTGGAGGACTTAAATTAGAAAAGGCTATTCAAACTTACCCTATCGATTTACATGGGACTGTGATGATTGATATAGGAGCTAGTACAGGTGGTTTTACAGATTGCGCATTACAAAACGGTGCGTCTAAGGTCTTTGCCATCGATGTAGGATATAATCAATTAGCTTGGAAATTACGCCAAGATTCACGTGTGATTAATATGGAGAAACAAAATATCCGTACTGTTACCGCTGAACAAATAGGTGAACTTGTTGATTTTATTTCTATTGATGTAGCATTTATTTCTTTAGACAAAGTTTTACCAGTAGCTACTAATTTATTAAAAGATACGGGCTCACTTGTGGCCTTAATAAAACCACAATTTGAGGCTGGTAAAGAAAATGTTGGTAAGGGCGGTATAGTGCGAGATAGTGAAATCCATAAAGAAGTTTTACATCGTATTCTACACGTTGCGTATGATTGTGGATTGTATACACATGGCTTAACTTTCTCACCAATTAAAGGTATGGAAGGCAATATAGAGTTTTTAGGTTATTTTAAAAAGTACGAAGAAGGGGCCTTAACCATTGATGATACTTTGATTGATACAGTGGTTGCAGAAGCCCATTCATTATAGGAGATTACTATGCGTATCGGATTCTTCCCCAATATGGGGAAAAGCAATATTATGGCAGTTCTAAAAATGGCTGCACATATTTGTAAAGATGAAGGTATCGAAGTATTTTTGCCAGATGATCTCGAATCAGATGCACCTGCACGAGTACTTAAGATTCCTGAAACTCATATTTTAAGTCGTCCAGAAATCTTCAAACAAATAGATATTGCCTTTAGTTTTGGTGGTGATGGTACCATCATCCATCTTGCAAGACAAATTTATCCATATAATGTACCTGTTTGTGGTATTAATCTTGGCGAACTAGGTTTTTTAAATCAAATTGAAATTCATCAAATGCAAAGTCATATTAAACGTATTGCTAATGGTGATTATAATATTGAAAAGCGTGGACATTTATATGCTTATATAGAACGTCATAAGGGTAAAGAGGAAGAACTAGTTCCTATCATTAACGAAATTGTTATCACTCGTGCTGAGCCTGCTAAAATGGCGCGAATTAATATGTCTATTAATAATCAACACACGCAAATGTATCCATCGGATGGTTTAATTATTTCCTCTGCTACAGGTTCTACCGGCTATAATCTATCGGCTGGTGGTCCAATCATGAAACCAGATAATCGGTCCATCATTGTCACCCCAGTAGCGCCACACTTAATTCAAGGTGTAAGCCTTGTTTTAGAGGAACATGATACGATTCAAATTACAATGCCGGAAAGAGAACCACAATTACATATTTGTATTGATGGTACATTTGACTATACTTTTACAAATAAAGAAACCTTACATATAAGCTCTAACCCTGTATATTGTTTATTTGTACGATTCAAGGATCAATGTTTCTTTGGTACACTATTTAAAAAGTTAGCATCTCGTCGAGATGAATTGTTATAACCAAATCTCAAGTGGGGTGGTTTTGTGATTAACATTAACAATGCTGTTCAATTCCAACATTTAATCTGGGATCGATGTATGGAAAATGCCAAAGTGGTAGTAGATGCTACTTGTGGTAATGGCCATGATCTTTTATACCTTTCTAAACGGGCACAAAAAGCATGCCATCTATATGGAATTGATATTCAAATGAAAGCTATTAAAACTAGCAAAGAGCTTTTACAATCAAATGATATTGCACCAGAAGTAAGTTTAACGTTTATTCATGACTCTCATGATTTGGCAGTAGCTCATCAATTAAAAGATGAAGTTATTGATTTAATGATTTTTAACCTTGGATATTTACCTGGAGGAGATCACCAAGTTGTAACAAAACCTCACCAAACCATTGATGCCATAAATGAAGGTTTACACAAACTTTCCAAGTCTGGAGTTATTACAATAGTTGCTTACCCTGGAACAACAGAGGGATTTGAAGAAATGCAGTCTCTTAAATCGTATTTATCAGATTTAGATCAGAAAATATATAATGTATGCCATTGGCATCCGATGAACCAAATACATAATCCACCTGAGTTATTTATATTGCAAAAACGATAAAACGAAATATATCTTTATTCATTATGAATAAAACTCATACTCAGTTAGTAAAACCCCCTTTATAGGGGATTTTAATTATACATGTATATTTTTCTATTTTTAAATTATTAATTCCCTATAAATAGATGAACCTTATGAGCTATGAATTTGCACGTTATCAATATATAGAATATTAACAATATTTTAAATATTAATATAATATGCATAAGACGTATAATATATGCGATTTATACCATATATTAATTATGAATATATGGTATAATATTATCAGAAAGATACTATTCTCTTTTATGTGCAAGGTTTAAAAAAGGGAGTTCAAAATGAAACGCTATCGCTATAACAAAATTAAAGAGATCGTGCAGTCCAAGGCGATTGAAACACAAGAGGAATTAGCTGCGGCTTTACTAGAAGAAGGTATTGAAGTTACACAAGCTACAGTTTCTCGTGATATTAAGGAATTAATGTTAATCAAAATTCCTACAGGCGATGGACATTATCGTTATGCATTATCTCCAGAGGAAAATGTAGTTTTATCTCGTAGTCGTATTAACCGACTATTCCAAGATTCTTTGATTAAGGTTGATCACAGTTTAAACCAAGTTGTATTACATACAATCCCTGGTTCTGCTCAATCTGTAGCATTTTCTATCGACCATGCAAAATGGACTGAAATTATTGGTACATTAGCAGGGGACGATACTATTTTGTTAATTGCAAAATCCGAAGCTGAAGTTCCAGCAATTTTAGCGAAAATTCAAGATTTAATGAAGGACTAATAATATGTTAACGCAAATGAGCATTCGCAACTTTGCGTTGATTGAGCAAATGAATATTTCATTTAATGATGGCATTACTATCTTTACCGGCGAAACTGGGGCAGGGAAATCCATTCTTATGGATGCCTTTAGTATCCTATTAGGAGAACGCGCAAGTAGCGAGTTTATTCGTCACGGTAAAGATAGTTTTGTTATTGATGGAATATTTGATATTGCTAATCACCAAAGTATTCAAGACCTATTAGAGTCTAAAAATATCATGATAGAAGAAGGCCAGTTAATTCTATCAAGATCTTTTAACCGTAATGGCAAATCTAGTATATTGGCTAATGATCAACCAATACCTTTAAAAGCTTTAAAGGAGATTGGTCAATACTTAGCAGATATTCACGGACAATATAGCAACCAACGTTTACTAGACGCTGATACACACCATGAATATTTAGATACTTTTAATAAAGAAGGAAAGGAAGCCTATAAAGCTTATACTGATGCGTATAAAATTTATAAGCAAGCAAAACAAGATGTAGATCATTTACAAGAAAATATGTCTGAGCGAGCCCGGGAGCTTGATATGCTTAGATACCAAATCGATGAAATTGAAGATGCTGGTCTGAGTGTTGGTGAAGATGTAACTATTGCAGAAGAACTTAAGCGTCTTGACAGTTTTGAACATATCGATAAGGTTTTAGGTTCTTGTTATGATGCCTTTTATAATGGACGTCAACCATTACTTGATACGATTAACTCGATTAAGGTAGAGGTTAATGATCTAGTAAAATATGACAGCGAGTTAAAAGAAGTCTCAGAAATGGTGGACTCTGCTTATTTCCAACTAGAAGAAGCTGCACAATCTTTAGATCGTTACAGGGATACTATCAGCTACGATGAAGAGCGTTATAAATATTGCCAAGACAGAGATACCACAATTTATAGCTTAAAGAAAAAATATGGTGAAACCGTAGAAGATATTCTAGCATACGAAGAAAAGGCGCAATCTCGTTTAGAAGAACTAGAAGACCTTGTATTTGCTCAAGATGAATTAGAAACTCGTCTTGAAGAAGCAAAAAAGGTAGCAGAAGAAGCGTTAACAGTTTTACACGAGGTACGTCAAAAAAATGCAAAAGAGATTGCTACGGCCTTACATCAAGAATTAATGGATCTAGGAATGCCCAAAGGGGATATTCAATTTCATATTGAAGAGGGAACTGAATTATCCTCATTAGGTGCAAAGTCTATTGAAATGTTATTCTCCGCAAATAAAGGGGAACAGTTATTACCTCTACATAAAGTAGCATCTGGCGGTGAGTTAGCTCGCATTGCATTAGCCTTTAAATCAGTATTCCGCAGTGACGCTTTTAAAACGATGGTATTTGATGAAATTGACGTTGGTATCAGCGGTGATATAGCACTTAAGGTGGCAGAAAAAATACTTAATTTATCTAGAACAAATCAAGTATTTTGTATTACCCATTTGCCTCAAACTGCAAGTATTGCGAAACAACACTATCATCTATCTAAAATAGAGGAAGATGATCGTACAATCTCTACATTAGTAGTCTTAAATGAGGAAGAACGAGTAACACAAATCGCGTCTATGATGTCTGGTAAGGGAATGTCTACTACAGCACTTGCGGCGGCGAAAGAACTTATTGACCATTTTAATTGACTAAAATCGCATAATTACTTATACTAATAGTATTAAATGAATATATTGATAGAGGTGCGAGTATTAAGAGTAATCATGAGGAGTAGGCATGCATTGATCCATGATAAAAGGGATGCTTGCCGAAGTTCGATGATTGCGACTCATCGTTCTGGTTGTCTATTTAATAGATAGACAACTGTCATCAATCTTGTATTGGTGGAGTGCTATCATTGAGCTTTTCATAAGAGTATATATAGCTATATAATCTATAAGGCCAGTGGATGCATCCACTGGCTTTTTTGGAGGTATATATGATTCGAGTAATGGTAAATGGCGCTGGCGGCAAAATGGGTCGTGAAGTGGTCAAAGCAGTACATAACGATCCTGATTTAACATTAGTTGGTGGTATTGATCCGACTAAGGCAGGGGAAGATGTAGGCTCTGTAGCAGGAATCGAACAATTAGGTATCAAGATGAATGCCTCCATTGATGAGGTATTAGATATAAATAAACCTGATGTGATTGTAGATTTCACTAATCCTGCAGTTATTTATGAAAACGCGAAGAAAATGTTATCCGCTGGTATTCATGTAGTCATCGGTACTACAGGATTGACCGCAGAACAACGTGATGAACTTGATACAATAGGTCGTTCCAATCAAGCAAATTGCTTAGTGGCGCCAAATTTTTCTCTTGGGGCGGTAATGATGATGAAAGTGTCTGCAGAGCTCGCTCCATATTTCCCTAATGTAGAAATTATAGAATTACATCATAATCACAAATACGATGCGCCTTCTGGCACAGCTATTTTAACAGCTAAATTGATTAACGATGCTAAACAAGCTGCTAAGGTAACTGCTGATGAGGATTTAACTCGTGAAAGCTTACCAGGTGCTCGTGGTGCTAAGGTTGACGATGTAACAATTCATAGTGTACGCCTTCCAGGTTATGTGGCTCATCAAGAAGTTTTATTTGGTGGTTATGATGAAACATTAACCATACGTCATGATAGCTTAAGCCGTTTATCTTTTATGCCAGGCGTAGTATTAGCATGTAAAAAAATTAGTTCTAAAACTGGCTTAACATACGGTTTAGAACATTATTTATAATATTTGTGCAAGGAGATGTATCAATGAAAAAACCTAATATTGCAATTCTAGGTGCTACTGGTGCAGTAGGTGCTGAATTTATTACACTTATTGAAGAACGTAACTTTCCTTATGAAAACTTAAAACTATTAGCTTCCGCTCGTTCTGCAGGTACAGAACTTACTGTGAATGGTAAAACATATATTGTAGAAGAAGCAAAACCTGAATCTTTTGATAATATTGATATTGCGCTATTTGCAGGTGGCTCTATATCTAAAACATTAGCGCCAGAAGCCGCTAAACGCGGTGCTATTGTAATCGATAACTCTAGTGCATTCCGTATGGATCCTGAAGTTCCACTCGTAGTACCAGAAGTTAACCCAGAAGATATCTTGAAACATAAAGGTATCATTGCAAATCCTAACTGCTCTACAATTATCATGAGTTTAGGATTAAAACCTCTTCATGATCTCTCTCCAATTAAACGTGTAGTTGTAAGTACATACCAAGCTGTATCTGGGGCAGGTAAAGAAGGTATTGAAGAACTTGAAAATCAAGTAAAACAATATACTGCAGGCGAAGAAATGACAGCAAATCTGTTGCCAACCGGCTCTGCTCCTAAACACTATCCTGTAGCATTCAACTTATTGCCACAAATTGATGTGTTCTTAGAAAATGATTATACTAAAGAAGAAATGAAGATGGTTTACGAAACGCAAAAAATTCTTCATGACGAAACTATTCAAGTAGTCCCAACTACAGTTCGTGTTCCTGTATATCGCTCCCATTCTGAATCTGTCTTGGTAGAAACAGCAGAACCTGTATCTGTAGAGGCTTTCAAGGTGGCATGTGAAAAATTCCCTGGGTTACAAGTTAAAGATAATCCTGCTGAACAAATTTACCCTATGCCATTGTATACATCTAATCAAAACAACTGTGAAATTGGTCGTATTCGTAAAGACTTATATAATGACAAAGGTATGAACTTCTGGATTGTAGGGGATCAAATTCGTAAAGGTGCAGCTCTTAACGCGTTGCAAATTGCTGAGTACTTGGTGGAAAAACAAGCATTTTAATCTATCAAGGGGGGGACATATATGAAAACCTTTGGTCGAGTGTTAACAGCTATGGTGACATCCTTTAATAGTGATGGATCCGTAAATATTGAAAATTGTGTTGCTATCGCCAATCATCTGTTAGATAATGGCTCTGATGGTCTTGTGGTTTGTGGCACAACGGGTGAAAACCCAACTATGTCTAGAGACGAAAAATTAGCTCTATTTAATGCGATTGCAAAAGAATGTGGACATAAAGGTTCGATTATTGCCAATGTAGGTAGTAACGATACAATGGCTTCTGCAGAATTTGTAAAGGAAGTCTCTAAAATCGATGGTATCGATGGTTTGCTAGTTGTAGTACCTTATTACAATAAACCGAACCAACAAGGTCAATATTTGCATTTTAAAACTATTGCAGAAGCTACTACATTGCCAATTATGGTGTATAATGTACCAAGTCGTGTAGGGACAGGTATTTTCCCAACTACCTTAGTTCAACTACATAACGAATATCCACATATTTGTGCTATCAAAGAGGCAAGTGGTAATTTAATGATTGCTTCTGAAATTAAGCGTTTAATGCCTGGAGATGATTTCATGGTATATAGTGGGGACGATGGTCTTACATTACCGATGTTATCTATTGGAGGATGTGGAGTCGTATCTGTAGTATCTCATGTAGCAGGCAAAGATATGAATGCTATGATTCAAGCTTATGAATCTGGCCATAACTACGAAGCGATTCGTATTCATCAAGCTTTATCAGAAATTATAAAAGCGATGTTCATCACCACAAATCCGATTCCTGTTAAATATGCAGCCCGTAAAATTGGCTTACCTGTGGGAAAATTTAATTTACCAATGTGTGAACCAACGGCCGATGAAGCAGCATATATTGATAAAGCATTAGCAGAATATCTAAAATAAAATATCAGTATAAAATAAAAACCAGTGACTACATTGTAGCTACTGGTTTTTATTTTATACTGCAATCTTACTGTTATTTTTGATTAGAGTGACATTATTTGTATTAAATTAATTGTATTTTAATGTAAAAATTTATAATTATGGTATAATTTCTCTGGAGATAGTATTTTTAACTATACTCTAGTCTACTGTTAATTCATGATAAACAGACAAATTGTGAAAGTTCGAACCGACCAATATGGCGGGTACATTTAAAACACAAGGAGTTTAGCATGATACTAACAATGTTAAAAGGTAAAATTCACAGAGCTACTGTGACACAAGCAGAGCTTGATTATGTAGGGAGCATTACAATTGATACAGATTTATTGAATGCATCCGGAATACGAGAATATGAACAAGTTCAAATTGTAAATATTAATAATGGAGCACGTTTTAGTACATATACTATTGCCGGAGAAGCAGGTAGTGGTGTTATATGTTTAAATGGTGCTGCTGCACGACATGTGCAAGTACATGATAAGATAATTATCATGTGTTATGCACAGCTTGATGAAAGCGAAGTTGAGAGCCATAATCCTCTCGTTGTATTTGTAGATAACAATAACAAGATAAGTCATATAAAAAACTATGAGAAACATGGTTTATTAGTTGATCAAAAATAATTGTCATTGATCGAATTACAGTAGACTGTATAGGAGACTATCTTCGTATTTACAATATAACGGAGGAATATAATGGAATTTATAACAACTATCGAAAATGTGCGGAATACAGTAAATAGCTGGAGAAAAGATGGTTACACAATTGGTTTTGTACCAACCATGGGATTCTTACATGAAGGACATGCTGCATTAATAGATCAAGCTAGAAAAAATAACGATAAAATCATTGTCTCTATATTTGTAAATCCTATTCAATTTGGAGAAAATGAAGACTTGAGTACTTACCCTCGTGATATTAATAGCGATAAAAAGTTATGTGAATCACATGGTGTTGATCTTATTTTTGCTCCAAATCCGGAGGAAATGTACCAAGATAAAAAGGCATTTGTAAACATTGCGGATTTATCTGATACATTGTGTGGTATTCGCAGACCAATTCACTTTAAAGGCGTTTGCACTGTGGTGGCAAAATTCTTTAATATTATTCAACCAACAAATGCGTATTTTGGTGAAAAAGATGCACAGCAATTAGCCATTATACGTAAAATGGTCTTTGATTTAAATTTTCCTGTCAATATTATTGGTGTTCCCATTGTTCGTGAAGAAGATGGTTTAGCAAAATCTTCTCGTAATACATATTTGTCTAGTGAAGAACGGAAAGCTGCTACAATCTTGTATAAAGCTATTCAATTAGGAAAACAAACTATACAATATGGTTGTCCTGCTAAATGTATCATTGATACTATGACAGACACTATACAAACCGAACCGCTTGCTAAGATAGATTATATTTCAGTTGTTGATGCTAAGACTATGCAACCTGTACAAGAGGTTACTGCTCCAGTATTAGTGGCTATGGCTATATATATTGGTTCTACACGACTTATCGATAACTTCTCATACGATCCAAAATAAGGAGAGAAGTTATGAATCATTTACTTACACTCAACAACGTTCTTTCCAAATACTTGATTTTTATAATCCTAGGCTTTTCATGTATCGCCTATATAGTACCAGAATACTTTACTTGGGCAATCGCTTATACACCATTTTTACTTGGTATAGCAATGTTTGGAATGGGGCTTACTATTAAGTTTGAAAGCTTATGTAGTATCCTTAGGCATCCAAAAGATATTTGTATTGGTGTACTTGCACAATATACGATAATGCCTCTATTAGCCTGGGGAATTTGCCATATATTCACATTATCACCAGATATTGTTATTGGTGTAATATTAGTAGGTTGTTGTCCCGGCGGAACAGCCAGTAATGTTATAACCTATATTGCCAATGGTGATGTCCCTTTATCTGTAGGAATGACTATTACTTCAACATTGATAGCTCCCATAGTTACACCATTATTAATCTTATATATTGGTGGCGCATGGGTAGATGTTCAAGTACTACCTATGATGATTACTATGGTAAAAGTTATTATTGTGCCAATTTTATTAGGCGCAGCAATCCAATATGTATGTAAATCACATATTAATACTTTAACCAGCATTAGTCCGATCTTCTCAATGATTGCTATTATACTATTAATAGCAGCCATTATTGCTATCAACAAGGATAAACTATTCGTTTCTGGGCTTGAAACACTTATTGTTGTTGGTATACATAATATACTAGGTCTACTACTAGGCTTAGGTGTAGGAGCACTGCTTAAATTAAGATATGATAAAACTACAGCGCTAGCAATAGAGGTAGGAATGCAAAATAGTGGTTTAGCCGTAACATTGGCAGCAACAAATTTTGCATTAAATCCATTAGCGACGCTAGTAGGGGCTATTTTTAGTGTATGGCATAATATATCAGGTGCTATTTTTGCTACTCTACGGAGAGAAAATAGTTTACATTAAAAATAAACTTTATATATGTAACAAAAAAACGGCAACAATATGTTGCCGTTTTTTTGTTTATATTCTATCTCGCACAAGACCGATTACGAGACCCTCAATATGACAATCATCTACAATAATTGGATCAAAATCATCATTTTCAGGCTGCAAACGAATGTGACCATTTTCTTTGTAAAAACGTTTTACTGTAGCTTCATCATCGATACGTGCTACAACTACATCGCCATTATTTGCTGTATTTTGATGGCGTACGATGAGCATATCACCTTCATACATACCGATATTCATCATAGATTCGCCTTGAACACGAAGTAAGAAACAATCGGAATCACCAGTTAATTGAACTGGCAATGTAAGCGTGGACTCTAAGTTTTCCACCGCAGTAATAGGCATACCTGCTTGTACAGTACCGATAAGAGGTACTTGTTTAAGACCTGCACCTAAAAACTCAAAGTTATCAGAGCTAGACGTTTCATTACCAGTTACTGAAATAGAAGGTTTAGTATCTTCTAAAACAGTAATAGCACGATTTTTATTTGGATCACGCTTAATATAGCCAAATTTTTCTAGCGCATTCAAATGAGATTGAACAGTAGAAGTGGAACTTAGCCCTACATGTGTACAGATTTCACGAACTGTAGGACAACGATATTCATTATGTAATGAATCTTTTATAAAGTCTAATATACGGCGCTGTTTTGTATTAATATCTGTAGCAGGGCGTCTCACGATAAACCTCCAAAGTCAATCTAATGTCAAAATAATGTCAATATATCTATGCGTAAAAATTACCACATAACGTACTATATAATAAAAATATAAGATATTTACTTAACTTATATACCTATTATAGGCAATTTTAAAAGTTTTTGCAAACATTTGTTCTAAAACGCTTGACCGAACATTCGTTCGTGTGGTATTATAAGCATGTAAACAAACAAATGTTCTCAGATATTATGTTCGATGTAAATGTGAGGTATGAGATGAAAAATATATTGATGATGGTAGGAATGTGCTTAACAGTATTATTTGGTTATAATATGTCAAATCCTACAACAGAGGTAAATACACATAATGTACGTGAAGTAAAGGTTCAAGCAGGTGATACAATGTGGGATATTGCAGCACGTACAGCTCATAAAGATATGGATGTTCGTGAAATGGTATATGCTATGAAGGAACTCAACAATATTAGCGATTCTGGTGCGCTTGTACCTGGTACCGTTTTGAAAGTACCAGCAAATAAATCTGATAGTCCAGTTAGAGCTTTGGACTATATGGCTCAAAACTAAATATATATGGGTTAATCCCACGCAAAAAAGCAGCTACTCTAACAGAGATAGCTGCTTTTTGTTATCTAATGTATGTTATTAAACGATTTATAGTTATTGTCTAAATCAACTGATTTATGATTGTTATCTAAATCGCTTTTCAAAAATTGTAGAGATAGGATTATCTACAAACTTATTCGCTTCATTAATATAACGACGAACCATATTTACACTATGATGACGTGTTTGTCGCATAATATTACGTTCTTCAACACCATAAGCTGCTGCAGTCGTTGCAAAGCCATGACGTAAACTATGGGCGCCATACATAGTCGGATCTAGACCAATAAGAGAAATATATTTTTTTACGATTTCTGAAATCATCTTATCGGATATAGCTGTTTTACGTAAAGACATATTTTTTGTAAACCCTCTAAATACAGGTCCCTCAGTAATACCAGAAGCACGTAACCATTGTTGTAAGGCTCGTACTGCATCTAACGGAGAAGCAGATAAATGTGGGATAGCTACCACGGCACCTTGACCTTCTTGGTCGGCCTTAGAGGATGCTACAAAGATTTCAACACCTTGTGGTAAAAATTGAAGATTTTCTACTGTAATAGCCGCAATCTCACTGCGACGGAAGGCACCCATAAAGCCAATCAAAAGAATAGCTTTATCACGCAATAATTGAAGTTCCGGAACATTTAGCTTAGCCATACAGTCTATAATATCTTCAATATCTTCTAATAAAACTGGTGTTTTCCCTTGTTGAAACGTTCCTTTTAACCGTCTAATGCCACGTAAGGCCTGTTTTACAATAGGTGCCATACATGGATTATTTCTTTGACCAGAAGCATTAAAATTTTCAGATATAGCACTTATACGACGTGAAATTGTATTTGCCTTTGCATAATCTGCTAGATCGTTAATATAATTTACTATTGTTTCTGGTGTAGCTGGAAAATAAGATACCTTTTGATAGGTACACCAATCTACAAAATCGTCCCAATCCGATTCGTAAGCATCAAGAGTATTCTCGGCCTTAGATAACAATATGCTTTGTTTTGCTTTCATAGACAACTTTGTACTATTCATAAGCGCATCGTTATTGCGCAAATAGAAATGTTTTTGTTGTTTCTTAGACTTTGACATAATTCACCCTTACCCCTAAAATATCAATATAATTGTACCATAGATTAGATCTATATATGCTATAATTAGAGAATATAATAACTTATTCGGGAGAATTTACCAATACATGACGAAGAAATATATATTAGTAGGAACAGTCCTTGTTCTTTTAGGTACAACTGGCTGCTCATACATTCCAACAGAAAACATTTCTTATGGTGTATATTATAATGATACAGATCTATCAAATACACCAAAGAACAAATTACAAGCGCGTTTGCAAGAGTTGAACGATAAGATACCTCAGACTATATCTATCGATATGGGAAATAATAAAAAACAACAAGCTACATATCATGATTTAGGCATTCAATTCGATACAGAGGGTTTGGTAAAAGCTATTTCCACATATGGCTATGAGGATGATATGTGGACAGTACTGTCACATAGATTTAATGGATTATTTTATGGTCATCATTTTAAACCACAATATAAGTTAGACGAAGTAAAGGGGAAAACATATCTCACTGAGTTAGCAAAAACAATAGATACACCTGGTCATGATGCATATCTTACTGTTGAAAATGGACAAGTAGTAATACATCCCGCCAAAGAAGGTAAACGTATTGATATCGATGCCACCCTCAAAAAGCTGAAAGATGATTTACAATCTGGCGATAGTATAAATTCACTTTCTATGGTATTTACTACGCAGAATACAGTAAAAGTTACCGATACTGATCTAAAACCTTTAAATACTGTATTAGCATCTTTCACAACGGAGTATAATCCAGGTAATGAAAGCAGAACACATAATATCCAATTAGCTTCTGATAAGATAAATGGTACACTCATTAAGCCAGGCGCACAATTCTCCTTTAACGATGTTGTAGGCGAACGTACTGCAGAAGCTGGCTATGATGATGCACCTGTTATGATTGATGGCAAATTAGTTCCTGGCATTGGTGGCGGTATTTGCCAAGTAAGTTCTACTATTTTTAATACAGCTTTATTATCCGGAATGAATATTGTTGAACGAACTCCTCACTTTGAACCAGTTGGATATATTCAAGCTGGCAGAGATGCTACTGTAGCTTGGGGCTATTTAGATTTTAAGTTTAGAAATCCATATCAGCATTCTATTTATATCTTAAGCGTTATGAATAATGGAACCTTAACTATTTATATTATTGGTACAGCTCAAGATAAACCAAAAAATGTATCTATCTCTGTAGGCGATTACAGTGAGATTCCTAATAAAACAATAACTAAGGTAGATCCATCTTTAAAAGAAAAAGAGGTACAAGAAGGACATGTAGGCTTGAAAATGAATACATATAGAACCATTACATATGGCAACTGGGTTACTCAAACCGATTCCTTTGAGTCTGTATATGACCCAGTAGATACAATTATTACAATGCCTACTACATCTGAAGCAGCAGTAAAAAAAGGTGACAAAAAGAAAACATAATTATAGTTTTTATGAAATATAGCCTAAACTATTGACCATTAGATATAAATAGTTTAGGCTATAATTTGGGCTGTAAATGAGAAATCATTATAGACGTAAATAAATTAGTATAGATTAATTATTAAAATAAAAAGCATAAGATATTCTCAATAATTATCATTTAGATGAGAGTAGAATAGAAGAGGAATTTATGGACACAATTTTACAATTTGATCACTCTTTAATCTTCTATGTACATGAACATTTTGTATATAGTTTTTTAACACCAATTATGGCATTTATTTCAAAAATCACAAGTAATGGCGCATTATGGATTATAATAGCCTTATTATTAATGCTACAAAAAAAATATCGCGTTTTAGGCGTGGCAATTATTATTGCTTTAGGATTTGTATTTATAATTGGCGACCAAGGTTTAAAACCAAATGTAGCGAGATTAAGACCATTTGTTGATTTTCCAAATGTAACGGTGCCGTTAGAATCTGCACTACCAAAAGCTACAAGCTATTCATTCCCATCAGGTCATAGTTTTGGTTCATTTGCATCATCTATGACCATTTACCTAGGCTTAACTCAAATAGCGCCTCAGAAGCGATATTTAGGGATTTTAGCATTGTTAGGTTCAATAGTAGTAGCGTTCTCTAGAGTTTACTTATTTGCGCATTATCCAACAGATGTATTAACAGGTTTAGTATTAGGGATCATCGTAGGATTTATTGCCTGGAAGTTAGCAAGAATTGGTTGGAACTGGTGGACTAACCGTCATAATGATGTAGAATACGAACCATACACATTTAAACGTAAATAAGCAAAAATAAGCAAAAAACTTGATAACATAAGGGATTGGGCCATTTAGGCCCAATTTTCTTATACAAATTACTTCCGATAATATATCGTTATCGGAAGTAATTCATATTAAAAACAAAAACTAGCCTATAAGTTTATAAGCTAGTTTATTTTAGTTAATCAAAATAATCAGTAAAAATTAATTTTTCTATATGCCAATAAAGTATTATTATTACATAAAATTTATATTGAATTTTTTAGAATTAGATTGTAAAATAGTAATATAAATTATCTGATTTACTCATACTCTTATGGAGGAATTTTATGTGCTGGTGTGATATTGTAAGTAAAGCCAAAATTGGCGGTTTAAAACATTTAGGAAATGGCATGGAGAGTTCTTTAAGATTTCTTGCTGAAATGGTTGTTGGTTTAAGTATTATTCGCGTGTTAGTTAACTGGGTTTTTGGTATCTAATTTCTCAGATGAATATAAACATATTAATAGGCGCTTAGTTATCTAAGCGCCTTATTTTTATATATTTTGATTTATAAAATTAGTTCCTTAACTATACACCCAGTGTATTATTCATATGCTTCGCTACAATCAATGTATTCCATAATAATTTGACAGATTTGACCATCTTTATCAAATGCCCAGTATACTGGATATAAACCATCACCAAATCCAGATTGAATCATCGGTACTGTCAATTCTGTATCAGGAATTGTAAAGTTAATCCAATCACCTTTAGAACGTTGGTATTGTGGATAGGCCATAGCATTTAATTGGAATAAATCACTATAATAGTCATCGTATATATTTTTTTCAGGATAGTTTATATGCCATTGTTCATAAAACTTATTATATGTTTCAATTGTTTGTGCATCTACAATTGTAGCTAAACCCGAATCTACAGGAAATCCAATATAGGTATCCCCATCATCTAAATCGGTTAAGTCTTCAGTCCCTTTTAATGCTAATTCGTAATATACAGGCTCATTACCGCTAAAAACAACTCGACTAGCTACATAACGATATTCATTTGGTTCCATTTCGATTATCTTAGTATCTAACAGATACGTACCTGGTGTTACCTGTCTAAGATATGTATCTGGTTTACTTGGCAATGTTACTAGAGGATCACAACACGTAATATATCCTGTTGGAAAATTTACCGTCCACATGGGTAATGTGTGTAACGGAAATCCTTTTAACTCTTTTCTGTTAAATAAATCATGATATGGTACGGTAGGTTTTAATTTACCTTCGGAACCTAATCGGTTAAAGGTTTGAATCCATTCGCTAGTTAATTTAGATTGTTCCATATTACTCCTCGGCTTCGTATTTACAATGAATATATTCGCCTTCTAATACTTCGTAGGCTGCGGTTTTACGTATAATTTGCTTTACTAATGTATCTAGTTTAGAACCATTTGTATAGTCTGCAGGTGCATAATAACGGATACGATGATGACGCATCATCTTATATACCTTTTCTTTATCTTTCTTAAATGGATCATATACACCTATAGAATGACCCCCATTAGCGTTCACAAGACTCATACAAGGAATATCTGTATCGCTATCCCCAATATAAATCATGTTACGGAACGGCACTCGTTGATTTTCAGGCTTAATGTAATCATTAACACCAGTATCATTAATATCAAGAATTCCTTTTTGAATACGGAACAAAAATTGTGTCTTATTCGTATAGTTAATGGCTTGTGCAGGCCAAACAGCTACACCTTTATCATCAAACATAAATGCACTGGCATAGATTTTGGTGAAAGCCCCCTCTTTTGCCATTTCAGTGCCTTCGATCATCTCTTTTAAGCCAGACGAAATAATATAATGTTCAATCTTAACGCCTTGTTCTAAGCCATATTCGCGAATACGTTCAAACCAAGTCCGTACCCCTTCGTATAATTCTACTTGATTGCCGTATTCCATGAGTTTATCTTTTGTTACATAGAAATGGCCTACAGCTTCTTGAATCATTTTGTACATATAGGCTAAGTTATTATCCATATCATGTTTTTTAGCCAATTGATTTGATTCATGCCAAAATTGTTTGATTTGCTCTTCGTTATAGCCTACCGATTGAATGAAACCTTGTGCCTGCATATCGTCAGGGGTTAATGTCTTATCAAAGTCGTAACACATTGCTAACACGGGCATAGATGAGTCAGATGATTGTAAATTATCTTTACTATCTTTCTTATACGTTATCATAAATGCACCTCCTTTTAAATTAAACAAAAAATACATTTACACTCTCTTATATTCCTAAGATTCCTTCTTGACAACCCCTTTGGTATCTATTTTACACGGTAAGTCAATTCATTTAATTTAGTAATTTCTAGTAATTTTGCTTAAAATAAGCTATCTTGTTTTATAGTTTCCTCTACAATCCAGCTCTTCTCCGAACTTTCTTTGATAATTTCTCTTTTTGAAAGTTTTCCAATAAGTAAGCTAGAATTTGGATCATGATGTAAACGATTATATCGAACTGCTGCTTGATTAGTATTGGCATAACAATAACGGCAAAAGTGGCTACAGCTATCGTAGGCACCAATATCACCATGTAAATAACAATTACATTCTGGTCGTGCTGGCGTACGTTTTGGTGCTTTTAATTTTATATTCCAGGCCCTTTCATAACAATCTAAAGTAAGGCACCCCTCCGTATCAGCACCAATTTCTTTAAAGATATGCCCTTCTCCACAGGTTTTGAGAGTCATATGATGAGAACGAGCTATGGATAGAAATTCTTTAATAATCTTATTTTGAACATCTAAACTCGGTCTGTACCCTTCTGGGAAATTCTGAGCCACCTTATCAAATATATCTAAAAAGCTAACAACAACTGTATCTGTATAATCTTTAAGGGACTTGGCCATTATATAAAAGCTTTCAAAATGAAAATCTACTGTATACTCATTGGTTAAAATGATAGGATCATAGCGCCATACAATAGATTGTGGAGTAAGCAGTTTGGATATGTGTTTAAATCCCTCTATAACAGAAGCATAAGGTGGTACATAGGGCTCAATATCAGTTCCATAAGGCGTTATTGTCATATGCCAGTATTGTCTGTAGTCAACAATTTCATTTAGTAGTGGAATAAATGGTAAAGGATTCTTAGTACAAAATGCAATGCCATCTATTACCTCTTGATTAATAGGATACCGAGTCACCTGTAGCGGATTATATGGATTACGAACATCTACAAACCCTTCACGGACACGATTGATTAGCCATTGGCCATAAAAAGCAGGAATATCTGTACGTTGTCCAGTCTGTAATATCATAGCCCTGCCCTTTCCTTAAAATAAAACATAGAAGTATTATATCATACCTCATAGTTAGTATTTATGGAATTAATGTGATTTTTGCTGTATAGTTCGTTATTATTTTATGATACTATAAATACTATAGAATATGAGGAGAAGTAAAATATGAACGATATTTTTGAACGCAATCACCCTATGAAAGATGATAAAGACTTTATTACATCCTATTGGACAGATCGGGCTAAAGATTTTGGTGCTTTACGCGCTAAAGAATTGGAAAGTCCAAAACTAAAATTATGGATAGACGAATTAACAAGTCATATATTTGATTTTGATAGATCTTTACGTATATTAGATATTGGTTGTGGAGCTGGATTTTTCAGCATCATCCTATCTCAACTAGGTCATACAGTGCATGGCATTGATATTACGCCCAATATGATAGATGAAGCGAATCAACTAGCACAGTCGCTAGATTGTGATGCAACTTTCTCCGTAATGGATGCAGAAAATCTTAGCTTTGATACTAATACCTTTGATATCGTTGTAGCTCGTAATGTGACGTGGAACTTACCTCATCCAGATAAAGCCTATGCCGAATGGTTACGCGTTATTCGCTCAGGTGGTTTAATTCTCAATTATGATGCGGAACATGCTCGTAATCACCATGATTTACCGCAATCCGTTCATCATGCTCACGAACATGTTAGTAAGGAATTAAAAGAACGATGTCATACCATTTATCATATGCTCGAGATTTCTTCTTATACACGACCAGAATGGGATAAAGAACTGCTCACTAAATTAGGTGCTAGCTCTGTATCAATTGATCCCACAGTAGGCCCTCGTATTTACAGCGAAGAAGATGAATTTTATATTCCTGTACCAATGTTCTTGGTGAAAGTAATTAAATAAATCTATATAATATATAACACAAAACCCACTCTATGATTATCATGAGTGGGTTTTGTATTTAGATTAACTGCTAATTACTAAAATATACCTGAGCTTTATCAATCTCTGCCCGTAGTTTTTCTTCATCAATTGTAAGCAGTTCTTTGTCTTTCATAAGAACTTTACCACCCACAATTGTAGTATTTACATCGGAGCTATTAGCAGAGTATACAAGAGCTGCTAAATCATTGTAACGAGGCATCCAGTGCATACCAGATACGTCATATAACACGATATCTGCACGATAGCCTTTCGCTAATACACCAAGGTCTCTATAGCCAAGTGCTTTTGCGCCTTCTATAGTGCCCATATTCCAAGCTGCTTGTGCAGGAATGGCTTTAGGATCATAGAGTCGTGCTTTATGCAATGTAGCTGCAAGGCGTACTTCTTCAAGCATATCAGCATTATTATTAGAAGCGGAACCATCTGTGCCAAGACCAACAGTAATACCTTTAGCAATCATTTCAGGAACAGGTGCAATACCACTAGCTAATTTAAGGTTAGATTGCGGATTATGTGCTACTGATACATTATTTTCTGCCATAATAGCCATATCTTCGTCTGTAACATGAACACAGTGTGCGGCCAATGTAGTATTCCAGAATAGACCTAATTCATGCATATGAGCGATAGGAGTTTTACCTGTAGCTTTTATAACATTCTCCACTTCCCCTTTAGTTTCGGACAAATGCATGTGAATACCACAGTTTAACTCATGAGATAAGGCGATAACCTTTTCCATGTAAGCATCGGGACAAGTATATGGAGCATGTGGTCCAAGCAACACTTTGATGCGGTCATTATCAAAGCCATTCCAAGTGCGGAATAAATCAGCATTTTCAACTAATGCTTGATCTGCTGTTGGAGATACACCCGCTAAGCCACGAGATAATACAGATCGAATACCTGTTTCTTCTACCACCTCAGCTGTAGTATTCATAAAGAAATACATGTCGCTAAAAGTTGTGGTACCCGTGCGCAACATTTCAGCAATGCCAAGTTGTGTGCCATAACGGACATAATCGTCGTTTAGTTTTGCTTCTGTTGGCCAAATTGCTGTTTCAAGCCATTCCATAAGCTCAAGATCATCTGCATAGTTTCTAAATAGCCCCATCGCAATATGAGTGTGCGTATTTACAAGACCTGGCGCTGCCAATTGGCCTTTACCATCTAGTACTTCCTCAGCAACATCTTTTGCCTTAATAGCTTCACTATCCTTTAAAATAGCTGTAATATAGCCATGTTCAATTTCAATGGCATGATTTTTAAGAACACCCTCATCGGTGAGGACGTCTACATGAGTAATCAATAAATCAGACATAGTCTTCCCTCATAGGTATAACCGAGCCATAATAGCTCGGTTATATTTGTTTAATTTGAAAGCTAGTAATAGTTTGGATACAAAATGTATTCCAGAAACCATCATATTTCAATACAGTATTAGTTTACTTTTGTTAGATAATCGATTTGTTCTTGTGTTAAAGAATCTAAGTCATAGCCCATGGAGTTCAACTTAAGTTTAGCGATTTCCACATCTAATTCATGAGGCAATACGTATACTTTTGGATCCATTTCTTTACCGTTTTTCAAGATATACTCTGCAGCAAGGGCTTGCATAGCAAATGACAAGTCCATAATTTCTGCAGGGTGACCATCGCCAGCTGCAAGGTTTACTAGACGGCCTTCAGCCAATACATAGAGTTTACGACCATCAGACATAGTATAGCCTTCGATGTTTTGGCGAACCCTTTCGTGGCTTACAGCAAGTTCAGTAAGATCAGAAACATTCACTTCGCAGTCAAAGTGACCAGCATTACATAAGATAGCTTTATCTTTCATCACTTTGTAATGCTCTTTTACAATAACATCTTTACAACCTGTTACAGTACAGAAGATATCCCCAACCTTAGCGGCTTCAATCATAGGCAATACTTTGAAGCCATCAAATACAGCCTCTATAGCTTTAATTGGATCTACTTCAGTTACATATACGTGTGCACCAAGGCCTTTTGCGCGCATCGCAACGCCTTTACCACACCAGCCATAACCAGCAACAACAACGTTCTTACCTGTTACAGTCAAGTTCGTAGTGCGCATGATACCATCCCAAACGGACTGACCTGTACCATAGCGATTATCGAAAAGATATTTACAGTAAGAGTCATTTACAGCAATCATAGGGAATGTTAATTGTTTAGCGTTCTCTAATGCATATAAACGATGTACACCTGTTGTAGTTTCTTCACTCCCCCCTAACAAACGTTCTTTTGCATCTTGTCGTGTAGTATGCAATAGATTTACTAAATCACCACCATCATCAATGATAATATGTGGTTTATGATCAAGTGCTTTATGGAGGAAGTTAAAATATTCTTCATCAGTACAATCGTACCAAGCATATACAGTAATGCCCATATCTACAAGACCTGCAGCTACATCGTCTTGTGTAGACAACGGATTGGAGCCCGTTACAATTACATCTGCACCACCGCGTTTTAATACAGTCGCAAGGTATGCTGTTTTTGCTTCCAAGTGAACACTAACAACAATTGTTTGGCCTTTGAAAGTTTGTTCTGCTTCAAAACGGTCACCTAATGTGTTTAATGTAGGCATAAAGTTAGAAACCCAATCAATTTTTTTGCGACCTTCTGTTGCTAAATTTATGTCTCTAATTAAAGATTGCATAATATCTCCTTTTACTCATACAAGTAGATACAATAAAATAAATAGTTGATAGTAAATCTACTTAGATTTATTGATATTATATAATGTTGTTAATATCGTTGTAGATACTTACTTATATAGATAATATATTGCTTATATTTTGAATGCTTAATAAGCTAATCATTAAGATAATAGATTATTTAGATTCTACAATCTGGCGTAGCTTACCGATTGATTCTTCATAATTTGGAGTCAATACTCCCTCTTCGGTGATAATCGCTGTTACAAGTTCATGAGGTGTTACATCAAATGCAGGATTAAGTACATCAATACCACTAGGGGCTGTTTGAACACCGTGTAAAGCGGTTACTTCATCATCGTTACGCATCTCAATAGGAATATCGCTACCATTTTCCAAAGTAAAATCAAATGTACTATAAGGAGCGGCTACATAAAACGGAATATTGTGGAATTTAGCTAGTACAGCCACACCATAGGTACCAATCTTATTGGCTACATCCCCTTTTGTAGTGATGCGGTCAGCACCGACGATAACGGCATCAATTAATCCATGTTGCATCGCATAGGCTGCCATATTATCTGTTTCAAGAGTAATAGGAATACCATCCTCGTAAAGTTCAAAGGCTGTGAGTCGAGCACCTTGTAATAATGGACGTGTTTCATCAGCATACACGTGTTCCAGTTGTCCATTTTCATGTAATTTACGAACAACACCAAGTGCTGTTCCTAGACCACCTGTAGCTAGTGCACCCGCATTACAATGAGTTAAGATGCGAATATTCTTTTTACCTTCAAATAATGTAGAACCTGCTTCGGCCATACGTCTATTCAAAGACACATCTTCTTCGTGAATGATAATAGCCTCTTTTGTAATGAGGTCTACTACTTCACTCATTGAGGACATACTGTCAACATTAGTTTTCACAAGAGAAATGACACGATCTACAGCCCAAGCTAAGTTGATTGCCGTAGGGCGAGTTTCTTTTAAGATCTCACTAAACTCATATAAGCTTGTAAGTTGTTCACTAAATGGCGCCTCTAAACGTCCTGCTTCCATAGCAGCTAAAATGAGACCATAACTAGCAGCTACGCCAATAGCAGGTGCGCCACGAACGCGAAGCATTTTAATAGCTTCGGCCACTTGGCGCCAATCTGTACAGTGAACGTATGTAATTTCAGTAGGCAATTTAGTTTGATCTAATAGTACCAGCGTATCTTTACGCCATTCAATATTAATCATAACTTCTCCTTCGATAAACTATTGTGTATCATTATGAGTTGATTATAGTTTAAAACCACCATATTCATGCATGCGATTATGAGCATCATAACGAGCATCCACATCGATTGCATCAATAGCTCCTAAGATAAGAGATTTTAGTTGAGCCGCCATATTGCCCATCATTTCTACAACTTCCGCATGTGTCAAAGCAGATTCAGAAATACCTGCTGCATAGTTGGTAATCATAGAGATCGTAGCATATGCCATTTCAGCTTCATTCGCTAAATTTACTTCCGGTACATTTGTCATACCTACTGTATCGCCACCGAGCATGTGGAACATTTTGATTTCTGCAGGAGTCTCAAAACGAGGGCCTTCAGTACATACATAGGTACCGCCATTATGTATCGTAAGGCCTTGTTCCGTACCTACCTTTTGAAGAATATCACGTAATTCAGGGCAGTATGGATTTGTTACATCAAGATGTGCCACTGGACGGTCCCCACCTTCATAAAACGTAGTGATGCGGTTCTTTGTAAAATCTAAGAATTGGTCAGTCAACACAAAATGACCTGGCTTAAAGTTCTCATTTAAAGAACCTACTGCTGTCGTGGAGATAATAAATGTAACGCCTAGTTTTTTGAGGCCCCAAATATTAGCACGATAGTTAATTTTGTGTGGAGGAATTGTATGATCTTTGCCGTGACGAGCTACAAAGATTACAGTTTTCCCATGGTATGTACCTTGTACATAATCTATTTCACCATATGGTGTCATTAAGGATTCTTCATGAATATTTTCAAAGATGGACGGATCATAAACACCAGTACCACCAATTATGCCAATTGCACTCATTGTGACCTCCTATTATTAATAACTCTATCTTTTATTTTCTCATAGAATAGAAAAACAGGCTATAGGAAAAACCTAGTAGCCTGTATTTTTTCTACATATTATAAAGTTTTTATTGAATTGGACCTTTTGGGATGAACATATCTTGTAACTCTTCACGTGTGAAATGATATTTTTCATTACAATAATGGCAAACAAGCTCTGTTACGTCATCTTCCAAAATAGCATTCTTATCTTCTTCACGTAATGTCATTAGCACACTGGCAAAGCGATCACGACCACAACGACATTGGAAATGAATTGGTTCATTATATACTTCATTCACAGTTAAACCATCGAGAACACGTTCCATAAGACCTTTACCATCTGGGTTTGCTTTCAAATATTCTGTAATAGGACCAAGTTCATTAATATTCTTTTCTACTTGTGCTAATGCTTCATCTGTAGCATCCGGTAAGGCTTGTACGATAAAACCTCCAGCTACAACCGTATGGTAATCTGGATCTACTAATACACCTAAACTAATCGTAGACGGTACTTGTTCAGATGCATATAAATAATATGCCAAATCCTCTGCTACTTCACCACTTTGAATCGGGCTTGTAGAAGTATAGTCTTGCGCTAACTGCGTGAAACGAGTCACTTGCACTTCCCCATTATGACCTACGGCAGAACCAACATCAAGCTTACCAGCATGCTTTAAAGGTACATCAACATGTGGATCATCTACATAGCCTCGAACCGTATTATCAGAGAATGCATCTACATGAACTACACCTAGTGGACCATCACCTTTAATACGAAGACTTACGTTTTCATGGTTTTTAAAATCCCCAGCTAATAAAATAGCTCCCGTCATAGCACGACCTAAAGCAGCTGTTGCTACAGGCCATAAATCATGACGTACACGAGCTGTTTCAACTGTATCGGTTGTTACAGCTAAAGACATACGAACCCCTTCTCGGGTTGTAAAACGTTTTATATAATCCATTCTATCATTCCTTATTTCTACTGATTTTATTAAGGTATTACTTTTATATTGCTTATATAGTATATCATGTCAAATATTTAACTTTCAATAATAGAGAATATATGTTCGTCTAGTCTTATTTAAATTTAAAAGAACATATTTTCGATGATATAAAAACACCCAGTACCATAAGATACTGAGTGTTATATATACAATTCTTAGATTTGATCGATAAGGTTAACCATTTCGATTGCACCCATCGCACAATCATAACCTTTATTACCCGCTTTTGTACCTGCGCGTTCGATAGCTTGCTCAATGTTTTCAGTAGTTACTACACCAAACATAACAGGAATACCAGTTTCCAAAGATACATGTGCGATACCTTTGGCTACTTCGTTGCATACATAATCATAATGAGTAGTGGCCCCACGAATAACAGCACCTACACAAATAACTGCATCATAACGACCAGATAAAGCTGCTTTCTTAGCAATCAAAGGAATCTCATAAGCACCTGGAACCCAAATTACTGTAATATCCTCTTGTTTAACATCGTGACGAAGTAAACAATCTTCAGCGCCTCCGATTAATTTAGATGTAATGAACTCGTTGAAACGAGAACCGATAATAGCAAATTTCTTACCAGTACCTAATAAGTTACCTTCTTGAACCATCATTATATTGACCTCCTTTATTCCATCTAAGGAAATATATATGTAACGACCGAGTTATATGGTGAAAGTTAATTAGTCTTCTAACATATGACCCATTTTCTCTTCTTTTGTTTTTAAATAGCCTGCATTAAATTTATTTGCAGCAATGATGAGTGGTACACGGCTAGTTACATTGATTCCCCAATGTTCTAAGCCATGACGCTTTTCGGGATTGTTAGTTAATAAGCGGATGCTTTTAATACCCAAGAAACGGATAATTTGAGCCGCTAAGGAGTATTCACGCATATCTGCAGGGAAGCCTAATTGTTCATTTGCTTCTACTGTATCAAGGCCCTGTTCTTGTAATGCATAGGCTTTAATTTTATTGGTCAAACCAATGCCACGGCCCTCTTGTCGCATATATACAACAACGCCTTTGCCTTCTTTTTCAATAGCGCGCAACGCATTGTCTAATTGTTCGCCACAATCACAGCGCTTAGAACCAAATACATCGCCTGTTAAACATTCAGAATGAATACGTACAAGCACATCGCTACAATCTTGAACATTGCCCTTTACGATAGCTAAATGCTCTTTATGATCTAATTCATTTTTAAATACAAAGATATTAAAATCACCAAATTTAGTAGGCAACTTAGAACAAGCACCAAGCTCAACCATATCTTCATGTTGTTTACGATATTCTATAAGTTCTGCTACAGAAGCAATTTTCAAGTCATGCTCCTTAGCAAATTTCATAAGATCTGGCAAACGGGCCATATCGCCATTGTCTTTAGTAATTTCACAAATAACGGCAGCCTCTTGTAACCCTGCTAGGCGACAAAGGTCGATAGATGCCTCAGTATGACCTTGACGTACCAATACGCCGCCCTCTTTATATACAAGTGGAAATACGTGACCTGGACGACGGAAATCTTGAGGTTTCGCATTAGGATCTAATAGTTTTTGAATTGTATAAGCACGCTCTGCAGGAGATACGCCTGTTGTAGTATCTACATGATCCACAGTCACAGTAAAAGCAGTTTCATGGTTATCAGTATTTTTGGTAACCATTGCAGGAATGCCAAGTTTTTCTAACGCTTCGCGGCGCATAGGCGTACATACGATACCGCGAGCGTATTTAACCATGAAGTTAATGTTTTCTTGCGTCGCAAACTCTGCAGCAATGATAAGATCGCCTTCGTTTTCACGGCTTTCATCATCAACGATAATAACAGGTTTACCAGCTTTAAGGTCTTGTAAGACCTCATTAATAGAATGTAATTGTTCGCTCATAGGAACGCTCCTTACTTATATAAATCCATTCTCTACTAAGAGGGATTGCATAGATTTTTTAGGCTTTTCTTCGGTAGGTTCACTACCAAGATTCATAAAATGACGAATATATCGTCCAGCAATATCCGTTTCTAAATTGACCTCTGTTCCAATATGAGCAAAACCTAAAATAGTTTCACTCAAAGTGTGAGGAATGATAGAGACGGAAAAACTGCTGTCTGTTCGTCGCATAATAGTGAGGCTAATCCCATCGATGGTAATGGAGCCCTTATAGATAACATAATCCATAACAGATTTTGGAGCCTCGATAGTAAAGATAATGGCATTATCGGTTTGTTCACGATTAATAATACGACCTGTACCATCTACATGGCCTGCCACAATGTGACCACCAAATCTACCATTAGCAAGCATAGCTCGCTCTAAGTTGACTGGTTGATGGACTTTCAAATTAGTAAACGTAGTCATCTTAATGGATTCTGGCATCACATCCGCTGTAAATATACTATTGCCAATCGTTGTGGCCGTCAAGCACACCCCATTAACAGCTACGGAATCACCAACTTTTAAATCGCTAAAAATTTTTTCTCCTCGAATTGTTATGGCTAAGGATTTAGGGCCCTTTTTAATGTTCTCGATGCGGCCGATTTCTTCAACGATTCCCGTGAACATAAGTGCCCCTCCTTCCTTGACGATACGCTTCAATGCGAATGTTATTATCTAATACTTTAGTCTTGGTAAAAGTTAATTGCGGTGAAACCTCTAAACTTTCAAAACCTCGACCTCCTACAGCAGGTGTTGCATCGTTACCACCAATAATGGTATTTCCAATATATATTACGACCTTATCAAAGTTCTTCGTTTCCACAAAGGAACTGATAATTGCAGATCCACCTTCAACAAGAATAGATGTGTAACCTAGTTCACCTAGTTTTGTAAGAATATCATCGATAGATAATTTCTTAATATCTATGACAATGTCTGTGCTCTTGCTTTTACGAGTAGAAATAGATTCTACTACGGTTACTTGAGCACCAACTTGTTCTAAGGCTTGTATCCGATCCTTAGGACAACCTTTAGATACGAATATATGAATCTTGCGATTATTTATTTCAAAGACACGACTAGTAGTAGGTGTTCTACCAAGACTATCCAAGATAATTACATTTGGTTGATGAATCGTAATCGGTTCATCAAGTATGCTTTTATCTAATAACGCATCTGATAATTCACTATCCGTTAAACGACAATTTAACTGTGGATTATCTGCCAAAATTGTACCAATTCCAACGAGCATGGCATCATGCGTGGCACGCAACACATGTCCATCACGACGAGAGGACTCATTTGTAATCCATTGAGATTGTCCAGTAGATGTAGCAATTTTCCCATCTAGTGACATAGCACTTTTTAGAGTGACAAAAGGCTTACCTGTCTGTATATAGGTAAAGAAATGCTCATTTAGTTCAGCACATTCATCACTACATACGGGGCAAACAACCTCAATACCTGCTTCACGAAGTAACTCCATTCCTTTTCCAGAAACTAGTGGATTTGGATCCGTACTACCTACTATTACTTTAGCTATACCAGCCTCAATGATACGAAGCGCACAAGGTGGTGTTTTTCCATAATGGGAACATGGCTCTAATGTTACGTATAAAGTAGCACCTTTGGCATTATCACCTGCTTGATTTAGTGCATGCACCTCAGCATGAGCTGTACCAGCTTTATGGTGATAACCTTCACCGATTATTGTATTATCTTTTACCACAACAGCACCAACCAAAGGATTTGGTGAGGTGTGACCTGTGGCTAATTTTGCCAGTTCAATGGCGCGCTTCATATATACTACGTCATCCACCATATCACCTCAATAAAAAAAGGACTATTACATAGTCCTTGGGTCATCATAAATGCGCACAACAAACGTGCCTCGTCTTTTCTCATCCAGACTCTACTGTCGGTATCGGAATTGCACCGATTCATACCAAAAAGGTTCGCGGACTTTACCGCCGGTAAGGAATTTCACCTATCCCCAAAGACTTATCTATTTTGTTTATGAATTAATAGTAACACTTTTATTAATGTTATGCAAGAATAATAGTTTTGTATTGAGAAAGAATATTAAATAATTTAATTAAAATATAATTTTTAGAACACAAATACTAGAACAATATAAATAATAATATATATTTACTTTTAATATAAACATATATAAACTATGTATACAGTAAATAGTAACTTTTATCACATAATTACAAGTTAAACAAGTCTAATATAGTATATATGGTTTGGATAACCATATTTTAATGATAGTAATTATTAAATATAGGTGATAATATGGCAAAAAAACGAATTTCTGATGTACTTATAGAAGTCTTAGCCAATGCGGGCATCGAACGCATTTACGGTATCACTGGAGATAGTCTAAACTCTGTAAATGATAGTTTACGCCGCAATGGTAAAATTGCTTTTGAACATGTACGACATGAAGAAACAGCAGCCTTTGCTGCCGGTGCAGAAGCATCCCTAACTCATAAACTAACTGTATGTGCTGGTAGCTCTGGTCCTGGCAACTTACACTTAATTAATGGTCTCTTCGACTGCCATCGCAATCGTGTTCCAGTATTGGCCATTGCTTCTCACATTCCTCAATCTGAAGTAGGTTTGAACTATTTCCAAGAAACACATCCAGAAAACTTATTTAAAGAATGTTCTTGTTTCTGCGAACTTGTATCCAATCCTAAACAAATGCCGGAAATTCTATTCCGTGCTATGAACGCTGCTGTTGGTAACCAAGATGTTGCTGTTATCGTTCTTCCTGGGGACGTTGCAGTTATGGAAATGGAAATTGATGAATTACCTGTGTGGAACCCACCTCGTTTACCTCATATCGTTCCACAACGAGAAGATATTGAAGAAATGGCGGCTCATTTAGAAACAGGCAAACGTATTACCCTATTCTGTGGTGCCGGCTGTGAAGGTGCTCATGACGAAGTAGTAGAATTAGCAAAACGCTTACAAGCACCGGTTGTACATGCTTTCAGAGGTAAAGAATGGGTTGAATGGGATAATCCATATGATGTAGGTATGACTGGCCTATTAGGCTATACATCTGGCTACCGTGCTATTGAACAATGTGATACATTGGTAATGCTTGGTACAGACTTCCCTTATCGTCCATTCTATCCAGAAAATGCGAAAGTAATACAAGTAGATAGAGATCCTAGTGCTTTAGGTCGTCGCGTACCTCTTACACAAGGTATCATTGGTACTGTAAAAGATACGTTAAAAGAATTATTACCTCTTGTAGGCCAACGTGGTGATACTGAATTTATTGATACTGTACGTAAAGCATATACAAAATTTAGAGCTGATTTAGATAGTTATGCCGTAGCTGAACCAGATGGTGTAGCAATTCACCCTCAATACTTCGTAAATCGCCTCAATAAACTAGCAGCAGAAGACGCAATCTTTACCTTTGACGTAGGTACTCCAGTTATTTGGACTGCTCGTCACTTAAAAACAAATGGTAAACGTCGCATCTTAGGTTCCTATAACCATGGGTCTATGGCGAATGCTATGATGCATGCTATTGGTGCTCAAAATGCATGTCCTAACCGTCAAGTCATCTCCCTCTCTGGTGATGGTGGCTTTACAATGATGATGGGCGAAATGTTAACATTAAAACAACTTAACTTACCAGTTAAAATCTTTGTATTCAATAACGAAGAACTTAGCTTTATCGCTATGGAAATGAAAGCTTCTGGTTATCTAGACTACGCTACAGACTTTGTAAATCCAGATTTCGGTAAACTTGCTGAAGCTGCTGGTATCAAAGGTGTGAGCATTCATAACTCTAGCGAAGTTGATGAAAAAATCATGGAAGCCCTTAACCATAATGGCCCAGTCATCGTTAATGTTCGCGTAGATAAACAAGAACTTGCTATGCCTCCTAAAATTGCATATCAACAAGCTAAGGGCTTCAGCAAATACTTGATCAATGCAATCCTTGATGGCCGTGGTACAGAGCTTAAAGAAATGGCCAAAACAAACTGGATGAAATATAAATCCCTATACTAATATTGCCAATTTACAAAATCTGCCAAAATAAATAAACTGCAAAACTTTCAAAAAGAGGCGTCATCAAATGATGACACCTCTTTTATTGCATAATTTTAATCATATACTGTTATAAAACCTTCAGTCCAGCCCCTTAAATTGAGAGTAATTGTATCAATTCCTAAACAATCTAAACCATATACATTAAATATATCCCAGGTCTTATACCAATCTAATGCTTTCTCTGCATATTCTAAAGTGCTAAATAAACCTATGTATCCAGAACTGGAATAATATGGATCTATATCGTAATCATACCAAACACCATAAATTTTGTTATTTACTATTTCATAGTTAATATCATCACCTATATGAGTACAATCATTTAAATAGTGAGTTTTTATAGAAAAGGAATCATCATTTAACTTAGAAAATCCAGACAATATTTTAGATTCAACTAGAGCCTCTTCAGCTAATGATATATCAGAAAAAAATCCTAATCCAAAATATTCTGTATAAGGTAGCTCTTCATTTTTTTTATAGTGTGCTAAAGCTTCATATATTGGAACTCTCATAATTCACCAACTTACTTTAATATAATAACAAGATAAAAATTACACTTTAATTATTTCTATCTATAATAGTCATCCTCGTAATCCTCTTTATACCGTATCGCATCGACCTCTGATGGAGATAATATATTCCCCTCTTCATCTACATATTCCAGGAATTCATTAAAGTATACACCTGGAATATCTGATTCTTCTAGTACTGGTGTATCCTCAGACTCAATATCCCAAAATTCTAGTTCAACATCGTGATTTTGCACTTCCTCAGTGATGTTAGATTCACTATTATTACCTTCCAAATTTATTTTGGGTTCTTTATAATCATTACAATCCGATGAGTTGATTCCTAAAACTTTTAATACCCCACTTATCATTACATAACACTCCCTTGCACCAATGATATATATTAATTATATTGTAGCAAACTACATAAAAATAAGCACTATATCAACATTTGGTATATAGTGCTTACTTTGTATTTAAGTCTTATCTTATATTTTATTATGCTCCAAACAGTGACATTTGTTCGTCTTCAGGAAGTTCACCACAGCATTTGAGGTCTTTCATAAGATCAATGATGGTATTTGATACTTTACAACGGCGTTGTAAGTCTTTTAGAGATGTAAATGGACGTTCATTTCTTTCCTCGACGATAGCATCAGCCACTGTTTCACCTAGAGAATCAATGGCTAAGAATGGTGGCAATAAAGCGCCATCCTTAATACTAAAGCGTCTAGCTTCGGAATGTTGAATATCTACATTAATAAAACGATAGCCCCGTTGATACATCTCCATAGATACTTCCAAGGCACTCATAAGGTCCTTATCTTTAGGACTGGCAGCACGATCAAGAGCCTTGATACGGTTAAACTCGGTCAATTGTGTTTTGAGGTCCCCTGTCATGATCCGTAAATCGAAGGCTTTCGCACGAATGGAGAAGTAAGCTGCATAAAATGCCAATGGATGATATACCTTAAACCAAGCAATACGGAAAGCCATCATTACGTAAGCTACCGCATGGGCCCGTGGGAATAGATAGGAAATCTTTTTACAAGATTCAATAAACCATTCAGGAATATTATTTTCACGCATTTCTGCTTCAAATTCCGTCGTAGCTTGCCCTTGTTTATTTCGTTTTTCAATACCCTTACCTTTACGAACGTTTTCCATTACGAAGAAACTATGTTTTCTATCCATACCACGATGAATCAAGAAGTTCATTACGTCGTCACGTGTTGAAATGGCTTCATTCAACTTACAAGTACCATTTTTAATGAGATCTTGCGCATTGTCAAGCCATACGTTTGTACCATGTGAAAAGCCAGAAATACGAACTAAATCAGAGAATGTTTGGGGACGAGAGTCTTCAAGCATGCCCCGTACGAATTTCGTGCCACATTCTGGAACAGCCAAGCTAGCTACTTGGTCACCTTGCAATTGCTCAGGTGTTAAACCAATCCCCTCTGTAGAGGAGAACAAGCTTAATGTCTTTGGATCATCAAATGGTATTGTCTTAGCATCGATACCAGTCAAATCCTCTAACATACGAATAATGGTCGGATCATCATGGCCCAGAATATCAAGCTTAGTCATACGACCTTCAATGGAGTGATAATCAAAGTGTGTCGTTAATACGCCACTTTCCTTTTTATTAGCTGGATGTTGAATTGGCGTAAAGTGATGCACATCCATATCTCGAGGACATACCATAATACCACCAGGATGTTGGCCTGTAGTATTCTTCACATTTGTAAAGCCCTTTGCTAAATGTTCAAAAAAACCATTACGAGCTTGAATGTCTCTAATTTCGGCGTACTTTTTAACATAACCAAAAGCAGTTTTATCTGCTATAGTGCCGATTGTACCTGCTTTAAATACATTATCACGGCCAAATAGTTCTTCCGTATATTTGTGAGCTTTTGCTTGGTAATCACCAGAGAAGTTAAGGTCAATATCTGGAACCTTATCACCTTCGAAACCAAGGAAAATAGCAAATGGAATATCGTGACCATTTGTTTGTAAAGCATGACCGCATTCAGGACAGTCTTTACGAGGCAAGTCAAAGCCCCCTGCATATTCACCCTTTTCAAAGAATTCTGAATATTTACAGTTAGGGCATACATAATGAGGCGGTAATGGGTTTACCTCTGTAATCTCAGACATGGTAGCGGCAAAGGATGACCCTACGGAACCACGGGAACCTACGAGATACCCATCATCAAGAGATTTTTTTACCAGCTTATGAGCGATGTAATACAATACGCCGTAACCATTGGAAATAATACAATCCAATTCATAATCGAGACGTTCTTGTACGACACGAGGCAATGGATCACCATAAATAGCCTTCGCATTTCTATAGCACATTTCTGTGAAAGCTTCGTCAGCACCTTCAATCTTAGGTGAATATGTACCATCAGGCACTGGCTTAATATCTTCAATGCTATCATTAATAGCACGTGTATTAGTAACGACTACTTCGTATGCTTTCTCTTCGCTTAAATAAGGGAAGGACGCAAGCATTTCATCTGTAGTACGTAAATGTAAATCTGGCTGTTCGTCTGCATCTGGATAACCACATGCAGTTAACATGATTTCACGATAAATTTTTTCTTCTGGTGTCAGGTAGTGAACGTCACAAGTAGCACATACAGGTTTGTTTAAGGCTTCTCCTAATTCGATAACGGTCTTATTCATATCAATAAGTGCCTGCTCGTCGGGCATGAGACCTTTACGAACCAAAAACGTATTGTTAGTATGTGGTTGAATCTCAAGATAATCGTAGAAGGATGCTACTTCCAAAAGCTCTTCTTTTGTAGCTCCACGAACAATGGATTGCATAAGCTCCCCTGCTTCACAGGCAGAACCGATGATAATACCTTCACGATGTTCTTCAATAACGGAGCGAGGCAAACGCGGACGAACTTTGTAATGTTCAAGGTGAGAAATGGAAATCATTTTATATAAATTACGCAAACCAACCATATTCTTAGCTAATAAAATAATATGGTAACGTTTATCTTTTTCTTTCTTTTTCTTTTTATCTAGTACAGGCTCTTCATCTTTTATTACCGTTTCATCTTCGATGAGGTAACCTTCTACACCATAGATAACTTTAACACCTAACTCCTTACCAAGAGCTTGCGCTTCTGGGAAGGCTTGTACTACGCCATGGTCCGTAATAGCCACCGCAGGATGGCCCCATTTTTTAATTGTTTTAAACAAGTCTTTTACAGATACAAGAGCATCTTTATCACTCATCTTGGTATGTAAGTGGAGTTCCACACGAGAGTCCGGACGATTTTCAGTTCGTTCCACACTAGTAGTTTCTATTGCTTCAATACTGCGAATAGAAAGAATATAATCCTTGTCAAAACGATCATCAAAGCTAACACTACCTTGTACGCGAACCCGTTGTAAGCCTTTTAGTTGTTTTAGTAATTCATCCCCTTCTTCAGGACTGTTCGTAAACTTGATAAATTTAATGCTATTTGTATCATCTACAATGCTGCCGTTAACGATACTTTTACCCGTCTTAGTATCACGTTTATCTAAACCAACAAAGACACCTTCAAAAATTACACTAGGTGTATCCAAGGTGCCCATGATTTTAGATGTGACCCCTTCAATTTTAGGTCCTAAAATCATGCCTTCATCAGTAGGTGCATCCTTTGGTACACGACGAGGATATTTACCATCCCCTTCACTTCCTTTAGCCGTAGATTTTGTAGTTTTTTTAGGTCCAAAGCCTTTGCTTGCTTTAGGTGTACTGCTCACAGATGCGATAGTATCACTACTGCTAGATTCGGCAGCCGTATGATTAGAACGAGACACAACAACTGGACTATTGTTGAAATAGCCTAATTCAATAGCTTCTACAAATGGGGCAAAATCATCTTCGTCTACATCATCATATTCATGTTGTTGGTCATAACCCGCAAAAGACTTGCCTCTAGGTTCTTGATTTTTAGCCTCTTCAGCTTCACGTTGTGCTTCAGCCGCTTCAATCCATTCACCAGCACCACAGCCACCGCCATAATAATAGGTATCTAACCCTTCACCCGTTTCAGTATCTACTTTCCAAGCAAAGCAACAAGCTGTATCTGTATTTGTTGGAATATCATCAAAAGAGATATTTTTTTCCTTATACCATGCAGACAACCTTTCACGTAGACTAAGCAATGTGGAAAATGCAGAGTCTGCTGCTTGAATCGTCACATGTTGGCTATGACAGTTCACATAGAAGGATGATTTCTTATTCTGTTTTGGTACAACACGATAACGTACTTTCATTTTTATCCCTTATACCCACAGTAGGTAATACATAAATCTCTAAATCGCCAAATATCGCCCTTGCTGCTACGGCTATCTAATATAATCTCATAAAGCCCTTTTAATAAAGCTCGTAGAGCCTTAATTGAAATTCTCGGACTCGCCTCGTAAGCTAGCTTAATCGGATATGGTTTAAATGACGAATCATGATCCTTACATAAGTTTTGTATGGCTTGAACAGACATACCCACTTGGCGACATTCGCTAACTAGCAACTGTAAACGTAATTGCCCCTCAATATAGCTCATAGCACGGTCTAATTCTTTATAGCCGAACATAAATGGAAATAGTTCAAGTAATGTATCGATATCTCTTTTTAATAGAGCCTCTTTAAAAGTAAAAATGTTTTTGGCTCCATAGTCACTACCGTTTTCTTCGAGAAATTCTTTGGTAATAACCTTTTCCCCAGTAATCTGTAAAAAATATCGGTCAAACTCAGTTCTCATAAAAGAAACAGGTACCTCTTGCCACAAATCAATGAGATGAGCCACATATTCCTGTGCATCAGGCGTCATTTTAAAGCCGTTAGACGTACAGTACTGACGTATCCACATCACGAGGTCTGCCCCTTCAAGACGCTTACATTGATGATTTGGTATTTTTTCTAAAATCTCTTTATTCTGCTTAATACGTTTATCAATCATATCATGATAAATCAAAACGATAGGATTATCTCCATTATATTCCAAGAGGAGTTCATACAATGGAATCCAAGCATCACTATTTTTGCCACTTTTACGAATGATAGGCAAATTAACTAAACAGAAGACCTTTTGATCGCCAAAAAGTGAATCTTCACATAGTTTTTCACTTATTTTTTGTGGGCCCACCTCATCATCTAATACAGTCACTGGAAGGTCTGGATAGGCACTTAAAAATTTACGTTTTTCTTCTTCAATTAATTGTGGTTCGTCGCCATAGATGAGTTGAATATGTGCCATGTTCCCTCCTTTCACAGATAGATATCTTTAATAAAGCTGTATCCCATTATATACATATGTTCTGATGATGGATCCACATCGCGTAAAGCACCATGAGGACTACTAAACAAAACAGTACTACGCGGTGAAATACGATCAATTTCATGCATTACACTAAATCGACTCGTTATAAATAAAACATTAGCCTTATCATTTAATTTTAGATTTTTTTCTCTACTTTGTCCATTATATACGACTATTTGGTTCATACCATTTTTATATATTACCCTTGCCGAACCGTTACTGTGAAAGTACTTAACTTTTACCATTCTAGGATTCATGCCATATGCCCTAATAGTTTGATTAATTAGACTTTCATTAGGCATTGTTTTAATATAATCTGGTGCATCGATTAACAAATATGCCTGTTCATGGTTTGGTGCTATACACAGCAGCACATTACACTGTTTCATAGGAATATAATGGATTAACGTATTCTTGTGATGATGAGTCACATAGTATGAAACACCATAGGCTGCAACCATGCATAATAAGGACATTACTACATATACAGTATACTTCTTCTTATGTGTCAAAAAGTACGTAAACAGACCTAGTAAAGTATAATATACATAAACACAATAAAGATGCATCATACCAAGCCAAAGTAAACTACCACTACTCCCTAAGACATGATTTAAATATAACGATATGCGTAATAGTACATCTATCAAAGACCATGGAAAAGATATAGACATTACATAGCTAATAACAGTGCTTATAAAGATTAAAATGATGGATATATCTAATATAGGTGCTACTATGCAAGCTGCTAATAAACTAGCAATACTAATATAGTGAAAGTAATACAGCTGTAGCGGCAAGATGAGCAACTGTGCTGACACACATAAAACAAGGGGTGTTTTAATCCATTTTGGTAGCCATTGTATCCGTTCATATAGTACCTTCCCCCATATAAGTAAACCATAGGTTGCACCAAAGGATAGTTGAAAGCTTACATCAAACAAAGAAAAAGGATCATATACAAGACATAGTATAGCGCATATACATAAAGCCTGTTTAGCTTGATATAATCGTCCTTTTACATAAGCCATGCACATGAGTATACTCATCATCGTTGCACGTATAACAGGTGCATCTCCACCAACGATACAGCAATATATACAAGCTACTAATATACCTAAAATTAAGCATGTGCGCTTCCCTAATTTAACGAGTCTTCCTAAACCGTAAATTAAGGCTAATAGCAGTGCAATATGTGAGCCAGAGATAGATAAAATATGGATGAGACCCGTATAAGCAAAATCTTTCATTCGCTTTTCCCCTAGCTCACTATAATGACCACCCAAGCATAAGGCTTGTGCTAATACCTTTTGTGGACCATCTAGATTACTAGCAATATTTTTTTCAATAGATTCTCGTATTTGACCACATAAATATAAACTTTTTCCATATAGTTTTTCAGAAAATGTTTCTTTAAAGTGGAATGCTTGTAAATCTTTATTAGTAGCAGATCGATATACACCATCATAGATTCGACCTCTTGTATTAGAGCTCATATATCTGCCTCTAAGATTAATGCGTCCTTCCTCTTCAATGAGAAATAAGCTTTTTGGTGTACCTTCAATTATTGCTTGTTCCCCTAGCCGTATTGTATACTTTGTAGCAGATACCTTTGAGTAAATCTGTAATCGACCCTGTGCCTTAATATAGTCATTTTTAGCAGAATCTTTATAGGGATGTAATCCATGTAACTCTACATTATATTTGTAATATTCCTGTCCATCTAGATTTACTATTTCAGGAGATGATACAACAGTACCTAGATATTCTCCTTCTTGCTGTAAATAGTATGATGTATAGCTACTATAATTAATAATTTGTAAGTCTGTATGATAATAGGATAATCCCATTGCAGCAAAAACTAATATTAATAAATTGGCATATAAACGCCACCTACAATAAGATTGCATTATTTTAATAACAGTTACACCAATAATAGCTAAGGCAATCGCAAAAATATAATGCATTTGACTAAGTACGGGATAATATTTACCATATCCTAATATAGTGCCAATTATTATAGATCCCAATATAGTATGTGCCCATTGGCTATAAGTTATAAATGGCTTTGTATTAACTAAAACTTGAGTATTGAAGATTGATTCCTCAAACGCTCGTTCTGTATTCCTAAATTTAGATTGTAATTTTATCTTTAATCTTCTTAAATACGCCATCACCGATGCCCTTCACCCCCTTGATACCTTCAACGGATGTAAAGGGTCCTTTTTGTGAACGATACTCTTCAATTCTTTTTGCCATAGCGGGTCCTATGCCTGGTAATGCATCAAGATCTTTTGCAGAAGCTGTATTGATATTAATTTTGTTACCGCGCAATAAAACCTCTGGATTACCGTGGAAGTTAAATACTATGTGGATATGATCTCCCGCATTAACCGACTTTGCCATATTGACTGATTCTACATCAGCATAAGGTAATAGCCCACCTGCTAACTGAACTACATCACCTACAGTAGCACTACTTTCAAACTCATATAAACCAGGTGAAACTACGGCGCCCGTAATATAAGCTATAGGTTTGTTGGATGTTTGTTCAACAGTTGATATAGAAGAATTTCCATCTATTGCTCCTTCAACTAAGACAGAATCGCTTTCATCTGTTATAATAGGCCATAGGAAATAAATTCCTACTAAAATACATAGGATTAATATAATTGTCATATATGGCTTCAATTTTACTTTCATAGTGCACCTCCTACTGAAAGAATTCCCTATGAAAAAGTAAACTCCTACCGTTGACTCTATTGGTCACACCAGCAGGAGTTTCATAATTGATGTCGAATATAAGGAGATACAATGAATCAAGAAATATTAAAAAAATATGCACATACCTTGTTAAAATATGGCGTAAATTTACAAGAAGATCAAACTCTTGTTATTTCTGTAGATGTGGAAAACAAAGACTTTGCAGTTATCGTCACAGAAGAAGCATATGAATTAGGTGCCAAAGAGGTTGTCCTCAACTGGAGATGTTCTCCAATCGCTCGTCAACGTTTATTACATGCTAAGGAATCTGTATTAGAAAGACCGGCTAACTGGATACCTGAATTCTACAAGCAATACATCGATGATAAGGCCGCTTTCTTATCTTTGATTAGTGCGAACCCAAAAGCGTTAGAAGGTATTCCAACAAATCGTATTTCACTACAATCTCGTAACTTAAATAAAGCTTTATCCTTCTACCATACAACGATTATGAACTCCTCTGTTACATGGTGCGTTGCTTCTGTACCAACGGTTCTATGGGCAGATTTACTTGGCTATGAAGGTACAGATGAAGAGAAAATTGAACAACTATGGGCTACCCTATTAAAACTTTGCCGCATTGAAGGTGTAGAACCGAAAGACACATATCGTCATCACATGGCAAAATTGCGTCACCGCTGTGAAGCATTGAATAAATTAGACTTAAAGGCATTGCGTTATACTTGTAAAAATGGTACTGACCTCTTATTAGAATTACCAGAAGGTCATATATGGCTAGGTGGTGAAGAATCTTCAAAGGATGGCACTATTTTTAATGCCAATATTCCTACAGAGGAAGTTTTCTCCGCACCCCAATATAATGGTGTTAATGGTATTGTATACAGCACAAAACCTTTAATTTACCATGGCAATACTATTTCTGATTTCTCCTTTACTTTCAAAGAAGGTAAAATCGTTGATTATACTGCAAAAGAAGGTTATGAAGTATTAAAAGAGTTAATAGAAACCGATGAAGGCTCCCACTACCTCGGCGAAGTTGCTTTGGTGGACCACTTCAGCCCAATTAGCCAATCTAACCAAATTTTCTACGAAACATTGTTTGATGAAAATGCATCCTGCCATTTAGCGATTGGTGCATCTTATCCTACATGCCTCAAAAATAGTGATGGTTTATCTGAAGAAGAATTAAAAGAACGTGGCCTTAACTACTCCTTAACACATGTAGACTTTATGATTGGTCATGAACATATGAATATTAAAGGCTACACTCGTGATGGCCAAGAAGTAGACATTATGATTGATGGCCGTTTACAAGTATAAACATGACTACAGTGTAATCCTACATTGGATGATAGTAAAAACTGTACGTTCAATCTAACGGATCTGGTTGATATCAATTTATAATAGAAAACTACATATAAAAGAGCCCCTATATACGCTTGTATATAGGGGTTCTTATAAGTGGTAAAAAATTATTATATCACAATGTAATATTCAATGTGCGGCCTGTAGATTTGTATTCAATAATGTCTACACCTGCGGTTTTCAACATCCGTTTGGATGCTTTTACTTCTTTTGTATCCTTATAGAGATCATCGCGATAGATAACGGCTTTAATACCACTTTGAATGATGGCTTTCGCACATTCATTACATGGGAAAAGCGTTACATATATTTTAGAGCCCTCTAGAGAACCGCCACGATAATTTAAGATTGCATTGAGTTCGCTATGTACAGTATAGAAATATTTGTTATCATCAGCTGTATCACGTTCCCATGTGAAATCATCATCACTGCAATTCAAAGGCATACCATTATAACCAATGGACAAGATTTTATTATCATTACTAACAATACATGCACCAACTTGTGTATTTGGATCCTTAGAACGTTGTGCTGCCAAAATGGCAACACCCATGAAGTATTCATCCCAGGAAATATAATCGCTACGTTTTGCCATAATTACCTCACTTAAAATAAGCCCCCTTCTACCTATGTAGTTGGGGGCTTACAATATTAAACAAATAGAATATCCTTATTTAACAACGATATTTACAAGTTTACCAGGTACGTAAATAACTTTTACGATATACTTACCTTCTATAAATTCTTGAACACGGCTAGATTCTTTGGCCAATGTTTCTAATTCTTCTTTTGTAATATTTACGGAAACAGTAAGTTTATCACGAACTTTACCATTTACTTGCAAGACTACTTCTACTTCGTCTACAACGAGAGCGGATTCTTCATATACAGGCCATTTTTCTGTGTGAATGGATGTAGTTTCACCCAATTCATGCCACAATTCTTCTGTAATATGAGGCACAAATGGCGCTAAAAGAAGCAATAAGGAATGTGTCAATTCATTAGCTAATGCACTATTGATTGTTTCTACTTTATCCTTATGAGCATACATAGCATTTACAAGTTCCATGATGGCAGAAATCGCTGTATTAAAGTTGAAATTATTATCTAAGTCTTCCGTAACCTTTTTGATAACACGGTGTAATTCACGACGCAATCCGAATTCGTCTTTTGTAAGATCACCAGTTACATTTTTCTTAGACTCTTCGTTGTACGCATCAACAATACGCCATACACGGCCTAAGAAACGATAGGAACCTTCAACACCTTGGTCAGACCAATCAAGGTCACGATCTACAGGAGCTGCAAATAGAATGAACAAGCGAGCAGTATCAGCACCATAGGTATTGATAATTTCTTCAGGAGAAACTACATTACCTTTGGATTTAGACATTTTACTGCCTTCTTTAAGAACCATACCCTGTGTCAACAAGCCACGGAATGGTTCATTTGCATCGATAAGGCCTAAATCGTGAATAACTTTCACAAAGAATCGAGAGTACAATAAATGCAAGATAGCATGTTCAATACCGCCGATGTATTGGTCAACATTCATCCAGTAATTAGCAATTTTTTTATCGAATGAAGCTTGGTCATTTTTAGCATCTGTATAGCGCAAGAAGTACCAAGAGGAATCGATAAATGTGTCCATCGTGTCTGTTTCACGACGTGCAGGGCCACCACACTTAGGACATGTAGTATTTAGGAAGCTTTCAGATGTAGCTAATGGAGATACGGCACCAGATTCAAATTTAACATTCTCTGGCAAGCGTACTGGCAACTCTTCTTCAGGAACGAGTTGTTCACCACATTTTTCACAATATACTACAGGAATTGGCACGCCCCAGTAACGTTGACGAGAAATCAACCAGTCACGAAGGCGGAAGTTTACTTTACCTTCACCAATACCGCGTTCATTAAGAGCAGCTGTAATATTTTTACGAGCCTCTGCAGATGTTTGGCCGTTATAATCGCCAGAGTTAACTAGAATGCCATCTTCATGGTACCATTCTTGCCATTTTTCAAGGCTATATTCTTCGCCTTCACAAGCTACAACCTGTTTAATTGGCAAATCGTATTTATGAGCAAATTCCCAGTCACGTTCATCATGTGCAGGAGAACCCATTACAGCGCCTGTACCGTAGTCTACTAATACATAGTTAGCAATCCAAACCGGTACTTGTTCGCCAGACATAGGGTTTACTGCATAAGAGCCGGTGAACATACCTTCTTTAGGTGCCTCTGTAGATGTACGGTCGATATCGCTCATATTCCGCATACGTGTAATAAAAGCTTCTAATTCAGCTTTATTAGGAGCGTTTTCAATAATGCGTTCTACATATGGATGTTCAGGAGCCAGTACTACATAGCTTACGCCATAAATTGTATCTACACGGGTCGTATACACAGATACACGTTCATTAATAGACGGTACTTCAAAGGAAAACTCCGTACCTTCTGAGCGGCCAATCCAATTCTTTTGCATCAATTTAACGCGTTGTGGCCAGTGATCAAGAGTATCCAAATCAGTTAACAAGCGATCTGCATATTCAGTGATGCGCAAGAACCATTGAGACAAGTCTTTTTTCTCAACTGGGTTATCACAGCGCCAGCAAGCACCATCGATGACTTGTTCGTTTGCCAAAACAGTATGACAAGTTTCACACCAGTTTACTTTAGCTTCTTTTTTGTACGCTAAGCCTTTTTTATAAAATTGTTGGAAGAACCATTGAGTCCATTTATAGTAATCTTCTTTGCAAGTCGCTACTTCACGGTCCCAATCGTAGGACAAACCAAGAGCTTTTTGTTGTAATTTCATGTTCTCGATATTATCAAGAGTCCATGTTTTAGGTGCAATACCATGTTTGATAGCCGCATTTTCAGCAGGCATACCAAAGGAGTCCCAGCCCATTGGATGCAACACGTTGAAGCCCTTCATTTTTTTGAAACGAGCTACTACGTCACCGATGGAATAGTTACGCACGTGACCCATGTGTAAGTTACCAGATGGGTACGGGAACATTTCTAATACATAGTATTTTTCTTTAGATTCATCATATTCTGTTTTAAATGTATGGTTATCTTCCCAATACTGTTGCCACTTTTTTTCAATATCTTGGGCTACATACTTTTCGTTCATGTAGGGGCCTCCTCATATGGTCAACCTCATAGGTTGCCATTTTATAATTAATATTTTTATTTTACTACGTACTGTAAAAGCAGTCAAACACTAGCGTTTTACGACTTGAATAGTTTTTATTAAATCATTTTTAGGGCTTGTATTTTGATCAGAACTATGACTAGTATATAAATCATTTTGCTCTTTAACAGTTTGTTTATTGTGTTCTTTTCTAGCTTTAGCATCTTCTTCTAAGCGTTTTTTCTCAGCTTTTACTTTTTCAACTTCTTCTTTTGCTTTGCGTTTAGCAGCTTCTTTCTCTTCTTTAGCTTTCCGTTTTGCTTCCGCTTTAGCTGCTTTTTCTTTTTCTTTTTCTTCTAAGCGTAATTTGTATTGTTCAAGCTTTGTTAATGGTTTAGCTTCTTGAACTACAGGTTCAGGAACAACTGCTGTAGGAGATTTAGGAATACCACGTCCTAAGTCTTTTTCTTGAATCATAGTAATCGTAGAAATATCTTCAAACCCTTTACGCCATGCTGCAAACCCACCAAGGTGTAATTCTTTTACCAGATCAAGTTTTAAGCCTAACGATGTATTATCTTCAAACCAAATACGATCTGAACCAGAAGCTGTTGGAATAGATAAATAGTATAACTTTAATCGATCGTCCCAAGTCATTTTATCTCTGTAATTAGCAAAGTAATTACTTGTATTCTTCATAGCCAATGTCTCGCTTTTTGCATAACCATTCGTTTCATGCCATAAGCGCATATAGAATGGTACGCCTAATATTAACTTTTGAGAAGGAACTTCAGATAGCATTCTTTCTGTATGGCTACGGACCCAAGGATAACTTGCAACAGGACCTGCAGTAGTACTCTTAGCCCAAGTTTCGTCATACGCCATAAGAACTACATAATCTACTGTATCTGCCAAAGCTTTACGGTTATACACTAATGACCATTCTGGACTATCAGAATAGCCAGTCACATCGATAGAAGTTTTAATATTATACTGATGTAAATGATTAGACAAATATGCTACAAATGTTGTTAAACGATCACGATCAGCATAATTAATGTTTTCAAAGTCAAAGTTATAACCATCAAACCCATATATATAGGCATATTGAACAAGGTTATGAGCAAATTTCTTCCATACCGATTGATCCGACAAAATACCACTTGTAAAATTAGAGTCAAACCGATTAGTAATTAACGGCCAAATATGATAGCCTTTATCCTTATACGCTTTCACATAATCAATATTTACATTTGAACTTGCTTCTAAACCTAAGCTATGCAATTTAAACCAACTTGGAGAAATAATATTATCACCACTCGTATTGAGTTTTGCCTGATACGGAATTCCCTCTGTTGTCCATGGATCAAAAGCCCAAGCCAATGGTGTTTGCAATGTATAAGGTGCTTTCACCGTAGATGCTTCTGGTGCAGGTCCTAAAATAAGTTGACCATTATTTTTTGTATAACTAACACCCAGCATAGCTGGCTCAGACTCAATATCTACATAGGATATACCATCTTTTTTGGTAATGGGCAATTTAACAGGTTCACCTACGGCTGCAGGATTTAAAATAACCGTATCACCTTGTAATTCACTTTGTGGAATATATACTGTATATGCTGTTTTATATTGATTTGCTTCGTAATGACGTGTAGTAGTGGCTAAAAATTGATCTAATGGTACCAATACCTCTGCTTGTACGATTGTACTAGATAATGCAGACATTACTAAAGCTGTTAATGATTTTATAATAGTAGATTTACGAATCATGTACTCTCCTAATTCTAGGTCCCATACTGGGATACAATACCAATCTCTATATTATACCATATTATATATAGTTCATCTCTTTTCTTGCATGAAGGATATATGTAATTTATAATTTAATTTATGTACTAATAAAAAATTATCACATAAGGAGTTTTGTATGCATCAATATTTATTTTTCATAGGGGACTTCCCTATTAGAGCCTATGGTACCATGTTAGCTTTGGCTATCATTTGTGGTGCCTCTGTTGCCTATGTACTTTTGAAAAAGGATGGCCGCGGTTGGCATGAACACATCATCGACTTTTCCATTACTGTAGCCGTAGCTGGTCTCATCGGTGCTCGTCTATGGGACGTATTCTTCTTTGATTGGGATTATTACGGTAATCATTTATTAGAAATTCCCTTTGTTTGGCAAGGAGGTATGGCCATTCAAGGTGGCGTGGTACTAGGCACAATTGCTGGCTATTGGTATCTTCGTAAAAACAAAATTGACTTTTGGGCTTTTGCCGATTTATTTGCCCCTGCATTGATTTTAGCTCAATCGGTAGGCCGTATGGCAAACCTTTTAAACGGTGATGCTTTCGGTCATCCTACGGGTGGTAATTATGGTATTATCTATCCTGAAAGTACCCTTGCCTATCGCACCTACGGTAATCAGCCGCTTTGGCCTGCCGAAGTATGGGAAGGTCAAATTGATATTCTCATCTTTGTAGCCCTTCTATTATTTGGATCTTTCAAACATGCTAAGGGCCAAGTGTTCGTACTATATGCCATTCTCTATTCTACGGCTCGCTTCTTCTTAGAGTTCTTACGTGGCGATTACGTAAACTTAACGCTAGGTTTAAAATCTGCTCAAATGACGAGTTTAATAGCCATCATTGTAGGTATCTGTGTATTCATTTATCTAGGCTATCTTGAAAAGAAAAATCAAGCTGTTATAGTAGCTACAGAATCAACAACAAAAACTAAAAAACGTAAATAATAAATACAAAAATACTTAACAAAAAAGTCCTACACTCATGGGTTTTACCTATGAATGTAGGACTTTTACTATTTTCTGAAATAAAACTATTTCTTAAAAGGCTATTTCTTATAAATTTTCTTTAGCTTTTAGAGCATCCAGTTCTTCTAAAGCACGATTTGCAATCAGTGCATTTTTTTCTTTTTTCTTGCGTACTTTTTGAGGCCATGGATCCATGATGCCAAAGTTGACATTCATCGGTTGGAAGTTAGAGCCTTCGTAGTTAGAAATATAGTGACTAAGGGAACCGATAGCCGTCGTCTTAGGAAACTCAATAAATGGTTGTTCCTCTAAGTAACGGTCTACTTGTAGGCCTACCATTAGACCACTAGCAGCAGATTCTAAATAACCTTCAACTCCAGTCATTTGACCAGCAAAGAATAAACGCGGTTCCTTTTTAAGCTGGAATGCATGATTCAATAACTCAGGAGAATTGATATACGTATTGCGATGCATAACACCATAACGAATAAAATCGGCATTTTCAAGGCCTGGAATCATACCGAATACACGCTTTTGCTCGCCCCATTTTAAATGAGTTTGAAAGCCTACCAAATTAAACATGGTACCTTCTTTATTCTCCTTACGCAATTGCACAACTGCATAAGATTCCTCATCGGTGCGTTTATCCACTAAGCCCACAGGCTTTAAGGGCCCATAACGCAATGTATCTTCCCCACGGCTCGCCATAATTTCTACGGGCATACAGCCTTCAAAGTAGATTTCCTTTTCAAAATCTTTTGGTTGTACGGCTTCAGCCGTTGTAAGCTCATGCCAGAACGCTTTATATTCTTCTTCGGTCATAGGACAGTTAAGATAATCCGCATCGCCCTTATCATAACGTGAGGCAGCAAAAACTTTATCATAGTTTAAGGATTCAGCCGTTACAATAGGTGCAGCAGCATCGTAGAAGTAAAAGCCTGTTTCACCAGTTAAGGCCTTAATCTTATCTCCTAATGCTTCAGATGTAAGCGGACCAGATGCAAAAATAACAGTTGCTTCTGTAGGAAGTTCAGTGACCTCTTCTAGATGAACTGTAATATTAGGATGACCTTTTACTTTTTTCGTCACCATTTCACTAAATAAATGACGATCAACGGCTAAAGCACCACCTGCAGGAACAGCAGTTGCATCAGCACATTCCATAATGATGGAACCGAGACGACGCATTTCTTCTTTCAAAAGACCTACCGCATTTTCAATATTACCAGCGCGCAACGAGTTACTACATACGAGCTCTGCAAATTGATCTGTTTGGTGCGCAGGAGAACTCTTAACAGGACGCATTTCATATAAGTCTACATGAATGCCTCGGTTAGCAAGCTGCCAAGCTGCTTCGGATCCTGCAAGGCCTGCACCAATAACGATAACATTTTTATGATTCAATTGTAGTTTCCTCTTTTTTAGCTTTGCTAGACTTTTTAGATTCTTTTACAGTTTCTTCACTAGCTTCGCTTTTTTTCTTTCTTGTTTTCTTTGGTGGCCTAGTAGGACAAGTTTCATTGGAACAGAACTTTTTAACTGTACCATTTTTATATGTCTTTTCAACCATTATAGAACCACATGTTTCACAGAAATCATGAGTTGGCTTATCCCATAATGTAAAGTCGCATTGTGGGTATCGATTACAGCCATAGAAAATACGCCCACGACGAGACTTGCGTTCTACGATTTCCCCTTCTTTACATTTAGGACATGTTACACCAGTTCCTACTGTAATAGGTTTAGTATTTTTACATTCCGGGAAGTTAGAACATGCTAAGAACTTACCGTAGCGACCAAATTTATATACCATTGGGCTATTGCAAAGTTCACAGATTTCATCACTTTCCATAGATGCAATTTCAATGCGGTCTACGTCACTTGCATCTTCTAGCTCTTGCGCAAAGACCTCGTAGAAATCAGATAATACTTTTACATACGTATCCTTGCCAGACGCAATAGCATCTAGTTCTTCTTCTAGATCACGGGTAAAGCCAGTATTGATGATTTTTTCAAAGTATGCAATCAAGAAATCTACCACCACAAAGCCTAGCTCTGTAGGCACGAATTGTTTATTCGTATTTTCCACATAGTTACGGCTTACGATAGTATCTAGAATTGGTGCGTATGTACTAGGGCGACCAATGCCGAGTTCTTCTAATGTCTTGATAAGACTCGCCTCGGAGTAACGTGGAGGTGGTTGTGTGAAATGTTGTTCAGGCAATACCTCTACCGTATGGGCAGCATCATTCTTTTTTAAAACAGGTAATTGAGGTACATCCTCTTTTTTTGCATCTTCATAAACGGTACTGAAACCTGGGAAGATAACACGAGAGCCAGTCGCTTTAAATGTATAGTCATCTTTTACATTCAACTCTATCGTTGTGGATTCATTTAGTTGCGGCGCCATTTGGCTAGCCATAAAACGATTCCAAATCAACGTATATAGCTTAAGTTCATCACGACTCAAGAATGGTTCCACCATTTTAGGTGTTAACTCGAGAGATGTAGGACGAATAGCCTCATGCGCATCTTGTGCAGAACCCTTAGAGCCGTACACATTTGGTTTAGACGGATAATAGTCTTCCCCATAATTGCGAAGAATAAAGTCCTTAGCCATAGCTTGCATCTCTTTAGAGATACGCGTAGAGTCTGTACGCATATATGTAATCAAACCTACGTGGCCATAGGAGCCAATTTCTAAACCTTCATATAAATGTTGGGCGATCATCATCGTACGCTTAGCACCAAAGTTCAATTTACGCACGCCGTCTTGTTGCAACGTAGATGTTGTAAACGGAGGTGCCGCTTTACGAGAACGTTTGCGCTTTTCAATATTTGTCACTACTGCATCTTCACCGCCAATAGCATCAACCACGGCTTGTGCATCACTTTCAGTAGTAATATCGATTTTCTCGCCTTTAATATGTGTCAACTCCGCTGTGAAAGATTCTTTTTTAGGTGTTTCAAAATTACCTTTAATGGTCCAATATTCTTGTGGTTCGAAGGCTTGGATTTCGCGCTCTCGTTCACAGATAAGTCGAACTGCTACAGATTGTACACGACCAGCGCTGAGTCCTTTACATACTTTTTTCCAAAGTAATGGACTCAATTTATAACCTACGATACGATCTAATACACGGCGCGCTTGTTGAGCATCTACCATATTCATATCGATGGTACGTGGAGCCTCCAAAGCCTCTGCTACGGCATTTTTAGTGATTTCATTAAACGTAATACGACAGGTAGACTTAGAATCTACATTGAGAATGTACGCTAAGTGCCAAGAAATGGCTTCCCCTTCGCGGTCAGGGTCAGTTGCAAGCAATACGGCGCTGCTTTCATCAGCATAGGAAACGAGTTCATCTATAACCTTTTTACGAGTTACAAGATTGCTGTAGCGCGGTGTAAAGCCATGCTCTATATCGATGCCCATTTGAGATTTAGGCAAGTCTCGTAGATGGCCCATACTTGCTTTTACCACATAGTTAGGACCTAAGAATTTTTCAATTGTTTTAGATTTAGCAGGAGATTCTACAATAACCAAGACTTTGCCGTCCGGATTATATACGCGAGGTTCCCGTTGCTCCGGTGGCACGGAAGTTTGTAGTACAGATTTATCCCGTACAATCCCCATTGGAGTAAGGGCTTCTTTAGTAACCTTACGCTTTATAGTAGTACTCTCTTTCTTAGTATTTTTCTTTTCTGTATCTTTACTAGTACTAGCTGCTTTCGGCTCGCCAATAACGATAGATCGTTTAATGGACAAGTATATCACTCCTAGTCATATTAATATAGCCTCTCGGCGGATGATTCTCTATAGCCCCTTCCATTTCTAATGTTAGTAATAAGGGCTGTAGTTGTTGTAATGGAATACGAGTCGCTTTCAAAATATCACTAACCGTAATACATCGATCATGAGGTATTTCATTCAATATTACACTCCTATCCACATTAAAGCTTAACATAGAGCACCCTTTTCTATCAACACTTTGACTATGATTTCCTATTTGAACGCTAGCTTTTACGCCTTTATTACCTTTATTATTTGTTGGTAAAAGTTTATGTTCACTAGAAAAATATTCCCGCATTGTTAAATGGTATTGTTCAACTATATCCTCATAACCAGTAAGTACATATGCACCATTTTTCATTAAGAATTTATTTCCGTCTGCCGTATGGTCTAATAGATTACATGGTACCACAAATACATCTCGACCTTCACTAACCGCCATATCTGCCGTAATCAAAGAACCACTACTAGACTTGGCCTCCACTACGATAACACCTCTGCATAATCCACTAATGATACGATTCCGTGCTGGGAAATGTTTTGCGGACGGCGGTGTACCTGGCGGGTATTCGGATAGAAGTAACCCATTATTTTGTAACATACGATCAAATAATTTTGCATTTTCTCGAGGATAGGTAATATCTAAACCACAACCCATAACAATGATTCCATACCCCTGACTAGCCAGAAGGCCTTCATGACCATGTGAGTCTATACCACGGGCCCCACCGCTAACAATAATGGTACTGTATTTACCTAATTCTTTGCCGAGCATTCTCGCCACATTCCGGCCATATAAGGAGCAACTCCTTGCTCCAACAATAGCAATGCGATTTAATCGTCCATCTAAGAGTGCCTGATTACCTCTCATAAATAAAATGGCTGGCGGATTGTATATATGATTTAAGATAGACGGAAAGTCTTTGTCTAAAAAGGTAGTAAAATCCATCTGGTATTCGTCTACTTTATGGATAATATAATCTAATTTTTCATCTTTAGCCGATGCTGAAATGGCACGTTTATCAGATGCAGAAATATGTGTATAAGATTTTAAGTTTTCTACATTCTTAATAGCTTGCCACGCATCATAAGGGGATCCAAAATCCTCTATAAATCGCCTTACATATGTGGCTCCAACATTGTATAAGCTTTGTAATCCTGCAATATAAATATTGTCATCGTATCTAATCATATAAACACCTAGTAATTCTTTCTAAGTATATAATCATTAATTTTATATAGAATCAAACAACTACTTTTGGCAAATAAACAACTACTAAATTTATGAGATACTTACTTTATTTGCCAGTTCTAAATAACATTGCTTCAGAAATATGATGTGGTTCTACTTTTGGATTTTCTTCTAAATCAGCAATTGTACGAGCCACCTTTAATATGCGATCAAAAGCTCGCCCACTTAAATGAAAATGGTCAAATATATTGCCTAAAACACTCCAAGCCTTATCTGTAATATTGCATAGTTCACTAATTGCCTTATGAGGAACTGCTCCATTCGAATTAAAGTCAAAACCTTCATATCGTTTCTGTTGCATAGCAGTGGCCATGATAACTTGTTGTCTCATACTTTCACTCGTCATATTTGAAGATGATGTATCTAACAGCTGTTCAAGGGTCGGTCTCTCAACGGGAATATGCAAATCAATACGATCCATAATCGGCCCTGATAACCGTTGCTGATAGTTTTTAACCATCGTTTCTGTACAGACACATTCCTTATGAGGATCATGGTAATACCCACAAGGACAAGGATTGGCCGCAAGAATACAAATAAAATTAGCTGGATATATATAATTTCCTTGAGACCGATTTATAGTAATCGTTCTAGACTCTAAAGGCTGTCGTAATGCATCGATTACTTGGTGTTGAAACTCAGGCGCTTCATCCATAAATAATACACCTCCGTGAGCTAATGTTACCTCTCCAGGACGTCCCTGAATTCCTCCACCGACTATACTAGCCAAAGTAGCCGTATGATGAGGATGTCTAAAAGGTCTAGATGTAACTAGCCCATTATCGCCCAGCAAACCTATTACATCTTGTATACGACTCACTTCAACAATTTCATTCCAAGTCATAGGAGGCAATATGGTCGGCAATCGTTCTGCCATCATCGTTTTACCCCCACCTGGAGGCCCTATCATAATACAATGATGATGACCTGCAGCACTAATGAGCATGGCTCGTTTGCCTAACTCTTGACCTTGTACATCGCCAAAATCAACTGTATATAGTTGATTAGTCTTTATAGTTATACTTTCATCCGTAACAGACGTATCAACACAATTATTACTAATCATAGTTACTTGTGATTTACTGATTGTATATAGATTTTCATTGCTTCCGGTTAATGGCATAGACTCTAAAGACCCTGGAATTGATTTATTGGCATTGTGTTTATTTACTTTTTCTTTTTTGATACTTATTTGTTTATTTTTATCAACTACCTTTGGCTTAATTTGTTCCTCTAAAATAGTAATAATTTCTTGTAGTGATGATCCACCATATATGGTTAAATTAGGAATAGACTGTAGCACTTTACCATTTGCAATACTTGTATAAACTGTTGAATAGTTAGCATCTAATCCTGCTAGCGACATAGCTAAAGTCCCAAAGGTTGGTAATAGCGAACCATCTAACGCTAACTCTCCCATAAACAAACTCTTATCAAATAAAGCCGAAATCTTTGCTTTACGCCCCTTTATCTGTCCTGATGCAAGCAGAACCCCTAAAGCGATAGCTAAATCGAGTCCAGCGCTACTTTTACGAATTGTAGCCGGAGCTAAATTGACTACGATGCGTCTCATTGGAAATTCGTATCCACTATTTTTAATGGCCGCTCGTACCCGTTCACGAGCCTCTTTAACCGATTGATTAGGTAGTCCAACGATATCAAAAACTGGCAAACCTTGTGATATATCGACCTCTACAGTAATGATGCATCCATCAATGCCGTGTAAGGTGGCTCCATATAATTTTGCGTACATAAACTGACCTCACTAAAAGCACTGTGGTAAATAATGAATAGAACTTTGAAAGTCTTCGTGTAAATACACCTCTATTACATCAAAGGATATTTCCTTCCAACGGCGCTTTTTTTGATTTAGATCATATAGAAACAACATGGCAGCTCGTTTAATATGCTTTTGTTTTTTCTTGGTAACTGCCTCACGTGCTAGTCCATGTTGCATACCTCGGCGAGCTTTAATCTCTATAAAATGATAGACTAAATCACGTTTAGCAATGATGTCGATTTCCCCTAATCGGGTTCGATAATTTATATCTACTACAATAAGTCCCATTTTTTCAATATAGTTAGTAGCTACTCGTTCTCCCCATTTGCCTAGTTCTTTTGAATCGAGTTCATTAAATGCTTTACCAGTACTAATCGTTTTCATATATACCTCCTAATAAGGTGTATCTGCAACAATAACTCATAGAATTTTAATATCTATACTATATTAATCTTTCAACAGGTAATACTTACTTGTAGCGTAAATTATGGAGGTAACAAAAGTAAATACAAAAGAGGTTCCTAATAGTCACATAGGTGACCAATAGGAACCTCTTTACGGATATAAACTATATGCAATTTATAATGATAATACGAATAAAACTAATACGACTATAGGACTGAACTTAATAGTCGAATCATAAAATAAATCTATTACCCATATATAAATAACTAAGATTTACTCAGATTTAACCCAACGCACAATAGATTTAATAGGCTCAAAGCTCTTACGATGAAGCGGTGTTACCCCTTGTTGCTCGATAGCTTCTTTATGTAATTCCGTATAGTAACCTTTATGAATACCAAAGCCATAGCCAGGGAACTCATCATCAAGGCTCTTCATATATCGATCTCGCGTAACCTTTGCAATGATAGATGCAGCAGCAATATTAGAGCTTTTGCTATCACCTTTAATGATGGATTCAACGGGAATCCTCAAATCAGGCAATTTCATAGCATCGGCTACTACTGCTTCAGCTGGTACGCTGAGCGTACGAATAGCCTCATACATCGCTTGTCGCGTTGCTTCATAAATATTGAGTTCATCAATCTTTTCTGGACCGTAGGAAATACAGCTAACAGCAACGGCTTCGTCCATGATGATATCATAGAGTGCTTCCCGTTTTTCCTCTGTTAGTTTTTTAGAGTCATTGAGCCCCGGAATTAATGTCATAGGTGGCAAGATAACAGCAGCTACCGTAACAGGCCCCGCAATAGGCCCACGCCCCACTTCATCAACGCCAGCCACATGATAGATACCTTGATCATAGAACATGCCTTCATAGTCATACATACCCATGAGGCGTTGCTGTTCTTTTAACTCTTTTTCTTGACGCTTAATATAAGAAGCAGCTAATTTCTGTACAGAACTACGAGTATCCTCTTGAGCAAAAGACAAAATCTCTAAGGCTTGTTCAGTTTCAAAAAGAGCTTTAATATCTGCTACTTTTAACTTAGAAAATATATCCTTATCCATTATGACTCTCCTCACCATCTGCAGGGTAGTACGGTTCTTCATCAACTTGATCGAGAGTAATTGTACCTAACTTAGTATTGCGGTAGTCTTGCAAGATAATACGGCGAGCCTTGTCAAAATCTACAATGCCACCACTTACAAGACAACCTCGACGACGCCCGATGCTTTCAAGAATCGTATCAACATCGGTCATCTCTTCTTCCTTTAATTTATAACGCTCTACCAAAATATTTGGCGTGTTCGTCAATAAGTAATTTAATAGCTGTTTTATAACATGCTCTAAATCATAAACATCATCGGAAATGGCACCTGTCATAGCGAGGCGAGCCGCTGCACGTTGGTCCCCTAATTTTGGCCATAATACACCTGGTGTATCAAGCAATTCAAGATTTTTACCGATTTTAACCCACTGTTGACCACGTGTATGACCTGCCTTATTAGCTGTACGCGTTGCAGCAGAACCAGCTAAAGAGTTAATCAATGTAGATTTACCAACATTAGGAATGCCTAAGATGATAGTCCTAACAGAACGACTGCGAATACCTTTCGCTACCCAACGATCAATGATAGGTTTACTTAGACGTTCTACGGTAGATAATAATTTTTTATTGCCTTTGCCAGATTTAGAATCGATAGCCAATACTGTAATGCCTTGTTTAGTAAAGAATTCAGTCCATTCCTTTGTGGATTTAGGATCAGCTAAGTCAACTTTATTTAACAGTACAATATGTGGTTTTTGACCAACGAGTTCAAGGATTACAGGATTCGCACTAGAGCGAGGAATACGCGCATCTAATAACTCGATAACAACATCTACCTTCTTGATGTACTCTGTAATCATACGAGTAGCTTTCGCCATATGCCCAGGGAACCAATGTACGATAGGTGAATCTGCCATTTTATATCCTTTCTACATACTTTATATACATCTCATAGAGATACTTAGTATATTTTATATTTATCTTTTTACAGCTCTATATTCCTCTATTATAACTCTTTAATTCATAGAATAATAAAATAGAACTATTCATATCTAATCTTAGCAAAAATAAAAGGCTGCCAACGGCAGCCTTTTATGAACATTAGCGTTTTTCGCGAATACGAGCAGCTTTACCAGTAAGGTTACGTAAGTAGTACAATTTAGCACGACGAACAACACCACGACGCATAACTTCGATTTTAGCTAAACGTGGGCTGTGAAGTGGGAATGTACGTTCTACACCTACACCGGATGCAATACGACGAACTGTAAAAGTTTCACGTACGCCACCGTTTTGACGTTTGATTACCAAACCTTCGAACACTTGGATACGTTCACGAGTACCTTCCACTACTTTTACGTGTACGCGAACTGTGTCACCAGCGCGGAAAGTAGGGATGTCTGTACGAAGTTGTTCTTGTTCAAGTACGTTAATAATGTTCATTGTTTCCTCCTGTTTGCAGACATTCAATACCTACACCTTATAGGCAGCGGACTGTCTCAAATTAACAGCAATATAGTATCATAAATCACGTACTGTTAGCAAGTATTTTCTATATTATTTTAATAATCCAAATATTTACGTATTATTTACGCATAATTGGTCGTTTTAACTTACCTAATAAGCGGTATAAATTCTCCTGTTCTTCATCCGATAAATCAGAGAACATTACATTAAGAAATTCGTTATATGTATGTAAAAGAGTTTTGCCTAACCGTTTCCCCTCATATGTTAAAGTAACTACAGATATACGTTTATCCATATAATCAATATGTTTTGTAACATATCCCAATTCAATGAGAATATCTGTCTGCTCCGACACAGTAGCGGGACGCATATTTAGAGCATCTACTAACTGCTTCTGTGATGCTCCTTGAGAACGCATATATAATTCAATAATAATTCTATCACGAGACTTTTCTTTGCCGCTTGGCACCTTACATAAGGCTTTATATAATTCATCATGATTCATAATCATCTATCTCCTCATACAACTTTGTATATTATAAAGTATTCTCCATAGTCTCTAAAAATCCTGCATAAAATTTGCATATTCTTCGTAAAAGCAAAAAAGAGGTACGCACGGTACCTCTTCTCCTGTATATCATTGTAAAAAATTTAACTTTTACTGAAATATGTTATTTTAATGCGCTAATATCGCCGATAATGGCCATTACACTGTATGCTAAACGAACGAGTTGTAAACGGTTAGCTTTAATTGCTTCATCTTTATCCATAACCATTACATCTTCAAAGAATTTGTTGATGGCTGGAACTAAAGTAGCTGGAACTGCCACAACTGCATCATAATCGCCAGCTTCCCAAGCAGCACTACTCGCTTCAGATGCTTTAGTAGCAGCTTCAAACAATGCTTTTTCAGCATCTTCTTTCAACAAATCGCTATTAACACCAGTATATTCCACATCTTTTACAAGATTGTACATACGAGTATAAGCTTGAACAAGTTCAACGTTTTCATCGATGCGGTTAGCTAACAATGCATTTACAAGACCTTCAGCATCAGCAACGGACAATTCGTTGTTGGACAACAACAAGTCAATTACATGATGAGGAACTTCGCGATCAAGGAAGATATTTTTCAAACGAAGTGTGAAGAATTCTTCTACTTGACCAAGCAATTCGTCTTGTTTTTCAGCTGGCACATTAAGTAATTCCAGAGATGCTTTGAAAATTGGACGCAAGCTGATATTCCACTCACTACCAAGTAAGATGTTCAATATACCAATAGTTTGACGACGCAATGCATATGGATCTTGAGAGCCTGTAGGAATTAAACCACGGCTGAAAGTAGCAACGATGTTATCTACTTTATCGATAATGGACAATACTTTACCTGCTTCAGTTTGAGGCAATACATCACCTGCAAAACGTGGTAAATATTGTTCGAAAATAGCTTCTGCTACTTCAGGAGATTCACCATCAAGTAAAGCGTATTCTTTACCCATTACACCTTGTAATTCAGTGAACTCTGTAACCATACCTGTTGTAAGGTCAGTTTTAGCGAGCTCTGTAGCACGTTCTAACACAACAGCTGCATCTTCATGTAAACCACATTCTTCACCAAATACACGGCCCAATTTAAGTAAACGTTCAGTTTTATCCGCTAAGTTACCAAGACCTTCTTGGAATACAATTTTAGTTAAACCATCTTGACGGTCGATAAGAGGTTTCTTGCGGTCTTCGTTAAAGAAAAATTTAGCATCATCAAGACGTGCACGCAATACACGTTCATTACCAGCTTGAACCACTTCGATAGAATGATCGGAGCCGTTACGAACTGTTAAGAACATTGGCAACAATTTGCCGTCTTGGTCAACCAATGGGAAGTAGCGTTGATGGTCTTTCATAGGTGTAATGATAGCTGCATCTGGAAGTGCCAAGTAGGATTCTTCGAATCCACCACACAATGCTGTAGGCCATTCAACAAGATAGTTAATTTCTTCTAACAAATCATCATCCCAAACGATGGATGCATTTTTAGAAGCTGCAATGTCATGTAATTGTTTGGAAATCAATTCACGACGTGCGTCTTGATCAACCATAACAAAGTTTTCTTTTAATGTGTCTACATAGGATGATGCATTTTTGATAGTGATTTCATCAGCACCTAAGAATCGATGACCACGTGTTACATTACCAGATTTAACAGTAGCAAATTCTACAGGAATTACTTCTTCATCAAGTAAAGCTACAAGCCAACGTACAGGACGTACGAACTTAGCATCTAAATTACCCCAATGCATGGATTTAGGGAAGTTAAGACCTGTAATCAATTGTGGCAACATGTCTGTGACGATATCTTTTGCAGGTACGCCTGCAGTTTTAGTTTCAGCGTAAATATAGCCGTCTTCTACAACGAGATCAGCTACATCAAGACCTTTACCACGAGCAAAGCCGATAGCTGCTTTTGTTGCATTGCCATCAGCATCATAGGCGATGGATGCAGAAGGACCTTTATGACGTTCGCTGATTTCAGCAGATGTATCAGCAAGACCTTTCACGATAAGAGCCAAACGACGTGGTGTGCCGTATGTTGCGATGCTTTCAAAAGGAAGATGGGCATCATTTAATTTTGTTTCAGCCAATTGTTTCAATTGACCTAAGATATTTGGCATAAAGCCGGCAGGAATTTCTTCTGCACCGATTTCAAATAATAAATCTTTTGCCATCTTATTTATCTCCTTTCAAAAGTGGGAAACCTAATTCTTCGCGTTTAGCAAGGTATTGTTGTGCACAAATACGAGCCAATGCACGTACGCGGCCGATGAAAGCAGTACGTTCGCTGATGGAAATAGCACCACGGGAATCAAGCAAGTTGAATGTGTGGGAACATTTCAATACATAGTCATAAGCTGGTAATACATAACCTGCTTCACAAACGCGTTTTGCTTCTGCTTCGTACATATCAAACAATTTAAAGAGCATATCTGTATCAGCTAATTCAAAGTTGTAAACAGACTGTTCAACTTCGTTAGCATGCCAAACGTCACCGTATGTAACGTTTTCATTCCATTTAAGGTCATATACGTTTTCTACGCCTTGAATGTACATAGCCAAACGTTCTAAACCGTATGTAATTTCTACGGAAACTGGTTTACAGTCGATGGAACCAACTTGTTGGAAATATGTGAATTGAGTTACTTCCATACCATCGAGCCATACTTCCCAACCAAGGCCCCAAGCGCCCAATGTTGGAGATTCCCAGTTATCCTCTACGAAACGGATATCGTGATCTTCAGCATGAATACCAAGAGTTGCCAAGGATTGTAAGTACAATTCTTGGATATTATCTGGAGATGGTTTCACGATAACTTGGAATTGATGATGTTGGAACAAACGATTAGGGTTATCACCATAACGACCGTCTGCTGGACGACGAGAAGGCTCTACATAACATACAGCCCATGGTTCAGGACCAATAGCATGCAAGAATGTAGCAGGGTTCATTGTGCCTGCGCCCTTTTCGATGTCATATGGATTTTGAACGATACAACCTTGATCGCTCCAGAATTTTTGTAGATTTAAAATAATCTCTTGAAATGTCATTGCTGCCTCCACTTTACACAACCGACATAAAATCAACCATTTCGTTACAAACAAAAAAGTCCCTGTAACGAAAAACGTTACAGGGACGAGTATACCCGCGGTTCCACCCTATTTGGCTTGCGCCCTCTTTTTTCTATGTTGGCCTTTACTAACAGATACCTGCGTTCCTGCCAATGCTCTACAGCGCCTTCAACCAAATGTGAGCTTACACCATCCTCACTCGCTAGAGAGGTTTACTACTCTGCTTCATCGCATATATTATAGACAATATTGTAGCAATACAGAGGGATGAATGTCAACACAAGTAAATATATCAACTATATAAGAATGAAATCAAAGATTATTAATAAAACTAATGATTAACATTCTATTACTCGATTTCTTTATAATGTATCAACGAATCAATATCTCTTTCTAAATCTTTTTTCTTCACTAAGCTAAAATCTAAACAATCGATAGCTATATCCATAAATGCAAAGTTAATAGTAAACTCATAGCCTACTGCTGTAGCATAACCTTTATCAACATGTCTATTTTTTATAACACCTCTTGATCGAACGTCTTTAGTCTCTATAGAAATATCTTGAATAAAAAGACTAGATTTACCAGTTTTAAATCTAGGTAAAAAAAGTGTGTTCATTAAATCATTATCTATATTAATTTGAGTACAATACTTAAATTCTAGATAAAATGTCTCTGCCACTAAAACAGCTCTATTACCTAAATCAGTAACTAAAAAGTCCAACATTTGTTCATCAGCATACTGCAATGAAATTAATTCAGATTCTATAATTTGTATTTTATCCATAAATATCCTCAAAAACTTTAACTATTATCTATCAAAATATAAGAAAATATTTTTAATCAAATAAAATATAAAAAATATCAACTTAAAATAATCATTATTGTAAGATTAATATTACAAGTTATTTAATCGCTCAAGTATAAAGATCTCTTTTCTATAAAAATACCTAAAATCAGGAGACTTACCAATCCAAAAATTACTAACTCTATAACGAAGACTATAATTATTTTCAGAGGTAATATTTCTACTATTTTATCTCCAGATTAGAACTCAATATATTATTACACTAAATATATATCCCATAAATATACTCCATAAATATAAATATTAAAGCAAATACTAATACAGCTAAGACAAATAATGCTAAGAAAGTACGAGTCAGAATCCATCCTCTTTTTTCATACTCCGTTAGTGTTCCAGCTTTATTTTTACGCCATAAGATATAAGTACCTACCATACCTATTCCAAGCATAAATAGTGCATTAAAGTCCTCAATGAATTTAGGCAAACCAAAATACGATTCTATTAAAATACTGATTAAGAAATAGTTGCCAATTAGTGTTAAAATTGTAACCTTCCGAGTACCCCAAGATTTAATCATATAATAATTAAAACTTAAAAGTAAAAATATATTTACTATTTGTTTTTCCACACGTTTCCCCCTGAGGAAATATTCTAGCCATAAAAAATGTATTCTAATAACATAATTTAGTTAATGCAATACAATCCATAAAATAAACATAACTACAATTATATATATAATTTTCAATTACATAGAGAATAAGATAGCCATTAAAAATAACAATATTGTAAAAAAAGAAAATAGGTAATAAGTCCTTTTATTGTCACTATTTTTATAAATTAGTGAAAACAGGTATGTACTAAATGATAGCAATAAAAACTCAATTAGGTATTTAAATTCTTTATTTATAGTATCCAAGAACTTTAAATCCGTAAACATTACAAATAAAAATATGCCAAAACTAATCAATCTATATTTTTCATTTATGTCTTCATTAGATCTTCGGATATATTGAATTACACTATAGGCAAATGCTAAAAATAAGGATATAGTAGCAAAATAATATATAAAGTTCATTGATTTAATTACTCCTCATTTTTACTTCTTCATCCTCCAGAATATTTTCACATGGCTTATTTAGTAAATATACTATCCTCTTTATAAAAGAATCTAATACGATATAACAAATATATAAGCCCTAAAATTGTTACTATCTCGAACATAATTTATTCTCCAAATTAATTTAAGAGCATACTTACCTTAAATTAGTATGATCTAGTAACCCAAGTATCACAATCATATCGTGGTTTTGAGTCCTTCTTAGTTATCTCAGATATAATCTTTCTTTCATCTTCTGAAAATTGATCAATACTGTCTAAAATTATAAGTTCATCCCCATATGCTTTTTGCAAATACTGTAAATTACTATCTGCTGGAGATTCAAATGTTTTACTAAAGCCTTTATGATTTGGAATAATTCGTACTGTTCCATAGGGTAATACGTTAACAACAACTATACCGAAATCACCATTAGAATATATATAGGGAAAATCTGTAGCAAAACCAGTCATATTTTTATTGAGCCCTGTTTGTTTGCCATAATCTACAAGAGAGTTTATAAATATTTGATATTCGTATATTCTAATTCCAACAAAAAGTAGAATAATTACTAGTAACGATAAAACTACTGTACAAGTTATCTTTATAAGCTTTCTAATGGGCATAAAAACTCCTTAATTCTTCTGAGGTAAATACAAAAGGTATATTAGTAACTTTATTTTATAAGGTTGCTTCAATCCTAATTATACTAATTTACAAGTTTTGCTCTAAAGCTAATAAATCTACATTATTATATACTAAAGTCAATAACTTATAGTTTTGATCTATTGAAAATTTTCCTTTAAGGCCACCTGCATCAACAAATGAGTAGGTATTATCATTAATTTTATAGAATTCACTTTCTAAGGGTACAAAATATTTATCTAATGCTAGACCAACTTTCTCTGCCTCTTTTTCAGAGCACTGTAAAGTTTCTTGTACGCGTTTAAAGAATGGTTTGTGTACATTTTCTATTCTGTCTTCTATTGTTTTATTAACTTTCTTATAAGTCTTATATCTATAAATTAGATACAAGATGGCTAGTAGTAAAGCAATATTCTCTTTCATAATCGCCTCTAACATATACTAAATATACTTATATAATATATAAGAACATAGACTTAAATGAATCATTATAGTTATATAAATAAATTGTAAACCACCTACCAAAGATAATCAATTTATCTTCGATAGGTGGTTTATTTTATTCACCCTTAGCAATACGATCTAAGAGTTCAATATAGCTTTGTTTATTTAAGGCTGGTGTAAAGTGGTCTAATACATCTTTAGCGCCCGCTGCATCATCGTATAGTAAGTCTACAATAGTCATAGCCAAGGCTTGTGCTGTTTTAATGTACGCTACATCAGGTACAGAGATTTCATATTCCGCACTGTGTAGTACACCACTGATACAACCAACCCATGGATGGATGACCGGCATTAAGTGAGATACGTCCCCCATGTCTGTACTAGCTGTTATATGTGGGCCTTGGTATACATTGGCTTCACCAAAGATAGGGTTTGAATTTTCTCGTAATAGAGCATTCATACGTTCATCATTACGCATCGGTAAATAGCCTGGTAGGTCATTGATAACACATGTTGCCCCTACTGCATCCCCACCAGCTTTTAAGGCTCTGTTAACACGATGGTTACCATCTACAATAGCTTCAATATTAGAAGCACGCACGTAACTTTCAACTTGAACATAATCAGGCACACAGTTTACCAATGTACCGCCTTGATTAATGATGGGATGGAATCTGAAATAATCGCTTTCTTTGAAAGTTTCACGAATGGAGTTAACCCCCATAACGCCCATCAAAGCAGCATTAAGAGCATTGATGCCTTCATGAGGTGCCTGAGCCGCATGAGCTACCTTACCGTGATATTCAATCAGCTTAGATACAAAACCATTAGAGGTACTACCAAGCCCCATTTCACCAGCTGGAGTTTTGGCTGTCTCCACATGCATTTGCATAGCCATATCGATATCGTCAAAAGCACCTTCATAGATGAGCTGTTGCTTGCCACCCATATACTTAAGTTTGCCTTGCTCACGCAATTTATTGCGGTAATCAATCTCAATCATTTCCTCTGCCGGAACAGCAAATAGCACAACATCGCCTGCTAATTCGTCCATCACTGCTTGTAGGCCTATAGCTACGGCAAACATATTAGTAATTTGCACATTATGACCACAGCAATGAGCAGCCCCTGTTAAATCATCGGCACGAGGATGGCGAGGACAGAGAATGGCATCTAATTCCCCAACCATGGCAACCGTATATTTACTATCTCGGCCTTTCATTCTACCTTTTACACCTGTCAGTGCATGACCTGTAGTATAAGAAATGCCAAGTTCATCAAACATAGCTTGAACCTTTTTAGATGTTTTCACCTCTTTAAAACCTAGCTCAGGTTCAGCCATAATAGATTCTGCTAATTCTCGTAAACGCGGTTGTGCATCAACAATAGCTTTACAAACACGTTGTTTTACTTCTTCCTTTGTCATACGGCTCATAATATCTCCTTTATAAAATCGACCGTATAAAATACGGTCGATCATGGAATCATAATGTATAGATATCTTATAAAATATAAATCTATATGTATATCTTAACATAGTTTAGACATCTAACATTATGATTTAGTATTAAATTAAACCTTCTAAATGAAGTACTAATTGTGCTAATGCTGTTGCACAGATGAAAGTACCTGCTGTTACAGCTAGTGCAACAGGAATAATACGCCAAGATAATCGACGGAATGCACCAAGGTCTTTACCTAAGGATAAACCTGCATAAGCAAGTACAGGTGTTGTTGTTGCAAGGAATGTAACTTGGCTAGTTTTAGCAATAATCCATTCTTGGCCAGGCATACCAGGTAAGGATGCAATAACACCAACTAAAGATACCCAGAATACCATAGGCAATTTATTAGCATATGGCAAGTTAGAGATCAAAGCGCCAATTGTAGCAAGGACTGCCAAGATAGCTACGCCAACTAAACTATCACTAAATAGATGTTTGCCATCCATTACATTACCTACTGCAGTGATGATAGCAGCAATACAGATAACGATGACAAATTGTGTTAATTTTTCGCTTTTACTCATGACTTGCTGCCTCCTCTGCTAAATCTTGTTCACGGGTACGACCTGTAAAGAAGTTGTATGTTTTTTCCATAACAGGTAAAGAAACAAATAGACCAAAGTATACGCCTAGAACGGTAGTTAACAAGTTTGCAGCCCCAGCAAGAGCCATAATTTGTTGTTCATAATCTGGATATACTGCAATGATCGGAGCTGTAGCAGCAGCCATCATACTAGCACTACCTACGCCAGCGCCCATAGCCAATGCCAATGGATGGAACCAACCAGATTGTGCCAACATCCCCGCCAATACTGAAGACCACATAGCGCCAATAAGAACGCCACAAATGTACATGCCCATAACACCACGGCCCTCAGGAGAGCTAAAGCCAAATTTGTCGATAATAATCGCTACGTTCGGCTCACGGTCTACAGAGTAACAAGCACCTACTGCTTCACGACGCATACCAACTAATAAAGCTACAGGTAAACCAAATACAATAGTACCAAAGAAATGACCAAGCTCTTGTAATAACAATGCCCAGCCAGCACTTGTAAGAATACCAAGATTTGGACCGATACCTAAACCGACTTTTACCATCAAGATCATAACGGCGATACCGATATAATCAGCAGATTTTTCCATCTGTTTAATGGTTAGGATTTTAAACTTAGGAATAGAAATTAATAAACCTAGAATCAATGTGTACAATAATGGCAATAATACAACAGGACCTAGTTTTTTTATGCCTATAAATTCAGCGACTACAGTTAGTACGAGCGCTAGAAAATGTATTTTGAGATTTCCCAAAAGCTGCATAATGACCTCCTATAAAAACATATAATATAACATTATTATATTATAAATAATTATTATTTATAGTGTCAATTACAGATGTACATTTGTCTATTTGAATTATTCTTTTCCAATAATATAAAGACCCTGTTCAGCATCAACTACCTCAATGATAATATTTTCTATCATTGATGGTTTTACTTTATGAAATCTTTGTTCTTCTTCATCATAATAAATGGCCCATTCAGATATAGATGCCGGAATACTGTCACTATCATAATCCTTCCCTCTCCAAATAGCATCATCTCTAAAATAACTTAGTCCATCTTTTACTAATTCTGTATCTAAACAAAATTCACCAGCTAAGCTAACATGATTATCTAATAGAAGATCTCTAACAATGATGGCTTCATATTCCCAACTTAGAAAACATAAATAATCAAAGTATCTAAGTGCTATCTTGTAATCCCAACGATTGTTTAAGACCATCGTTTGATATAATTTATTTACTAACTCATAATCAGAAAATATATAATAATAGTCGTTAGTTAAAAGAAAATTATATATCTGTTGAATTTCTTGTAGTTCTAACGTTTTATCTTCATTTATTTTGTCTATAGGCAACGAAGAAAATATTGTATCCATATAGTACCTCATAATATATTTCAACAAAAGGCAGTTTGATTTCTCAAACTGCCTTTTTACTGTCATTAAATTATGGAATTTAAAAACTTTACGCTTTGCAACGGTTTACCTATTTCTTGTTCACAATATGCAAATAGTAGCTTTTCAAGTTCCTTCCAAATTGTTTTGGGAAATTCTAAAGGCGTATCTTCACCCCACTGGTAAGCTAGAATCTGAGGTAATGCGGCTTTCACAGAACGAGAAATGCTAAGATTTGTTGTTTCTTTCACCTGCATCCAGAATGGCTCGATTCCGTCTTGATGGTTAAAAGCATTAGCACTAGGGACAACCCCTGCGAGAGATAATAGTTGCCATCCAAGCATTATCGTTCCCAATTGTACATTGCGGCGCCGAATTTGTTTGGAATAGTTTACAACAGTATCAAAGACCTTGCGATCTACGTCATACATGGCAAATAACTCTTGAATGAGCTCACTCGCTACCGCTGCATAAGCAATATTATCGAGGTTTACATCTAAGGATTCCACCACATAGGAGCCATCAATTTGCGTAACATTTACATATTCTCCATCGGGTACAACTGTAATATACATGGCACTAAATGGACGTAAATAGGAGCTGTTGCGCATCGTCATCATTCGCTTATGTGGAATCGATGCTTTAATAAGTCCCAAGCTAGGCGTAATAAACGTAAATACGGAATACAACTTATACTTTTTTCGACTTATGACGATGGCTGGCGTATTAAAACCACCATTAAGCTTCTTCATTTTCTTCTTCCGTTGGTTCCTCTACTGGTATAGGTGTTACTTTAATGCGAGAGATACGATATCCTTGCATTTGAGTAACTTCAAAGGTGTAACCATGAGCATCCACCGTATCACCTACGATTGGTGTACGTTCTAATAAACCAAAGACATAGCCACCTATTGTATCAGAATCAGAATTATCAATTTCAATATTCATAATTTCTTCTACTTCGTCTACGAGGACCTTGCCATCAAACTCGAAGGAACCATCTGCATAGGACATCGTAGCTGGTAAATGCGGCTCATGCTCGTCTTGTATATCTCCAACTAGCTCTTCTATAATATCTTCTAAGCCTACAAGACCTACCATGCCACCATATTCATCTACTACTACAGCTAGATATATACGGCGCGTTCTCATATATTGCAACAAGGTAGATAATTTCATTACCTCTGGAACAGTAAGAATATCTCGTTTAATATTGCGCAAATCCTTACGGGCTTGATTAGGGCGTTCCATTAAATCTTTAATGTGAACGAGGCCAATAATGTGGTCCTTATCCTCTACACAGAGTGGATAACGTGTATGTACTTTAGAGCGAATAACCTTCATCGCTTCATCGTAACCATCTTCAACGAATACGCAGTCTACGTCTTGACGAGGCACCATAACCTCTTTCGCCATGCGATCTACGAAGTTAAAGACATTATCGATTAACTCAGACTCTACTTGGTCCAATTGCCCTTCCTCGTGGCTTCGAGAAATCATCATGCGAATTTCTTCCTCTGAGTACACAAGGTCAAGCTCTGTTAAATATTTTGTTTTGTAAAAGCCTAAAATAACATTGGAGATTTTACTAGCAATCCAAATAAATGGATACACCAATTTACCTGCAGCCACGACGATACGGCTATAGGTATTTACATATTTTGTAGGGAAGGATAAGCCCAATGCTTTAGGTACAATTTCACCAAAAATTAGGACGATTAAGCTAATTAATAGTAATAGAATAATATCTAACACTAAATGCATCCAAGTACTATGAATATTAAGAACCGCCACTATACGATCAACAATATTATCGAATACAAAAGTACCTGTGCCTGCAAGGGCCAAAATAAAGAATAGAATCAAAAACTGTGTAGTATTTAAAAAATACTCAGGATTTTGATAAAGCTTTAATAAAAATTCTCTATCCTTCTCCAAGAGGATGTCCATATCCTCTACATGTTCTTTACGAAGGCGTGCAAAGGAGAACTTAGCAACCACAAAAAAGTTAATTAAAAAAATACATAACAGACCAAACCCTATGGGTAACAGGCCATCTACACTATCCATCTTTATTCCTTTCATATGAATATGGAAACACTTATTTTTTTTTATTATATCAAATTATTTTCTATAACCAAGTTCAGATAACATACCAGATTTATTTCTCCAATCTTTTTTTACTTTAACCCAAAGGTCCAAGTACACCTTTGTAGCTAATAGCTTTTGAATATCTGCGCGCGCTTCAGCACCAAGTTGTTTTAATAAAGCACCTTTTTTACCGATGATAATACCCTTTTGAGAGTCTCTTTCACAGTAGATTGTAGCACGGATATAGGTAGTACTGTCATCACGTGTTTTCATTTCATCTACGTCTACAGCGATAGCATGAGGAATCTCATCTCGTGTAGCTAACAAGATTTTTTCACGAATGATATCGGAAATAATAAGGCGTTCCGGTTGATCCGTAATCATATCCTCCGGAAAATATTGTGGACCTTCCGGCAAGGTTTCCTCTAGAACCTTAAGAATTTCAGATAAGTTCTCTTTATCTTTTGCTGAAATAGGAATTACACCTGCAAAAGGATATGCATCTTGATAAGAAACGATTGCTTCTAAAAGCTCTTCTTTTTTGAGTGTATCAATTTTGTTGACTACCAAAAATACAGGAACCTTTACACGTTTCAATTGTTCAATAATAAAATTATCCCCAGGACCACGTTTTTCATTGCCTGCTACGACAAATAAAACAGCTTCCGTTTCTTTTAAGGACTCAATAGCAGCATCTACCATGAATTCGCCTAACTTGTGCTTAGGTTTATGCACACCAGGTGTATCCATAAATACGATTTGTTTGGATTCATCCGTATATACGCAGATGATACGGTTGCGTGTTGTTTGAGCCTTATCGGATACGATAGCAATCTTATCGCCAATAAGAGCGTTGATTAAGGTAGATTTACCCACATTAGGGCGTCCTACAACGGCAACAAAGCCTGATTTAAAATGTTCGTTCTTATTCATTATATGGTGCATCCTCCCGCACATAACCCAGATTACCTAGGATAAATTCTTCCTCTGTGCGCATCTCTTTTTTATCTTCGTCGTTCATATGGTCATAGCCTAAAATATGTAAGCAACTGTGAGTCGTTAAATATGCTAATTCCCGTTCAAAACTATGTCCATATTCAATAGCTTGTTCACGAGTACGCTCTAAGGAAATAATCATATCACCAAGTAAGTGATGTTCCTCTTCACTACCTTCGTAATCATCCCCTTCATTGAGGGCAAAGGACAATACATCCGTTGGTCTATCGATGCCTCGATATTCCTTATTAAGCTCGTGAATTTTAGCATTATTGCAGAGTAAAATACTCATTTCATCTTCGTCGAGGCCATATACGCGACTCACTTCATCGCAGACCTTGCGTATAACAGCCTCAATATTGGAATCCTCTTGAATTCCTTCATCATAGCTAATGTGTATATACATGCTTATCCTTTCGCTACATTCTCTTTGGATACTGCGTTAGATTCTGTAGTCTCACCAGCTAACTTACGTTCGTGATATGCATCGTAAGCTTTTACAATGCGACCTACTAAATCGTGACGAACAACGTCTTGATCGCTAAAGTAAACCATATTAATACCAGGCACATGACGCAATACCTTTTCAGCCTCGCCCAGACCAGACACAACACGTGGAGGTAAGTCAATTTGTGTCTTATCACCGTTGACTACCATTTTAGAATTGTTACCTAGACGAGTTAGGAACATTTTCATCTGCTCTGCCGTCGTATTTTGAGCCTCATCGAGAATGACAAAGGCATTTTCCAATGTACGGCCACGCATATACGCTAGTGGTGCTACCTCGATAGTACCACGTTCCATAAAGCGTTGTACTTGCTCGATACCAAACATTTCATGTAATGCATCATAAAGAGGTCTCAAATATGGATCAACCTTGTCTTGTAATTCACCAGGTAGGAAGCCTAACCGTTCACCTGCCTCTACAGCAGGGCGTGTCAAAATAATTTTATCTACATTGCGGTTTTTTAAATAGAATGCAGCTAAAGCTACTGCTAGGAATGTTTTACCTGTACCAGCAGGACCAATACCAAAAGTAATAGTATTTTTTCGGATACTATCTACATAGTATTTTTGACCTTCCGTTTTAGGCGTAATATTTTTACCGCGCATATTAACGGATAAGGTATCCTCAAACATAGTATGTACGGCATCAGCTTTACCATTGGCCACGAGTTTGGCTGCAATACGCACTTGAGACTCAGTTATGGTACTACCTTCACGGTAAAGGAATACTAATTCTTCAAGGGTACGATAAAGAGCTTCTACTTGTTTTTCATCGCCCTTTATAACTACCGTATCACCACGTGCCACTACATCTGCAGAGATGACTTCAAGCATCATATGCAGATATCGATTATGTTGACCTAGTATGGATTGTGCTAGGTCATATGTAGGAAATGTAAATACTTGTTCGCTCATACAACCTCCTAATCTATAAATTTACGAACTGCTTTACCATTTAGGTAATCGCAGAGATCACCTTGATTAGCATCTAGTTCGTCTAGTTTATCATCAATTAAATCTTGTACGCGCCACCAACCCATGGACCAGTTTGTAAAAAGTGTATTATCTTCAGGCGCTCTCCCTACAAGACGCTGTAAAACAATATCAGGGTGTAAATGACGTACAAAATTAACAACCCGATCAGCATATTCTTCCGCACTAATTAGGGTAAACTGACCCTCTTGATACCACTTGGCCATCAATGTATTTTTAACAATATATAACGCATGTAATTTAACTTGATCTACACCAAGGGCTGACAAAATGCGAGCCCCTTCAATAGTATCCTTCATGGTATCCCATGGTAAATTAACTATCATATGAGTAGTTATGTTAAATCCATATCGCTTAATCCGTAATACGGCATCAATAAACTGGGCTAAATCATGACCACGATTAATTTTCTCTAATGTATCATAGTTAACCGTTTGAAGACCTAGCTCAATATAGATATCCTTATGAAAGCGATCCCTAATATCAGCTAATATTTCAAGATATTCATCAGCAATACAATCGGGTCTTGTTGCAATAGCAATGCCCACGGCTTCATCGATACAACCTTGTTCAATATAGCTTTTAAAATCATCAAGATTCAAGTAGGTATTACTAAAGTTTTGGTAATAAGGGATGAACTTCTTTGCTTTATATTTAGGGCCTATGTGAGCAATATTTTCCTCTAATTGCATGCGTACCGTCATCCACGCTGGACGATTTTCATAGCCTGCACCAATTTCACCGCAGAATGTACATCCCCCTACGCCTGCCGAACCATCACGGTTAGGACAGGTCAAGGGTAGTGCTACAGGTAATTTATAAACCTTTTCCCCATATGTTTCTTTATAATATTTAGATACCATGCGGTATCGTTTTGGTCTCGTTGTATCGGTCATAACACTCCTATTAAACTAACCAATCATCGCTTATTATGTAATATTTCAACTATCATAAATTCTCTAATCTTTTGATTATATAAAATTAGATAAACTATTTTTATATTACTAACAAGCCTCTATTTCAGGACGTATAAAAGGTTTTACCTCTTTATTTACGTCGATTACAACTGTAAAAGGTACATTTGGTACATTCTCTATACCTAACACTTTAGCCGTGTCCTTAGACATAGGCATTTCTACATATTGTTGGCGAATTTTGCGCCACTCTTTAAATGTATAGTTTGGAATATATTGAGATGCAATTTCTTCATTGCGCCAGAATGCTTCCCCTTCTTGTAAAAGTTCTTTTGTCTGCTTCGGTAAACCAACGGCTTCACTGCGAACCTTACCGCGATAACTAACGAGTGTATCATATTGTAATAATTCGGCAGCCACTGTATCGCCTTTAGCTAGAAAGAAATTGTACAAAAACTCAATTTGATCAATATCTTTTAAATTAATCTTATGATTACCCGCATCGAGCCAAGCCTGTGTCATGTCACAGAAATAGGAAAAGGCATCTTTTTTTATCTCCACTTTAGATGGATCGTACTTTTTCATAGGTGGTACATGATTAGTTTCTGTATTTTCCCCAGTTATAGATGTATCAGTATGTTCTTTTATAAGCTTACTACCAATATAGCCAAACACAGTTCTAAATCGTTCACTATTATAAAAGCGTTCAAAGACATCTTCAAAGTGTTTTAAGAAGCGTATATCTCTATAAGGAAGCACGTGAGTACTTAATACCTCATATGGCGCTAAGGGATCACTAATGTATTGATACTCTTCCATACGGCGTACACCAGAACCCTTTAACAGTTTTAAAAAACCAATTTGTAACGCATGTGGCTGTAAACTAAAAAGATCATTAAAGGATAATCCAAATCGTTGTTTATTCTCGTAAGGCAGTCCTACAATTAAATCCATGTGCACATGAGTTCGGCCTGCTTCAATAATAGGACGAATAGCCTTTTGAATATACGGCCAATCATTATATCGATTAATAGCATCCAAGGTTTTCTTATGTGTACTTTGAACCCCTACCTCGATTTGAATACGACCTAGAGGTGTTTCACAGAGAATATTTGTTTCCCATTCCGTCATTAGTTCTGGTTCCATTTCTAGATGGAAATTCGTCTCTGTATCAGCATCGCGTATAAATTCCATCAATGGACGATGATGCTTCGGTGCACAGTTGAAGGTTCTATCAACAAATTTAACTTGTTTTACCTTATGATCGATAAACCACTGTAGTTCTTTAAAAGTTCTTTCTTGCGGGAAAAAACGAACTGTATTCTTATTCCCAGATAAGCAGTACTGACAAGAGAATGGGCACCCTCGAGAGGATTCATAGTAGATGATTTTATGTTCTAAATCTATCATATCCTCTTCTATATATGGGAATGGTATAGTACTCAGATCTTTTACCTCCACCGTATCAGTAGAGCCCAGGAGTCGGCCAGAAATGTGGCGACCACGTACGCCAGGAATCTGCTCTTCTAAGCCATCCTTGCCAGCGATTAGTGCACTAATAAGTTGATAAAAAGCTTCTTCCCCCTCACCTTGTACGACATAGTCCACAGCAGCACAACGATTTAAGATTTCATCGGCTGTGAAAGACACCTCCGGCCCACCTAAAATAATTTTAATATCTGGTCGCACAGCTTTCACCATGTCTACTACATGTAAAGTCATCTCAATATTCCAGATATAGCAAGCAAAGCCCAATACATCTATATTACGCTCTGTAATATCGCTAAGAATATGTAAAACAGGCATATTAATAGTATATTCTACTATATCGTATGCCTGTCCGTGAGCCTGCCCATACGCTTTGAGATAACGCAAAGCCAAGGAAGAATGTATAAATTTTGAGTTTAATGTGGATAAAACTACGTTCATAGGTCCCCTTTAAATCATCGAATGGCTCAGCCACCGTCTAGTCATAATATATGTATTATACCATTAAAAGAGACTAAATATAATAGAAATAATAGCACCCACTAAAATAACAACAGTTGCGACAGTGAGAATGATACTGCCAAAGAATACAACAGCAGCCAAAATAATCCCTAAAACAATAAACAAGACAATTCGACTAAGCCAGCTTGTACTAGTAAAGCTATACACCTTAACTTTCGGTTCATATTGATTGTTTTCATCGTAATATTGTTGCTCGTCATTGATATTGGTTGGCGTTGAATCTACATGGACGGAATCGCCTACCTCTTCAATAGTTACACCATCAAATTCTCGTCTCTCATCATCGGATAATACGCGTGTATTAGGTTCACCAGAATAAGTACTGCGACTATAAGTATCATCTGATTGACCATTTCTATATGTATATTGATTATTGTTTATATTGTGTTGATCATTCATATGTATTTCCTTTATATGAACAAATAATAATAAATTTTATACAATTTATTATACCATATTTTACCATCATAATAGCAAATAGAAATCCCTTCAGATATAAAGCCATATATCTGAAGGGATTATTTTTTATATTACTTAATGCTAATATATGTTAACACTCATATCAGTCATTTAAGAATTTTTTAAGTAATTCATTTACCATTCCAGGATTAGCTCGGCCTTTGGATTCCTTCATAACTTGACCAACTAAGAAGCCTATAGCCTTACCATTACCACTCTTGAAGTCTGCTACTGGTTGTGGATTATTAGCAATAACTTGCTTAACAATTTCTTCAATAGCACCAGTATCTGTGATTTGAACTAGACCTTCCTCTTTTACAATAGTATCAGCATCCTTGCCGGATTCCCACATGGATACGATAACTTTTTTCGCAATTTTACCCGAAATTGTACCTTTGTCGATTAGGGCAATCATACCAGCCAAGTTTTCAGGACTTACCTTGGATTCAGCAAATGTTAAACCGCTTTCATTAATCATCTTGGACAAGTCACCAAGCATCCAGTTAGCAACAGTCTTAGGATCTGCACCTGCTTTTACAGTAGCATCTAAGAAGTCCGCTGTTTTACGGGATACAGTAAGAATAGTTGCATCTTCACGAGACAAGCCATATTCAGATACAAAACGTTCAATCTTAGCATCTTGTAATTCTGGCAGTGCACGACGTACTTCTTCGATTTTTTCATCTGTAATTACGATTGGTACCAAATCTGGTTCTGGGAAGTAACGGTAATCGTTTTCTTCGTCTTTTTTACGCATACCAAGAGTGATACCTTGTGCATCATCCCAAGTACGTGTTTCTTGATCTACAGTACCGCCAGCTTCGATTAACTTAGCTTGGCGCAATGCTTCATATTCAACAACTTTTTGGATTGCAGTTAAAGAGTTAACATTTTTAGTTTCTGTACGTGTACCAAATTCTGTAGTGCCACGTAAACGTACGGATACGTTACAGTCACCACGCAAAGAACCCTCTTCCATACGACCGTCAGATACTTCTAAATATTGCAAAATAGAACGTAATTTTTCAACGTATGCTCTCGCTTCTGCACCGGAACGAATATCTGGTTCAGATACGATTTCAAGAAGAGGTACACCCGTACGATTGTAGTCAACATTAGAAGATTTAGAGTCGGAAATAGTGTTGCCACTATGGACGAGTTTACCTGCATCCTCTTCCATATGAATACGGGTAATACCGATGCGTTTAGTTTCACCATTAACCTCAATATCTAAATGACCATTTAAGCAAATTGGCAAATCATATTGAGATGTTTGATAGTTTTTAGGCAAATCAGGATAATAGTAGTTTTTACGGTCAAATTTGTTAAAGTTAAGGATTTCACAATTCAATGCTAAACCTACTTTAATAGCAAATTCTACTACTTGTTTATTTAACACAGGCATTGCACCAGGTAAGCCAAGGCACACTGGGCATACATGTGTATTTTGATCACCGCCAAATTCAGTGGTACAACCACAGAAGATTTTAGACTTAGTCTTAAGCTCTGTATGAACCTCTAAACCAACGACTGTTTCGTATTTACTACTCATAGAGAAACCTCCCCAGTTGGTGCTACTAATTGACAGTCTGGACGTGCTTGTTCAAATGTGAAAGCGGCACGTAACAATGTTTCTTCACCCATAGCAGGTCCAAGCAATTGTAAGCCGATTGGCAAATTACTGTTGCTCATACCTGCTGGAATGCTAATGCCTGGAATACCTGCAAGGTTTGCTGGTACCGTACAGATATCTTCTAAATACATTGCCAATGGGTCATTTGCTTTTTCACCAAATTTATAAGACGTATTAGGTGCCGTTGGTGTTAAAATCAAATCCACTTTGGAGAATGCTTCATCAAATTCATTTTTAATGAGGCGGCGGACTTTTAATGCTTTCAAATAGTAAGCATCATAGTAACCAGCGCTCAATACATAAGTACCTAACAAGATACGGCGTTGTACCTCAGGGCCAAAACCTTCTGTACGAGTTTTAGTATACATGTCTACTAGATTATCTGCAGGTACGCGCATACCATAGCTTACGCCGTCATAACGAGCCAAGTTGGAGCTTGCCTCTGCCAATGCGATGATATAGTATGCAGACAACGCATATTTAGAGTTAGGCAAGGAAATCTCAACGATTTCAGCACCTAATTTTTTATATGTTTCGATAGCCTCTTCCATAGCTTTGCGAACTTCACTATTAAGACCTTCACCAAAGAATTCTTTTGGCACACCAATTTTAAGATTTTTTACATCATTTACAAGAGCTGTAGTGTAATCCACACGAGCACCTGGAATCGATGTAGAATCCTTTGCATCGTAACCAGAAATAGCATTCAATACCAATGCAGCATCCGTTACATTCCGTGTAACAGGTCCGATTTGATCTAAAGAAGATGCAAAAGCAATAAGGCCGTAACGGGATACATTACCATAGGTTGGTTTTAAACCTACTACGCCACAGAAAGAGGCTGGTTGACGAATGGAGCCACCTGTATCAGAACCGAGAGCCCAAATTGCAGAACCACTGGAAACAGCAGCTGCACTACCACCAGAAGAACCACCCGGTACACAGTCAATATTCCATGGATTAGTCGTTTTTGCTAATGCAGAATTCTCTGTAGAGCCGCCCATAGCAAATTCATCCATATTAAGTTTACCAAGGCTAATATAATGATTATCTTGTAAGCGCTCGATAACAGATGCATTATATGGAGGCACAAAGTTTTCTAACATCTTAGACGCACAAGTTGCAGGTTCGTCTTTGATACAAATATTATCTTTAATCGCACCAGGAATACCAGCTAATGGAGAAATCGCTTCACCTTTAGCAATTGCTTCGTCTACAACCTTAGCTATAGTTAAAGCACGGTCATGAGAATCGAACAAGTACGCATGCACAGTCGGTTCCACTTTAGCTTTATGAGCAATAACAGCATTCGTCAATTCAACGGCACTGATTTCTTTATTCACAAGTTTTTTATGTAATTCATGAATTGTCGACACAGCAAAATCTCCTATTCTTGTACAACACGAGGCACTTTAAAGTACCCATCTTCTGCTTCTGGAGCATTGGATAAAGCTAACTCATGATCAAGGGATGGTTTCTTTTCATCCTCTCTAAATACATTGTGTAAAGGTACAGCATGAGCCATTGGTTCAACACCATCTAGTTCTAATGCATCTAGTTCAGCAACATAGGTCAAGATGTCGGACAACTCTTTTTCTACATGTGCCATATGTTCTTCTTTAACTTCCAAACGTGAAAGCAAGGCGATTTTTTTTATTTCCTCTTGGCTGATTTTCATCGGAACACATCCTTTCATAATTACTTATTATAAAGCATAGATGTATTATTTTCAAAGGAATTACTATACCTGTACAGCGGCTTTACGTAGGACGGAGCAATCAGGTATAGTAATTCCTTTTTTTACTAATTAATGCTAATAAAACGGGGCCCATCAAAAATTAAATATCTTCTCCGAGTTCTTTTAATAGCTCTACGAACTCTTCTTCGTTTAACACACGAATACCCAATTCATTTGCTTTAGTGAGTTTACTACCACTATCTTCTCCAGCTACGACGAGTGTTGTCTTCTTAGAAACGGAACCAGTAACCTTAGCCCCATGAGCTTCAAGGATTTTACCCGCTTCAGTGCGTCCCATCACCTCAAGTTTGCCTGTGAGAACGACAATTTCCCCTTCCAATTGATTGCCTGCAGCTTCTACTACATCTACGGTCATCTTAAGACCTGCTTGAGTTAAGCCTTCAATAATTGCCACATGTGATGGATCTTGACGATATTCAATAATGCTATCTGCCATTGTGGGCCCGATTTCTTCAACTGCAACTAGCTCATCCTTAGTAATGGTCATGAACCGTTCCATAGATTTGACCACATTAGCTATAGTGGTAGCAGCCTTGGAGCCAATTAAACGGATTCCTAAACCATATAAGACTCGATCCAAACCGCGTGATTTAGAATCATTAATAGCCTTCACCAAATTTTCTGCAGATTTTTTACCCATACGATCCATCGTAACAAGTTGATCCACAGTTAAGTGATATAAATCAACCACATTTGTAATTAACTTGTTGTTGATTAAATTTTCTACGATACTAGGACCAAGGCCATCGATATTCATAGCATCACGAGAGGCAAAGTGGATAATTTGTTCCTTTTCAATGGCTGGACAATGTTTATTCGTACATCGCACTGCCGCTTCTCCTTCACGACGAACTGCAGGAGATTCACATACAGGACATGTATTAGGAATTGTAAAAGGAATTTCGGAGCCATTTCGCTTTTCAGGAACAACACGGATAACTTCTGGAATGATTTCCGCCGCCTTGTGAATGATAACGTGGTCACCAATACGGATGTCTTTTTCATTGATGAAATCTTGGTTGTGTAATGTGACACGGCTTACGTTTGTGCCAGATACAAATACGGATTCAAGCTCACCAATAGGTGTTAGAACACCTGTACGGCCTACATTAATTGTAATATCTTTTAGGATTGTTTCCACTTCTTCCGGTGGATACTTGTATGCAGTGGCCCATTTAGGATCCTTTGCAGTGCTACCAAGAACCTCTTGATCATCAAAGTTATTTACCTTAATAACCATTCCATCTGTATCATATGGAAGTTCATGGCGTTTATCACCCCAATAATCAATGGCTTCAATTACTTCATCAATTGTTTTACATACACGATAATGAGGATTTACAGAGAACTTAAAGTTCTCTAAGCTCTTAAGCAATTCCTCTTGGCTATGAATATTGGCTCCCACTTCAGAACCTATAGCATATGCGAAAAATGCAAGATTCCGGTTAGCAGTAATAGCTGGGTCTTGTTGTCGTAAGGAACCTGCTGCAGCATTGCGAGGATTTACGAAGGTCGGGAGACCTTCTTCATCACGTTCTTCATTAATACGTTTAAATTCACTATGAGGCATATACGCTTCACCACGAACTTCAATAAACTCAGGCGCATTATCTAAAAATAATGGAATAGATTTAATGGTACGTACATTAGCTGTTACATCTTCACCAACGCGACCATCACCACGCGTAACAGCACGGACAAACATACCATTTTCATAGTGTAAATTAACCGCTAAGCCATCGATTTTTAGTTCTACAACATACGAAGATGGCTTATGGCCAAGTTCCTTTTCTACACGATTTCCAAATGCTCGTACTTCATCAGCATTAAATACATTACTGAGGCTTAACATAGGACGTCCATGAACGACCTTTTCAAAAGAGCCTTCTACCTTCATACCGACCCGTTGTGTTGGAGAAGATGGCACAATATATTCAGGATGAGCTGTTTCTAAATCCACAAGCTCACGATATTTTTTATCATATTCAAAGTCGCTCATAGTAGGAGCATCTTTTACGTAGTATAAATACTGCGCATGAGTAAGCTCCTGTTGCAACTCTTTAATTCTATCTTTCGGATTCATTTTACACCCTTTTATACACAAATATATTTAGTTATATGATTGTATGTGTTTTCTATTTAAATATAAACGTAATTAGACGAATCATCCCTTTTTAACAGGCGCAAATTTTGCCATTACGACACGTACACCTTGTGTAGGGAACTCGATAGTCAATTTCATACCCGCCCCTTCACCAGTTACGTTGATTACTTTACCATTACCCCATTTACTATGAATAGCCGTATCGCCCACCTTCCAGTCGGCAATTACTTCATTACGAACAATTGGCTTCGTCACAGGGCGGCTAGTAACACTCATATGTTGGGGTACATGACGTTTAATATCGTCAGGCACTTTACGCTTAGCACGTAAGCCATCTACTAATTCTTCGGGAATTTCATCGATAAATCGAGATGGTAAATAACTACTAGTACGGCCAAATACGGTTCTAGTAGTGGCATTAGAAATATATAATTCCTTTTCAGCACGCGTAATACCTACATAAGCAAGACGACGTTCCTCTTCAATTTCTTCAGGGTTCATCAAGGTACGACTATGAGGGAATAAACCTTCTTCCAACCCACATAAGAATACGATAGGAAATTCCAAACCCTTTGCAGCATGTAATGTCATCAATGTCACTTTAGCCTCTTCTTGTTCGAAGGAGTCTACATCGTTAACAAGTGCTACTTGCTCTAAAAAGTCCTCTACAGTACCAGATGGATTTGTATCTTGGAAGTCTTTTGCCACAGATAAAAGCTCACCAATATTCTCAGCACGAGCTTGATCTTGTGGGTCTGTACTCTCTTCTAATTGTGCCAAATAACCTGTTCTATCTAGAATAGACTCTAAGATATCGAGTACAGTTTTATCTTCCATTTCAGAAACAAGAGTAAAGATGAGAATACCGAATTCTTCTAACTTTTCTTTAGTTTTTCCCTTGATAGAATCAATTAAGTGTAACTGCGTAAGCGTCATAAACAAAGACGTTCCTTTTTCACGAGCATAGTCTTGTAGTTTAGCAACTGTAGTGGCCCCAATACTCCGTTTTGGCACATTAATGATGCGCAATAAGCTCAAATCATCAAAGGGATTGTATAATACGCGTAAATAAGCTAAAACGTCTTTGATTTCTTTACGATCATAGAACTTTGTGCCCCCTACCATCGTATAGGGTAAGGCCCGCTTAATAAGTGCTTCTTCAAGGACACGAGACTGGGCGTTTGTACGATATAAAATGGCCATATCCCCATATGGAACATCGTGAATATCATGTTTTTTAGCGATTGTGTCACCGATAAAAGCTGCTTCCTCATGTTCGGATTGAGCCGTAAAATGCTGAATTTTTGCGCCTTCTATTTTATCGGTCCAAAGATTTTTCTCTGGGCGACCTTCATTATTATCGATAACAGCATTGGCTGCATCGAGAATAATCTTAGTAGAACGATAGTTTTGCTCTAATTTAATAGATGTACAATTAGGATAGTCCTTTTCAAAATCTAAGATATTTTGAATATCAGCGCCACGCCAAGCGTAAATACTTTGATCAGCATCACCCACGACGGCAATATTCTTCCAATGTGAAGCTAATAATTTCGCCAATAAATATTGTGCATGGTTTGTATCTTGATACTCGTCAATCATGACATAACGGAAACGATGACTATATTTATCAAGAACAGTTGCATTAGACTGTAATAATTTAACGGCTACTAATAATAGATCATCAAAATCTAATGCATTATTCTTGCGCAACTCCCGCTCATAATACTCATAAACATCAGCTACCTTTTGTTGGTAAAAGTCTCGTGCTTGTTTTCTAAAATCAGAAGCAAAAAGTAATTTATTCTTAGCATCTGATATGGCAGCAATCATAGCCCCTACAGGATAGTATTTATCATCCAAATTTAACGCTTTCAATGCGGCCTTAATAACAGCTTGAGAGTCAGATGTGTCATAGATAGTAAAATTGCTGTTATACCCTAAGAAACTATCTATTTCAAAACGTAAAAACTTAGCACAAAAGCTGTGGAATGTACTGAGCCAAATACGATTTGCCACATCGCCTACAAGACCTTCTACACGGCTTTTCATTTCTTTCGCCGCTTTATTGGTGAAAGTAATCGCCAAGATTTCATAAGGATTAACACCTTGTGCCAATAAATGTGCAATACGAACTGTTAAGACCTTTGTTTTACCAGATCCAGCACCAGCTAAAATCAATAAAGGGCCTTCCGTATGCTGGACTGCTTGTTGTTGTTCTTTATTTAAACCTGTTAATAATGAATTCATCGAAACACACCTATTGCCCTTACTTATGCAATACAAACTCCAAATATACATAAATGATCTTTATAAATCTGTGAAATAAGTATGTATAGTTAAAAGCTAAATTATTATATGCAAATAAACACATTTATAATAGCAATTAAAATATTCATGCAATATACTTGAAGCCCTATAAATAGAGAAGAAGAACGTTGCGAGCAACGTTCTTTTTTAGTTTGTATACTATTTCATAGCACCAAGAATTGGTGGTACAATTTGTTTTTTACGAGACATAGTATTAGGTAAGAATACACCATTATCTTTTATTTCTTTTTCAAATGCTTTAGTAACTACAGCTTCTACATCGCCACTAAACAACAATGTTGTACTCTCATCGAGAATATTTGTAATCATGATGTAAGATGCATCGTAGTTATTAGCATTGCGAAGCGCTTCTAAGGCTTGTACTAGTTCACCTTGTTTAGCCAATATATCAGTTGTATCCATAACAGAAATTTGACCGATAGAAATAGTCTTACCTGCTTCAGAGAATTCTTTCATGTCTGTACGAACAATATCATCGTTAGTTAAATCAGAAATATCTGCTCCCGCTTTCAACATATCTAGCCCATAGGACTCAATATCTACGCCAGCGATTTCAGCTAATTTATGAGCCATTTCTTTATCTGTTTCTGTACATGTTGGAGAACGGAATAACACAGTATCAGAAATGATAGCAGATAACATCAAGCCTGCAACGCCTTTAGGAATTTCTTGATTATTCTCCATGTACAACTTAGTAATGATTGTATTAGAGCAACCTACAGGTTCTAAACGCATGAATACAGGTCCATCAGTTTCGAAGTCACCAATGCGGTGATGATCGACAACACCACACATATTCATGGATTTATAGCCATCAATTATTTGTTTGGATTCGTTATGGTCTGTTAAATACAAATTACCGCCTTCTGGAGCAAACTCTTCCCAATTTTTAACAACTTGAGGGTGAGCAAAGCCAAAATGGTTCAAAATATATGTTGTTTCTTTGTTAGCTTCACCTGCACAGACTGGAGTTGCTGGTGTCCCCATTTGTGTTAGTAAGTTAGCAAAGGAAATAGCAGAACAAATTGAATCAGTATCAGGGCTTTTATGACCTGCTACATATGTTTTTACATCACTCATAATATACCTCTTTTATATTAATTTCATACTTAATATCGACTTACGTCAATCCGATTTTTAACTATATCATTATATCATAAATCATACAAAAAAACACGCCACTACTAAGTAGTGACGTGTTTTTAACATTCTATAAAATTATCTAATATAAATGATTAGTCGTGATTCTTTTTGCGGTTTGTAAACAAACCAGGTCCAATTGTTTCAATGATGATAAACAACATTGGGATGATAAAGATACCAAACAATGTAGCTGTTGTCATCCCTGCTACTACAGTAATACCCATAGAAGTACGTGCACCAGAACCAGCACCACTAGATACTGCCAATGGTAATACACCAAGGATAAATGCAAAGGATGTCATCAAAATTGGACGCAAACGAATTTTTGCAGCTTCGATAGCAGCATCAACAACATTCATACCACGCTCGTCAACGCGAATCTTAGCATACTCGATAATCAAAATCGCATTTTTCGCAGCCAAGCCAACCAAGGTTAAGAGACCGATCTGCATATAAATATCATTTGCTAAGAAATATCTGCCTGTGAAGTTCAATAAGAATGGTACTAAAGAAGCACCAATCATACCAGATGGTACGGAGAACAATACGGCAAATGGAACCTTCCAAGACTCATATAAGGCAGCCAAGATTAAGAATACAAAGACAAGCCCTAAACCTAGAATCAACATAGTTTGAGAACCGGCTTTTAACTCTTCACGAGATTGCCCTGCCCAATCATATGTATAACCAGCAGGTAATGTTTTAGCGGCGGCCTCTTTTAATGCATTGATAGCATCACCAGAGGAATATCCTCTAGCTTGAGAACCACCAATTTGTACGGCCATCGCATTATCAAAGCGAGTAATGCTAGATGGTGTACCCGTTTGTTCCTTTGTAATATAGTTAGAAACAGGTACCATTTGGCCATTACTATTTCTAACAGCTAACATATTAAGCTGATCTGCATTTTGACGATATGCGTCTTCCGCTTGGACTACAACCTTATAGTTTTTACCATAAGTAGTAAAGTCGTTAACTTGAATACTACCGTAGAACCCTTGCAAAGTGGTAAAGATATCAGCTAATACTACACCATCTTGAGCCGCTTTTTCACGATTTACATCAAATTGTAATGTCGGCGTAGATGTATCAAAAGTAGTATAAATGGATTGAATTGCTGGGCTCTTACGAGCTTCCGCAATAAATTCATTAGTACGATCAGCCATAACTTGTGGACTATCGCCAGCTTTATTGATGATGTACATACTAAAACCACCAGTTGTACCCAAACCAGGAATGGATGGTGGATTCATAGCAATTACAGTTGCTTCTGGTACACCTTGAGCGGCAAAACCAAAGGTTTGACCAACCATTGCATTAATAGAAGTTGCAGCAGTAGTACGATATTTCCAGTCAGACATAGTAGCAAAAATTACACCAGCACTAGACTTTTGACCACCACCTAAAAGGTCAAAACCAGCGACAGTAAATACTTCTTGGAATAATTGTTCATCCTTAGGTTTTTCAGGATCATTTTTTTCTTCCAAGAAAGATGCAATTTTTTCAAGTGTAGCCATAGTCCGTTCAGATGTAGCACCAGGTGGCTCATTAATAGCAATCATGTAGTAACCACTATCTTCAGCTGGTACGAAAGAAGTTGGTAAGAAGTGGAATACTAAGGCTGTACCACCTGCAAATACTAGCAATGTAATAACAATTAAACTTAAACGATGGCTTAAACGCGCTAATTGGATGCCATACCAATTACTGAATCGTTCTAAAGCAACATTAAACTTATTTAATTGGCGATGTAACCAATCTTCACGATTTTTAGATATATGTGGTTTCAACATGGTAGCACATAATGCTGGTGTCAACACAAGTGCAATAATAGCTGAAATTACAACGGAAACAGCAATCGTTAATGCGAACTGTTTGTAAAGGATGCCTGTCATACCACCCATGAAAGCAACTGGTACAAATACAGCAGTCAATACAAAGGCAATACCAATTACTGGTCCTTGCACATTTTCCATTGCTTTAATAGCCGCCTCTTTTGGAGGTAAACCATTATATTTTAACTCATATTCAACAGCCTCTACCACTACGATAGCATCATCAACAACAAGGCCGATAGCCAAAACCATGGCAAAAAGCGTCAAAGTGTTAATAGAGAAATCTAATAAAACAAAAGCACCAAATGTGCCAAGCAAAGATACTGGCACAGCAATCATAGGAATGATTGTGGATCGCCAAGATTGTAAGAAGACATATACTACAACTAAAACAAGGAGCAATGCCTCTACAAATGTATGCTCAACCTCATTAATAGATGCACTTACGAATTTAGTATTATCTACAACTACGTTATATTGCATATCTGGTGGGAAGGATTTAGATTGCTCATCTAGAACCTTCTTAACATTAGCAATTGTTTCTAATGCATTAGCATCATTTTGTAGGGAAATAGCAAAACCGGCAACCTCTTTATGAGCAGATTTTGCGATGAAGTCATACCCTTCAGCCCCAATTTGAATACGGGAGACATCTTTTAGATGTAATACCTTACCATTAGTGCTTTTAATAGCAATATTGCCAAATTGTTCAGGTGTTACGAGACGTCCATCAATTTTGATAGGATATTGAAAGGCTTGTTCACCATTTGTAGGGTTTTTCCCTACTGTACCTGCTGCGGCTTGTAAGTTTTGACCTTTTATAGCCGCCGTAACTTCAGAGATAGTAACACCAAGTTTTTGCATCTTCGCAGGATCCAACCAAATGCGCATAGAATAATCAGAGCCGAACTCCTGTACAGAACCAACACCCTTAATGGATTTGATTGTATCCATCATATAATTGGTACCATAGTTCTTTAAGAATGTTGCATCATATGTGCCATTTGGTGAACTCAAAGAGAATATAAGTGCCATATCACCAGAAGATTTAGTAGTTGTAACACCTACAGCCTGTACCTCTGAAGGCAATTGTGCAAGTGCTGCTTGAACACGGTTTTGCGTATTAACCGCATCCATATCAGCATCTGTACCTTGATTGAACTGAACAGTCAACGAATAGCTACCGTTACTGGAACTATTAGATGTCATATAGTCCATATCTTGTACGCCTACAATCTGCGTTTCAATAACACTGGCTACTGTATCATTAACAACTTGAGCAGTTGCACCAGTATAAGCAGTATTAACTTGAACTGTAGGTGGAGAAATTTGTGGATATCGAGCTACCGGAAGGTTCATCATAGAGATAAGCCCTACCAACGTGATAACAATGGCTATTACGATGGCAAAGATAGGTCGATTAATAAAGAATTTCGACACGATCTATCCTCCTTTTATTTTGTAGCTTTCAACTGTTCTTTAGTTAGTAGTTTGCCATTTACTTTTACGCCATTTTTCACCTTAGTTAAGCCGTCAACGATGATTGTATCACCAGCAGCCAAACCAGATTTAATGATCGTTTCATTACCTTTAGTACCACCAATCTCTACTGTCTTTTGTTCTACTACACCAGCTGCATTTACAACATAAACAAAGTTTTTGTCCATGATTTGTAAAATTGCACGACTTGGTACAAGGATTGCATTTTTAAGCTTTTCACCAGGAGAAACAACAGTAGCATACATATTAGGTAATAATAAATGATTAGGATTTGGGAAGGACGCTTTCAATACAAGCTTACCCGTAGATTGATCTAAACTCTTAGCCGCTTGCACGATAGAACCAAGTTCATTATATGTTTCGCCATTAGCAAGTTTTAATTGAATATTTGGACCATTAGAATCATCCGTTGTAGGATTCTTCATAAAATCAAGATATTCTTGCTCAGTCATACTAAACTCAACGAAGATTGGATCAATAGAATCGATTGTAACCAATGTAGTAGAGCCAGCCTGAACATAAGTGCCTGTATCTACGTCATCCATGCGTAATGTACCAGAATATGGTGCATATACCATGGTATCCCCCATATTATCTTGAGCAATTTTCACGGATGCTTCATACGCTTCATAAGTAGCCTTAGCTTGCTCTGTAGCACTACGTTGCGTATCTACACGTTGTTGAGCAATCGCATCTTGTGATGCCAAAGTTTCATAACGTTGAAGATCTACTTCAGCATTTTTCAAGTTTGCATTAGCTTGAGCGGCTTGTGCTTCTGCATTAGCAAGACTCGCTTCATATTGACGAGAATCAATTCGATATAATGGTTGTCCCGCTACTACTTGTTCCCCACCTTTTACAAACTTCTCAACAATATAACCACTTACACGAGCATGTACAGCTACAGAGTTCTCCGCAACTACAGTGCCAGCAAATGTTTGATCAACTTGTGTATCACTTGCTGTAAGTTTATATGTATTAACATTAATCTCACCAGCTTGCTGTTGATTGTTGCCACACCCTGCAATCATCACAGCAGACATTACGAGAGCTGCTAACATACGGGAATAACGATACTTCATTATCTGTACTCCTTTTCAGAAACGAATCATTCATGTCACATAATTTCATAAATATCTTTATATATTTTACAGGATTATATAGATAAAGTCAATTTTTCCGATACCTTTCAACCATTGTTAAACACAGATAAAATCTGATTAAACTCGCAAACATTGTATACAATAAAAATGATAAAAACCATTGACTTTAAATTTGTAATTTGAACACTGTTAGATAAAAAATATAAAATTATAACTAATTAGTTTACTTTATCTACTTTCACATACTACAGTATAGCCACTATCATTCACTAAAATCGCTTCACTATTATTTATCGCCACTAATGATATCTTATCTTGATAGTTTTCTAGTATCTTCTGGGTGGATTCTTCAAATGGATATTCCCCTATATGAGGTAAAACATAATGTTCAAATACATTTACACCCGTATAATCATCTAGTTCAGATGCTATGCTTTTATCATCCATCATCTGACTATATTCAATATTTTCGGACATAATAATCGCTCCAGCAGATTCACCAATATAAAATAAGCCTTCTTTGATTCTTTCATAAAGTAGGCCTATAAGATTTTTCTTTTTCAGCTCTTGTAATAGATAAAATGTGTTACCACCAGATATACAGATACATTCAGTCTTTGAAAGTTTATTCTTTAAATAATCTTCATCATATTTAGAAATATCAATAATTTCCAATTCATATCCTAAAGACTTTAACATCTCAACACCTTCATCAATATATCCAGTATATGGTTCAACATTACCAGCAGTAGGAATAAAAACTATCTTATTCGAATCCATTTTCGAAAGATATTTTTTTGTTATACTTTCTGTTCCCGCTAAATATGACATAAGTAACATTTCCATGAACTATCACCTCTCACAAATTTATAACTGTTTATTAATGGCAAGATTAATTTAATATAGAAAAACCACTTAATCGGCTATTCTATATCTATTATAGCCGAATAATCATAAATTTATCTGTAAGTACAGAATTATTTCTAATAAAAATGTACTTTTCTAGTTGGTGGAGATGAGGGGAGTCGAACCCCTGTCCAAAAGTGTTGCCATATAGACTTCTCCGAGCACAGTCTATGATTGAGATTTCGGGTTGCTATCGCTCACAGACAAGCTACACAACCCCAGTTCATATTGTCTCGCCTAATTCATATGAACAACTAAATTAGACCAGCCTACTGTTTGACGTCCATTCACACTTGGTAGGCACAAGTATGAGGGACGTAGCTTATGCAGCTAATGCAAAATTTTCTTCTGCGTTTAAATGTTTTCCCACCGTTTAACGGCCTCATGGAACGCCGACTCGCTATCTATACCACACGCACCCCTGTCGAAACCTTTACATCCCCGTGCGTCGGTCTCATAATTATAAGCCCATTTAATACAGCTGTCAATTATATAGAGCCTTTATAATTCAGTTAAATCTATAACTTCTAGATTACTTTATCCACTACTACAAATGAAGCTATTATATAGAATCATAAAATTAATTCAATTCTTTGATAGCTTTATCCAATGTCCGGCACACATAATCAATTTGTTCTTTATTATGAGCAGCTGTAACGGTTAAACGAATTCTACTTTCACCAACAGGAACTGTAGGCGGACGTATCGCTGTACCTATAATTCCAGCATTGTATAGATAATCAGATACTGCTAGTGTATCTTCATTACTTCCGATTAATATTGGGAAAATTGGAGTTTCATTGGTCGCTTCAATTCCCATGGCAATCAATTGAAGAGCCATATAGTTTACGTTCTCTTGTAAACGTCCTAATACAGATGTATCAGACTCAAGAATATGCAACGCAGCCAGGGCTGCCCCTATGTCAGCAGGAGATAATGCAGTGGAGAATATAAAGCTACGACTCATATTCACAAGATAATCAATGATGGTGCTATTAGCAGCTACATAGCCGCCAACAGAACCTAACGATTTGCTCAATGTACCTAGCTGAATATCCACTTCTTTCTCGAGACCATAATAAGCAGCCGTTCCATGACCGCTACCAATGGTCCCCGTCGCATGAGCATCGTCTACCATAAGTAAAGCATTATACTCACGGCTAACCTCGTAAAGCTTATCTAATGGGGCTATATCGCCATCCATGCTAAAGACCCCATCTGTGACAATGAGCTTACGTGCATTACGATCTACTTGTTTAAGTAAAAACTTTAACTCCTCTACATCACAGTGACTATAGGCTTTTACAGTAGCCTTACTCAATCTACAACCATCAATAATACTAGCATGGTTTAATTCATCGCTAAAAATGGTCATATTTTTATTTGCTATGGCAGAAATAGTACCTACATTTGCCATGTAACCCGTATTAAAGACGAGAGCTTTTTCTGTATTCTTAAATTTTGCTAGTTCTCTTTCAAGATCTGTAAACAAGGGAAATGTACCGGATACCAGACGCGATCCACCTGATCCAGTACCATATTGTTGAGCTCCCTTAATGGCCCCCTCTATTACACGTTCATCAAAAGTAAGACCTAAATAATTATTTGACGCCATCATCAAATATTCTTTATCATTTCTTTTAACACGTACTGCGTCTATAGGGCAATATTCCGTTAATGTACGCAAATTTAGGTTATTGATTTTATTATTTAATTGCTCTTGGAAGAATTTATACATACAATCACCGCTGAACAAGTACTGGTGCTTTTTCCAAATACTTGATTACACAGTCCACATCAGTATTTGGTTTAACAAAAAATACACGCCCTCCTAGATTAGATCCAAATTCTTTCATGCTAGGAATTCGATGGTAAATATCATTGCAAGCAACATAGCCTACTGTGTAATCAGGATCATCAGACCAACATAATTCACCTACAATCCCCTCTGCAGATTGCACTTTAGAAGCCAATACTAAGGCCTCTCTCATATGTTCATTTTCCCCTAGTTTTTCAGAGTCAAAGGAGTCCATATGACTCACGCGAACACCACGGTTACCAGAATCTATGCGCTCACCAGAAATTGCATCAACCAACATAGCACCTCGCATAGATGAATCTAAACCTTCTAATAGAAAAATAGCATGTTTAACAGCAGTTTCACTAATATCAGCGCCCTGTAAAAGTTCAACAGCTAATTGATGTGCCTCGGCAACAGTATTCGCCAAATGTTCATTTACCTTTAAACATTCTATATATGTAATTGTTTCTGCAGGAATTAAGTCCACTGTAATATTAATAAAATCAGCTGTCCCCTTACTATGATGCAGCGCTCGTTCGGCTAAAGACTGGGCAATAGATCCAACTTGATTTAAGGTCACAATGCGTTCTGCGCCAGAAATATGGTGGCCCCCGTTTTCATGGGGACCACCTTGAGCCGCGCGCATACGCACACTATATAATTCGTCCATTATGATACCTTACCTTTAACTACATTACTTTGAGGTACTTGGTTGTGAATTTTATAGAATACTTTCACAAATACTGGTGCCATAATTACTGTAAAGATCATACCTGGAACTGCGAGAGCTATCATCGGTAATGCAGCCTTACCAACGTATAAAGACAAAGATAATCGCGCTAAAGCAGATGCAATTGGACCAGAAACCATAATACCTATCATGTGATTATGGCAGATCCAAAGGATTAGTCCCACAATGAGCCGGAATTGCATAGCAATCATAACATTTAAAATGGTTTGAGTACCTAATGCTAAGCCTATTAGACTAGATAAACAACCACTTATAATATACTTTTTAAATCCGAATACGGCACATATCGCTACCGCCAACGGGGCTGATAATTGAAACTCTATACCTGGAATGACATTAGGTATTTTAATAGCCCCTAATACAGTAATCATGGCAGTTAAAATAGCAACCTCTGTAATGTACCGAATGTTCTGATTCATAATGTATCTCCTCTACTTAGAAAATGTCAACTACAAACATCTCTTATTGTTTACATTATAAATTCTCACTGTATTTTTATCAACCACTAAAAATAACATAGTTAACAAATATACAAAAAGAACCAAGCCATATCGACTTGATTCCTTATAATTCTTAATATTTTTGTTGCTCTTTAATTCGCTTAGCAATATCGCGCTTGGCATCACGTTCCGCCATATCTTGACGCTTGTCATAAAGTTTCTTACCAGTTACTAGACCCACAGTAACCTTTACATAACCGTGACTAAAATGAAAGTTTAGCGGCACTAAAGAAAATCCTTTTTCCTTAACTTGAGCATGTAACTTATTGATTTCAGATTTATGCATCAATAACTTGCGTGTCCGCTCCGGTTCATGGTTAAAACGATTACCTTGTTCATACGGACTGATATGTACACCATACAATAAAATTTCCCCTTTATCTATACGACAAAAGCTGTCCTTAAGATTAAGCTTACCTTGACGAATAGACTTTATTTCAGTTCCTGTTAAAGCAATACCAGCTTCATAGGTTTCATGAATATGAAAATCATGACGCGCCTTACGATTGTCAGCAATAAGCGATGGGCTAGATTTCTTTGCCATATTCTCCTCTATCGTTTACGTTTACTTTTAGATTTTTTAGATTGACTACGTTTTGTAGCTTTATTTGACTTCTTGCGACTCGATTTACCTTTTTTAGATTTTTTACTGAAAGCATCATATCTAGAACGCCCAGCTTTTGAATCATCTCGTTTAGAAGTTTTTCTACCGTTTTTTCGGGATGACTTTCGCCCCTTTAGATTTCCAAAACCATCACGACTAGTAGCATAGTCAGAGCCACTACTCAATTGTTCTTGGATAGCCATCAGATTATCTACTTCACCAAGAACAAAATCGATTTGTTTCTTTTCTACATCGGCTTTTACAAGTGTAACAGTAACCTTTTCACCTAAGTGATAGGTTTTACCTGTCCGCTTACCAACAAGAACAAAATGTTCTTCGTCAAAGAAATAATAATCGTCGTTCATCATGCTAATATGCACGAGACCGTCGATACCATTCTCTAACTCTACGAACATGCCAAAGGAGGTTATGCTCGCAATAGTGCCTTCAAAAACTTCGCCTACAAATGGAACCATGTATTGAGTCTTCTTTAGATCAGTAGTTTCTCGTTCTGCCTCGGTTGCCACTTGTTCTTGTATGGAAGAATGTTCCACAGCACCAGCTAAGAAAGCTTCATCTACATCTCGTTTAGAGTATCCACCCTTCCAGTGCATATCCGCTTTTAAAAGTCGATGTACCATCAAATCCGGATAACGTCTAATGGGAGATGTAAAATGCGTATAGCAAGTGGATGCTAACCCAAAATGGCCGACGTTTTCAATGCTATATTTCGCTTGCTGCATAGAACGTAAGGTCATAATTTGAGCCACTTGCTCAATATCTTGTCCCTTCACTACATCAAGGATTTTTTGGAAATCTCGTGGTGTTACACCATCAGCACTAAGGACAAGAGTTTGACCTAAATAATGTAATACCTTTTGGAATAAATCCAATTTTTCTTCACTAGGATGTTCATGAATACGATATACCGATGTACGTTGAGTATCCTTTAAATGCGTAGCTACCGTCTCATTAGCAATGAGCATACATTCTTCGATAAGCCGCTCTGCCATAGTTCGATCGCGTTTTACGATACGCAACGGTGTACCATCGAGATCAAGTAATACCTTATATTCCGGAAAATCAAAGTCTAATGCCCCTCTACGACGACGCATACGATTTAAAATCTTAGAAATTTCTGCTAAGTCACGAAGCATAGGAATAAAATCTACTAAATCGTCAGGAACAATGTTTTCCTCTAACGCTTTATAAACTTCTTTATAGCTGCAACGACGTCCTACATGGATAATAGACGGACGAATACGATAATTAACAACTGTACCTGAATCATCAATTTCCATCATACACGTCATAGCATAGCGATCTTCGTGGGCATTTAAACTACAAATACCATTCGATAATACCTCTGGTAACATTGGTACTACGCGGTCCACTAAGTAAACTGAAGTCCCCCGCTTGTATGCTTCATTGTCAATAGGCTGGCCTGAAGTAACATAATGACTAACATCCGCAATGTGTACGCCTAGCTCATAATTACCATTTGGTAATTTACGACCACTTACAGCATCGTCAAGATCTTTTGCATCTTCTCCATCGATAGTTACCATTTGTAAGGCTCTAAGATCCCACCGCTTCGGATCTTCATGAACAATAGTATCTATCTTCTCACTTGCCTCAATTACCTCTTTAGGGAATGCAAAAGGAATCTTATGATTAGCCATAATACAGTTGATGTCTAGGCCTACATCCCCCTTATAACCTAAAATTTCTGTTATAATTCCTTCAGGTTTTTTATTGCCTTCAGGCCATTTTGTAATTTTTACTAGTACCTTAGCTCCACTCCGAGCATCTAAAGTATCTTTTAAATCTACAAAAATATCTGTTCCAATACGTTCATCATCTGGTACAACAAAGCCGAAGTGTTGTTGTCTGTCGTAAGTACCAACTATGGTTTCATTAGCACGCTCAATAACATCAACGATGATGCCTTCACGTTTATGTTTTGTATAATCTGATGGTACAATACGAACACGTACCTTATCATTATGCATAGCAGTTCCTTTATTTTGTTCTGCTACATAAATATCTTCATCATCCAGCATAATAACAAATCCATAAGATTTACGATATCCTTTGTAGATACCTTCATATTCTTCATGCTGTTGATCTTCATATCGGTATACATCTGGTCGAGATGAAGTTAATACGCCTTCACGGGCGAGCATTTTCGCAGATCGAATAAACATTTCAAGATCTTTGCCACCTCGAATACGATTATCCATTGCTGCATCCTCAATATGGTATGCATGTGGTTGTATAGATTTATAAAAGTCCAATACCTTCTTCTTCAAGTCTGCACCCCCTTATTAGGATGAAAAAAGAAAAAGCCTGCAAAGCAGGCTTTCATCATTAGAATTGATTAATCATTGCCCCTAACACTAAGCTCAACACAGCAAAGATAATCCCCAATATAATCGTACATTTAGATAAGAAAGCATCTAAACCGCGTTGCTTACCACCAAAAGAAGAGTCTGCCGCACCAGAAACAGCACCGCCCATGCCTGCATTTTTGCTATTTTGTGCAACAACTACTACAATTAATAAAATAGATACGATTACTTCTACAATCATTAAGAAATTTGTCACGACTGTCATCCTTCCTGTGATGCTCGATGCGAGCCCAATACACGATGTTCTAAATACTTCTCTAATTTACGTTTTACCCTTTGTAGCGCATTATCAATAGATTTAACACTACGATCTGTGACCTCAGCCATTTCTTGATAGGAACGTCCATCAAGGTATCCTTCCAAGACTTCCCATTCGAGATCACTTAAAATATGACCAATATTGTGCTCAATATCATCTAGTTCCTCTTGACTGATAATGAGGTCTTCAGGATTTGTAATCTTTGTTGAAGATAGCATTTCAATCAATGTACGCTCAGAGTCCTCTGTATACACCGGTTTATTTAAGGATATATAGGAGTTCAAAGGCGCATGTTTTTGTCTTGTAGCCGATTTAATAGCTGTAATAATTTGTCTAGTTATACAAAGTTCTGCAAAAGCTCTAAAAGACGCTAATTTATCATGTTTAAAATCTCGCGTCGCCTTATAGAGTCCAATCATCCCTTCTTGGATGATATCCTCTCGGTCGGCACCTACCAAAAAATAGGAGCGAGCCTTAGCTCTTACAAAGTTCTTATATTTATTAACAATATAATCGATTGCAAACTCATTTTGCTCTTCCTGAGCTATGACCACAACTTGCTCATCGGTCATTTCCTTGAAATTGTAATCGGACTTGCGTGTATGAATCATTTTCATAAGCTCCTCCTTACAATTGAGCGAGAAAAACCAATATATTTATTATACTGGAACGGTATATGATTTTCAACTATCAATGACCTCGACGCAATTTCTCAAGCTTTTCAGCAACTTCAGGAGATAATAAACCTCCCACTTCATTACGACGCACTGAAAATTGATCACGTCTATGTTCATGAGCATATTGAAGTCGTTCTTCTTCCTTAGCTATACGAATCATATTTTGCAACTCACGAGCAGGAATGCGCAACCCGCCAGAGCCTAGAATTTGATTCTGTTCTGCCCCATCGGAGGTTACAACATATACATTAGTATATTTGCCTTTACGTAAAAATACCTCTCGTTCAATAAAGGAATCCGCCGTTTCTCCATCCTCAGTATACACTTCGATAAATCCACTTGTAATAGATTCAATGGAACCTCCAGATTTTGTATACTTACCATCAAATACAAGGATTACTTCGTAACCCTTAAATTTACCATAGTTCAACAATCTATCTCGAAGCTCCATTCTCGCATGTTCTAAAGACTCATGAGCCAATTTTTTCAAATGAGTCCAAGCAAAAATAACATTATAGCCGTCTACAATTAAAATATCTTTTAGCATAGTTATTTCGCCTGGCGTTGACGTACCGCCTCATACATAAGAACTGCAGCTGCAACAGATGCATTCAATGAATTCAAATTTCCATACATAGGAATTGTTACAAGGAAATCACAAGCTTCTTTTACAACGCGACTAATCCCCTTACCTTCATTACCAATGACTATAACCGTAGGAATTGTCATATCTGCTTCATACAAGGTACGATCACCTTCCATATGAGCCCCCATTACCCAAAATCCTTGTTTTTGAAGTTGTTTAATGGTTTGCACTACATTGCCAATTTGTACAAGTGGAATTTGTTCAATAGCTCCAGCAGATGTCTTTGCAACAGTAGCATTAATAGGCGCATTATGTCGTTTAGGAATGAGTACAGTCGTAGCTCCCGCACATTCAGCAGTACGAATGATAGCTCCCATATTATGTGGGTCTTCAACCCCATCCGTTAAGATGAGTAAAGGAACCTCATGTGTCGTTTCTTGTAATACCTCGCCCAATTCTTTAAATTGAACGGCCGATACAAGAGCTATAACCCCTTGATGTGGTACCTCTAAATCGTACTTATTCATCTGTTTAACTGGTGTTGGTCTAACTTCAATACCTTGAGATTTAGCAAGATTTACAATATCAGCTAACCCTGTTTTTACCTTATCTTCACTGACCAGAATACGTTGAATAGAACGGCCACTTTTAAGGGCTTCTTTAACCGCATTGCGACCTACAATATAATTATCCATACTACATACCTCGTAGAGTTATAGAAAAGGCTTGCCCCAAGATATGCTGTAAGCGCTCATCTTGGCGCGTTTCATAAAGAAATCCTAGTACTGCTTCAAAGGCCGTACTACTGCGATATTCTTGAACAGTACTACTTTTAGGCACGTTTACATTACTATTTCTAGCACGGCGTGCAATAGCTTGTTCATCTTCTGTGAAAGTATTTTCTATTTCTAGCAATACTTTTGCCTGTGATTTAGCACAAATAAATTCAGTAACGATAGTATGTAAGATCTGTACTTTTGTAATATTCATTTGTACTACGCGTTCGCGCACATACATGGAGTATACTGCATCACCGATATAAGCTAGCATAACTGCATCGGCACTTAGGCACTCCTCTATTGTTCGTTTGCGCAAACGAAGCGGCTCTTCTTCAAGAGCCGTTAGTTTCTTTATCGCTTCATTCTTTAAGAATTGAAATTGTTTAAACTTCACGTTTTTTCCACCGTGCACCTTGAGGAGAGTCCTCAATGGTAATACCAATCTCAGCTAATCGATCGCGGATACAATCAGCTAATGCCCATTGTTTTTGCTCGCGACAAGCTTGACGTACAGAAAGAATAACTTGCATTAATTCTTCATATTCAGCAGCATTAGCACCCGTATTGCCTTCCCAAGCTTTTTCAAGAACACCAATAACATCTGTCATAAATTTGAAGATTCGTTTCACTTCAGCAATTGCCTCTTGGCAAACAACGCCTTCTCTACTTGTTACAGCTTGATAGTAGATATTAATTTCTTTTGCAAGACCGAACATACTAGAAGTTGCTAAAGCAGTGTTGAAATCATCACTCATAGCATCCTCAAATTCTTCTTCGTATGCTTTCGCTTTTTCTAATAAGCGTTGAGCTTCATCACATGAGCCTGGCTCACATTTTTCAAGGTAAAGAAGGTTTTCAATAGCTGTGCTTAACCGTTCCAAAGATTTATTAGCTTCTTCTAGACGCTCATCAGAGAAATCTAATGGGCTACGGTAATGCGTGCTCAATAAGAAGTAACGCAATGCATCAGGACTATATTGTTCTAAAATATCTTTTACCAAGAAGAAATTATTCAAGGACTTAGACATTTTTTCAGAATTAATAGTGATAAAACCATTGTGCAACCAGTAGCGCACTGCTGGATGTTGACCAGAGCAACCTTCTGATTGAGCAATTTCATTTTCATGATGAGGGAAAATCAAATCGCTACCACCACCGTGGAAGTCAAATTCTGTGCCTAAATATTTTTGGCTCATAGCAGAACATTCAATGTGCCACCCTGGACGACCATTCCCCCATGGGCTTTCCCAATAAGGTTCACCAGGTTTTGCTGCTTTCCACAAAGCAAAGTCCATAGGATTCTTCTTACGACCATCTACTTCAATACGTGCGCCTGCTTCCATATCGTCTAATGTACGACCAGATAACTCACCGTAATGTTCAAATTTCTCCACACTATAATATACATCGCCATCGAGTTCATAGGCGTAGCCCTTGTCAATCAATGTTTGAATCATAGCAATGATATCATCAATATGTGTAGATACACGTGGATAAATGTCTGCACGTTGTACACCTAACGCATCCATTACTTCAAAATAACTATCGATATAGCGGTTTGCAATGGTATCCCAAGAGACACCTTCACCATTAGAAGTGTTGATGATTTTATCATCCACATCAGTAAAGTTTTGTACATATGTTACTTTATAGCCTACATGTTTCATATAGCGACGAATTACGTCCCAAGTCACGAAAGGACGAGCATTGCCAATATGAGGATGATTGTATGGTGTGACACCACATACGTACATTTTTGCCTCACCTGGTGTTACAGGATTAAAAACCTCTTTTTGGCGCGTCATAGTATTATAAACAGTAATTTCTCTCATCGTTACCGATGCCTCCAATTTTGTAAAATAAAAAAGACCTCTCATCTCATACAGAGACGATGGTCCGCGGTTCCACTCTGTTAGGTACCAATAGCGATACCCACTCATCGCATAACGGTGCGTCGCCGGACAAACCTACCTATAATCGGAGTGTCAGCTCATGAATGCATTTCATCTACCTATCCATGAACCCTCCCACCATCGGTTCTCGCTAAAAAGTTAGTTGTAGAGTACTTCTTTCAGTCTCAGCTATTAAAATAATCTATATTCATATATAAAAATATTTTACCAATAAAGCTATAGAATGTCAATATTTACAAGAAAGATCCCCATCTTTCATAGGCAGCTATTCACATATCATAATAGGTATTTTAAATAGCTTAATTAGAAAGATGAGGATATATAATCAGAATATTAAATTACTATTATCATTCATAACAATAGCTTTTATAGTACACAAGTAATAATAATGTCATTACATCAAATCAATTAATATTAAGCATTTTCTAATTTATCTTGATCATCATGTTTACGGCAAATACCTGCAAAAATAGATCCTGTAAAGTTATGAATGATGGAGAATACTGCACCTGCTACCGCAGCTTGTGGTGTAAAGTGTTTTAGTGCTAAAGATACGGATAATGCAGAATTTTGCATAGCCACTTCAATTTGCATAGCACGACGAGAAGACACATCAATACTGAGAGCTTTACATATAAAGTATGTCACAACATAACCACTCAAATTTTGTACTAAACACGCTACAAAAATAATGAAACCAGTTTCGGCAATTTGCTTTTGGTTAACTGCAGTTACAGCTGCCAAGATAAGCAATACCGCGATAGCTGCAATGGTTGGACATACAGATTTTACAGGTTCAATTTTTGCGCCAATAAAGTAATTCAATACAATCCCCAAAATAATTGGTACTAACACGATTTTTACAATGGATATAAACATTGGCATAAATTGAATTTCAATAGAAGATGTTGCACCTGCATATAATACGACAAATAAAGGCGTTAAAATAGGTGCCAATAATGTGGATACAGTTGTTGCTGATACGGATAAGGGAACATTACCATTTGCAAGGAAGGTCATTACATTAGAAGCAGTACCACCAGGACATGCACCTAACAAGATAAAACCAATCCCAACTTCTGGAGGAAAATTAAATGCTAAGGCTACTAAGAAACCTGCCAATGGCATCCATAAGAATTGGATTACGGATACGAGAATAACCTTCATTGGTTGCTTAAATACATCAATAAAGACTTGAGCCGTTAATGTTAACCCCATCGCAAACATAACAAACTGTAGCATGTAAGCAATATATGGAGTCATCCAAGAAAATACTGCAGGTAGCATATATGCTAAAACAGCCATCAATAGTACTATCCAGGATAGATAACTATTGAATAAGTGATTAATAGAACGAATAACACTCATAAAAACACTCGCTTTCATAATAAATCAAAATTTAATACGCCGATTATTATAGCATTTCTATAGAATATTAACAACACATACAAAAGGAGTTCACATAACACTTGTTACGTGAACTCCTTTGATTAATTGATCAAATTTATTTTGTTAATGCACCTACATTATCTAAACGATGTAAGCACTTTTCTTTACCAAGTAATGTAACAATATTATTCAAATCCGGACCATGCATTTGACCTGTTAAAGCTACACGGATTGGCATAAATACGAATTTACCTTTTAAAGAGGTTTCTTTCATTACGGCCTTGATTGTTGCTTTTACAACTTCAGGTGTAATTTCATCAAGTTCAGCCAATGCATTCCGGAAAGCGCCGAGAACTGTTGGAGCTGTTTCTTCATTCAATACAGCACGCAACTCCTCTTCATGACCCTCTTCAAGGAATACTGTTTCGCCCATAAACAATCCTACATGATCTTTAATTTGAGCACCATAGCTAATATGATCACGGAATGTAGAGCATAATAATGTCAACCAATCAATATCAGCTTGATTCAAGCTATCTGGAGCTAAACCAACCTCTTTCAAATGCGGTAAACAAAGGTGGAATAACTCTTCATCACTCAAATTCTTCATGTAGTGGAAATTTATATGGTTCAATTTATCAATATCAAACACAGCAGGATTTTTCGCTACCCGATCCATAGAGAAAGCCTGAATTAATTCATCTTGTGTGAAGAATTCTTCTTCACCTTCAGGAGCCCAACCAAGAAGTGCCAAAAAGTTTACAAGTGCTTCTGGCAAGTACCCTAATTGTTTGTATTGTTCAACAGAAGTAGCACCATGACGTTTAGACATTTTCTTGTAGTCTTTACCAAGAATCAAGGAAATATGACCAAACTTAGGGACCTCCCAACCTAAAGCTTCATAAATAGCCATTTGACGAGGTGTATTAGATAAATGTTCCTCTGCACGAATAACGTGAGTGATCCCCATCATATGATCGTCCATTACTACAGCAAAGTTATATACAGGAATGCCATCAGATTTTACAATTACAAAATCACCAACGCCATTAGATTCAAAGGATACATGCCCACGTACCATATCATCAAAAGCGTATGTTTTATTCAACGGTACACGCAAACGAATTGTAGGTTTACGACCTTCAGCAATGTATTTAGCCTTTGTCTCTTCATCTAAGTGTTCACAATGACCGTTGTATTTTGGTGTTTCCCCACGATCCATTTGATCTTGACGCACCGCATCTAACTCTTCAGGTGTGCAATAACACTCATAAGCTTTACCTTCATCCAATAAGCGTTGTGTTACTTCTTTATATAAATCAAGACGTTCTGTTTGACGGTAAGGACCATTATTACCACCCACATCAATGCCTTCATCCCAGTTCATGCCAAGCCATTGTAAGGAAGCTTTAATATTCTCTTCACTTTCACGTGTAGAACGAGCTAAATCTGTATCTTCAATACGCAATACAAATGTGCCTTTTTCCTTACGTGCTAATAACCAGTTAAATAAAGCAGAACGAGCACCACCAATATGGAATGGACCCGTAGGGCTTGGAGCAAAACGAACTTTCATGGAACTCATGATTAAATCTCTCCTTCATATACAGAAACGACAGCTTGTGCAGCAATGCCTTCACGGCGCCCAATAGCCCCTAGCATTTCATTTGTTGTCGCTTTAATACTAATGCGATCTAATGGTATCTCTAATATAGACTGTAAATTAGCCTTCATCATATCGATGTGAGGTTTTAATTTAGGTGTCTCAGAAATAACCATAATATCAATATTATAGGCTTGTAACCCACGTTCTTTCAATAAGAAATTTACTTTTTCTAGTAAAAGCATGCTAGAAATCCCTTTATACTGGTCATCTTCAGGTGGAAAATAGTATCCAATATCCCGTAAACCAGCGGCGCCTAGCATGGCATCCATCAAGGCATGAATGAGAACATCCGCATCGGAGTGTCCATCAGGGCCAAGGCCAGATTCGATATGAACACCACCTAAGATACAAGGACGACCTGCTTTTAATTGATGAATATCATAACCAAATCCAACGCGCATACGCTTATCCTCAATTCCTAAATATCGTTTTGCTACTGCAATATCATTAGGAGTGGTCACCTTAATATTACAATAGTCTCCACTTACTATATGTACAGGCTGCCCTAAATGCTCAACGAGGGACACATCATCAGTGCCTAAATATTTTTCATCATAAGCCTTTTGATGGGCCTCTTTAAATAGATCTTTTTGAAAGCCTTGTGGCGTTTGAATTTGGTATAATTCACTGCGTTTTAATGTTTCTATTACAGTATGCTCTGTATCAACTCGTTTAATCGTATCCGTAGCAGGGACACCTACAGTAGCAGCTCCATATTCTATTGCGGCCCTAACAACAGAATCAAACAGTTTCGTTGATGCTAATGGACGCGCTCCATCATGAACTAGCACAATATTACTATCTTCTGATACAGCTTTGAGCCCATAAGCCACAGAATCTTGACGTTCTCTTCCACCAAGCACTATCTTTACAGGAATATGCAAATCCAACCCTTGAATATGGTTAGACATATATTCTTGTTCGCCTTCAGCTACAACAAGAATAATTTCTTTTAAACCTTCAATCTTTTCTACATTCTGTATGGTACGTTGAATAATAGAATATCCCCCTAAAGGAATAAATATCTTATTTTCTTTATATCCCATACGGCGACCAGCACCTGCAGCGAGAACGATACAACTAATTGCCTTGCCCATTTTGTCCTCCATCTACACGAGCAAAAATCATCCGTCCTGCACTCGTTTGTAATATGGATGTAACCATAACCTCTACATTTTGACCAACATAAGGCTTACCATCCTCTACGACAATCATCGTGCCATCGTCGAGATAAGCCACACCTTGGTGTACTTCCTTACCTTCTTTCATGATTTGAACGCGAATCCATTCTCCAGCGATTAGAGCAGGTTTTAATACATTTGCCAATTCATTGAGGTTAAGCACTTCAATCCCCTGTACACGAGCCACCTTATTCAAGTTAAAGTCATTAGTCATCAATTTCCATTGCTTATCTAAAGCAAGTCGCATAAGTTTTGAATCAACCTCTACAAGATCATCATAATCATCTTCAACAACTTCTATAGCTACCTTATTGGCATCTTGCATATCCTTCAAAATATCAAGGCCACGTCGGCCACGGTTGCGTTTCGTAGCATCCGCAGAGTCAGAAATTACCTGTAACTCATTTAATACAAATAGTGGCACCATAAGAGGGCCTTCAATGAAGCCCGTAGCACATAGTTCTTTGATACGACCGTCAATGATAACTGAAGTATCTAGTAATTTTGGCGTACTAGAGGATTTATCTAATTTATGAGTTGAAAACATTTTAAAACGACTTGTTTTTTTAGTGCTATCTCCTCCCCATTGTTGTACGTAATTATTGTACATTTCGGGGCCTTTACGAGCCATGATTTTAAGTCCACTATATCCAAAAATAGCACTCAAAATTATAGGAATATAAGGTCCTATAATAGGTACTTGATTGAATGCAACACCAATTAGATTTGCAATAATAAGGCCGAATAATAAACCGATGGTACCTGCAATCAATTCTTGATTTGGAATATGAGTAAGAATACGCTCTAATCTTTTAGCAATTACTAAACCTTGTTTCAGAATAAATGATGAAATCAGATAACCAATAACAAGGCCTAATAGAGTACCTACGATTAATACTGCAATACGTGCAATTGTTAATGACATGTCCCCAAAAGATTCAAATTGAGAAACCAAATATGGGTCAATAATAGGTGCTAAGCTATCCATTCCCACGTAGGCTGCTGTACCTACTAAAATGGCTATTACATAGCGTAAAATCCGATAAATCATGAAATCACCCCCTAATTATGAAAATACGAGCTGCATCGCCTCTTGTATAGATTTGACACCTCTAATTTTGATAGAACTATCATTATCCTTGATTTGTTTATAGTTGCCTTCAGGAATAATAAACTTTTTAAAACCTAATTTCTTGGCTTCATTTATACGCTGTTCAATGCGAGGAATACTGCGAACATTACCAGTTAAGCCTACTTCACCTAAAATTACCATATCTGTTGGAACGATTCGATTTTTCAGATTTGACACAATGGCAACCGCCATAGATAAATCACAAGCAGGTTCATTTACCTTGAGACCACCGATGACATTTACATACACGTCTTTATTACCTAATGTAAAGCCACAGCGTTTTTCTAAGACTGCTAATAATACAATTAATCGGTTAAGATCATAACCAATCGCCGTACGTCTAGGCATACCAAAGGCCGTAGTAACGACCAAGCTTTGTACCTCTACTAAGATGGGCCGAACCCCTTCGAGGTAAATCATAACAGCACTGCCACTTTCTTCATCGGAACGCTCTGCCAAGAGAGAAGCAGATGGATTGGACAATTCCTGTAACCCTTCCTCTACCATGGCAAAAATGCCTGTTTCTGATGTAGAACCAAAACGGTTTTTAATGGACCGTAATATACGGAATTGATAAGAACGCTCCCCTTCAAAGTAAAGCACTACATCTACCATATGCTCTAACATACGAGGCCCTGCAATATTGCCTTCCTTTGTTACATGACCAATGATTACAGTAGGTATATTTCGTTCTTTACAGAAGCGAAGTAGACGAGATGTGCATTCACGAACTTGACTAACACTGCCTGGCGCAGCATCTATATCTCCAGTATACATAGTTTGTATAGAGTCAATGACTAGTAAGGAAGGAGTCATTGCTTCAGCTTGCTCCAATATATGATCTAGATCAGTATCTGCAATAACTTGTAACCGTTCACTATTAATATGCAGTCGTTCTGCTCGAAGTTTAAGTTGTAACTGAGACTCTTCACCAGATGCATAAAGAACTGCTCCTACTGTATCGGCTACCTTCTGGGATACTTGTAGTAACAGAGTAGATTTACCAATACCAGGATCACCACCTAAAAGCATTAGAGCACCAGGCACTATGCCACCACCTAATACACGGTCAATTTCACCAAAGGTTGTAGATACGCGTGCAATAGAAGAAATTTCGATATCTGGCAAGGCGGTAGGTTTCGCCGTTTGATTTCCAACACCTCGAGAAGGTGTTCGACTATGTTTAGTTTCTTTAATGATTTCTTCAACTAATGTATTCCATTCTCCACATTGTGGACAACGGCCCATCCACTTAGAGGATTCAGCCCCACAATTTTGACAAAAGAATACAGATTTTGCTTTTGCCATAACACCTCAATACATTTAAAAAGAAAGGTCATGAATGATAACCATTCATGACCTTTTATGCATAATTTTACTACATGGTTAACTATCATCATTTTATAGTATACCATTTAACTTATATTTTTTATATGAAAGGTAGTCATTAACTGTATAATTTGTATTTTTATCATATTGATACAACAAGATCGTTATCCTTTGCATCTGCTTTAATAATTTTACCTTCTTTTGCATCTCCTTTCAAAATAAGATCGGACACTGGGTCCTCAATTAAACGTTGAATAGCACGTTTTAATGGTCGAGCCCCCATTGTGAAATCAGAGCCCTCCTTAACGAGTAATTTCATAGCCTCAGGAGTTATTTCTAATTGTAAATCACGTTCTCCAAGGCGTTTTGTGACATCACTCATTAAAATGGTTACAATTTCTTTTAAGTCCTCTCCTGTTAATGGATGGAATACAATCATTTCATCAATACGGTTTAAAAACTCAGGTCTAAAATGACGTTTCACCGCATCCATTACTGACTTCTTAGCCTCTTTGAACTCAATTTCTTTATTTTCATCTACATTGAAATCAGATTTTTTAGCCGCTAAAAAACCAAGTTCTGGAGAGTTTTTATGTAAAGCTTTAGCACCTAAGTTACTTGTCATAATAATAACTGTATTTCTGAAATCTACAGTTCTTCCTTGACTATCAGTAAGACGACCATCATCAAGAACTTGTAACAAAATATTAAAGAAATCTACATGTGCCTTTTCCACTTCATCGAGGAGGATAACGCTATATGGTTTACGACGTACCGCATCTGTTAATTGGCCACCTTCTTCATAGCCTACATAACCTGGAGGAGCACCGACTAAGCGAGACACAGTATGTTTTTCCATATATTCAGACATATCAAGTCGAATCATAGCAGATTCATCGCCGAACAAGGAGGATGCAAGCGCTCTTGCTAGCTCAGTTTTCCCTACACCAGTTGGCCCAAGGAACAAGAATGAACCAATAGGCCGTTTTGGGTCTTTTAATCCAGCCCTTGCACGGCGTACAGCTTTAGCTACAGCAGTAACAGCCTCATCTTGACCTACTACGCGTTTATGAAGTTCTTCTTCCAAATGTAGTAAGGTTGCAGACTCTTCTTCTGCAATTTTAGCCACTGGAATGCCTGTCCATTGCGCTACTACAGCAGCTATGTCTTCTTCTGTTACTATTAACTTTTGATCGCTTTTTTCTTTAGCAATAGATTTTTTATCACCAATTTCTTTTAATAGTGATTGTTCTTCATCGCGAAGCTTTGCAGCCTTTTCGAAATCTTGAGACGTAACAGCCGCTTCTTTTTCTTTCTTAACTGTATTGAGACGATCCTCTAATGCTTTAACATCAGGTGCTGCAGAAAATACTTTCATACGAACCTTAGATGCAGCTTCATCGACTACATCGATAGCCTTATCAGGCAAGAATCGATCTGTAATATATCGGCTAGATAAAGACACAGCTGCTGTTAATGCCTCATCTGTAATCTTAGCCTTATGGAAAGCTTCATACCGATCTCTTAAGCCCTTTAAAATTTCAAGAGCATCCTCTTCGTTAGGCTCTCCTACTTGAACGGGTTGAAAACGACGCTCTAAAGCAGCATCTTTTTCTATATGTTTCTTATATTCATCAAGTGTTGTGGCACCGATAACTTGGAATTCACCTCGTGCCAAAGCTGGCTTTAAGATATTAGCTGCATCCATAGCACCTTCAGTAGCACCTGCCCCAACCAATGTATGAATTTCATCTATAAAGATAATCATATCATCATGTTGTTGTACTTCATCGATAGCTTTTTTTAACCGTTCTTCAAATTCACCACGGTACTTAGCACCCGCTAACATAGAGCCAATACTAAGAGATATAATGCGTTTATTACGCAAAATCTCCGGTACATTACCAGTCACAATGCGCTGTGCCAAGCCTTCGGCAATAGCTGTTTTACCTACACCTGGTTCACCGATAAGAACAGGATTATTTTTAGTTCTACGACTGAGAATTTGAATGACTCGTTGAATCTCCGTATCGCGACCAATAACGGGATCAATCTTACCTTGTTTAGCAGACTCATTAAGGTCAGTTGCAAAATCTGACAGCTCACCTAAATCATTATTGCTATTTATTCCCTCTTGACCACCATTATTGCTACCTTTATTCGAGCCAAGAATACTACGAATTGCTTCTACTACGTCATTACTACGTATATTCATAGCTCGTAAAATAGCAACTGCAACACCGCTACCATCGCTAAGTAGGCCCAATAGAATATGCTCAGTACCAACGTAGTTGTGATTCATGTGATTTGCTACTTGAATGGCAAGCTCAAGCACATGCTTAACGCGAGGTGTCATATATATTGACGTTGCCTTTTTATTACCACGTCCTACATGTTCTTCTACAGCTTCAAAAATATCTTCTGTAACAAGGCCAAGCTCTTCTAAAGCTTTAGCTGCTACACCATTTTTAACCTTTGTAAGGCCGATGAGTACGTGTTCAGTACCGACATAGTCATGTCCTAACTCCAAAGCAGCCTCTTGAGCTAACGAAAGAACACGCTGTGCATCGTCTGTAAACCGTTGCATCATAATATCACCTCATCTATCTATGTAAATTGTAATTATTTCTTTTCAAATATATGTAAACAATGGTGAAATAACCATTGGAATATCAAAAATATTATTAAACTCTATTAATCTATTATGCTATCTAGTATTAATATTTACTATTTTTTACAAATCTCTTAACAGTAAACTAAGAAAATTATATAAATCAATCTATACAAAATAAATAATCATGCATTAATTATTTATGTACTTATATTAATTTGAAATTTTTTGACGTATCACCTTTGCACGATAACTGTCGCGATCGGTATCTGTCAAATTTTCACTACCTAAGTATTTAGAGAGGAAGTTTGGTCTAGTTATAGCAACAAGCTCATTAAAAGTATCTTTACCCCAGAATGGTAAAATTTCTAAATCTACACCTAATTGAATGTCACTAAGCTTACTAAGTGCCTCTTTACCGCTTACACGTCGTGCATATTGTAAAATTCCATAGGATCGCCAAAGTATATCTTCCAAACCTTCTTTATCGTTGTGTAATAAAGATTGCCGAGACTTTCGTTCTTCTGCAATAATTCCTTCTACAATTTTAATCAATTGCTCAATAGTTGCTTCTTCACTAATACCCATCGTTCGTTGATTAGAAATCTGGTAAATACAACCTAAAGCTTCGGAACCTTCCCCATACAACCCTCGTACAGAGTAACCTAATTGTATTATGTTACGAATGAGTCTCGTAATACGACCAGATAACGTCAATGCGGGTAAATGTAACATAACAGAGGCTCGTAAACCTGTACCCACATTAGTGGGGCAAGCAGTTAAATAACCAAATCGCTCATCAAAGGCATAAGGGGATTTTGCTTCAATAGCTTTATCAATTTGAACCGCATGATTATAAGCTTGTTGCAATTTAAGTCCTGGAGCCATAGATTGAATACGTAAATGATCTTCTTCATTTACCATAATTGCGATAGAAGCATCATCAGATACGATCAAATTACGATACGGTAATTGTTCCTCTAAAGCAGGACTCATTAAATGCTTTTCAACTAAGACAGCACGTTCACGTTGACTTAATTGCTCAAGGCTAATATTTGTATATTGGTGCTCATCAGCCTTTTTTAATATTGGCAATAGGCCTCGAGAGATTTTATTCACTTTTTCTAAGGAAACTGTATCTTCACGATTCGTAAACAATATATCATCAAAATTTCTCGCCAATCGTATACGGCTTGAAATTACAATGTGGTCTGTCGCCTCTGTATCCTGACACAGCCACTGACTTAGCGGAGAGTCCAATATAGTATCTAACATAAGAACCTCCTATTCGTTATCACCATCAATGATAACTTCTAGATTTTTAATTTTATCTCTCAAAATTGCAGCTTCTTCAAAGTTTTCAGCTTGAATAGCTGTATCTAATTGACGGCGCAATTGCTTTACTTCATACTTTGCTTTAAAAACATTAGTACCACGACTAGGTATAGTCCCTTCATACTCAGAACTACCTTGTATTCGTTCTAATAATGGATTTATTTCACTATTAAAAGTCTCATAACATTGACCACAGCCAAACTTACCTACCCGATTGAATTCATCATAAGTAATACCACACTGAGGGCATCTCTTAGATTGATGAGCTTTTAATAAGTTATCTGGATACACCATATTCTTAAAAAAATCATTAGTAAAAAAGTTATTATCCCACATATCATTCATAAAAGAACTATAAGGAGATAATTTCCCAGCTTGTTGTAACTCGGTGGCACAACTACTGCAAAGATGTTGCTCAGTCTTTTGATTATTTATGATATTAGTCATATGGATAGTAGCTTCATTTTTATGGCAATGATCACATAACACAAATCATCACTCCTTCCGCAAAGTGTCCACCATTGATGCATATAATTGACGAACAGCATCATTACGTTCTTCTACGTCTACATTTTCAATTAATGTAGCAAAAGAATTATGCATCAATTGAGCTTCACGACGGGTAATCTTTTCAGATTGTAATAATTGAAATAATGATTGATCTACATCTCGCATATCAATTAATCGTTCTACCGTATTTGGACCTTCATAAATCCGATAAGTTGTAACAGCAGGTAAAGAATCTGAACTTTCTGGGTTAATTTTTTTGATTCGAATATATCCACCCAAGCCACGTCTTGACTCAACATCGAAACCGCGCTCATTAGAAAAACGCGTACTTAATACGTAACTAATTTGGGATGGCGCACAATCTAATTCATCAGCCAATTCATTACGCTTTAAAATTAGCTTTTCTTGTTCTTCACGCATACGGTCTAATATAAATTTTTCTATTTTATCAGCTATCATACTCATAAAAAACACCCCTTTAAAGTTTATTTACTATAGTTTTGACTATTTGTTCTTTAGCATAACTCTATTATATTTGACTTTTTGACCTTAGTCAATATAAAAGTCAAATTTTATAAAAATAACGTTTGACTTTTAATGTATTCTCATATAATTGGACTTAATCCTTAAATCTATGTATAATAAATGAGATATTATTTTCTGAAGGAAGGTGTTGTTATGGCAGAAGCATTAGGACAAGAACTGTTAATTGATTTATATTCCTGCGATGAAGACGCAATTTCATCCGCTACAGCTGTACAGGAAAGTGTAGCAACCGCATTTGACTTAGCTGAACTTGATGTAGATGAAATCAGTTGTCAAGTTATGGACGAGGAAATCGCCCTCCTTTCTGTCGCACCAGGTTTTCACTTTACATTGCACACATATCCTGCACTTGGTTATGTAGCAGTTGATTTATATTCCTTCGAGCAAACATTACCGCTTACATTAATTATGAAAGCCTTACGTAAATCTTTTAGAGCTGAAAAAGTAAAGGCAACAAGTGTGCAACGTGGCGACTTTGGTAACGAACGAGATATGAAGCCACGTCGCAAAACTAAGATTACTACACTTGGTCGTGTTTCTCGTACACGTATCCAACTCAAACAAACAGGGGGCAAGTTGAAAAAACAAAGTGCTAAGGTTATCAAAACATTAGCTAAAAAGAGTGGCCTAAAAAAATAACATAAAATGAAGATGCAAAAAAGCTAGAGGATTTCCTCTAGCTTTTTATTTGGGTTGATATGTAATTCTATTTATATAGCTTATCTACGAACCATCATTTCTTCAAGATTGAGAACATCAGCAATTTCATCAACATCATCACAAATATATTCGGCATCCGCTTCTTTTAACTCAGATTCCGTACCGTAACCATAGGTAACACCGATGGAGATACAGCCAAGTTCATTAGCTGCTTCTACATCGTACTTACGATCTCCAACCATGAATGTCAATCGACGACCATTTTCATCAGTTAATGGGTTACCACATAGCGTGAGAGCTTTTTCAAGAATTTCTTTTTTGTGTAACAATCCCGCTTCGTAATTAGCGCCAACAATAACATCAAAGTATGGTGTCAATTCAAAGTGATCAAGAATATCTTTAGCATAATGTTCTGGTTTTGCAGTAGCTACAGCTATAGTATATTGTTCAGTTTTGCATTTAGCTAATAAGTCTACAATATTCGGATATACTTTATTTTCAAATTTACCGATGGTACCATAACGTTCACGGAATTTAAAGTATGTTTCTTCCGCTTGCTCAAAGGTCAAACCACAATGTTCTTGGAAAGCATCTACCAATGGTGGTCCTAAGAACAATTGTAATGTTTCTTCATCAGGTACAGTATAACCGAAATGTTCCAATGCAAATTTAATGCTTTTAAGAATACCTTCTTGAGAGTCAGTTAAGGTTCCATCTAAATCAAATAATATCGTTTTCTTCATATTATTTCTTTAAAGCCTCTTTCAATGTATGCCATGCAAGAACTGCACATTTTACACGTGCTGGCATATTAGAAATATTTTGTAGAGCCATAGCATCTTCTAATTCTTCTAACTCATTTTCATCGGTAATCTCTTTTTTAATCATACCCAAGAAAATTTCTACTAAACGAAGCGCTTCCTCAACAGATTTGCCCTTAATGATATCAATCATCATAGATGCAGATGCTTGGCTAATAGCACAGCCAGAACCTGTATATGCAGCATCTTTAATGATACCATCTACTACATTGATTTGTAATGTTAGATCATCACCACAACTAGGGTTATGTCCATGTTCAGAATTTGTAAATTCAGATAATTCATGCTTATTACGTTTATCTTGGTTATGTTCCAAAATAAGTTCCGTATATAATTGATCCATTTCCATTAGTGGTAATTCTCCTAATCTTTAAAACCCATTACTGAACGAACAGTCTTTAATACTTCAAGGAATGCGTCTAAATCTTCCTTGCGAGTGTATAAGTACATACTTAAACGAGTAGATGCAGATACATTGTAGAACGCACCTAATGGTTGTGCACAATGGTGACCGGAACGAACGCAGATCCCCTTAGAATCCAAAATTGTAGCTACGTCATGAGGATGTACATCATCTACAGTGAACGCAATAACGCCATGTTTTTCCTTAGGATTTTGAGAACCAATAACATGGACATGTGGCAATTCAACAATCTTAGGAAGAATATAAGCTACTAACTCCTCTTCATAGGCTTCTATAGCATCCATTCCAAAGGATTCCAAATAATCAATAGCTGCATGCAAGGAAACGGCACCATCAGCATTTGGAGTACCTGCCTCAAACTTATATGGAAGCTCATTGAATGTAGCAGTTTGTTCTTTTACATACTCAATCATATCGCCACCCAATAGGAATGGAGGCATAGTTTCTAATAAATCACGTTTACCGTATAGTACACCAATCCCTTGAGATGCACACATTTTATGGCCAGAGAATACGAAGAAATCGCAATCCAATGCTTGTACGTCAATTTTTTTATGAGGTGTAGATTGAGCACCGTCTAGAACAACAATAGCACCTACAGAGCGAGCCTTCTCAGTTAATTCTTTTACTGGGAATTCCATACCAAGCACGTTACTAACATGAGCGAAAGCAACAATTTTAGTCTTTTCATCAATTTTATTGATTTCACCATCTTTTAAGTGCCCATGTTCATCAAGATACATGTATTCTAAGGTTGCCCCCGTCTGTTCTGCCACATATTGCCATGTTACAAGATTCGCATGATGTTCAGCAACAGTAATGACAATCTTGTCACCTTTTTTCACATTATGAAGGCCATAGCTGTGGGCAATCAAGTTCATTGACTCCGTACTATTACGTGTAAATATAACCTCTTCTCGTTCGCGAGCATTGATAAATTCAACTACGCGATCCCGTGCATTTTCATAGTCTTCAGATGCTTCAATGGCTAAAATATGAGAACCACGATGTGGGTTACCATTACGTTGTGTCATATGTTCCACAACACGGTCAATTACGGACTGTGGAATTTGAGCAGTAGCACCGCTATCTAAATAGATAACACGATGCCCATTATGCTCTTTATGTAATATAGGAAAGTCTTTGTATGCTTCTGCAATTGGTCTCATAAAAACGCCTCTTTAAATTTTATTACGTACAGCTGCTAACGCTGCTTCTTCAATCGTTTCATCACCAATGCGATCAATAATAGGTCGAATCATAGATTCAACAATGATATGTTTTGCCTCTACCTCACTAAAGCCACGGCTCATGATATAGAACAATTTATTATGATCAATTTGGCCTGCACTTGCTGCATGATTACCAACTACATTATCTTCTTTACACAATAAAAGTGGTAACGAAACAGATTTTACAGTTGGATCTAACAATAAGCAAGTATCCTCTTCCGCACCTTCAGAAGCTGTTGCTCCATTAAGGAAATCAAGGGTCCCTCTGAAGGATTTTTTAGAATTGCCACTAAGAGCACCTAAGGTATGAATATCACTAAATGATTTTTTACCACCATGACTCATAACCATAGAAATATCAAATTTTTGCTCTTTATTACCAAGATAAGCAATGTCATGAACCATACGGGATTCTTGACCTACTAAATCATGATAGTAATTCAAGATGTTTTCACTGCCACCAATTTCAATATTGATGTATTCTACATCTGCTTTTTCTTCTAATTTAGTGTATCGATGCTCGATATGTTGTACATGTTCAGGCAAAAGATTTACCTTTTTTACTACAACCTTACCAGCTTCTTTCACATCGTATTCGTTTAAATAGCTAACATTTGTCAATGCATCGCCAGAACCAGTTACATAGAATTGTACTTCTAGTTCAGCACCTTCACCAACGATAAATTGGAAACGGTTTGCCACACGAGCATTAGCATCAATGCGGATGCCTACAACTTCTTTCGCCTTAGGAGGCACATTGATAGCATAGCCTTCCGCTTTTTCAACTAATACATGAACAGCTTCTTTATTAGCACCTTCATAATTACCATCTAGTAATGCTGTACCAACAGGTAATGGTGAAAGTATATCTTTATTAGCTTCCACAGCGATGGATTGTACCGCTGTATCTTCTCCAGCTAGAGAGCTTACAGTATGATTAACGCGCAACCATCTGAATGTCGGTCTAGGGAGTTCATTAAATAGTAATTCGCTCATAATTCCTCCTTAACCGATAGAACCTTCTAATTCAAGATTGATTAGATTGTTCATTTCTACTGCATATTCAAGTGGCAATTCTTTAGAGATTGGCTCTACGAAGCCACGAACGAGCATCGCACGAGCTTCTTCTTCACTAATACCACGAGTCATAAGATAGAAAATTGCTTCGTCGGAAATACGACCGATTTTAGCTTCATGACCTAAATCCACATTGTCATTTTCTACGATAATAGCCGGAATTGTATCAGATTGAGACTCAGCATCAAGCATCAAGGATTCACAAGAAACTGTTGCTTTGGAATGTTCAGCTTTAGGGCCAATCTTCAAAAGGCCACGATAAATTGCAGCGCCACCGGATTTAGAAATGGATTTAGAGTTTACATTACTTGTTGTATATGGTGCATTATGTACCACTTTACAACCTGTATCGAGGAATTGTCCTTCACCTGCGAATGTTACACCTGTAAATTCAGCATGTGCACCTTCACCATTGAGAATACTCATTGGGTACAAACAAGAAACTTTGGAGCCAAAGGAACCAGATACCCACTCAATTGTACCATTTTTACCTACTACACAACGTTTTGTGTTAAGGTTGTACATGTTTTTAGACCAGTTTTCAATTGTAGAATAACGCAATGTAGCATTATCTTTAACGAACAGTTCAACAGCGCCTGCATGAAGGTTAGACACATCATACTTAGGAGCAGAACAACCTTCGATAAAGTGCAATTTAGCCCCTTCTTCTACGATAATCATCGTATGTTCGAACTGACCAGCACCTGGTGCATTCAAACGGAAGTAAGATTGCAATGGAATCTCTACTTGTACACCTGCAGGAACGTATACGAAGGAACCACCAGACCAAACGGCACCGTGAAGAGCAGCCCATTTATGGTCTGTAGGTGGAATTAATGTCATCCAGTATTTTTTTACGATTTCTTCATGTTCATGTAATGCTGTTTCGATATCAGTATAGATAACACCTTGCTTAACAAGATCTTCTTGAATACTGTGGTAAACAACTTCAGAATCATATTGAGCACCAACACCAGCTAGAGATGTTTTTTCCGCTTCTGGAATACCTAAGCGGTCAAAAGTACTTTTAATTTCTTCTGGAACTTCATCCCAGTTTTCTTTCATATCTACTTTAGGCTTAACATATGTATGAATATTTGCCATATCTAAGCCCGAGATATCAGGAATCCAATTCGGAATGCCCATGCGATTATAGATTTCCAAAGACTTTAAGCGGAAATCGAGCATCCATTCTGGTTCATTTTTATTAGACCAAATCTCACGGATAATATCTTCTGTTAAACCGGCATCAGAGATATAAGAATATTCAAATTCGTTCTTTATATCATAGACGCCACGGTCCATATCCGCGACTTGGGTTTTCTTTCTTTCTTCCATTATGCCTCCTATGCTAATGCTTTGTATGCGTCATAACCTTTTTCTTCGATTTCACGTACAAGAGAAGCATCACCAGTTTTAACAATCTTGCCATTGATCAACACATGAACATAGTCTGGTTTTAGTTTTTGTAAAATTTGGTTATGATGAGTAATGATTAATACAGCATTTTCTTCGTTATGGAAACGTTGTACACCTTCAGATACGATACGAACCGCATCTACGTCAAGGCCAGAATCAGTTTCATCAAGAATAGCCAATTTAGGATTCAAAATGGACATTTGAAGAATTTCATTCTTCTTGCGTTCACCACCAGAGAAGCCTTCATTTACATAACGTTGCGCATAAGATAAATCAAAGGATAATTCATCCATTTTTTCTTTCAATTCTTTTTTGAAAGATAATGCACGTACATTTTCACCAGTAATTGTGGATTTAGCTGTACGAATGAAGTTTTCTACAGTAATACCAGGAATAGAAATTGGATTTTGGAAGGACATAAAAATACCCGCTTTTGCACGATCGTTTACTGCATCTTCCGTAATATCCTTACCATCAAAAATGATAGAACCACTATCTACTGTATATGTAGAATTACCCATGATTGCATTAGCAAGTGTAGATTTACCAGCACCATTTGTCCCCATCACAACATGAATTTCACCTTTATTAATTGTTAAATCAATACCTTTCAAGATTTGTTTCTCTTCAACAGATACCTTTAAATCTTTTATCTGAAGTAATTCAGCCAAAATGTTCACTCCTTTTATTTGTATGTAACCATAAGAAACATACACTCATTATATATAAAACGTATATACTGACACATATAAAAAGGCGGTACGCACTAACGTGAATACCGCCGTAATTCTCGCCAACTTAGCAAGTATGTGCATAACAATCTACACTCATTATACATTCTTATCTAAATGATAGCAAGATATTCCTACTAAAATATACAGGAATTAAAAGAATATCAAGTATTACATATATTGATAGGTTTTTATTAATATTAATTCTCATCCTATTCGATTCTCAATATTAAATTATAGATTTGAAAAATCAAGAGTTCCAAATAAATCATCATATGTTTCAGCACGACGAATTTGTGTAACAGAGCCATCTTTATGTAGCAATAACTCTGCAGAACGTAATTTACCATTATAATTGAAACCCATAGAATGTCCATGTGCACCAGCATCGTGAATGATGACACGATCTCCAATATCAATTTTTGGCAGCTCTCGTTGAATAGCAAATTTATCATTATTTTCACATAAGGAGCCTGTTACATCATATACATGATCCTTGGGAGCATTTTCTTTCCCCATTACGGTAATATGATGATAAGAGCCATACAACGCCGGACGCATAAGATTTGCCATACAAGCATCTAAACCGATGTAATGACGATAAATATCTTTTTTATGAATAGCAGTAGAAACAAGGTAACCAAATGGACCTGTTACCATACGCCCACATTCATAAGCCAATGCTACATCATTAAGTCCATTAGCTACTAAAATCCGATTATACGCTTCTTCTACACCCTTGCTTAATACGCGGAAGTCTACTGGTGTTTGTTCTGGTTTATAAGCTACACCTACACCTCCACCTAAATCAATAAATTCAATAGTGATACCAAGTTCTTTTTTAATATCTACAGCAAGATTAAAGCAAAGCTCTGCTGTACCAACTAAACCGTCAATATCAAGTTCGTTAGAAACAACCATTGTATGAATACCAAAGTGTTTTACACCTTTAGCTTGTAATTGTTTATACGCTTCAAATATTTGTTCGCGTGTCATACCATATTTAGCTTCTTCAGGAAGACCAATAATTGTATTGCCCCCTTCCTTTAAAGAACCCGGATTATAACGCACGCAGAATGTATCTGGCAAAGAGCCATGATTTTTTTCTAAATATTCGATATGTGTAATATCATCAAGATTGATGATTGCACCCATTTCAAGTGCCTTTTTATACTCCACATACGGTGTGTCATTAGATGTGAACATAATATCATGGCCCGTAATACCCACTTTTTCACATAAAAGTAGTTCCGCTAAGGAAGAACAGTCTGCGCCAACCCCAAGCTTTTGTAACAAACGCATGATATACGGATTTGGAGTTGCTTTAACTGCAAAATATTGCTTAAATCCCTTATTCCAAGAGAATGCATTGATGAAAGATTTCATATTCTCAATAATTCCTTCTTCATCATAAATATGGAATGGAGTTGGATACTGAGCAATAATATTTTCTAATTGTTCTGACGTGAATGGAACTGTTTTTTTGTTCATGATAACCTTTCTACATAAATAAAAGACTCATCAGCCGATGAGTCTTTTATTCTAATTTCCTAATTATTTAAATAAAGCTTTATCTAAACTAAAGCGACCAGCACCAGCAAAGAATAACATAAGTGCACCAAAGCCTAATTGAGATGGGTAGTCCCAGCTAAAGAAACTACCATTCAAACTCACAATAGTCGCAGTTGCTAAAGTACCTACAACTAGAATAGCACCAATACGTGTAAATAATCCTACTGCAATGAGAATACCACCAATCATTTCTGCAAGTGCTGCCATAGTGCCTAGCATCTCATAACCACCGGATACGCCTAAAGGTGCTAACATAGTCCCTACTTTGTAGAGCCCTTCAGCTCCGCTAAGCCATTTTAAATAACCATGATAAAACATGGAAATGCCCAATGCAAGGCGATAAATCAATAAGCCAAAGTTTACATAATTAGGTTTACTTTTAAAAATAAAGTTCAACATAGTGATCCTTCTTTCAATTCAAATATAACAAATCGAATAAATTCGATACATTAATTATACTATTAGAGAATAACTATGTCAATAAGACTCACTATTAAATTCTATAGAATTATATCATACATTGTATACAAAATCAATTTTATCGATGTAATCAACATAATCTAGTCACTTTAAATCTGGTCAGCTTGAATATAATAATATCTTATTTAAAATATTACACCCTTACAATAGATTAATTTATCAGTAAAAAATAATCCTAATGAATATGAAAAATGTAATTCACAATTCATTAGGATTATTATATTTCTTATAAAATTAATTCTAAGCAGCTGATTACATCATACCGCCCATACCACCCATTGGAGGCATTGCAGGAACTGCTGCATTTTCATCTACCTTATCAGCTACGATTGTTTCAGTAGTTAATACAAGAGATGCGATAGATGCGGCATTTTGAAGAGCAGAACGAGTAACTTTTGCAGGGTCAACAATACCAGCTTTAACCATATCGATGTATTCTTCAGTCAAGGCATTAAAACCTACACCAGCTTCAGTATTTTTAACTTTTTCTACTACTACAGAACCTTCGAGACCTGCGTTGTATGCGATTTGACGAAGTGGTTCTTCTACAGCGCGTTTTACAAGGTTAATACCAGTTTGAACGTCACCAGTAGCTTCCAATGTATTCAATGCAGGGATGATATCGATAAATGTAGTACCACCACCAGCTACAATACCTTCTTCAACAGCTGCACGAGTTGCATTCAATGCATCTTCAATGCGAAGTTTCTTATCTTTCAGTTCAACTTCTGTAGCAGCACCTACTTCGATAACTGCAACACCACCGGACAATTTAGCTAGACGTTCTTGTAATTTTTCACGGTCGAAATCAGAAGATGTTTCTTCAACTTGTGCACGGATTTGGTTAACGCGTTTAGCAATTACATCTTTATCACCTGCGCCATCGATGATTGTAGTTTCATCTTTAGTGATGCGAACTTGACGAGCTGTACCAAGATCTTCAAGCTCTACAGAATCAAGCTTACGACCCATATCTTCAGTAATAACAGTACCGCCTGTTAAGATAGCGATATCTTCAAGCATAGCTTTACGACGATCACCAAAGCCAGGAGCTTTAACGGCTACAGCTTTGAATGTACCACGCAAACGGTTTACTACTAATGTAGCCAATGCTTCCCCTTCTACCTCTTCAGCGATAATAAGAAGTTCTTTGCCTACTTTTACTACTTTTTCAAGTGTTGGCAACATGTCTGCGATGGCACTGATTTTACGATCAGTGATCAAGATATATGGGTTATCCATAACGGCTTCCATACGATCAGGGTCAGTTACCATATAAGGGGAAATGTAACCACGATCAAATTGCATACCTTCTACTACATTTAATGCAGTTTGCAAACCTTTGGATTCTTCAACAGTAATAACACCGTCATTACCAACCTTTTCCATAGCTTCAGCAATTAAACCACCGATTTCTTCATCAGCAGCGGATACGCTTGCAACTTGAGCAATTTCAGCTTTACCAGAAACTTTGATAGAGCGTTTTTTAATTTCTTCAACCAAAGTTTTTACTGCTGTTTCAATGCCTTTTTTCAAAATCATTGGGTTTGCACCGGCTGCTACATTGCGCATACCTTCTTGAATCATAGCTTGCGCCAATACTGTTGCGGTAGTAGTACCATCACCTGCTACGTCGTTAGTTTTAGTAGCAACTTCTTTTACTAATTGAGCCCCCATGTTTTCAAATGGATCTGGAAGTTCAATATCGCGAGCAATGGTTACACCATCATTTGTAATTGTTGGGGAACCAAATTTTTTATCCAACACAACATTACGACCTTTTGGACCTAATGTAACTTTTACAGCATTTGCTAATTGATCGACGCCACGGCCTAAAGCGCGACGAGCTTCTTCATTAAACAAGATTTCTTTTGCCATATGTATTACCTCCTAAATAGTAACACTATCCAATGTAACGAAATATATGTGCCCTTAAGCAATATAAAATGTATCATCAGTTTTTATAGTCATATAGACTATAAATCAGCGATTATAATACTGCTAAAATATCGCGTTCGCTAATAATCAAATGAATAGCGCCATCGATTTCTAATTCGCTACCAGCATATTTTGCAAACATAACAGTGTCGCCAACTTTAACTTCTGGAGCTACACGTTGACCATTGTCATATACTTTACCAGCACCTACAGCTACAACTACACCTTCTTGAGGCTTTTCTTTAGCTGTATCAGGAAGGAAAATACCACTTTTAGTTTTTTCTTCTTTTGCTTCTAGACGGATAAGAACGCGGTCAGCTAATGGTTTTAACATATAATGTCACTCCTTTTTACTAGTTAATCTCCATAATTTATTAGCACTCTAACTCATTGAGTGCTAATCACAAGTATTATTATAACCGAAGTTAAAATAATTGCAAGTACTAATTTTGATTTTTTGACTTTTTAGATATTATTTGACTTATTAGACTGTTTAATGATGAGATTACATGTTTCTATAATAGATATTTGTTTATTCATACTTAAAGTGCGGATCCGATTATACGCTTCCACTTCAGATATAGAATATAGTTCCATTAATATACCAGTTCCCTTTTGAATGATTTTACGATCTTCTAATGACTGTTCTAGCTCAGCCATCTTTTCTCGCAACTGAGCATCACTTTTATAGCGACCTAAAGCCATCTCTAAGGTAGGAACTAACTGTTCCTCCCGTACTGGTTTAATTAAATAGCCATATACACCAGAATCTCGAGCCTTATCGATTAAATCTTGCTGGCTATAACTTGTTAATAATACTACAGGTGCTTCATGGTGAAAGCCAATTTGACGTGCCGCCTCAATACCATCTAATTCTGGCATCTTAACATCCATCAATATAATATCTGGCTTATGTTTTTTACAAAGTGCTAAAGCTTCAACACCATTTGTACCTTCTGCAACGACTTCATGACCACAAGACTCAATAATATCTCGTAAATCCATACGTATTAGGGATTCATCATCCACGATTAAAACGCGCATTTATGCCTCCTTTTTCATATATATCGTCACCAATACACCTGTTCCAGTATTTTCTATGGATAAACTTCCTTTTAATTCATGAGTAACTAAATTATTAATAATTGTTAAACCTAACCGTTTATTAGAAGAAACAGAGAAATCACTAGGCAATCCTTTTCCGTTATCTGTAAAAGCCAGTTTAATTGTACTACCTGCATCAGTAACTGCTAGATGAACATTTCCACGATTCCCGTCTAACCCATGTTCTAAGCTATTCGTAATCAATTCATTAATTATAAGAGATACATAACTCGCCATATGAGAAGAAATTAGCATATCTTCACCACTGTAAGTAAAAGTAACCTCTTGGTCTTGTCGCACCATACTCATACGCAACAAACGACATAATTCATCATAAATTGATCGTATACCAATATAATCCTCATCGTAATGAGACACTATATCGTGAACTAGAGCCATGCTCTCAATGCGATTAATCCCCTCTTGGAGTGCTTGCTTTACATCTGGCAAGCTAGAGCGTCTCGCCTCCATACGCAATAACCCTGCTACAGTTTGTAAGTTATTTTTTACACGATGATGAACCTCTTTGATAATGGAATTTTTAACCAATAATTCTTGTTGCTGTTTACTTTCACGAGTACAATCATGAAGAACTAAAAAGCACCTCGTTTCATTGCGCCCCATAGCAATAGGAATCATGTGCTGACGAATTACCATATCTTGATAGATTTCTTCATTTGTACGTATACTTCTATCTAATAATACCTGCTGTATAGCGGACATCTTTAAGGTACTGCTAAAAATTGATGAACCTACCAAGCGACGATCAAAGCCTAATACATCTACTAACTTCATAGCTGCATCGTTAGCATACAGTATTTTATAAGTGTCGTCGAAAATAATTAAACCATCAAAATAGGACATGGGTTCGTAAGACAATATTTGTTCATCAGTAGCCGTCAGCATAAGACGTTGCATCGTATCAGACAAAAAATATTCTTGCTCATATTGTTCTGCCTTAATAGATGGTGATAATGTAAAAGATATACCCCCAATAATACGACCTCCGTTGTCTACGATAGGAAAGACATATTGACGCTGTTTGTCATCTAACCCGATAAGTGGTTGACCATCTTTCATCATAGCATGCCACGTATGACTGCCTTTTAATTGACATGTAGTAATCCCTTGATCACTGCGTTCTATGCATAGCATATCTGCACATTGTTGTGATTTCTCACCTTGTCCTGTCTCTAGTAGGGGTGTAAAAATCTGTATCCTTTGACGAGTTAAAGACTCGCCAAAGGATATGAGTTTACTAATATGCTCAAGTAATGAGGTTTGTAATGGTCCTAATGGTGTTCTATTTAAAATATCTTGACCAATATCCACGATTAATCCTCTTTCCAAGATACGTATCCAATTTCAACACTGGGCTTTGCATTCAATGTTAAATCGCAAAATTTTCCGGCCTGCGCCATATAATAAGCTCGGCATCCAATCATGGCCGCATTGTCAGTAGACAAAATTTTATGTGGTTTGTAATAAGTAAAGCCTTCTTCTACACACATAGCTTCTAAAGCCTTTTGTAATCCTTTATTAGCTGATACACCGCCAGCAATAGTAATACGACTTTCACCTAAAGTATGTGCGGCATCTTTCGTCTTTTCTACTAACACATCTACGATGGCCTTCTGGAATGATGCGGCCACATCAGCTTGATTAATAGGCTCATTCTTTTGTTGCTTACTATTTAAATAGTTTAAAACTGCGGATTTCAAACCACTAAAGCTAAATTCAAAATTACCTGGTTCACTTAAAGCCTTTGGAAATTCAATAGCCTCTGGATTCCCTTCAACGGCAAGGGCATCGATATGAGGGCCCCCTGGATAAGGGAATCCCATAACCCGTGCAATCTTATCAAAAGCCTCGCCAGCTGCGTCATCTCGTGTTTGACCAAGAACATCAAATTCTTCATATCCTTTTACATGTACTAACATGGTATGACCACCAGATACAACGAGACTTAAAAACGGAGGCTCCAGTTCTGGATTAGCTAAAAAGTTAGCAAAAATATGACCTTCCATATGGTGCACTGGCACCAAGGGAATCCCTGTAGCAAAGGATAACCCTTTTGCAGCAGCTACACCAACTAATAAAGCCCCTACAAGACCTGGCCCATACGTAACACCAATATGATTGATATCTTGTAAAGTCACATTTGCATCACGTAATGCTTGGTCTATTACGGGTATCACTTGTTCTATATGATGACGTGATGCAATTTCAGGTACAACGCCACCAAATTTTCTATGTATTGGCACTTGGCTTGAAATAACATTAGACAAAACAGTGCGCCCGTCCTTAAGGACAGAAGCAGAGGTTTCGTCACAGCTACTTTCCAAGGCTAATGTGTATATACTCATTCTATTTCCTCTGAAACGAGAGACATAATATAAGCATCTTCCATAGGCTCTGAATAATAATCTTTACGAATTCCTTTTACAGAAAATCCTAAATTTCTATACATAGCCAATGCTGCAAGATTAGATATGCGCACCTCTAAGAAAATTTCTTTCATACCTCTCATAAGACATTCATCTATTAATTGTTTTGTAAGTTTTGATCCGTATCCCTTACCTCGTGCGGAAGGAATAATGGCGATATTCGTAATTTGACCTTCATCGTATACAAGCCAAGCACCTGCATATCCAACAATTTTGTTCTCCTCACAAATTACCATATATAATTTATTTGATGCCCCTTCTAACTCAACGAGAACAGATTCTAAACTCCAAGGAACAGAAAAAGACTGTTGTTCAATAGTATAGATAGCTTGAGCATCATCTATTGTAGCCAAACGAATCTCCATTATTCGACTCCTGCTGCCTCAGTAACTACAACTGTAGGATTTTGTTTCAACATTTCAGGATTATTTTTATGGCGTTCTTCCCATAACACTTCTGCTTCTGATCGTCGAATATAATAAGGAACCATATCCATAGGGTCAGAACTCTCTTCAGAGCCTACCAATCTACGGCCAGCTAGTAATAGAGAACTAGCTTTTGGAATACGTTGCGATATATCTAAAATCGTTAAATTTGTATCACTTTCATCTAGTAGCTTCTCTATTCGCTTAACGCCATCCCCAAGGAACACTACATATTCTTCAGAGGCTCGGAGTCGATCTAATAAATCATTAGCAGCAATGACAAAAGGCTCCTCTTTGCAGACCAATTCATTACCATCATATTTGTAGATACCTGCATAGACATGTTTTTTCTGAGCATCGATAACGGTACAAATCGTGCGGTCCGTATAAGCTACATTACGAGCTAAACTGTCCATGGTCATTACGCCATATAAAGGAATTTGTAAGGCATAAGCCATAGCTTTAGCTGTCCCCATACCAATACGTAAGCCTGTAAAAGAACCAGGTCCAATGCTAACCATAATACCTTTTAATTCACTTTTTTCAACTTGAGAAGCTCGTAATAGCATATCAATATGAGGTACCAACTGCTCAGAATGAGTCAATCCAGCTTGAATGGTCAATTCCCCAATTAGGCAACTTTCATCTATTAAAGCCACACTCGACACGAGAGAGCTCGTCTCAATTCCCAACCACATATGGGCCTCCTATTTCTACTAAATCACCCGTTGTAAGGTAATCACTAGTTAATGTAATGGAACGGCTTGTATCATCAATACGTGTTAAATGAATCCATAGCGTTTCATCAGGCAATTCATGAGGGAATTTATCTGCCCATTCTACAATGGATACGCAGTCTTCTGTATATTCATAAAATCCAATATTTTCCAGTTCACTAATATCTTCCAAGCGATATACGTCAAAATGATATAAATGAGTTCGATTCACATCATAGGTATTCATTATGGCAAAGGTAGGACTTGTAATTTCTTCAGTAACCCCAAAGCCCTTTGCAATGCCTTGCGACAAATGTGTTTTTCCTGTCCCCAAGTCACCAACTAGTGCTATACAAAGAGGATGCCCATTATGTTTAACCCATTCGCCTAATAATTGGCCAAATTGTTGTGTGTCTTCTACTGTATGAGTCTTTAAATGAACCTGTACCTTATCCTTCATGAAAATGATTATATCCTTTCGCTTCTATGGTCTTAATCGTTTTATCAAGTGTTACCATTTGAACCCGAGGAGGGCCAGATAAAACTTCCCCAATCAACGTAATGCCTGCTAGCTTTTCCAATTCCGAAAGTAGTGATTTTGGCGCTGTAAAGACTAACTGAAAGTCTTCTCCACCATACAAAGCATAATCTACTGGATTAGTTTGTAAATGCTTAGCTAATGCGTAAGTCTCCTCGTGTAAAGGGATTGCTTGTTCTTCAAATACAATGGAAACATTACTAGCTACAGCGATTTCATTCAATTCACTACCTAGTCCATCGCTAATATCATTCATACTATGAATACCAAGTCGTCGCAATTTTTGCCCCAATTCAATCTGTGGTTCAGGACGTTGATGCCCCACTTTGGTCATATCATAGCCTACTAAATTATAAGATAATGCTCCTAAACCTGTAGCTGCATAACCTACATAGTTTGTAACACCTACAACATCTCCTACTTTCGCACCACTTCGCATAACCGCAGTGCCTTTAGGAACCTCTCCGATAATTGTTACAGTCCAAACCATGGGGCCTTCCGTACGTACCGTATCTCCACCCAATATATTGAGTTGATATCTCATACATTGATCTTTAATTCCCCTATAAATTTCATCAAGAATGACTGTATTAACATGGTCTGGTGCGGCTACAGATAATACAATTTGTCTAGGAATGCCACCCATAGCCGCAACATCACTTAAATTAGCCGTCATAAGGCGATACCCTACATCATAGGGCATCATATAGTGAAAGCTAAAATGAACACCTTCCACCATTGTGTCAGTGCTTATCAATTGCTCTGTATTTTGATCTGCTTTATAAATAGCACAATCATCACCAATACCGTACACTACAGTATTAGGATTATAAATCGTGTTATCTTGAATTTGACGAATGAAATTAAATTCCCCTACATCTTTTAATTGCATCTGATCACCTAATTTCCGATTATTACTTATTGTATTGTAACATATATAAAAGACAACAAAAATAGCAGATAGTTGATATATCAACTATCTGCTATAAATGTCCTTAAAAGAATTATTTTTTAATTAGATTCGTCATTCTCTTAACAGGTTCTTTAGTATCAAAGGAACCTACAGTTGGCACCTTTTTACCATTATTGACGAATAGAACACCATTAATATTATCAAAGGATGTCAATGTATTTACAATAGCAGCCATTTGTAACTTAACAGTTAAGTCTCCGCCATTACCCTTTACGAATGCATCATTTACTTCAACAGAAGCAATACCATCTTTTACAGTAACAGATGTAATTTCAATATCCTTAGAGAAGACTGGATATTTTTGTGCTCTATCAACATTTAACATCGCTAAAAGAGCTGCTTTAGGCGTAACTTTATTCGCCTCTATCTCAACGGTAGTTTGTTTTACCCCAGAACCATCCTCCGTAGGAACAAAGAAGGCCATCTTAACCTTTTCTTGAGATACTTTACTTGTTTCTGCATCCTTATTGACTTTCGTCTCTTGCGTAGGTTCACTTTTACCTGTTGTAGGAGCTTGTTCATGTGTACAACCCACTACAAATGCCAGCATACCTACACAGAGAATCGATAGAACTTGTTTACGTAATTTCATCGATTAACCTCCAAAGTAATTAGCAATACCATTTGCAATGCGGTTAGCAAAGTCTTCTTGAGTTTGAGGAGATTGTAGCACACGTTCCTCATTAGGGTTAGAGATAAAACCAAGCTCTACAAGAATTGCAGGCATATTAGAATGTCTCAACACGTATAAGTTACCCTCTTGAATGCCACGATCACCATTGAAACCAGGTGTGTTAGCAATTTGAGATTGTACCTTTTGTGCTAATCGAGCATCGTTACCAGTTTTGCTATAGTAATATGTTGCAATACCACCAACGCTAGGATTATTAAATGCGTTGATATGAACGCTCACAAGAACATCAGAATTACTACGGTTAGCCACGTTAACACGAGCCCCCAATTCATCAACACCGCTTGCATTAGGGCCATATACATCTACATCGGTAGTACGAGTCATAAGCACTTTAGCACCACGATTTTCTAAAGATTTTTTCAAATACATGGAAATCGGTAGTGTAATGTTTTTCTCTTGTACACCGTGAGGTCCAATAGCACCAGAATCACTACCACCATGTCCTGGGTCAATAGTAATTGTTTTGCCAGATAAACCACCGCTAGTAGAGTATTTGCCAGATCCTGTAGGTACATTTTTTGCTGGATGCGCAGATTGAGATGGCTTTTTACCATAGTAAGCAGGCTTAGCTACAGCACCTTTTTTCTGAACATCAACAACGATACGATACGGTTTCTTATTAACCGTATCCTTTTTCAAGGAAAAAACCTTTACATCACTAGTATCAATAGATGAAGGTGTCTTGATTGTTACTTTAACGTCTCTGCCATCTTGTGAAAGTTTAGCAGAGCTAGCAATAGCTGAGTCCATAGAAATGTTCTCTTTAGCCGTCTTTAGCTTTGTATTCTTTAAAGTAACAGTCGTAGTTTTCCCATCTTTGCTAATTGATGCAGATGCCTTTATAGGTGCCGATAAGTCCATAACAATACGAACATATGGTACAGGTGCATCTGTTCTAGTCACCCATCGAGCATCTTCCAAATTAGCTGCCTTTGCTTGAGTCAATAATAAAGGTATCGCCATCAAGACTGCAAGGCACATTAAAAATAGTTTACGCAATACATTCACTCCAATCTAACTGACATACATAGTGTCCAAACCATAGAGATGAGTCGATGATATTTTTATCTATCAAAATCTCATCGTTCCAATCTATCCATAAACTAATGTTAGATTATAAATAGATTATTTCATACAAACATGAAGATTAGTATGCCGATTACACATATTACTATATAAAGACCTTATACAGAATACACAAAAAACAGTTTCATAAAAATAATTTTTTGTATAAGTAATCAAAACTAACGTTCAGTTGTAATTTGCCATTTATTCCCATCCGTACTAATATGAATACGTCCCATCGTATCTGTACGGTAAATAGCAATATTATTTTCCTGCAAGCGTCGTAATGTCACATCGTGAGGATGACCATACTTATTATACATGCCATTTGAAATTAATGCACTTTCAGGCTTAATAGATTTCAAAAAATCTTCAGAGCTACTTGTACGTGAACCGTGATGACCTACCTTAAGAATACGAGCAAACAATCTGGAATTCTGCTCTTTTATAAGTTTTTTCTCTTCTTGCCATTCAGCATCACCCGTGAAGAGCATAGAAAATTTACCAAAGATTAATTTACCTACAATAGAATTATTATTAAGATCTGTCTCCCCTTTTTTATCAGTTAAAGGTTCAACCCAAGGAGCATATACTACAAAGACAGCACCATGTCCAAAATCAACTACATCTCCATTTCTCAAAGTAGTTCGTTGAATTTTATTTTTCTCAATCCACTTTTCATAAGTTTTGTACATATTATTATCAACGGCAATACCATCATCATATACATGTTCAATAGGCATAGCCTTTGCAATAGCATAGAAACCACCCATATGATCAGCATGAGGATGCGTGATAATAATATTTTTTAGCTTTGTTACACCCATAGTTTTAAGTTGAGCTACAATATTTTCACGATGTTCTATGTCACCAGTATCGATCATGCTATACTCATCGCCTACCTTAAGTAATATAGCATCCCCCTGACCAATATCTAGCATATATACATCTAGCTTACCTTCAGGGGTAGTCGTTTTAGTATCGATTGAGTAAGTCCCATTAGCGTTAGTAGTTACTCGATTTGCTGCGTTTGCTACATCATTATTTGTGCAGCCTGCAATGGCGAAGATAGGAATACATAATACCAACAAGAAAGCTATAAAGCGTTGTATTCTATTTGTCATTCATAATCTCCCAATAATTCACTAACCACGAAGCCTAAAGAAGCACTGACATCACTCGGAGTATAACCCCAACTCTTTGTTTCATTCAGAATATCTGCACTACGACTATGTACATAAACACCGAGAATAGCACTATCTTGTAGTGAATAACCCTGACTTATAAAACCAGCAATTACACCAGTCAGCACATCTCCCATACCGCCAGTACCCATGCCCGCATTACCGATAGTATTTACATACACCGTTCCATCAGGGAATGCCACAATTGAAGGAATTCCTTTTAGTACAAGAATAACTTGATGAGCCTTAGCAAATTCTCTAGCCAACGTGATATAATGACGCTCAATCCATTTAATAGGTAAATCAATAAGTCTACTAAATTCACCTAAATGCGGTGTCATAACACAATATGGAAGTTCTCTTTCCACTGTATATGCAGACTCAATATCACCATCTCGCAAAGCATCTTTATTAACACAACCAACATGTCCCACTGCATACAAAGCATCAGCATCTAGTACTAATGCTCCTTCGTAAGCATCTAAGATATGATCCACTAAATCACAGATTTCACGGGTGCGACCTAAACCAGGTCCCATAGCAACAACTTGACGACAATCAAAAAGTTCTTTATTAGTCTCTGTGGAAGTAACCATCACCTCAGGTATGACACGGCTTTGTACAATCTGTTTAATTATTTTGGGTACAGCTAATGTTACTTTACCAGCACCACTATGAACTGCCGCTTCAGCAGCCAAAATAGGGGCTCCTATCATATCATTTGAACCACCAATAATTAAAGTGTTTCCATTGACACCTTTATGCGCCATTGGAGTACGATAGTTGATAATTTTTTCTGCTAAATCAGAATCAATGGTTATAGTTCTAACACGTTCACCCAGTACCTGCTGCCAAGGAGCACCCAATGGAGCAACCACAGCGGTTCCTCCTACAGCCTTTCCGGGATATAATAACAAACCTTGTTTGATAGCTCCAAAAGTAACAGTATAATCATAGGTCAGTGTGCCTTCTGCTACATGACCAGTAGTAGCATCCAAACCTGCAGGTACATCAATAGCCCACAAATCAAAATTATACTGACTACGCATAGTATCAATATCATTCAATATATCGATGGTCACCTCTCTTAACCTTCCAGTAAAGCCCGTTCCCATGATGCCTTCCACAGCGATGGCTACGTTGGACCAATCATTGAATTCATCATACATATCGATGCTACAGCCCATAGCTTTGCAGCGCTCAATTTGCACTGCAAAAAGATCACTACACTTGTTTATATCTCCTACTAGTACAATTTGTGCTGGTACGCCTTGCTCCATCAAATGGCGAGCCGCTACAAGGCCATCTGCCCCATTATTACCCGTACCACATATAAATAAAACAAAACTATTTATGGAACGGCCATTATTCAGGGAAAATAAATCGTACTCTCCCCATAAGGCATCTACGATACCACGTCCAGCATTTTCCATGAGGATTTCTAAAGAAATTCCTAATTGCTTAGGAACCTCTCGATCTATAAATCGAGCATCTTCTGTAGTTAAAATATTCATCTTATGCTCCTTCAAGTATAACTGTACTCATTGCATAATCCTTGCAATGACTAATCGATACATGAATATCAGTATAACCTGATGTTTCGTAAATATCTTTGAAAGTATCTTGTAAACGAATTAAGGGTGCGCCCCATTCATCATGATAAATCTCTATATCTTGCCATGATCCATACCTCATCCCTATACCTAAAGCTTTAATAAAAGCCTCTTTTGCAGCATATATACCTGCAAAGGATTCGTAGCATCCTTTATTCCGACTTTTACAATATTCAATCTCATGAATCGTATAAACGCGCACTTTAAATGAACTTGATTTCTCTATAGCTTGACGTATACGGTCAATCTCTATAATATCATTCCCTAATTTCATAATAGCTCCTAAAATACTCTAATACTATTATTATACACTCATAAAGGGGATTAAAACATAAGTAGTATCTAGACATTTACCGAAAATGGTAGGCTAGACAAACTATAAATTTCAACTTTACCTTTGCGATTGACCGCCATATACATTTGACCATTTCGACAATCCATGTCTTCTACTTCCATTCCAGAAGCATAAGGGCTAATATTTTTAACAACTCCCTCTTCATCGACGTATACAAAGGTTGTCAACGTCGTAAATAAAGTATTTCCATTAGTTGCGTAAGCACCGTTATTATTTAAGTTTGTATGATTAGCATCAATTTTATAAGAACGAATACGATTAAAATTGGAGTCGTAATAATTAATTGTCCGTTCAGAGTTTGTTAAAGGCACAATTGATACATATTCATTGCGTACTTTATCATATGCAAAATTAAAAACTTTCTCTTTTAGTTTAATCGGTGCTTCAACAATCATGCTATCCGCTTCAATAGGAGTAAGGTTATATCCATTTACAACAGCATTTGTTGTATAGTAACGATTATTGACAGAATTATAAGTTAAGGTATTCATATGACCTAATAAACTTTTATAACTATACTCATATTTTGCAACAACAGTAAAAGTTTTTGGATTAATTTCATAAATAATTTGCTTCGTATTATCTGAATTAATACAAGCTAAAGCAAAAACGTCTTTTTTGGAATTATAACAAAATCCTTGGCACTGATTTACAGATCCATCTAATGGTATTTCTGCCAAGCGAGATAATGGCAATGGCATCTGTACAGCGCTAACCTGTTGAGTAAGTTTAGGAATATCAAAAATATTTGTAATATAATCAATTATACCTTGATCCATACTGTCACCTCACGAAATTAATAATGTATATTATAGTATATAAATTCATAAATATAAAAATAGGCGGTAAGACAAAAGTCTTACCGCCTAATGTTGGTGCCGGAGGTGGGACTTGAACCCACACGGTGTTACCCGCTTGATTTTGAGTCAAGTGCGTCTGCCATTCCGCCACTCCGGCGTATCGGAACATTTGTTATTATACAGACATCCCTAAGCAATGTCAACATATTTTTTATATTTCATCTAAAATATTTTGAACCCTTTTCATATCCGTATCACATTGTTGTTTCCATGTAAGTGCGACACCTGTAATATAGCCCTTACGGGCAAATTCTACATCTGTAGGAACACTTTCAGCACCATAGTCTAGCTCGCCAGCTAACCAATAATAATCCTGTCCTCTTGAATTAATGCGAGCTTCGATAATATTACTGTAGGTTTGTAAGCCTTGGCTCACCATTTTAAAATGATCCCAATCACATGTGCCACGTAATGGGAAGTTCACATTTAGTAAACCGCTAAACTGACCCGCCACATAAATTTTCTCAATCAATTCATGTATAAATGGATGCATCTCGTCTCCCCGTTCAACAGAATATCTCTCAACAGATAATGCTAAACCGGGAATACCGTAAAAACCACTTTCCATAGCTGCCGAAACAGTGCCGGAATACAATACATCAGAGCCTAAATTAAATCCATGATTAATTCCAGAAATTACAAGATCTGGCATATCATCAGTCAATAAATAACTGAGACCGAACTTCATGCAATCGGACGGCGTTCCCGTTAGAGCATAAAGGCGAGGATTTTCATCCTCGCCATTGCAAGCATCTAATTTCAATGGAACCTCGGTCGTCAATGCATGGGATTTAGCACTTTGCTCATTAGCAGGTGCTACAACGGTAATTCTATAATATTGACTTAAATACGATGCAAGATGACGTAAACCATCTGCTAAAATGCCATCGTCATTACACATTAAAATATGCATAGTCACTCCTACAGATTCTATTTTTCATTCTTATTCATATTGCCCATACGTGTTAATTTAACATCATCTAAGCCCACAGCTCTCGTATGGACTGTATGAGACCATACCTTATTATGACGGCGGAACCACCCTAAAATATTTACTGGAATCCAAGAGTAAACAAATAATGGATATAGTAAATAGTAGAACCAAATCTTTGGTGGTACCTTGATTTTCAACAATACAATTAATGGGAATAGATATTGACCAACACCTATAATTGTCCATACAGACATAGGCATAATTTGATACAAAATATTTGTATAAATTGGAGTATACGCATTGATGTAGGATAACACCAAGTATACGGTTGTCAACAATAAGAAATAAGGTTGACTCACTTGGAATATACCATCCAAAATCATAATATTCCCTGTTTTGATACCAATAGCAAATAATTTAGGAATATATCGACCCGCACAGTCAAATTGCCCCTGAGCCCATCGTAAACGTTGTCTGCAAGAAGCCATCATAGTCGTAACCTTTTCATCGTATACGATAGCATCATGCCCCCAACAAGTACGGATACCATGAGTCAATAGTTTCATGGAAAATTCCATATCTTCGGTTAAGCTATTGCAATCCCAACCGTATTCGCGAATAATAGATGTACGAATACACATGCCTGTACCACCTAAAGCCGTAGATAATCCAAGACGATATTTTGCTAAATGCCACATATGGTTAACCATCCAAAAGGCGATAGAGAACGTACCGGCTACCCAAGAGTCAGTTGGATTTTTAGAGTTCAAGTAACCTTGAATTACAGACTCACCTTTTTCAAGATGATCATTCATTTCTAACATAAATTGAGGATGTACTAAATTATCGGCATCAAAAATCAGGAATGCATCATATTTCCGATCCATTTGTTCTACCCGATCAAACATCCACCCCATGGCATAACCTTTACCTATTTCTTGTTTATTTTCACGTACATGTACATTAGCGCCAGCAGCACTTGCTACTTCCGCAGTCTTATCTGTACAGTTATCGGCAACTACAAAAATATCGTATAGATCATCAGGATAATCTAGGCCACGTAAGTTTTTAACTAACTCACCAACAACAGCTTCCTCATTATGAGCGCATACAACGATGGCAAAGGAATTTTTAGGGGTATAATTTTTATGTACTCGCGATCGCCACATACCTACGACAGCGAGTATAAAATAATAAACCGTATAAATTACGATTATTACCTGCATAGGAATCAGTAATAGATCCAGTAGGTAATTCATACTATTCTCCTCCACACATCTATTTACGCACTATATTTAAAGCCCCGTTAATAAGCCCAAACATTACATAGCCAGCAAAAATCATAACGGCCCATGTATGCCAATCATACACGAGACAAGCTATAACAAATATGGCTGTGAGTACAATAGAAAGTTTATTGATATAAATCTCACTTTTACCTTTAAAATCGGGATATTTAACTTCACTAACCATAAGGAGACCTATACCAATCATACAAACTACCAACACAAATTGAGGTACCGATACGCCACACAATACGTAAGTCGCCGCTAAACATCCAGCGGCTGGAATTGGTAAACCTTCAAAATAGCCATGAACTTCGTCAGTTTTAATATTAAATCGCGCTAAACGAAATGCACCAAGCACTGCAAAAGCTAATAGTGGCACATATGCAATCCATCCTAAACCATTTAATTCTTTCATATAAAGCATATAGGCAGGCGCTACACCAAATCCCACTACATCAGACAGAGAATCAAGTTCCCGGCCCATTGGTCCTGCAACGTTTAAAGCTCTTGCTACACGACCATCTAACCCATCTGCTACTAGAGACAATAATATACATATAGCTGCGCAGAAGGTATTATTTGTAGCAGACAACGTAATACCAAGAACACCAAATGCTAAATTTGCACTAGTAAATAAATTTGGAATAATAGATTTATTCATGTCGTAACCTCCCGATAACAGTATCACCGCCTGTAATATGTTGACCTTTTTCCACGAACAACTCTACATCCTTATCCATATAGAGCTCAGTACAGGAACCGAACTTAATCATCCCGTACAACTGACCGCGTTCAAGTACACTATCTAGGTCTGTCCAAGATACGATACGTCTTGCTAAAAGGCCCGCAATTTGCGTTACTAATACGGAAGTACGATCATTTTCAATACAAATAGTATGACGTTCATTTTCAAAACCTACATCATCTTTGAATGCTGGTAGGAAACTACCCATCGTATAGTGACGGTACGTAATTTTACCATCAATAGGCGCACGATTAGCATGCACGTCAAAAACAGATAAGAAAATAGTTACTTTTTTACACTCTTTATGTAAGTAAATATCTTCGTATACATCAGAAATATCCATGATTTTACCGTCCGCTGGGGATAAAATCAAATCTGGATCTTGAGGGATTACACGTTTAGGATTTCTAAAGAAATTGACGAAAAATAATGCCAGAATAAATGAAATAATCGCAATTACATAATGTCCTAAATATCCTAACACCACAGTGATAATGAGCATAGCTCCTATCAGAGGAAACCCTTCCTTAATTATTGGTCCTGTAGGCACGATTCAACACTCCTCTATTTATTTCTAATAACGGTCCACATAAACTTTGGAATAGCCAACATACGGCCAATCCGTTGAGGTTCTAAATATAATCGATACAACCATTCAAGTCGATTTCGTTGCATCCATTCTGGGGCCCGAGGAATATTACCTGCCAAGACATCAAAGGAACCACCAATTCCAATGGCAACTACGCCATCGAGGTGACTCAACTTTTCTGCAATCCATTGTTCTTGCTTTGGCACACCTAAGGCAACAAATACCAATTTTGCCTTAGATTCAGCTATAGATTTAATGATTTCTTGTTCCTCTGCACTATCAAAGAATCCGTCATGAATTCCTGCTATATTTAATGCACCTACCTGAGCAGATACATTACCAATCGCTCGTTGAGCAACACCAGGTGCCGCCCCCAAGCAGTATACAGGAATTTGATGAGTCGCCGCAACTTTAAACAATTCCATAGTTACGTCTACACCTGTTACGCGTTCAGGCACATGTTCTCCTTGACGCTCTGCAGCCCACAAAATGCCAGCCCCATCGGGAACGACGAGACTAGCATTATTCAATATGGAGTGCAATGTAGGATTTTCATTAGCCAACATAACCATTTCTGCATTAGCCGTTGCTACTAAATGTAGCCCCGGCTGTTCAGTTAATTGTAAAATACGTTGGACTGCCTCATCCATTGTGACACAATCGATAGGCACAGATAAAACAGAAATACGTTTATTCAATGTAATACTCCATTATCAACCACTATAATTTGGTGCTTCAACGGTAATGCTTACATCATGCGGATGACTTTCTTTCAAACCAGCCGCTGTAATTTGAATGAATTGAGTGTTTTCAATCATTTCTTGGATGTTATGACATCCACAATACCCCATACTTGCACGCAAACCACCAACCATTTGGAAAATTGTATCGGCCAGCATACCTTTATATGGTACACGACCTTCTATACCTTCAGGAACTAATTTCTTAGCTTCTGTTTGGAAATATCGATCTTTACTACCGAGTTTCATAGCCCCTAGACTACCCATGCCTCGATATACTTTATAAGAACGGCCTTGATAAATCACTGTTTCTCCAGGGCTTTCATCAGTACCCGCTAAAATATTACCCATCATAACTACATTAGCACCAGCCGCAATAGCTTTAGCAATATCTCCAGAATATTTAATCCCCCCATCAGCAATGATAGGAACTCCATAGCGACGCCCCACTTGAGCAGACTCATAGACTGCTGTGATTTGAGGTACCCCAATGCCAGCAATGACACGAGTTGTACAAATAGAACCAGGTCCTATACCAACCTTAACTGCATCAGCTCCGGCTTCGATAAGAGCCTCAGTGCCTGCTGCAGTTGCCACATTACCTGCAATTACAGGAATGTGAGGATACGCTTGTTTAATGTCCTTCAACGTACGAAGAACACCTGCAGAATGCCCATGGGCAGTATCAACAATAATTACGTCAGCTTTAGCAGATACAAGCGCATCAAGTCTATCATACAAATCTTGAGAAACACCTACTGCAGCACCAACTAATAATCGGCCACTACCATCCTTTGCTGCATTTGGATATTTAGTCGCTTTTTCAATATCTTTAATCGTAATTAAGCCTTTTAAGTTACCGTCGCCATCTACAAGAGGTAATTTTTCAATACGATGTTCGCTTAAGATAGCTTTCGCCGCTTCAAGAGATGTACCTTCCGGTGCAGTAACTAGGGAATCTTTTGTCATACATTCCCCAATTTGTCGGCTTAAATCAGTTTCAAAACGCATATCGCGATTTGTAATGATCCCTACTAGTTTACCATGTTCTGTGATAGGTACACCAGAAATTTTATATTTTTCCATAAGTTCTGCTGCATCGGATAGTAAATTTTGAGGGCTTAAGAAAATAGGATCAACGATAACACCGTGTTCAGAGCGTTTTACCTTGTCAACTTCATGAGCTTGCTCTTCAATAGACATATTTTTGTGGATAACGCCAAGACCTCCTTCACGAGCCATAGCAATCGCCATCCGTGATTCAGTAACCGTATCCATCCCAGAACTAATCATAGGAATATTTAATGTAATGTCACGAGTTAATTGAGTTTTTAACTCTACTTGATTAGGCAGTATATCAGAAGCTGCTGGTATTAATAATACATCATCAAAAGTTAGTCCACGCATACCGAATTTATCGTCTCTCATATTTCTTTCCTTTCCGTATAATAAAACAAAACTACGACCCGCCTAGTCCCTATGGACTAGGCGGTCAGTCGTAGCCTTAGCGTTCAGACCGCAAAATGCCGCCTTCCATATAATCGTCTTTTTTCATATCTACGAAGATAACTTTTACTGCATCAGCAGGAACATTTACGATATCAACCGCAGCTTTTGTAATTGCTTCACCTAATTGTTTCTTTTGTTCTTTTGTACGCCCTTCGACGAGCTCTACATGAATAATTGGCATATTAACCTCCATAGATGAAAAAATGAAATAAATTGTTTGTTCTATTATACGGTATGAAGGACATATAAACAAGGAAAAAAGCCAGATAAAATCTAATATTATCGATGCTTATATACTTATTAATCCTACCTCTTAATTATACAATATTCTTAGAAATTTTTCACCAAATCTTTTTTCTAATTCTTCTTTCATGATAGATTCTAATTTTTCTATTCCGAATTGATTTGCAAAATCTAGTACATCTTTACGAGCCTCTACTAAAATTTCAATATCTTTGATAATATTAGCAACACGCAAATCAGGTAGTCCTGATTGAGCTAATCCAAACAATTGACCTGAACCGCGAAGCAATAAATCTTGCTCTGCAAGCTCAAATCCATCCTGGATTTGTTCCATCAACTTTAAACGCTCTTGACTTACATCATTTTTAGAATCACTAACAAGAATACAATAGGACTGATGAGCGCCACGACCTACACGGCCCCGCAGCTGATGTAGCTGAGACAGACCAAATCGTTCTGCCCCTTCAACGCACATAATGGTCGCATTTGGCACATTAACCCCCACTTCGATAACTGTTGTAGAAACAAGTAATGAAATTTCACCCCTATGGAAGGCATTCATCACTTCATCTTTTTCACTCGGTTTCATACGACCGTGAACGAGGCCCACTTCATAGGCCTTATAAAAGTACTCTTTTAATTCTAGATACAATTCCTCAGCGGCTTGCAAGTCTAATTTTTCGGATTCTTCTACAAGAGGGCACACCACATAGACCTGACGCCCTTCCGCCATTTCCTTACCAAAGAAAGTGCGTAATCTCTCTTTATAAGAACTATCTACAGCATATGTTTTAACAGGTTTTCGCCCTGGTGGCATTTCTTTAATTAAAGATACTGCTAAATCTCCATATACGGATAATGTCATGGTACGAGGGATTGGTGTAGCCGTCATGATAAGTACATGAGGATATGTTCCCTTCTGTTGCAATCTCGCCCGTTGATCTACACCAAAGCGATGTTGCTCATCAATGATAACAAGGCCTAAATTATGGAAATTAACCCCCTCTTGGATAAGAGCATGCGTTCCAATGATCATTTGGATTCTGCCATCTGCTAAGCCCTCATAGATGCATTCTTTCTCTTTTTTCGTAGAGGAGCCAGTTAATAGTTCTATAGTAATACCTAAATTAGCACATACAGTTCGTATCCCTTCGTAATGTTGAGCCGCTAGAATCTCCGTAGGGGCCATCAATGCCCCCTGATACCCATTTTCAATGGCTTTTAATAAACTCAAGGTAGCCACAATAGTTTTACCAGAGCCTACATCTCCTTGCAACAAACGTTGCATAGGTCGTTCATCTTCCATATCAATACGAATATCCTCTAACGCTCGTTGTTGATCACCTGTTAAGGAAAACGGTAAATTCTCTATACACTGAGCCATTAGTTCCCCATTTGGTCCCATTTTAGGCCCTCTATGGCATTGTTCTTTATTTCGCAACAAAGCTAGGCCAGCTTGCATGACGAACAACTCTTCATAGGCCAATTGATAACGAGCCTTTTCATAGAGCTCTGAGGAGTCTGGGAAATGCATCATCTTAAAAGCATCATAGCGACTCATATAATGATGATCTTCACGAACCTCCACAGGTAAAATATCTGGTAATTCATGGTTAGCTGCGAACCAATTGCGTACAGTTGAACGAACCACAAACTGAGATACCCTATCAGCAAGCGCATAAATAGGAACAATACCTCGATCTGGTTCACCACCATCTCCTAAATTTTCCATTTGCGGTGTATTCATTTGCATGGAACCATATTGAAACTCAGCCTTACCATATGCATATATACACTGTCCTTTTTTGTAAAAGTTCTTTTTATACCCTTGATTGAACAAAACAATCTTCAAAGGTCCTGTGCCATCTGCAATGACTACCTCTAAAATAGACAATCGAGGGCGAGGTCGTTTCTCTTGTACAGCAATAACAGTACCTACCACACCACCTGTCATACCTGATTTTAAATCACCAATTCTATAAATCGTACGCCGGTCTTCATAGGTTCTGGGAAAGTAAGTCAATAAGGATGTAACATTGGTAATTCCCAATTTATGCAATTGTTTCTCACGACCAGGACCAATTCCCTTTATAGTCGTCAATCGTTCATCCATAAGAACTCCTTTAAATATACGATAAACACATGAGATATATCCAATTTTTGTATATCCTTGTGTAAAAGTCCATTTATATCTTAGAATATGATATATAGTATACCTTATATTGTAGTATATTTCATAAAAAGAGCAATATGTACGACAAAAATACTTGCTTTAAGCTATTCTTTATGATAATATACTTTTGTTATGTTATAGATTAAGCTTGGAGGTGGAAACTATGGCAAACCTTTGCGAAGTATGTGGTAAATCCACATCTAGCGGTATGAACGTGAGTCATTCTCACATTCGCACAAGAAAAACTTGGAAACCGAACATTCAAAGAGTACGGGCGGTTGTAGACGGTGCTACAAAAAAAGTAAACGTATGCACTCGCTGCCTTCGTTCTAATAAAGTTACACGCGCGTAAAATAAAAAGTACATGTACTCTTTGGGGTTCTAGAGCCCCAAAAAAAGCAGTTAGTTCAAAATGAACTAACTGCTTTTTTTGTTATTTATAATGTAATATTGGGAATATAATATTGCTTAAATAACTTAATAGCATATTGATCTGTTAAGCCTGCTACATAATCAACTACATCACGTGTAGAGTAAAACGCTTTACCTGTTTCACAGCCTTCCATATCATTAGGGTGTTCCATGAAGTGAGTAAATAGATTTTTCACCACATGGGATGCCTTTTTGCGATCTGGAATTAAAGCTGGTGCCAAATATACATGTTTAAACATAAATTGACGGAATAGATTCATCGTCATTTCCACATCAGCAGACATAGATATAGCTGGCTTATCCAAGGATTCGCGTACCATATCCTCTACCATTGCAGTAATCATACTGGATGGAGTCATACCAAAATGTTCGCGCACTTCAAAAGGCAACGCCTCTGCCGTCAACATACCTGCTCGCTGTGCATCATCAAAATCATGGCACAAATACGCAATACGGTCTACAATACGAATAATTTGACCTTCTAAGGTCACAGGAATTGTAGCCCCTGTATGACCTACGATGCCATCTCGAACAACGGTGGTTAAATTGAGACCTTGATGATCACCATGTCTTTCTAATACTTCAACCATGCGCAAACTTTGCTCATTATGATTAAAGTGCCCCACCATATCTCGCAATGCATATTCACCTACATGACCAAATGGTGTATGCCCCACATCATGGCCCATGGCAATAGCTTCCACAAGATCCTCATTTAAACGTAATGCACGAGCTACAGTACGACCGATTTGACCTACCTCAAGGGTATGAGTCATGCGTGTCCGATAATGGTCACCTGGCGCAATATATACCTGTGTCTTATGCTTTAACCGTCTAAAACATTTACTATGAATGATGCGATCCCGATCGCGTTGAAACGCGGTTCTAAGCGGATCAGGCTTTTCTTCTATATCACGGATTGCATCGCGGCTTTTAGCTGCATAGGGAGACAGAAGCAAAGCCTCCCTCTCCTCTATTTGTTCACGTATATTCATTTACCCTCCGACGCGCGATTTTTATCAATCAATTGCATAACAAGGGAAGCCGTTTCTTCAATGGATTTATTAGAAACATCTAACACTTGGCAGTGCAAACGACGCATAATAGCCTTTGCATAATCCAATTCAGATTGAATACGCTCAATAGATGCATAATTTGCTTCGTCTTCAAGACCGATAGCGCGTAAACGTTCACTACGAATATTATTTAATTTGTATGGATCTATAATAAGGCCCACGATTTTTTTTGCCGGAATCTTGAACAATTCCTCTGGCAACGGTACCTCTGGAACTAGTGGCAAATTTGCGGCTTTAATCTTTTTGTACGCCAAGAACATGGACAATGGTGTCTTACTAGTTCTAGATACACCAATAATAACTATGTCGGCCTTTTCAAAACCAGATGGATTTTTACCATCGTCATATTTCACGGCAAACTCAATAGCTTCAACCTTTTTAAAATACTCTTGGTCGAGTTTATGAACCATACCTGCTGTCATACGCGGTTTAGTAGTCGCGATAGTACCAACTGCATCGAGAACAGGCCCCATGATATCCACAGCCGGAATATTATATTCAGCCACCTTCTCATGCAAATACTTACGTAAAGACGCAGACACAATGGTATGGCAAATAACATGATTCCCACGTTTTGCGTCGTCTATGACCTCATCAATTTGGCTTTCACTATCAATATAGGGAACACGAACGATTTCAATTTGCTCCTTATCATATTGACTCGCCGTAGCTCTCGCTACAGCCTCAGCAGTTTCCCCCAGGGAATCCGATATTGCATAAATAATTTTTTCTGCCATTCTATCAACCTCAGTGTATGCTACATTCTAAAAATACTTTTGCTACCGTCGTTTTTGATACACGGCCCACAACCTTTAAACGTTTCTTGTTACCTATATCCTCACGAACGACGACAGGTAAACAATCTACTTCATAATCTATCATTTTCTGTGCAGCCTCTACCAAAGTATCGGTAGGCTCCACCGATATAACCTTGCTTACAGGGGTCATAATCATAGATATAGGCATGGTATGCGAATCTGTTTGTCCCATAGAGGCGCGTAATAAATCTTTTCGAGATACCACACCTACTAGGTATGAGCCATCACACACTAATATGGTGCCTACATCCTCTGTAAATAATGTGACAATTGTATCATACAAACTCGTATCCCCATTGACCACAACTGCTTGAGATAATACATCGCTTACCAGAAATGACTTCAATCGCTCAGCCGTTTGTGTTTCTTTTGAAAGTCCAACATAGTAATAGCCTACGTTTGGACGTGCATCTAACACACCTAACATGGTCAATACAGATAAATCTGAGCGCAACGCAGATCTTGTGACCTCTAAGTGTTCAGCAATAGCACTACCTGTTACAGGACCTTCTTCGCGAACGATTTGAGCAATTTGTTCTTGTCGTTTTGACAGTTTCACACGGTAACCCCCTTTCATCTCTGTTTGTATTATATCCTAAGTTACCATTCAGAAAAAGAGGAGACCCACAGGCCTCCTCTTTCACTATAACTATATTATTACCAAATTAGTTCGTCAGATTCTTGACGACCACGACCAGTCATAGCATCGAGCATAATTCGTTGTTCGATTTGAGCCACCATTTTCTTAGTATTAACTACTGCATCAGGATTAACAGAAATGGAGTCGATACCGCTCTTCACAAGGAATTCGCAAAGTTCAGGGTATACGCTTGGCGCTTGGCCACAGATAGATACAGTCTTACCATCTTTATGAGCCACTTCAATGAGGTGACGAATTGCTCTGCGAACTGCTAAATTACGTTCATCATAGATATGTTGAACTGTTTCGTTATCGCGATCACAACCAAGTACAAGCATAGTCAAATCGTTAGAACCGATAGAATAACCATCTACGTATTTATTAAATTGATCAGCTAAGATAATATTGGATGGAATCTCAGCCATAAGCCATACTTTAAAGTCTTTGCTGCGTGCAAGACCTTCTTGAGCCATTAAGTTAGTTACTAATTCAGCTTCTTCCACAGTACGGCAGAATGGAATCATAACTTGTAGATTTTTGAAACCAAATTCGTTACGTACTTTTTTGATTGCTTCTAATTCTAATTTGAAAGCAGGTGTGTACTTAGGATCATAGTAGCGAGATGCGCCACGCCAGCCAAGTAATGCACTAGATTCATGTGGTTCATATTTATCGCCACCTTTAAGGTCACGGTATTCGCTAGATTTGAAGTCGCTCAAACGAACTACTACTTGGCGAGGGGCTAATGCTTGGCATACTTTACGCATACCTTCCGCCAATGTATTTACAGCGAAGTCACTGCGCCCTGTTTCGATAAGGTGCAATGGATGTTCATGAATAAAGGTTGTCCAAATGAACTCTTCGCGCATGAGACCAATGCCATCACATGGTAGTACACCATATTTTTGAGCCAAATCAGGATCACCTAAGTTCATATAAATCTTAGTGCCTGTTACAGGTACATATTCAGCTGCTACCCCTGTAGAAACTTGAGCTTCAGGCTTTTTAACGATATCTTCTAATACGCCATCGTATACAATACCATTTGTAGCATCAACGGTAATCATTTGACCATCTTTAATAGAGGTAGTCGCTTCATGACTACGGCTCTTAGTACCTACGATACAAGGAATGCCAAGCTCACGGCTAACGATAGACGCATGACAAGTCATACCACCAGCGTCAGTAACAATTGCTTTTGCTTTCTTCATGGCTGGCACCCAATCAGGAGCTGTCATAGCTGTAACAAGGATTTCGCCTTCTTTGAACTCATCGATATCCTCAGGATTGATGATAACATGAGCTTTACCTGCTGTATTACCAGGGGATGCTGGCAAACCTTTTACAATAATATCGCGATTACCTGCATCTAATGTGCTAGCTTTTTCGGACGTTTCTGATTTTTCTTTGCGGGACCAAACTGTTTCTGGACGAGCTTGCAAGATCCAAATCTTGTCATTGCGTTCATCTACGCCCCATTCCATATCCATGTAGCAACCATAATGCTTTTCAATTGCTTTTGCATATTCTGCAAGTTCCAAAACTTGAGCATCTGTAATAACTTGTTGTTTTGCTTCGTCAGCTGGAACCACTTCTTCAACACAGTCACCATCGGCTTTACGAACAAGGCGAACATGTTTATCGTTAATCATACGGTCCGTAATTTCCATCTTTTCTTTATCCACACGGAAATTATCTGGTGTAACCGTACCTTGTACAACATATTCACCAAGACCCCAAGAGCCTTCAATAAGAATATTGTTATCATTACCTGTTACAAGATCAACAGTAAACATTACGCCAGCTGCTTTAGAGAATACCATCATTTGAACTGCAGCACTCAATGCTACTGTCATATGATCGAAGCCTTGTTTTACACGATAATATGTTGCACGATCTGTGAATGTAGATGCGTAGCATTCTTTTACTTTTTCGATAATTACGTCAGCACCGCGTACATTTAAATACGTATCTTGTTGGCCTGCGAAGCTTGCATCTGGCAAATCTTCTGCTGTTGCACTAGAACGAACAGCTACAAATGGATTTTCTTCGTTCACTTTTTTACCAAGTTCTTCATAAGCATGACGGATAGCATCTGCCAAGTCTTTTGGCATTTCTTCCTGACAAATCATGCGGCGAATCTTAGCACACACTTCGCGCAATAATGCAGAATTTTCTACATCATCTAAAGCATCAAGCTCAGCCCGGATTTTATCTTCCAAACCTGTAGCTTTCATAAACTCACGATAACCATGAGCAGTTGTTGCAAAGCCATAAGGTACAGGTACATTAGTGGAGGATGTCAATTCCCCTAATGAAGAAGACTTGCCACCTACTAAATTAATATCTTCACGTTGTAATTCATCAAACCAAAGTACGTATGCTGTTTCGCGATTCATGTGAGAACCTCCTAGATTAATTAGTGCAACACATTAAACCTTTTACACATAAATAGTATACCTTAATTTGTAATCTGTCAATTTTTATAGGCATTATTATGTAAATGAACTTCCTTATATATATCTAAAAAATTCTTCAACACTCGTCCTGTTAGTCCCCATATAGTGTATTGTTTATAGGGATAGAAATAGACGGAATAGTTTTGTCTAATTTTCCAGTCGATATTATATCCTTCTAATAGATGAAATGGAAAATCTTTTAACGGCTTAGTTCCAATGTCTAGGTGACCTACGGTCGGTTCCATATCTAATAGATATTGTAAGGGAACTGTAAATACCTCACCTACTTCATCGGAATTTGGTTTTAAATCACTTGTATGTAGGCGCACGACGACCGCATATAGTTTTACACCAATAGCAGATACTAAACAGTCTAAATTTCCTAGCAGTTCAATTTGATCTAAGTCTATACCAAGTTCCTCAGAGCATTCACGCATGGCTGCATGAGCACCACTTTTATCATTAGGTTCACAGTGCCCACCAGGGAAACTGATTTCACCGGGTTGACGTCGCAATGTATTACTACGCACGGTAAACACCACATGATCTTCTCCATCGATTTCTAATAGAGGCACGGCTACTGCCGCCGTAATAACATCAATATCTGTAAGAACAGTATGTTCTCGTTGTGATAAAAGGTTACTTAATTTCTTGTCCATAAATGGTCCTCACACAAGTTATAATCTATTTTATACAATATTTGTAAAAATCTTTTATGTATCAAATTTGTATTTTATTTTTATATTTATATTGTCTTTGTATATTCATTATACATTAACTTATAAGTCAATTTCTTGCTTCACAAACAACAGATTCAGTAGATAGATAATCTTATAAACAAAATAGACAGAAAAAACTGTGATGAGAAATCTAAACCTCATCACAGTTTTTTATTAGTTAAATTTAATTTTTACAAATTTACGTTTCCCAACTTGAACGATCATGCCATCTTCTAGCTTAAGGTTTTCTTCCGTATATTTTTCACCATTTACTTTGAAAGCACCTGCTTTAATGGATCGACGGGCTTCACCATTGGACGCAGTTAAACCAGCATCTGTACAGAATTGTGGGACAAAGATTGGTTCTGTTGGTGCAACCATAACGTACTCAGGAATATCTGTAGGCATGGCGCGTTGTTGGAACACCCGTTTAAACTCTTCTTCCGCTTCGAGAGCAGCTTCTTCACCATGATACAAGCGAACAATGGTACGAGCCAATTGCATTTTAGCATCACGTGGATGTAACTCTCCGGATTCTAGACGTTTTGCCATGTCCTCTTGCTCTTCGATAGACATATCTGTAACGAGCATGAAATAACGCATCATCAATTCATCAGGAATGGACATCGCTTTACCATACATTTCTTTAGGTTCTTCATCAATACCGATATAATTGCCCAAAGATTTACTCATTTTTTGAATGCCGTCAAGTCCTTCAAGCAATGGCATTGTAATAACAACTTGTGGCTCTTGACCTTCTAACTCTTGTAAATGACGCCCCATCAACAGGTTGAAAGTTTGGTCTGTGCCACCAAATTCAACGTCTGCATGTAATGCAACAGAATCGTGACCTTGCATCAATGGGTACATGAACTCATGCACGCCAATAGGACGACCTTCTTTAAAGCGTTTGCTGAAATCATCGCGTTCCATCATACGGGCAACTGTATAGGAGCTAGCCAAACGAAGTACGTCAGCAAAGTTCATAGATTCTAACCATTCGCTATTGTCACGAACGATTGTTTTTTCAGGATCTAATACCTTGAAGATTTGTGTTTTATAAGTTTCAGCATTTTTCAATACTTCTTCTTTTGTTAATGGTGGACGGGTAACACTTTTACCAGTAGGATCACCAATACGAGCAGTAAAGCCACCGATGACGATCACTACTTGATGACCAAATTCTTGGAATAAACGCAACTTGCGAAGAGGTACAGTATGCCCTAAATGAATATCTGGAGCCGTTGGATCCAAACCTAGTTTTACAACTAGTGGTTTATTTTCCTTAATGGACTTCTCTATTTTTTTTACAAGATCTTGTTCGTTAATTAAATCCGCTACACCATGTTTAATTTGGCGCACTTGTTCTTGAGCACTAATCATGATAATCCTCCTAGAAATACTATTGTTTAAGTATACCATTATCTAAAAACTTTCACAATTATATATAGTATTGGATTTAAACCATTTATGATATAATATTTATAACTGCGTAATAGAATTTACGTTATATTTACTAAAAGAAAAAAGAGGTGACTCTATGAGTAGTAACTCAAATACGAGAACCAATCGCCGCTCAAATGGCAATGGTTCTACACCGAAGAAAACAAATCCTAAGCGTCTATTTTGGATTTGTACACTTCTCTTTATACTCATCGTAGCCGGTGGTGGCTGTGGTTTCATAAGTGCCACATTATCAAATCTACCGGATGTATCCAATGTACGCCCTTCTGCATCGTCTCAGATTTATGACGTGCATGGCAATCTCATTACTACGGTTCACTCCACAGAAAATAGATTACCAGTACCTCTAAAGGATGTACCAAAAGATTTACAGAATGCCTTTGTGGCTACAGAAGATTCTCGGTTCTATACGCATCATGGTATTGACCCAATTGGTATTTTACGTGCCGTATGGGTAAACATTGTACATAGCGGCGTATCTGAAGGTGGTTCCACAATTACTCAACAGTTAGCTCGTAATGCATTCTTATCTCAAGATAGAACATTAAAACGTAAAATTTCCGAAGCTTTATTAGCCCTTAAAATTGAACAACATTACACCAAGGATGAAATCCTTGAAATGTATATGAACCAAATCTACTTTGGTCAAGGTGCTTACGGTGTACAATCTGCATCTCATGTATATTTTGGTAAGGATGCTAGTGAGTTAACACTTGCACAAGCGGCTCTCATTGCTGGTTTACCACAAAGCCCTAACTATTACTCCCCATTTAATGATTTGGAGGCTAGTAAAAAACGTCAAGCCGTCGTATTGGGCCAAATGGTAAAATATGGTTATATTACACAAGAGCAAGCTGACGAAGCTCGCCAAGCAGATTTAGGTTTGATAGCTAAACAAGAACAAGCTCATGAGAAATCTAATGCATCTTACTTCATTAACTATGTTATTTCTCAAATTTCTGAAAAGTACGGCGATGATGCCATCTATAAAGATGGATTAAAAATCTATACTACTCTCGATATGGATGCGCAAAATGCTGCAGTTGCAGCAATGCAAAACTTACCTAATTACTACACTGATAAAAATGGATTATCTCAACCACAAGGTGCTATAGTAGCTATGAACCCTCACAATGGTTACATTGTAGCCATGGTCGGTGGTCGCGGTGACGACGCTTTCAACCGCGCTACACAAGCAGAACGTCAACCTGGTTCCACTATGAAACCTTTCGTTTACTTAGCAGCTATTCAATCAGGTAAAACTCCTGGTTCTATAGTTGAGGACAGTCCTGTTACTTTCGGTAATTGGAGTCCTAAAAACTATGAAAACGACTACGAAGGTAATATTACATACCGCTACGCATTACAACATTCTCGCAACGTAGCAGCTGTAAAAGTTGCCGATGAAATAGGTATGACTAAAGTTATTAATCTTGCTAAAGAAATGGGTATCTCTACTCTAACTGATCAAGATTACAACTTATCGACAGCACTTGGCGGTTTAACTCATGGTGTTACACCTCTTGACATGGTACAGGCTTACGGTGTACTTGCTAATGGCGGTATCAAGGTTCAACCTACAGCCATCCTTAAAATTGTAGATCGCAACGGCCAAGTTGTAGAAGAAAACTCTATCCAAGAAAAGCGCGTTATTGATGAAAAAGATGCGGCCATCATGACTAATATGCTAGAATCTGTTATAAATGGTGGTACTGGCGGTAATGCAGCCATTGGTCGTCCTGCAGCAGGTAAAACAGGTACCACTGATGACTCCAAAGATGCTTGGTTCATAGGTTACACTCCAGATTTAGTAGCTGCTGTTTGGATTGGTGATGACTACGGCACTGAAACATTACACGGTATTACGGGTGGTAGTACACCTGCTGTTATGTGGGGTCAATTCATGGCTAATGCTCTTGCCAATACTCCAGCATCTGACTTCCCTGTCCCAGCTAGCGCACAATCAGCAATCTCTGAAGGTTACGTCAATCCTGCAAAAGCACAACCTAAAAAAGAAGATAAAAAGGACGAAAAAGCAGATAAGAAAGACGATACAGGCAAAACTACAGATGAAAAAATAAAAAGTAATGACAAGCCTCAAAAAGAAGAGGTTACAGAACAAAAATCAAATTCATCGAAAAATAAAAAGTCTAAAAAGGAACGCTAATTCAACAGTAGTTTCTAAAAGGGCGGAACTCAGTGTTCCGCCCTTTCTTTTTATACATATTTACTATCCAAATATTATCTATACAAAAAGGTAGCAAGCCCTAGGAGCTTACTACCTTTTTTTTCCATATACAATATTTTGAAAATTATATTTTTATTTAAGAACTACATTTGTAGCCCCTGCACCACCTTCATCATAACCGGCTGTTTCAAAGTGCGCTACATGAGGCAAGGTACGTAAATATTGGTGAACGCCTTCACGTAATGCACCTGTACCCTTACCATGAATAATACGCACTTGATTAACACCACCAAGCAAAGCTTGGTCAATAAATCTACCTACAGAAACGGTCGCTTCATCTACTGTTTGGCCAAGAATATTGATTTCAGTACGAACCTCTTTTTGACGTTGTACGGCGGAGCCACCCATACGTTTTCTTGTTTTAGGCATGGCTACTTTTTGTTCACGAGCTAGTTTATTGCCTTCTTCACGTGTAGTTGATTGTAATTCGCTAACCTTAACGGTAGCTGTTAGTCCATTAATATCAACATTTACACGGTTACCATTGATAGATAACACAGTCCCCAACGAACGCAAGGACGTAACATAAACAGCTTGGCCAACCTTAATAGCATCTGCGGTTAACAACTTACGATCATCATCCACTGCAGCTTCTGGTACATGAACACTAGAAATCCCCTTACGTGCTGCATTAATAGCCGATTGAAGCCTATCCTTATTTGTTTCAGAGAATTGCGCTTTCAATTGCTTGATAATCGCTTCCCCTTCAACGCGTAAACTACGTTTCATGGATTCTGCATCGGCCTGAGCTTTGGCTAAGATTTGTTTACGTTTTTCATTAAACTGTTTCTTTTCCTTCTCTAATTGGCCACGCATACGACGTGTTTCATCAAGTTCTTTCTTTAACGCTCTTTCACGTTCAGAGGCTTTACGGAGTTGTTCGTTTAAGTCGGAAAGAACTTCTTCCATTTCATGACTACCAAATTGAGATTTATACTCTGTTGCGCGTTCTACAATGTCCTTTGGTAAGCCTAAACGTGCAGCAATGCTTAACGCATGGCTACTGCCGGCTACGCCGATATGGAGCCGATATGTAGGTTTTAAGGTGCGCTCATCAAACTCTACATGACCATTTTCAATACCTTCCGTATGGTAAGCATAATTTTTAAGCTCATTATAATGGGTACTCACCATCATAAGGGCACCTTTTTTACGGAAGAACTCAAGAATAGATACAGCTAATGCGCTACCTTCTTCTGGATCAGTACCAGACCCAAGTTCATCCAGTAAAACCAAGTCGTTAGGACCACAATGTTTGATGATGGAAATAACTTGTGTCATATGAGCAGAGAACGTACTAAGGCTGGCCTCAATACTTTGCTCGTCTCCAATGTCGGCAAAGATATTATGGAATACTGGTAACATAGAACCGTGATCAGCAGGGATAAATAGGCCACATTGATTCATCAAGCTCAACAGGCCCAATGTTTTAAGGGAAACTGTTTTACCACCTGTGTTAGAACCAGTAATTAGTAAAATACGGTACGATGTACCTAATTGAATATTTGTAGGCACTACCATATTTGGTGGAATTAATGGGTGACGAGCTCTCATGAGATTAACGGTTCTGTCAGTACTTAAGATTGCCGGTACCCCCTTGTAAGAAATAGCAAGACTTGCCTTACCATATACAAATTCGATATGGGATACCTTTTCACAAGCATCCATCAAATCATTGCTATGTTGTTTTACAAGAGCCGATAACTCGCGGTAAATACGCAAGACCTCTTGCTCTTCACCAATCAAAGCCTCTTGTAATTCATTATTTAGATTCACCAAACGCATCGGTTCAATGTAAAGTGTTTGACCCGTTGCAGAACGGTCGTGAATAAGGCCATCAAAGTATTGACGATACTCTTGTTTTACAGGAATTACGTAACGATTATTACGCTGCGTAATGATGGTTTCTTGGAAATACTTTTGATTATCCTTGTCGTGCAAAATAGCTTGAATATCATTTTTAATCTTTTCACGAGTCTTGATAATCGTATTTCTAAGGCTCGCCAATTTAGGAGACGCTGTATCAAGCAATTCCCCCTTTTCATCAAAGACGCGTTTAAAACGGTTTTCAATGCGATCTGTATTCGGCATATCCTGTACCCATAGGGATAGCAATGGATAATCCATATATTTCGTTCTAAAGAACTTTGTCATGCGCTTATAAGCACCAATGGTCAAATAAATGTCCCACAAAGCTTCACGTGTAAGAACAAAGTCTTTGCGACTCTTCTTGCAAGATTCACGAATATCGCGTGTACCGCCTAACGGCTGTTCTACCTCTGTTTGCAAAGAACGCATGGCTTCTGCCGTCTCATCAAGGTTCTCTTGAATAGCTTTAGCATCCGTCATTGGCTCAATATTCATAGCCAATTCTTTAGCGATAGTAGAACTACAATGCTGTTGTAATTGTTCTTTTATATGGTGAAAGTCTAATACATCTTCGTTAAACAATGTACTACCTCTTTTATAAAATACCTCTAAAATAGTGGCCCCTTGTAATAGGTGTATCATCTTTACCTATACTCTTAGGCGGAGCCTCTTTTGTTCCATTTTGAATGGATACATAATCTGCTACAATGTTACGCAATCGATGTGGATCCATATGACGCCCATCGATGCGCAAGATATGTAGACCTTTACGATGTAACTCGGGCACGTAAGCACGCATATCCATTTCATGGCTGTTCATAATGTGCATACGGCAATATGGATCAGTACGAAGTGGGAACACTTCCCCTTTGCGGTCCTTTAATGCGTAATCTTCTATTACGCACGGCATAGGACAATTTTCCTTTTTACCAGTACCAACAAAGCTAGCGATGGCACAATACTCAGAAATCATCATTTCTGTATAACCGTGTACCATTACCTCTAATGGCAAATGAGCAGATTTTTGTAAGTTTACTAGTTGTGCCAAGGTCAACTCTAAGGATGGAGCTATACTACTCATATTAAAATCTTGCCATACTTGTAGTGCAGAGCCATTGAATATGTTAAGACCTGTATCAGCTTCAATAGCACCTGAATACCCTAACTCACGAAGCCATAATAGAGCTTGTGGCATATGAATAGAAATACTATCTGGTTTAGACTCAACTATGGCCTTAAGCGTATTCATGTACGCGTCTACCTCATCATCTTTAACGACGCGAGGCGTAGCAAATACACAAAGCACATTATGCTCTTTACAAAGTTTGGCTACCTGCTCGTAGATGCTAATTTCATAAGGCTTACGTTGCAAACGGTCACCACCAAAGATAATCTTCTTAGCACCACCTTCGATTGCTGCTTTTACACCATCGAGTTCATCAACGCGAGCACTCACCATAGGCTCTGTGTATTGAACCTTACTTTTAGCTACTAACGATGACATATTTCGGGGTTCTACAGCACGTTCTGCCCAAGCTGCTTCATGGTCTGTAATCAACAAGTTTTCTAGCGCCTCTACAGCATCGCGACGCAGTGCATTTAAAACACTAGCGGGCCACATGTACGGTCCATCAGGAATAGACATAGAGCCTAGTGTAAATAATGTATTCCCTAATCTACCTACTTGATCTCTAACCTTCTCTAATGTAGTCGGTTTATTGTTAGCATAAACAGGTTCAAACTCATTAGATACTGTCACAGTACAACCATCGTTTAATATAAAGGTAAGATCTGTACAAGGCTGTTCTCGGTCTGTATTAATAGATAGATAACCATGTACCTCTAATTTAGCACTAAAATCTTGTAGTCCGCGTTGCTTTTGAGCTTTAGGACCTGATGCAAGGAATACTTGACCCGCAGCAAAGCCTTCATCAGGTTTACCTACAATATGCTTTTCATCCACTAGAGACCAGTTCTGATCGATTTGATAGTACGTAATACTACCAGAACTTTGCATGACCTTTAAGAGTGATCCTTTTTCAATCGGTTCTGTTAAGAATAAATGAACTTGACCCTTTTTGACCTCTGCTTTGCCTATCAATTTCCCTTGATTATTTGGGGCCACCACGGTCATCATTGATTTTCCTACATGGTCTGTTAAATAATCCGTAGAGAATCCACGATTAAATCCGGATGCTAATGCATCAGCATCAGTAGAATCTATATGAGCCGTATCTAAAATATGACGATAGGTCCCAATAACTTGACGCACGTAGGAAACCTTTTTCATACGCCCTTCTACCTTAAAGGACGTAACACCGGCCGCCACAAGTTCATTCATATATTCACTATAGTTAAGATCCTTTGGACTTAATAGATAGGCTTCGTGTTTTGGCAACAAGCTAGTACCTGAAGAATCCAATAGCTCATAAGGCAACCGACAAGGCTGTGCACAAGCACCACGGTTACCACTGCGACCACCGATGAAAGAACTCATTAAGCATTGACCAGAATAACATACGCACAACGCACCGTGTACAAAAACTTCGATTTCAGCTGTACAGTTCTTGCAAATATGTTCAATTTCAGCGAGGCTCAATTCACGAGCTAAAACGACACGTGTAAAACCGAGACTTTCATAAAAACGAACCGCATCGAGCGTAGCTGCAGTCATTTGTGTACTGCCATGTAAGTGTAATTTAGGAGCCACTCGCTGCGCCAATTTAGCCACTGCTAAATCTTGAACGATGATAGCATCCACGCCGATGCGCTCTAAGTCCTTTAAATATGCCTCAAGAACAGATAATTCGGAGTCACCTATGAGGATATTTACCGTTACATACACAGACACATCTAGAATATGGGCCAAGCGAATAGCCTCGGTTAATTCCTCAATTCCAAAGTTTGCTGCATGAGCTCGGGCATTAAAACCTTTACCACCAAGATAAATGGCATCAGCCCCAGATTCTAAAGCGGCTATGAAATTTTCCATCGTACCGGCAGGAGCCAATAATTCCATGGACAGTCCTTTCTACCTAACTAAAGGCATAACTATAGTACTAAAAGGGTTTACCATACGGTAAACCCTTTCAATATACTGCTTAAAATTAACGTAATCTGCAGTTAATTTCTGCTAATGCATCGATAATAGCTTGAATATTACCGTCAATATCCTCATCATTCAACGTACCTTCCATAGAGCGGAATTGTAAGTTGTATGCGAGACTGCGGTAACCTGCTTCGATATGTTCACCTTCATAAACATCAAAGATAGACGCACTTTCTAAATATTCTCCACCATGTTCTTTAATGATGGATAAAATTTTACTACTAGATACGGACACAGGTGCAACGATGGCAAGGTCACGGCTAGTGCCTGGGAATTTACTGAAGGATGTATAACGGAACGGTGGAATCGTTAAGGATAACACTGCTTCTAAATCAATTTCAAACATATATACTTTGCCAGGTAAGTCAAAGTTTTTGCTCACTTGTGGATGTAATTCACCATATTGAGCAATCATTTTACCATCAACTACGTATTGAGCACTCACACCTGGGTGAAAGTATGGCTCAGTGCCACGATTAATTTCATAGCTTGTAACGCCTAGTTCAGCTAACAACGCATCTACAATACCTTTTACATCATAGAAATCTGTAGTGCGTTCTGCTTGATTCCAACCAGCTTGGTTTGCTTTCCCCATCAAAATACCACAAGCCATAGGGCGTTCATGAGGTACTTCTGTTAAAGGTAAATCTTTTGGTTCATACACATTAGCCGTTTCAAATAACCAAAGATCCTTATTTTGTTGTGCAATATTGCGTTTTGCTGCTTCGATAACAGCCGGCACCAATGTAGTACGCATATAAGGGAATTCTTCGGAAATAGGGTTCAAGATTGGAATGGCTGTATAACGGCTATCCCCTTCAGAAAGCATCATATTAGTAAGGCCATCTTTATGCATGAAGCTAAACGTAATGATTTGAGTCATACCCAATTTAGCCAAAGCATGTATAACCTCTTTAATAAGAGCTTTCTTAGGTGTCATACCACCAGAGGACAATACGGCTACAGGAATTGTCGGAGTAATATTATCGTAATTGTAAATACGAGCTATTTCTTCAGCGATATCAGGCATCACTGTTACATCACCGCGCCATGTTGGAACAAGGGCAGACAACTTGTCGCCGTCTTCGGTTACAACGAACTCAAGGGCTGTCAAAATACGAACCATTTCGTCTTTTTCAATGTTTGTACCCAAGTAATCATTGATTTGTGCTGCTGTGAAAGTAACTGTATGTTGTTCTACAGGATTTTTATATACATCGATAACGCCTACATCAACTTTACAAGTAGGGCAAATTTGTTGCAATAATTGCGCCGCTCTGTCGATAGCATAGGCGGTGTATTTATGATTTACACCACGTTCAAAACGGCCAGATGCTTCAGAGCGCATGCCAAGAGCTTTAGCAGTGCGTCGAATAGATGGACCATTAAATACAGCAGCTTCAAACATAACTGTGGTCGTTTCGTTTGTCACTTCACTATCAAAGCCACCCATGATACCTGCTACACCTACTGGACGTTCAGCATCAGCAATGATAAGCATGGAGTCATTCAATTCGCGTTCAGAACCATCAAGTGTAACAAGCACTTCACCATTTTTAGCACGTCTCGCCACTAATTTATGACCTTTTACATGATCATAATCATAGGCATGCATAGGTTGACCAAGTTCTAACATAACATAATTTGTTACGTCTACTACATTATTAATAGGACGAATGCCGCTATTACGTAAACGGTTTTGCATCCACAATGGGGATGGCTCAACCTTAACATCAGTTACTACACGAGCTGTAAAACGCGTACAAAGATCATCAGCTTCGATAGATACAGATGCTTTGCCTTCAATGGATTCGCCATTCTCGTTAACCATAATAACAGGGAATAAAGCTTTTTGATTTGTCATGACTCCAAATTCACGGGACAAACCAACCATGGAGAAGCAATCAGCTCTGTTAGCGGTGAGTTCAAATTCATATACTGTATCATTTAAACCCAAAACGTCTTTTACATCAAGACCAATTGGTGTTCCTTCAGGGAAAATGTAAATTCCTTGAGCTTCTTCTGGCAATACTAAGTCGCTAGAGATACCAAATTCTGCAACGGAACAGAACATGCCTTCAGAAACAACGCCACGCAATTTACCTTTTTTAATTTCTGTACCATCTGCTAAGCGAGATTTATGATACGCTACAGGCACGATTTGACCTACTGCAACATTAGTAGCAGCCGTTACGATTTGTTTTGTAACAGGTTCGCCTTCTTCTGTAAGGCATTCAACTTGGCATACTTGTAATTTATCTGCATCTGGATGTTTTGTAATCTCCACGATTTTACCAGTATAAATTTTCTTAATGCCATTATCCATAGCAATGACATCTTCTACAGGAATACCAGCTTGTGTTAATTCATCGGCCAATTCTTGAGCAGGACGATTCATATCCACAGGCACGTATTCGTTCATCCACTGTAAACTTGCTTTCATGAGTTCCTCCTAAAATTGTTCCAAGAATCGTACATCATCTTCAAAGAATAGACGTAAATCGTTAATGCCATATAAAAGCATAGCAATACGTTCTACACCCATGCCAAAGGCGAAGCCTTTAACCTTTTCAGGATCGTACCCATTAATACGCAATACATCGGGATGAACCATACCGCAGCCCAAAATTTCAAGCCAGCCTGTATGAGAACATACGCGGCAACCTTCACCACCACACATTACACAAGAAATATCTACCTCTGCAGATGGTTCTGTGAATGGGAAGAAGCTTGTACGGAAACGTACCTTTGTGTCATCACCATACATGTGACGTAAGAAGGACTCTAATGTGCCTTTTAAGTCAGCAAATGTAATATGCTCATCGATGATGAGGCCTTCCACTTGATGGAATACAGGGGAATGAGTCGCATCATAGTCCCAACGGTAAACCTTACCAGGCGCAATCATACGGATTGGGCTATTAGGTTCATGACGTTGCATTGTACGAGCTTGTACTGGAGATGTATGCGTGCGCAATAAGAAGTTTTCTGTAATATAGAAGGAATCTTGCATATCACGTGCAGGATGATCTTTAGGCAAGTTTAAGCATTCAAAGTTATAGTAATCTTGCTCTACTTCTGGACCTTCTTCAACGGTATACCCCATTTTCATGAAGAAGTCTTCAATCATTTCATTAACCTTTGTTAATGGATGGATATGACCAGCTTTTTGTGCACGGCCAGGCAATGTAATATCTATGCGCTCTTTTTCTAAACGAGCATTTAACTCTGCAGTTTCCATACGAGCTTTAACTGTATCAATTTCAGCCTCTAACGCTTCACGAACAGCATTAACGAGGGCGCCAGCCTTCGGACGTTCTTCTGGAGATAATTTACCAAGACCTTTTAGTAAAGCCGTTACCTCGCCTTTTTTACCTAAATATTTAACACGTATATCTTGCAACGCTTGTTGATCAGCAGCGTCTTTGATGGCATCAAGGGCTTCTGCCTTAATACGTTGTAATTCTTGTTCCATTCAAGCATCCTCCTATTTGTAAAAGTCTAACTTATATTATACCAAATCAGGGTTGTCTTCTTCAATAAAACGCCATGGTAAATCAGGTAATGGCTTCTCTTCTAGTACAAAAAATGTACCCCGTGCCAAGTGAACAAGTTCACCTAATTCATTATAAATACGAGCGGTAGCAACCATAGTAGTTTTACCATTGTGCTCTACATTGGCTACACCACGCAATACAGCACCGCCTTTAACAGCTTTCACATAGTTACCATTAAGATCAATGGTGCTAACAGATTTTCCCAATGTAAAACAAGCAGTCCCCATCACACTATCTGCTAAGCCAATACATACGGCACCATGCAAATCCCCTCTAAAATTGCAGTAATCTGTTTCATTTGTTTGCAATGTCATTTCCGCATGACCTGGTTCCACTGCTGTAATCTCAGAATCTTTCACCCAAGAAAATGGGTTTTGATCTCGTAATTCGTTGAAATATTCTAACAATGTTGTAGCCATAAGGTTCTCCATTCTATATACATACCCATAGATTAACTAATCTAAATACTAAGTCTATTACATTACCTGTATGAAAATCTTTATAGTTATATGTCAAAATTCAATACAAACATATAAAAATGGTGCGTTACATCATACATATTGTATCATGCAACGCACCATATGCGAATAACTCTATCTAATTATATGGTATGTTCTTAAGAAAACACATTTATAAATTCAAAACTATTCATAATGCAATGCATCGATTGGATTGAGCTTAGCCGCTTTACGGGCTGGGTATATACCAAAAATCAAACCAATAGCCATGGAAAAGGCAAAGGACATTATGATTGTTGGAACAGATACAATTGTACTCATTCCAGATACCATTCCGATTACTTTTGAGGCTCCTATACCGAAAGCAATACCAATAAAGCCCCCCATCAAACTTATTACAACAGCTTCTATTAAGAATTGTGTAACAATTACGCTATACGTAGCCCCCAAAGCTTTACGCACGCCAATTTCTCGAGTCCGTTCCGTTACAGATACAAGCATGATGTTCATAATACCAATACCACCTACAACGAGTGAAATCGCAGCTACAGCCCCTAGGAATAACGTAAATGTTCCCGTCGTCTGAGCCACTGTTTCCATAATAGATTTCATATTTTGAATATTAAAATCATCCAAATTTGTATCTTTTATATTATGACGAACACGCAACAAATTCTCTATATCTGCCTGCAAACGGTCAATGCCCCCATCATCCTTAGCCACAACATACACCCTGCGAAGATAGTCAATGCCCTCTACGCGCTCCATTGATGTTGTATATGGAATTAACACCGTATCGTCTTGGTCATTACCCATGGTTCCGTTCCCTTTACTTTTGAGAACACCAATGACACGGAATGGAATATTTTTAACACGGATTTCCTTGCCTACAGGATCTTCATCAGCAAACAAATTTTTTACTACCGTTTGTCCCACAACCGCTACACGTTCTCGGTTCTGAACATTTTTATCGGAGAAAAATCGACCAGATGTCATAGTCCAATTATTTACGTCCTGAAAGTTAGAATTAACCCCCGCAACAGATGTAGTCCAGTTTTTATTTTGATAAATCACCACATAAGAGCCATTTGTCATAGGACTGGCGGCTTTTACACCTTCTAACTTAGCAATAGCTTCATAGTCAGATATTTTCAACGATTTCATGGACCCCTGCGAAGATCTAGCACCTGGCGTCCGCGGCGCCCCTGGCAGAACTACCAACAAGTTAGAGCCTAAGCTAGAAATAGAATTCTCAATATCTTGCTTCACCCCATTACCGATAGATACCAAGGCAATAACAGCTGCTACACCGATAATGATACCTAACATGGTCAAGAGGGAGCGCAATTTATTAGCAATCAAGGAAGCCCATGCCATTAGAAAACTTTCTTTATACATTAGGCACCTCCTTTATAGGAGTCATATTAGAATTGATCGAATCCTCTACGATTATCCCATCTTTCAAGACTACATTACGACTCGCGTACGTAGCAATATCCGGTTCATGTGTAACTAGAAGAATCGTACGGCCTTCATTATGAAGGCCTCGAAAGATGTTCATAACATCGATGGTTGACTTAGAGTCAAGATTCCCTGTCGGTTCATCAGCCATGATAATAGCAGGATTATTTGCCAATGCACGAGCAATCGCCACACGTTGACGTTGCCCACCAGACAACTCGGATGGCAAATGGTCCATACGCTCGCCCAAGCCGACAGACTGTAATAATTGAGTGGCCCGTTCAATGCGCATCTTTTTATTTACACCGGCATAAATCATAGGAAGCGCTACATTTTCTAGGGCTGTCAATTTTGTCAACAAATTAAAGCTTTGAAATACAAAACCGATCTGTTTATTACGCACATACGCAAGCTCATCATCAGATAAGGTAGCAACCTCGTTTCCATTGAGTCGATAAGAACCAGTTGTAGGTCGGTCCAAACATCCAAGAATATTCATAAAGGTTGATTTACCTGAGCCAGATGGTCCCATAATGGATACAAATTCACCCTTATTGACAACTAAATCAATGCCATGTAGAACAGGTACTGATAATTTGCCATTCACATAGGTTTTTGTAATTCCTTGTATGTCAATTACTGTTTGGTTCATAAGCACCTACCCTTAGAATGGTCCAGCTACATTATTTTTTGGTGCATTCACATCACCGCTTACGATAATTTCATCACCTTCAGATAAACCTTTTAAGATTTGAACATTAGTATCCCCAGTTACACCTGTAGAGACAGCGGTTCGTACTGGTTGACCATCTTTTATAACATATACATACTCACCTTGTTTGTCCGTACGTACAGCAGTAAGAGGAACTACCAATGTATTTTTAATATCTTCACCAAAGATTGTGGCACGAGCCGTCATAGTTGGTAAGAAATTACCTGCAATATTTTCAGGAATTTGAACCTTAACAGTATAGTACACAACGCTACTACTTGTTGTTCCCATATTACCTTTTGTACCTTTTGCAATTTCAGAAACGTAACCGGTGAAAGTTTCACCTGGCTTAGAATCTACAGTAAACTCTACCTTTGCACCTTGTTTGATATTGCCAATATCGGTTTCGTCTACAGTAAGATAAATCTCTAAATTTTTTAAATCTGCAATGGTAGCAATGATCATTTGTGTGGAAATACCAGTACTAATAGTTTGACCGGCTTTTAGCGGTGTACCAACAACAGTCCCAGACATTGGAGCTGTAATAGTAGCATCACTTAAATCTGCGGCAGCACGTTCATAAGTAGATTTAGCACGTTCATAAGATGTTACAGAATCATCATATGTTTGTTGTGCAATAGCATCTTGAGCCGCCAAGGATTTATAACGATTCATATCAAGTTCTGCTTTGGCTAACGCTGCACGAGCATCATCAACAGATGCTTGTAATTGACGTGTATCAATATAAGCGATAACTTGACCGGCCGTAACTTGATCATTCTCTTTAACTAAAACTTTTTCAAGTTTACCAGCAACATTTGTAGAAACATCTACATAATTTACAGGGTTAATAGTACCTGTGGCACTGATACTAGTTTTTACATCACCCTTTTCAACCTTGCCAGTAGTATATAACGTTTGTGCTTGATTTGCATTTAGACTATCCATGTAGTAATATGTGCCGCCACCAAGAACACAAAGAACAACAGCACCTGTTACTATACGTTTACGATGCTTTTGTAAGAACTCTTTCATTATGATCTCCTTTTTTTAAGATGAAGATATATTAAAAAGACATTTATTCTATATCAACACATATAGTATTTTTAAATTATACAGCACCAATTGCTTTTACGCAATATAATTTCATTAATGAATAAATTATGATATATAAAAAATGGCCCTTACGGGCCATTAACTACTCAATATTGACAATAATCTATAATCCTTCTCATCGATTGGAAATTCAAGACATTCTGCCTCTTCATAAGATAGTGCACGGATATGACCATCTATATAACCTACTAATCGGTTAGCGACACCACTCATCAATAAATTAATACAGACTTCACTCATGCGAGCCGCTAAAATAGCATCAAATGCCGATGGACCACCGCCACGTTGTAAGTAGCCTAACACAGTTAGGCTAGGATCAAATTCTGTATGCTCCTTGATAAAAGCTTTCACCTCACCGCTGTTATAGGCACCTTCTGCAACGAGGATAACACTATATTCTTTACCCCGAATTTGTGTTTCCTTTAAATGACGACAAACCGCATGTAAAGGCATGGGATTTTCAGGAACCAAAACTATTTCTGCCCCACAAGCTAGGCCTGCCTTTAATGCAATATGTCCAGCTTTGCGCCCCATAACCTCCACAATAGCTACACGTTCATGGGAGTTTGATGTATCACGAATACGCCCAACCGCATCAACTACCGTATTAAGAGCCGTATCATAGCCTATCGTATATTGTGTACCACCCATGTCATTATCTATCGTACATGGAATGGTCATAGTAGACATACCAAGTTTAGATAAACTTGTAGCACCACGCATGGAGCCATCACCACCGATAACAACCAAATGGTCAATGTCATAAGTTTTCAAAATATCATAAGCTTTGCGTTGAATTTCTTCATTCTGAAATTCTGGAAAGCGTGCCGTTTTCAGCATCGTACCACCTTGTGTTATGATGCCACCAACGTCTCGATTCGATAAGGGAAATATCTTTTCCTCAATGATACCTAAATAGCCACGTTCAATACCAAATATTTCAAAACCTTCATGTATAGCTTTTCTAGTTAGCGCTCTTATGGCGGCATTCATTCCAGGTGCGTCTCCGCCGCTTGTTAGTATTGCGATTCTTCTCATATCCATTACCCCCTTGTGGTGTACGTTGTTTGGATATACTATGTGCCTTACCTTTTTTATTCGTTTGATTAGAAGTCTTTTGTTTATACCGTTTATCATAACGAATTTTATTAGACATTGCTCTTTTTGATACTGCTTCAGAAATCTCTTTTTTCCTACTTTGTTGATTATTAAATTGTATATCTTCAGATGCTTCTTTAGCATCTACATCGTTTATATCATTGGGTTGACGTCTTGCTTTAAATTGCACATCTGAGGCATCTAATTCATCCTCAATACGCTGTATAAAATCATAGGTCCGGCCATTTGTTGTATCTAGTACAAAATCGCACTGCTTATACACGGGCTTCCACGATTGTATCATAGCATGTACAAAGGCATTCACATTACTATAGTCCATGGTAGGCCGTTTCCCAACACGGCGATTCACACGACTGACAATACGGAATTGTGCAGCTCGGATACCAATAATATAGGAATATTTTTTTAATACCTTTAAGGTGCGATGTTCAATAGGAAAATTCCCACCCACAGAAATCACTGCTTCATGGTATAAGCAAACCTTTTTTAGTACATCCATTTCGGCGCGGCGGAATGCTTTTTCTCCTATCTTTTTAAAAATCTCAGCAATGGGCAACCCAAAACGACTTTCTAATACGCGATCGGTATCTACAAATTGCCAACCCTTGCGTTCTGCAAGGTTCCGTCCAAAGTGACTTTTGCCACTTCCCATAGAACCGATGAGCATAATATTCCGTTTTATTATCATCTATTATGTGCCCCTTATCATTACATATCCTTCATTGTACTATAAAATGGTCCAAAAACAAAGACAGACTATAGACATAAAATCTATAATCTGTCTCTATACAGTACACCCGATTTTCATTAAGGTTTTATAATCGATTTAATTGCACAATGCACATAAACTACATTACCTTTACGTTCTATATCTTCTATTTCTATACGGCGTGAAGGATCCTTTTCTTCAACAGTATTTATCCAGTTAATCATACGCTCTGTACTACCTAATACTGTTAATTCTAGTATACCTTCATGCTCATCAGTACTGACAATCATTAATGGTTCTCCTTGCAAGGAATCAAAAATATTTGTATTAGAACTCGTATTAGATGTCTTGTTCCGTGTAAAAGATTCTAATAGTTTTGCTTCATTAGACACTATATAATCTGACTCAGCATTCATTTGTATATTATAATTATCTTGTTGATTTTTTAAGCTATTATTTTTGTCTTCAAAATAAATATGCCCATACATAGAAAGGCTAATGAGCATCCCCCACAACACTAGGCCCGTTAATATTCTCTCGACCTGATACGTTGTGCTCTCTTTTAGATCCGTCCATATGGAATGTATAAACACCTTTATCTGCTTTAACTGTTCCATGACACTCCATCCCTAGTAATTTTTGTTGGAGAATAGCAATAAATTTACGACACATTTCGTCACTCGTACCTATACCATCTATACTGATACGCCCATCCTTAATGCTAAGATGCTGTAGACTAATATGTTCTGACATAGCGGCATCAAGAATATAAAGGACCATTGTATTGGGTAATATATCTGTTTGATTCTTAAGGATTTTATTCTTTATTATTTTATTTCTTATTTCCATTAATTCACCATATTGTTGATGTATTTCTTGATACTGAGCATTTGCTTGCAATCGCACAAAGTCTATCTTTCGATTTTCATAGCTACGATAGCTTGACCAACAACTATATATAGTAACAAGCCCTACTATAATGTATATAAGACTTATCCCATAAAGAAGGTATCGATAGGTATGCCATAAACTATGCCATCGTAACGAGCGAGGCATTAAATTAATACATCTGTCCTTACCAGCCCAATCCAATCCATTTAAGCCCCCTTGCTGCCATACCGATAGCCATGTCCCAATCTAATTGTCCTTGCTTGCAACGATTACGACCACGACCTAAAAATAATAATGGAATATATTCAGTTTCTCCATACATGGAAATTATACCTTCCATATCTGTCCGTTCTTCATTTGTTATAGATTCTAACCCATACATCCGAATTCCCTGTATCTCATCTATACCAAAGTCTTGTAATCTCACTTCTAACTTATCCATAGCTTCAGCTACATCGCTACTAGTAATAGGTACAATACACTCTTGAATGCATATATCATTCCACCAAAGCCATAAATGCATGGCGCCTTCTTCCACAACACCTGTTACAGTACCGCTGCGCCGCATCAAGCAATAACAAATAGGAATAGGCCAAAAATCAATAACATCAACGGGTGCATAAGTATCTCGTATACCTTGCTTCAAAAGCTCTAGTGAATGCCGATCTACAGCCACCATAAACATATGATAATTGTGTCGTGGATATTCCCGGCGACAAGCATCCATTTGGAAACTATCCCCCTCAAAACTAAAGTAGTCCTCTATATTCCACTTTATAAACTCCTTCATATCAAAATCATGAGGATCATAAGGTGCTACATGCATTTGTGTATCAATATTAGCAACAATACTATAAGCCCCTTCATCTAAATTATACGTTTCTATAAATTTTGTAACGTCTTCATCAATAGGTCCTGTACGCTTCATTTCTAACGCATCAGTAATGACCATTGTTTTATTTTCTATATGAGCGGTAACACATACAATATGTTCATCAGTTATACATACTCCAGAATGTATTCTCTTTTTTCGTTTCATAGAATCACCTCAATAAGGTTTTACCTTTATAACATGCATATGTTTTTCTTTATCTACGGTCACATACATATGTACACGACTCACGATTTCACTATTTTTCAATTTTCCATAACTCATAATATGTCGCGGATTATCTGTTGATTGGTCTGCTTCAATAGTAATCTCTACATTTTCATCATCTATCACAACTAATTTATTTTGAAAGTCCCATACATTTCCTAATTTACAATAGCCCACAAACCAATGAACACCTTTCTGTGCCGCGTAATGAGCCTCTTCCAAATGCAATTCGTCTACCACATTACTTTCACATATTTGTCCTATCCGCAGCCCCATAAAAGCTAATAATAATAAAAAGGACATTGTAAGTATCGCTATATAAGTGATAAAGCCCGCGTTATGGGCTCCTACGTTCATAATCTGTCTCCTCTTTACTTGTATACCAATCATAAATAGCACTTTGTCCAACAGAGACCTCATATATGGATAATCCTCCATAACCACTTGTGTATTTTCTATCATTAACAAAACGATTATTAATATACCAACGTAAATACACGGTCCCATTAGTATCTACACTAAAAGGGTATTCTTGGGTATAGCCCACATTTCTTTTATCTGTAGTTCCTACAATTCGACTACCACTGACAGGTTGCAAGCTACCATCCGTTAATTTTCTGTATAATGCATGACGTTGTACAGTTAAGGTTGTGCGCTTTGTATCGTGAATATATAAACTTGTATTACGATCTTCTACAGTAACCTTCACAGGATTCCATATCATATGAGCCACAACCATACGCCGTGTATATCGACCATCCTCCATCATAGCTACACTATCAAGTAATTTAGCATCCCACATAACTGCATAGAATAGGATACCTAACAATAAGGTAAGGACTATGATAGAAATCATCATACTAATAAGCGTAGAATACAAAATAAAACCCATATCATTTCTATTTTTATTTCTATCTGTTATGGGATTCTGCTTGTATTCTTTATTCTTCCCAATTACCGTTTCTATATCCTCGCCCTTCAATGTATCCCCTCCAAATCAACTGATAGAGAATAGACAACAGATTGATTGTCGATGGCATCTACTGTTAATCGTTGTAAAGATACACCTTCTATCACTACAGGCTTTATATGTGTTTTATAGGTAATTTTTTCACTGGGACTCATTGTAAATTGAGAATTATATACACCAGTTTCTATTCTTCCATTCTTATAATAAGAAGCTTTAGCCACTTCTAAATACGTTATGGTATCTTGCAATATATGATCCCAATAATACGCCTTATATACCGTAAGAGTAGCCATCCAAAATATAGATAATATAATCGGTAAAATGAACATGATTATAGCGGCTGATATTAAAGCGTCACCATACATAAATCCTTCAGTGCACTTCTTCCCATCTAATTCGCCCCGTTTGTACAGATATCCATATACGATTTTTCTCACCACTTTCACGATCTTTCAAAATAATTTCTGTCCCATCATAAGGTAAGCCTAAGGCTGAAAAAGAAATAATTGTCATAGACCGTTCATTCTCAATATTTTGCGGTAATAATATGTTTACCGTATGATGATTAACATCTTCCTCTAAGGTATAACTGTCCTTATTTAAAATAAAAAGCATTCTCCCTTTACCATTAGATTTATGCCCTAACATAGACCACAGTTGAACTTTCTTGAGCATATACGCCACCTCTTGCGTAGCACCATTTAAAGTATAACGACTAGGTGTTGTCACAATAGGTAAGGCAATAGAAATGAGCAATAAGATTAAACCAATAGTAATAATCCATTCCGCCAATAAAGATCCACTTTGACGATTTATAAGTTGCACCTTAACCATTGATAAAGCACCTCCATATAGGAACCACCATGTAAGGCACACCATCCGCCAAAGCATAGAAAGGGACCAAATGGGATATATCGATTACGATAACCGGTGAGTAAGAGATAGAGAGAACCAACACAAAAAGTTACGTAAAAGAAACATATAATTTCCCATGGAGTGAGCCATATTGCAATAGCAGAAAACCATTTAATATCGCCTATGCCAAAGCCTTTATGGCTAATCAAACGAAGTCCATATGTAATAGTACCTACGCTGATAACACTTAATAAGGTTACTAACATAGATTGATCATTTATATAGCTATATATAATGCCACCTATTACAAGAACTAATGCCCCTTCATCAGGCAATATATAGTAATGCATATCGATGGTAGCACCTGCTATGATGATGAGTGAAAACACAGCATACAAAGCAATGTGAGTATAAGATATTGCTTTTGATGAAACTATAACAGGTAGCAATATAGATGCTATATATACAAAAAGTCCTATCACATAATTGGTCCCTTTCATACCTTGTCCTTTCATATAACTAACGTATGTAATTCATAATCTATACAAGTTAATTAAGGCTCATTAGGTGCTTTAACAACAACAGATTTTGAAGTCCCACCACTGACAACTTCATAAGTAATAGTGTATTCTTTTCCTTTTGCAGTCTTAACATGTTCAGTAAGATATCCTTCCTTATATAGATTTTCTACTGTTGGAGGTGTGTCGACATTCTTATCAATCATATACAATTGAGTGGCATTTTTAATAATTTGAATATCTGCTGTTTCTTTAGCGTTTCGAGCTTTATCCGCTGCAGATAAGAATTGTGGCATCGCAATAGCCGCTAATATAGCGATAACCGCTACTACAACCATTAACTCAACGAGAGTAAATCCGCCTTTTCTCGATTTTTTAAACCCTTCTCGAACACGAGAAATATGTAGTCGATCTACGACCCATTGACCGCACATTTCTAATCGATGATTCACTCCATGAATCATATGCATAACAGACTTCATAATATTCTCCTTTTAATAGTTAAGTAATAACATTGTCTATTGTCCTCCTAAGTTGGCAATGGACGTAAATAAGGGGTACATAACAGATACAACTAATACGGCAACACCGATTCCCATTATGGTTAGTAAAATTGGTTCCAATAATCGTTCTAAACGAGCAATATATTTTGAAAGTATAGATTCATAGTAGTAGCCACAGTGGTTTAACATTTTTACTAATTCACCACTCTCTTCTCCAATGGACACCATTTGCCATATAAAAGCGTTTCCTATTTGACCACTACGTAAGCTTTCTTCCAGTGAGTGTCCTGATAATAATCTTGCTTCCACTTGTTTACTACATTCAACACCATATATATTCCCCCACAAAGGGCGCGTGATATTCATGGTGTGAATGATAGAAATACCAGAATCTAATAAGAGAGCCCAAACTTTTAACATACTTGTATAATACACACAAGTACTCCATTGGTATCGGTGAGCCAACAGCCAAAGCCAACGATGTACTTTACACTTTATACTATGCTGTTTATAAGCAAATGCTAAGGAACCTATTACAACACAATGTATAGCTATTACCATTAGAGGATGCGATTTTAACCCTTGTCCTAATGCAAAAAGAGCTCGCGTCATCAAAGGTAATGTAATATGCATAGTGGTAAATACCTGTTCAAACGAAGGAATAATAAACAAAATGGTAACTAGAAAAAATATATTCATCATTAAAAGAAGAAATAAAGGGTAGGAAATAGCACTCATAACCTTTTGTTTCAGCTGCCTCTCCCAATCATAGTGACGGGATATATATTGTAAACTCTCACCCAAGGTGCCCGCTGCTTCACCACTTTCTAGTAAAGCCAAAGCAATAGGAGGACATCCTTCACTTCGTAAAGCCTGTGATAAAGTCTGACCACGCTCTATGGATTCATATAAAGCTGTATAGAGTAGTCCTCGTTTCCCCTGGCAGAGCAACTGTAAGGCTCGCCGTAACGGAACACCAGATTCAATGAGTAGACCTAATTGATAAGTCACATCTACCACCATAGTATGATTCCATTTATGTTTCTTTCTTTCATCCTGCAACGATATCCTATAAATTCTATAACCATCTCGTTTTAACCGTATTGCAATTTCTTGTTCTGAATCCCCCCACATCAAACCTTTTTCTGTTTCATTTTGATTATTTTTTACGACATATTCATAAGCCTCCATATATTCACCTACGATAATTGTTGATCAAGCAAGGTATGCAATTGTTGTTGGGCTCCATATTGTGCCTTTACATCTCGCACAGCCATTTCTAATGTTTTCATCGGTAGTTGCGTTTCTTGAATAGATATGATTTGTGGTTCCTTACGGGTCCGTATCAAATTTGCTACTGCATGGGTATTTAGCAAAATATCACGAATAGTAATGAACTTTTTATTCCATCGAAGTAAACGCTGACATATAACGGCCCGTAACACTTGAGATATTTGATTGCGTATCTCTTCTTGTTGCTCCCCAGGAAATAGAGAAATCATGCGGTGAACCGCCATCACTGCACGCTGTGTATGCATAGTTGCCATTACAAGGTGACCAGTCTCTGCCGCATGAAGTGCCGCTTCAAGGGTTTCACGATCTCGAAGTTCGCCTACCATAATGACATCCGGATCCTCTCGTAAAGCATCTCGAATACCATCTGACATAGTATTAATATCAGCACCTAATTGTCGTTGATGTATTAAAGACTTTTTAGATACAAACTCAAATTCGATAGGGTCTTCTAAGGTAATAATGTGACGCTCCATAGTCTGATTTATATAATCAATACAACAAGCTAAGGTAAAACTTTTACCACTGCCTGTAGGGCCACAAACAAGCAATAGACCATCATGTGCTTCACATAGCTTTTGTAATAACTGACCTTCACTATTATCATCTAACTTAAGTTGCTGATGACAAAGTAATCGCAATGTACCACATATGGTCTGATTAGCTCGATATAGATGAACACGGATACGCACACCACAACAGGAACAAGCCTCATCAAGAGACTGCCACTCATAGGATGCTATACCGCAACGACGCAATATATCCTCGATTAATTCTGTAGTACACATAAAGGAAGTAGCCCTTAATCCATCACCATGTCGCAAATAGATAGGCTGACCACATTGTAGATGAATATCTGTTGATGATAGTTGTATTGCATTTTCTACAATAGTTTCTAAACTTTCACTCTTACAGCATGAGTCCACAACGATGCACCTCCTCTATAGATGTAACATGCTGAGATACGGCCTTACGAGCAGACTCTTCTAATGACAATAATAAATGTGTTTCTAATTCGTCCCAATGAGCTGAATTAGCTGGTATTTCTAAGTATTCAAATAGAGCAGTCCGTCCCTGATATGATGTACCATCGAATTTTCGTACTAGCCGTTGTGCAATAGCCCCCATTAAAGTAGCCCGTATTAAGTACGGCTCTACGCCCATATCCATGAGTCGCGTTACAACGCCTATAGCTGTATTGGTATGTATAGTAGATAATACGCGATGCCCCGTTAAAGCAGACTTAACGGCTAACTCTGCGGTCTCCTTATCCCTAATTTCACCAATCATAATCGTATCTGGATCTTGCCGTAATACAGAGCGAAGACCTTTGGCAAAGGTAAATCCAATCTTTTCATTAATACCAATTTGTATAGCCCCTTTGATTTCGGCTTCTACAGGATCTTCAAGACAGATAAGCTTAGTTTCGTCTAAATTTAACATGCGAAGCATGGCATATAAAGTAGCTGTCTTACCACTGCCTGTAGGTCCACAGATAAGTAATAATCCATAAGGACGTTTTAATAATTGTTCAATGTGCTCAAAGATATCCGGCTGCATGCCTAATTCTTTTAAGTCTTTATGACTCCCTTCATTTCCCATAAGGCGACATACTAAGGTTTCTCCGTATAGGCTAGGCAATGTAGATACACGCATCGTTACAGACTTATTTTTATGACTCCAAGACCAACGCCCATCTTGTGGTAAACGCTTCTCGCTAATATCTAGAGAGCTACAAACCTTAATACGGTTGATAATGAGTTCAGCTTCTTCAAATGATACAGTCATGTAATGTTGCAGCAGTCCATCTTGTCGCAACCGAACATGAGCACCACTTTCAACGGGATCAAAGTGGATATCACTTACATGGTGTTCTAAGGCATACAAGATAATATCGTCTAATGTTACGTCTACATACATGGTCACCTCCAATACCTTGCGGTATGTTTTTACCTCACACTAGCGTATGGCGTTATAGGTTTCGACATCAGCCTCTAAATCCCTCTTTTATTTTTAAAAATCCACGAAGCGAAAACTTTTCTTTTTTTAGACATACAAAAAAGGCGCCCCAAAGGGCGCCCTTATTGGACTATTAGATATAACGTATCTTATTTTAAGTTATAAAAAACGTCATTACCTTTATATTGAGCTGTTTCGTATAACATTTCTTCAATGCGAAGTAATTGATTATATTTTGCTACACGTTCAGAACGAGCCGGTGCACCAGTCTTAATTTGACCAGCATTTACAGCTACAGCAATATCAGCAATGAATGTATCTTCAGTTTCACCAGAGCGGTGAGATACTACGCAAGTGTAACCAGCACGTTTAGCAAGTTCCATAGCATCGAAAGCTTCAGTGAGAGTACCGATTTGGTTAACTTTTACAAGAATGGAATTACCTACACCAAGCTCAATACCACGAGCCAAACGTTTTGTGTTAGTTACAAATAAATCATCACCAACAAGTTGTACGCGGTCACCAAGGCGGTCTGTCAACAATTTCCAGCCTTCCCAATCTTCTTCTGCAAGGCCATCTTCGATGGATATGATTGGATATTTGCCTACTAGGTATTCGTAAAAATCTACCATTTCAGCTGCTGTTTTAACTTTACCTTCCCCAGCAAGGTTATATTTACCACCTTCGTAGAATTCAGAAGATGCAGAATCAAGTGCCAATTTGAAATCTTTTCCTGGTTCATAACCAGCAGCTTTAATAGCTTCACAGATTACTTCTAATGCTTCTTCATTAGATGATAAGTTAGGTGCGAAACCACCTTCATCACCTACTGCAGTACTAAGGCCTTTATTGTGAAGTACGGATTTCAATGTATGGTATACTTCTGCACAGCTACGAAGAGCTTCTGCAAAAGATTTAGCGCCTACAGGCATGATCATAAATTCTTGAATGTCTACGTTATTATCAGCATGTGCGCCACCGTTCAAGATGTTCATCATAGGAACTGGCAACTCTTTTGCATTAAAGCCACCAAGGTATACAAATAATGGCAAGTCCAAAGATTCAGCTGCAGCACGAGCTACTGCCATGGATACACCAAGGATTGCATTTGCACCAAGGTTAGATTTATTATCGGTACCATCCAATTGCAACATTAAGTTATCGATTGCCACTTGTTCTGTCGCATCATAACCGATAAGTGCAGGACCGATTTTAGCATTTACATTATCGATAGCTTTTAAAACACCTTTACCGGAATAACGGGATTTATCTCCATCCCGTAATTCTACGGCTTCAAACATACCTGTGGATGCACCAGATGGAACAGCTGCTGTAGCAATAGTGCCATCTTCTAAACATACTTCAACTTCAACTGTTGGATTACCGCGGGAATCTAAAATCTCTCTTGCAATGACTTGTTCAATTACTGCCATTTCTTCACCTCATATAATCTAATGGAATAACTGCCATCTGACAGCCATTATATATATATTGAGCTAAACCTTATAGGCTTATAACTCTAATTAACTACTAATATAGTGAAAGCTCCATATTATGCTTTATGTACCAAGCTATGACCTGTCATAGCTTTTGGTTGTTGTATCCCAGCTAAGTCTAATAATGTAGGAGCAATGTCACATAATTTACCAGCTTCTAATGTAGCTGTTTTTAAACTGTCGCTCATTAAAATTAAAGGAACCAAGTTCGTTGTATGTGCCGTATGTACCTTACCTGTTTCATGATTAACCATAAGCTCTGCATTACCATGATCTGCTGTAACTAACAGATGACCTTTCTTGCTACGAATAGCCTCCACGATACGACCTAAACAAGTATCTACTGCTTGAACCGCTTTAACGGCAGCTTCAAAGCTACCAGTATGACCAACCATATCTGGATTTGCAAAATTCAAGATAATCATGTCATATGTTTCATCTTGTATCGCTTGTACAACCTTATCGGTCACTTCATAAGCACTCATTTCTGGTTGTAAATCATAGGTCGCCACTTGAGGGGATTTTACGAGAATGCGATCCTCACCTTCAAAGGGTTCCTCTTCACCGCCATTGAAGAAATATGTAACATGAGCATACTTTTCTGTTTCTGCGATGCGCAATTGGCGATAACCGCCTGCACTTAGAACTTCACCTAATGTTTCAGATAATGTATCCTTTTCATACACAATATGTACGGGCAAACCATCCTCGTATTTTGTCATAGTTGCCATATATATAGATAGTGGCTTCCGTTTAAAACCATCAAAATCAGGTAACACTAGTGCCTTTGTAAGTTCACGACCACGGTCTGGGCGGAAATTACAGAATATAACCGCATCTCCATCTTTGATAGTCCCTGTAGCATCAATCACCGTAGGAAGTACAAATTCGTCTGTCGCATCTCTATCATAGGACTGTTGCACCGCTTCACATGCAGATGTAGCTATTTCACCTTGACCATGCACAATGGCATTATATGCCAATTCAACGCGGTCCCAACGATTATCACGGTCCATTGCATAATAGCGGCCACTAACTGTAGCAATTTTGCCACAATTTAGATCAGCCATATACGTTTCTAAGTCCTTTAAATAGCCTTGTGCACATTGTGGAGCTACATCACGACCATCGAGCAAAGCATGGACATACACATGCTCGATTCCATTATCATGAGCCCCCTTGATGACTGCCTTAATATGATCTAAGGAGCAATGCACATTGCCATCTGAAACTAGGCCTATAAGATGTAAGCTTTGCTTCTTAGCTACTTCGTATAGTTCCTTCATAACAGGGCGATTATAAAACTCACCAGACTCGACATCTTTAGTAATACGAGTCAAATCTTGATACACTATGCGACCAGAGCCAAGATTTAAATGGCCAACTTCAGAATTTCCCATTTGACCTTCTGGAAGGCCTACCGCAAGCCCTGATGCTTCTAATGTTGTATGTGGATACATATCCCATAATCGATTAAAACAGAGCGGCTTCGCCTGTACTACAGCATTGGTTGTGTCTGATTTATCCCCCAAGCCAAAGCCATCTAGGATGACTAGCATTACGGGAGCCTCTAATTTAGCCATTTGTAACCTCATATTAAGCGCTTACTTGGTTTGCAGCTTTAATAATATCAATAAATTCATCGACCACAAGTGATGCACCACCTACGAGAGCACCGTCAATATTAGGCTCTCCAAGGATTTCTAGTGCATTTTCTGATTTAACGCTACCACCATACTGGATGCGTACTGCATCGGCAGTTTCATTATCATATAAAGATCGAATGTAATTGCGGATTTCTTTGCATACCTCTTCAGCTTGATCAGCCGTTGCTGTCTTGCCCGTACCGATAGCCCAAATTGGTTCGTACGCAATGATTAATTGACTGACTTGTTCTTTCGGAATATCAGCCAAAGCCCCTTTTAGTTGAGACGTAATCCAATCAAGTGTATGACCCGTTTCACGATGTTCTAAACTTTCACCAACACAGACAATAGGATTCAAATTATGATGAAATGCACTTTTAATTTTTGCATTAACGGTCTCATCTGTTTCGCCATAATATTCACGGCGCTCAGAGTGACCGATGATTACATAATTAACGCCTACTTCTGTAAGCATAAGTGGTGAAATCTCACCAGTAAACGCACCAGCATCATGATAATCCATAGTTTGTGCACCTACTTCAATAGCTGTATTTTTCGTCAATACTACAGCACGTTCGATAGCTGTAAAAGGCGGACATACAACTACATCACAGGACAATTCCATATCTTGTAACACGCCGTTAAACGCTTCGATCAGAATTGATCCAGATGCAATGGTGCCATTCATTTTCCAATTCCCTGCAATAATGGGTTTTCTCATATTATGCCTCGGACAATGCAGCAATACCCGGTAGGATTTTGCCTTCTAAGAATTCTAAAGATGCACCGCCACCTGTGGAGATGTGGCTAATTTTATCTGCTAAACCACTTTTTTCAATGGCTGCTACAGAGTCGCCACCACCAACGATAGTCATCGCATCAGATTCAGCTACAGCTTTCGCTACTGCATTTGTACCAGCTGCAAAGTTTTCCATTTCAAATACGCCCATAGGACCATTCCAAATAATAGTCTTCATTGGCGCCAATGCTTCTACATAAAGTTCGCGGGTTTTAGGCCCAATATCTAATATCATCCAGCCATCTTCGATTTGATCAACATCAGCGATTTTAGTATTAGCATCGTTGCTGAAAGCATCTGCTACTACAGCATCAATAGGTGTTAGTAATTTAGCACCTGCTACACGAGCTTCCATAACAAGGTCTGTAGCGATAACTTCTTGACCTTCTTCAAATAAGGAGCTACCAATATTGCAACCTTGCGCTTTAATGAACGCATTAGCCATACCACCGCCGATGATCATTACATCAACTTTAGGCAATAAGTTAGAAATAACGGAGATTTTATCTGTAACTTTCGCGCCACCAATAATAGCTGCCATAGGTGTTTTGGGATGTACTATAGCTGCACTTAATGCGTCAATTTCTTTTTTGAGCAAGAAACCTGCTGCCATAGGGATATAATCAGCAATACCGACTACAGATGCCGCATTACGGTGAGATACACCAAACGCATCATTGATAGCAACATCTGCAAGAGATGCCAATTGCTTAGCAAACTCAGGGTCATTTTTAGTTTCTTCATTGTGGTAACGCAAATTTTCAAGCATCAATACATCACCAGATTGTAATGCTTTTACAGCTTCTTCAACTTTAGGACCAATACAGTCATCTACGAATGCTACAGGCTTGTTGATAAGGTCAGATAAATGCTTAGCACATGGTGCCAAAGACATTTCTGGTTTGCGTTCTCCCTTAGGACGACCAAAGTGAGAAGCAAGGATAACCTTTGCCCCTTTTTCGATTAAGTAATTGATAGTAGGTAATGCACTACGAATACGAGTGTCATCAGTGATGACACCGTCTTTCATAGGAACATTAAAATCAACACGAACAAATACTATTTTATTAGCTACTTGTAAACCTTCAATTGTTTGTTTCATCAAAGCCTCCTGATTATAAGCCTTTGCTTGCTACAAATGCGGCCATGTCGATAAGACGTTCGGAGTAACCCCATTCGTTGTCATACCAAGAAACAACTTTTACCATGTTGCCATCCATAACCATTGTCAAATCAGCATCAACAATGGAGCTACGAGGATCAGAGCTGAAATCACAGGATACCAATGGTACATCAGATACACCAAGAATACCTTTTAATTCACCGGCTGCTGCTTTGCGAAATGCTTCGTTGATTTCTTCTTTAGTAGCCGGTTTTTCAAGTTCGCAAACAAGATCTGTAGCAGATACGTCTGGAGTAGGAACGCGCAATGCAAAACCATCTAATTTACCTTTTAATTGAGGCAATACTTTAGCAACAGCTTTCGCTGCACCAGTTGTTGTAGGAATGATAGACATTGCTGCAGCACGAGCACGGCGAGGGTCTTTATGACGTGCATCAAGAATTTTTTGGTCATTTGTGTAGGAATGAATTGTAGTCATCATACCGCGTTTGATACCGAATTCATCACATAATACTTTAGCAAATGGAGCCAAGCAATTTGTTGTACAAGATGCATTAGAGATAATGTGATGTTTTGCAGGATCATACATATCTTGGTTAACTCCCATAACCATAGTTAAGTCTTCGTTTTTACCAGGTGCAGAGATTAATACTTTTTTTACAGTAGGTTGATTCAAATGAACCTTTGCTTCCTCTGCATCACGGTATTTACCAGTACATTCCATAACAATTTCTACGCCTTCTTCAGACCAAGGTAATTTAGAAGCGTCGCGGTCATGGAATACACGGATTTTTTTACCATCAACGTAGATATTTTCTTCATCAAATGTTACTTCATTAGGAATTGTACCGTGTACGGAATCGTATTTTAACAATAATGCAGTACCTTCATTATCACCAGTTGCATTAATTGCCACTACATCCACATCAGGATTATTAATCGCTGCGCGAACTACACATTTACCGATACGACCAAAACCGTTAATACCAACTTTTACTGCCATTGTTAGATCCTCCTAATAACAAAAATTCTAACCAAATTCAAACTAAAATTTATAACTACTAATTCGCCTATAAGGCAGAAATTTGTAACAATTGACGCATACCTTCGGCTGCTTGCTCATCAATGATAAGTATCCCTTTCTGGCAAGCTCGCATCACACCTATAATAGCGCTCGCTTTTTCTTGTCCACCAGCTACAGCAATAACATTGGGAACCTTTACTACATCGGGAAGTGATAAACCAATATTATTGGTAGAATAAATTAACTTACCCTCAATGTCACAATATTGACCAAGTGCTTCACCTACCGCATGATTATCTACCAACTGCTTACGCACATCATCGGCAATATGGCGCTGATCCGCCATGCGCATTGCAGTACCAATACCAAATAATAGTACGTCAGTCCTACTAATGAGGTCTCCAATTTCTTTAATTTGTGGTTCACAAGTCATGAGCATATGTAATGAGTCTTGTGAAAGTCCATCAGGTAAATGGAGCATCTTATAGGAACCACTTAGTCGTTCAGCAAGCACCGAAGCAATTACATTAGCTTGGTATTCCACTACTTCACCAACGCCACCACGGGCTGGTACCACAGTAGGATTGAAAGGTAAGATAGGCATTTCTTCAGCTATTGCTGCCATGGTACTACCCCCACTGATGGCTACTACTGCATTAGGTTTCAATAGGTCTTGCAATAACTTTGCCGCTGTAAAACCTAACTTTTTAACCATCAAGGTTCCTTCTGTAGGTGTAATAACAACTCTATCGATATGAAGTGCTTCAGTCAATCGATGTTCTAGCTCGTTAATACGATCTAGCTCATTTAAAAAATTTCGTAACTTCGGAACAATTGCATGTCCCTCATCAGTGAGAAAAATCCCTGGTTTATAAATGTCTACAAGACCATTAGCACGCATTAACTCAATATGACTTCGTACGGTTCGCTCTGGAAGATCCGTTGCGGTAGCTAATGTTCTACGGCCTATAGGCTCTTCATAAACAAGGTGGTTTAGTATTTTGTATCGCTCCTTCAATACGCTAACAATTTCAGGAACAATACGTTCACATATCATTAGAAATTCGTTCATCGGGTCCCTCCTTTACCCGTTGGGATTACATGAATCGTTTTTCGTCCCATGTGAACAAAATCCGTCCCACCTAAAATAAAAAAATACTTTTACACTTGTATTGTATACCTTATGTAATTTTTATTCAACCCTAAATAAGAGAAAACGACATACGCCTTAGAATAAGAGAAAACGACATACGCCTTAGATAATTTGTTATTATTTCAAATCTAATAATATGTCGTCATGTCCCCTTATTATATTCTAATATGTCGTTTTATTGTATTTTATTTTGTACCGAAGATACGGTCACCTGCATCCCCTAAGCCAGGCAAGATGTAACCATGATCATTAAGCTTTTCATCAAGTGCTGCTACATAAATAGGAACATCTGGATGTTCTTTATTTACAGCCTCTACACCTTCGGGAGCAGCTACTAAGCACATTAATTTAATATGTTTAGCACCTTTTTCTTTTAGCAATGTAATCGCTGCGGCTGCACTACCACCAGTAGCAAGCATTGGATCAGTTACGATGAAGTCGCGTTCCCCTACGTCAGATGGTAGTTTACAGTAGTATTCTACTGGTTTCAAAGTTTCAGGATCACGGTACAAACCAATATGACCAACTTTTGCAGTTGGAATTAAACTAAGCATACCATTTACCATACCTAGACCAGCGCGAAGAATTGGAATAATACCCAGTTTTTTACCTGCAATTCGTTTGCCAGTCATTTTAGTTAGTGGTGTTTCTACCTCCACATCCTCAAGTGGTAAGTTGCGTGTAATTTCATACCCCATCAACATAGTAATTTCATCAAGTAGTTCTCTGAAATCTTTAGAGCCTGTTTGTACGTCACGCATCAATGTAACTTTGTGTTGAATCAATGGATGTGTCATAACATTAACTTTCATGACTGTCCTCCTATAAAACAATATACATATCCCATTCTAGCGATTAACTATCATATTTACTCTATCACAGATTAGAAAATCATGCCATAAAAATATTGAAAGGGATGTGCCAATGGCACACCCCTTTTACACTACCTATAAACTTATAGGACTATAAATATATATTTAATATTAATACAATCGATTAGTACAATGGATACGCTTCACAAAGTGCAGCAACACGTTTACTAGCTTCTTCATGGACCGATTTATCCTCAGGATTTTTAAGAACCACTGCAATAATATCGGCAATTTCTTCCATATCTTTCACTTGCAAACCACGTGTTGTAAGAGCTGGCGTACCAAGACGAATACCGCTTGTTACAAATGGGCTAGCTGGATCAAATGGAATTGTATTTTTATTACATGTAATACCTACTTCATCGAGTAAGTGTTCAGCTTCTTTACCAGTTAAACCAGTATTACGAACATCTACAAGCATAACATGAGTATCTGTACCGCCAGAAACAATTGTTAAGCCCTTTTCTTGTAATGCTGCAGCCAACGCTTTTGCATTGTCGATAACTTGTTGTGCATATACTTTGAACTCAGGTTGTAAAGCTTCACCAAATGCTACAGCTTTAGCAGCGATAACATGCATCAAAGGACCACCTTGGATGCCAGGGAAGATCGCTTTATCGATTGCTTTAGCATACTTTTCTTTGCAAAGAATCATACCACCACGAGGGCCACGCAATGTTTTATGAGTTGTTGTAGTAACGATATCTGCATATTCCACAGGGTTTGGATGTAAACCAGCTGCTACAAGTCCAGCAAAGTGAGCCATATCTACCATGAAAATAGCATCTACTTCGTGTGCCACTTCAGCCATTTTCTTAAAGTCAATTTGACGGCTATAAGCACTACCACCAGCGATAATCAACTTAGGTTTTGCTTCTAATACAATTTTACGAAACTCATCGTAGTCGATTTGTTGTGTTTCAGCATCTACACCATAAGGTACTACATTGAAATATGTACCAGATACGTTAACTGGAGAACCATGAGTCAAATGACCGCCGTGGGACAAGTTCATCCCCACAATAGTATCACCTGGTTGTAATAATGCGAAATACACGCCAAAGTTTGCTTGAGAACCAGAGTGAGGTTGTACATTAGCATGTTCTGCACCGAACAGACGTTTTGCACGTTCGATAGCCAATGTTTCAATAACATCAACATTTTCACAACCGCCATAATAGCGTTTGCCAGGATACCCTTCTGCATATTTGTTAGTCAATACGCTACCTTGAGCTTCCATTACAGCTTGAGAAACAAAATTTTCAGAAGCAATCATTTCTAATTTATCGCGTTGGCGTGCTAACTCTTGGTTGATAACAGCTTGAATATTAGGGTCTTGTTTTTCTAAGAAACTCATGAGTATCCTCCTCATATAGAACAACTATCTATAAAGTAATGATGTATTATTTCTCTAATGCTTTTATTTTCTCTACACGACGTGCATGACGTCCACCTTCAAACTCAGTTTCCATAAAAATGGTTACAATATCGTTAGCAAGGCCTGGTCCAATAACGCGTTCACCCATAGTAAGGATGTTCGCATCATTATGTTCACGACATGCGTGAGCAGAAAATGTATCATGACAAAGAGCAGCGCGAATGCCCGCTATCTTATTTGCTGCAATACCGATACCGATACCCGTACCACAAATCAAAATACCGCGATCTGCTTGACCAAATACAACTGCATTTGCTACAGGTACTGCAATATCAGGATAGTCGCAAGACTCAGCTGAATAACAACCAAAATCCTCTACTTCATGTCCCAATGCACTCAATACCTCTTTAACAGATTCCTTCAGATTTAATCCGCCATGATCACAACCGATTGCAACTTTCATAATTTCATCTCCTACGCCTTCTGAGGCACTGATGTAAGACCAGCCTCTACTAAGTGATAAATTTGTTCCGCACATTGATTATATACGGTTTGGTCAGATCCATATGGGTCCGTAACATCACCATCTAGACCACCCCACTCGGAAATTGTTTTAATTTTACCTTCCTCAAAGGGGAATTGGCGAAGTAGTACAGATTTGTGATCTTTCGTCATACCAAGAATAAGATCTGCTGCATTTACGAGTTCCATCGTTAAGGGTCTCGATTCATGGTTGGAAATATCTGCAATGGAACGGACAGCTACTACGGCTTGTTCAGTTGGTTTTGCTCCATAAGCGGCAAATAAACCAGCTGATACAGTTGTAACATCCTTATGTTTCTCCACTGCAAGGGCCCGTGTAATACCTTCAGCCATTGGGCTACGGCAAGTGTTACCGGTACATACAAATAAAATATTCATAATAACATCCTTACTCAATCACATTTTGTGATTACTTTATACATTATAGCAAATCTATCCAATATGTAAAGACATTTTTCTATTATCAGTGGACATCTTTATGCTAGTAAATTTACTTATAAATGATATGATGACTCGATGCTTTTTCCATTCGATTCATAATGGCAACACCAAAACCATCATCATCAACACCTTCTGCTAGGATTAGCGTAACATGATTTTCATTAAAATGTAATAGACTTTTATAAAAGTCGTGCCCCAATGCTAACGCATCTCCATGATGGCCAAAACAATGGCACATAAATCGTCCATCCTCTTTAATCAAGTTATACGTTTCATTACTTACCAAACAACCGATAGGACCTTCTATGCCTTCTGAAAGCTCTTTGAAAGTGTGTGCTACACCTTCTGGACTACCTACAACAACCGTCATAGGTGCATCAGGCGCATAATGCGTATATTTCATGCCAGGAGCCTTTGGTGTAGTGGTTGCATTAACTAAAGCAGTATCATACTCAACAGTAGACACCACACGTTCAAGCTGTGCTTTTGTAATTCCACCAGGTCTCAATATAATGACCTTATCATCATGGACTTCCACAACAGTAGACTCTACACCAATCGTACATGGACCAGCATCTAAGATATAGGAAATGCGACCATTCATATCATTATATACATCTTCTGCAGTAGTTGGACTTGGGCGCCCTGAAATATTGGCACTAGGTGCCGCTATAGGTATGCCTGCACGTTCTAATAATACTCGACATGCCTCATGATCAGGACACCGAAGCGCCACACGAGATAAACCACCTGTTGCACGATCTGGCACCAAATCAGATTTAGGCAATGTAATCGTTAATGGCCCTGGCCAGAATGCATCCATTAAAGCTTGCGCCGTAGCAGAAATTTCTGTTACTAAAGATTTTATGCTTTCACTATTAGGAACATGCAAAATGAGTGGATTATCAGAAGGCCGTCCTTTGGCAGCATAGATTTTATCCATCGCCTCTGGATCTAGACCATTTGCACCTAATCCATATACAGTTTCTGTAGGAATAGACACCAATTCACCATTGCGCAAAGCACGGGCTAAAGTATCTATATCTTGTTCTGATGGATTTGTAATGATTTTAGTATCCATATTAGCCCTCATATACAGCTGTCACTACCCGGTTATGACCACCGAGGTCAGCTATAAATTGAATATTCGAATATTGACCTGTTTCTTGCAATAAAGCACCTACCTCTTCTGCTTGGTCAAAGCCTACTTCAAACGCCACACGGCCATTAGCGTTTAAATAATTTCTACATTCTTTAGCTAAGATTCGATAAAATTGAAGCCCATCCTCTCCACCAAATAATGCAATATGAGGCTCATTTAATACATCTGGTGACAACATCTTTAAATCACCAGTTCGAATGTATGGAGGATTAGAAACAATAAGATCAAACTTCTCCTCTTTTCCATATAAAGTGGAGAACATATCTGATTCCATAAATTGTACTCGGTCAGCTAAATTAAAGGACTCACCATTTTCGCGTGCCACCAGTAAAGCATCTGTGGAGATATCTAAACCAACACCACTAGCATTTGGCAAATAATGTAGTAAACTTAACAATATTGTCCCAGGGCCTGTGCATACATCAAGAATACGCACATTACTATCTTTTGGATAAGTACCTAGTACATGCTCAATCAAGGTTTCCGTATCAGGTCGTGGAATCAATACCTTATCATTCACCTTAAAGGTCAACCCCATAAAGTCCTTTTCCCCAATGATAGCCGCTACACAATGCCCCTTAGCTCGTTGTTGAACGAGAGGTCTAAAGGCATCGAGCTCGTCTTGAATAAGTGGTTGGTCATAATGGGTATATAGATAAATCCGATCTTTACCTAAAACGTGAGAAAGCAGTACTTCCCCATCAAGTCGAGGTGTATCCATCTCCTTGCTTTGAAAGTACTGCTCTGTCCACTGGAGAATACGACCGATTGTCCAAATCTCCTTATGCATTTGTATTGGCCTCCTGCATTTTTGCCGCTTGGTCTGCAGCATTTAAGGCTTGAATAATTTCATCAAGATCGCCATTTAAAATAGCATCTAATTTATATAATGTTAAATTAATACGATGATCTGTGACGCGTCCTTGTGGGTAGTTATAGGTGCGAATACGTTCACTACGATCACCTGTGCCGACTTGACTCTTACGATCTGCAGCCATACTAGAAATGGCCTCTTGTTCAGCTTGATCCTGTAACTTAGCACGCAATACACGCATAGCTTTTTCACGGTTTTGTAATTGAGATCGTTGATCTTGACACGCTACAACGATACCAGATGGTAAGTGTGTAATACGAACAGCAGACTCAGTTTTATTGATATGCTGACCACCGGCACCACTCGCACGATATGTATCAATTTTTAAATCTTTTTCATTAACTTCAATATCAACATCTTCCATCTCTGGCAATACGGCTACTGTAACTGTAGATGTATGTACACGGCCTTGTGTTTCTGTAGCCGGTACACGTTGTACACGATGTACACCAGATTCAAATTTCATCTTAGAGTATACATTTTCACCATCCACAGAGAAAATAACCTCTTTAAATCCACCAAGCTCTGGTTCATTAGCATCGATAATCTCACAACGCCAGCCTTGGCTTTCCGCATATTTTGTGTACATGCGGAACAAGTCGCCTGCGAATAATGCAGCTTCATCACCGCCAGCGCCCCCGCGAATCTCAATGATAATATTTTTATCATCATTAGGATCCTTAGGCAATAATAGAACTTGCAACTTTTCTTCCAATTCCTCTTTTTGAGGTTTTAACTCTTTCAATTCCTCTTGAGCCATTTCTCGGAATTCTTCGTCCATGGATTTATCTTCAATAACTTCCATAGCTTCATCAATACCAGATAAAACTTTTTTGTAAGTACGGAACGTTTCAACGGTTTCAGATAATTGAGCATGTTGACGGGTCAATTTACGCCATTCATCTTGGCGAGCAATGACCTCTGGGTCACTAATACGCTGCTCAAGATCCATAAATTTATCTTCAATAACTTGTAATTTATCAACTAACATGTTTATTCCTCTTCATATGCGTCACTCTCAGGCGGACGGACCTCTTCTAAAGCTCGTATAGCAACTTCAATTTGATCATCTTCTGGTTCACGCGTTGTCATATATTGTAACGCAAGACCTGGTTTAATAAGAGCTTTCACAAAAGAATGATCGCTACGTCCAGCAAGACGAATCACCTCGTACGCAATACCAGCTACTACAGGCATAAGGAGTACGCGGCTCACGATACGTTCCAACAAATTGGGCCAACCCAAGAAAGCAAATACAAAGATACTAACTACCATAACAATAAGTAAGAAGTTTGTACCACATCGCGCATGTAAGCGACTTTGTTGGCGAACGTTTTCTACAGTTAAAGGCAAATCTAATTCATAAGTATGAATCGTTTTATGCTCTGCCCCATGATATTGGAAAACTCGTTGAATATCCTTCGTAAGACCAATCCCCCAAATATAAAGTAAGAAAAGTACTAAACGAATGACACCTTCAATGAGATTTAATACTATATGATTATCCTGTACACCAGGAATGAATTTTACGATAAATGTAGGCAATGCCAAAAACACAGCTATCGCAAACAGTGTAGAAATGACCATGGTAATGGCGATTTCACTATTAGACATTTCTTCCTCTTCATCGCCAGCAGTCTTAGCGGAGAAGGATAAAGCCTTCATGCCTATCACTAGAGATTCATAGAGAGCTACACAGCCACGAAGAAATGGTTTTTTCAATATTGGATATGTGTCAGCAATGGACTTTGTAGCTTCTTTTTGAACTACAATAGTTCCCGCAGGCTCACGTACGGCAGTTGCCGTATAGCCAGGGCCTCTCATCATGACACCTTCGATCACAGCCTGTCCTCCGACAAACTTTTTTATACGTTCTCTGTTCACAAGATCTCCTCTCATAAACAAATATAGGCAGAGCCAACAGCCCTGCCAATACATGTTACATTACAAAACAAATTATTTGCCGTAACGTTTGTTAAATTGTTCAATACGACCACGAGCTTGAGCCGCACGTTGTTGACCAGTGAAGAACGGATGGCATTTGGAGCAAACGTCTACACGAAGGTCTTCTTTTACAGAGCCAGTTTTGAATGTGTTGCCACAACCGCAAGTTACTGTAGCTTCTTTATAGTCTGGATGAATACCTTGTTTCATTCTATACACCTCTTTCCAGCAATCAATATTATTCTTATAGATTATAGCATGACACCTGCACAAATGCAAGTAACCAATACTATTCCTTGGACGCTTGCTTTTCTTCAATAGCCTCAGCTAAAATAGCTTCCAAGTCACTTTCGTTGAGGATGTCACGCAATGCAATAAGCTCCTCTAAAGAAAGGGTAATACCTTTTTTCATGCTTGTATATTCACTATCCCAAGCACGAAGATCAAACTTAGGATTGTATTTTCCCCAACTAGTACATGTTAATTGTTTTTTCCAACCATCTTTATCTTCAGATAAAGTACCAATAACCTTGAAGATTTCAAAATTAATAACTGCCATAGGTCCTCCTTTCTTACATATTCATATGCTATGTTTCGTATCTACTATATTTAGTAGTTTATATTTTTTAGGATACGATATATTTTAAACCAAAATTATATGATTTACAATTCTTTTTTATAGTCACTATAATCTTCAATATCAATAGAAGCTGTAGGTGGCATAACTTGTGCACCTAATGAATCTACGGTCTCTTTCCAACTCCTTGTAGCCTCCGTAACAGCCTTGATATATGCCTCGTCAGCAGCCTGTACAGATTTAATTAGTTGGGCTTCATCCTTTACATCTAATACGCGACGACGTACGCTACTAAGCATATAGCCAAAGGATTCATCTGTTTGAACGAGCATGGAGATTTCTTGAATCAATGTTTGACCCGTAGTGCTGCAGAAATAGGCATACCACATATATGCTAATTCAGCATCTGGGAACATCCAGTACATATCATCTACAGGCGCTTCTGTCGTAATATCTACATCAATATAATCAGTATGACGTTTAAAAGTAAGAAAATAAGCTCCACTTTCAATAAGAGCAGTGCGACCTAATTCAGATACACGGCTATCAATGCAATAAATACCATCTTGACCTAAGGCTACGTCCGTTTGACCGCCGGGCAACAAAATAGAGCGCAAGGACAAGCCATAATTTAATACCGTAAATACTGGCAATTGCGCAAATACGCCATGAGGTAATGGAATATAATTAATTGTTTTCCACTCATCCCCTACACGTTCACGAAGACCAACACGCATTTTTTTTACATCGTATTTACCATATACGATTTCATAAGCCCCTAATGGAGTCCATTCTCGTATAGCTTCTACTCGTTTTTGGTTCAAGAAAAATTGCAACGCCATATTATTTAAGCCCAATTGATTTTGTGCCATTGTAGCAGGTAAGAATAATTGAGCAGTCCCTTCTGGAACCAAGTTATGTAATCCGTTAGCGACCTCTTCTACAATATCTTCAGAGGATTGGAACATACCAACTGTGCCTGTAAAGATATGGTCAAAATAGCTACGATGAGGCCATTGATTAATGATTTGAGCCATCGGATATAAACGTGTCAAAATGCTATAACACACGGGAGATGCCGTATACAGAACGACTTTTTTATCTTCATAAGATTGAAGAATCTCTTCAACCATGCCTGCATATTCTTCTACATAAGCATACAGAACCAGTTCTCCCGTTTTACTATGAGCTTCGATACTTTCACGAACAGGAGTTTCCCAAATAGTGCCTACATCTAGACCTTCTAAAATGCCTGTGTCACTAATAAAATCAAACAATTCCACTCTAAAGGATGGTCCATAAAGAGCTTGGAATGTATTCAAATCATATGGTACAGGACCAAAGGATTCTACTGTGGATTTTTCTGCTAACGCATATAAATCATCTGCCGTTACCCCCCACTCACGGGAGCTAGCATTACTAGAAATCAATTGATCTAGCACTTTAAAACGCATTAACTCATTTACAATATCAATTCCCTCAATACCATGATTAGCACAAAGGGCAATAAATTCTTCGTTATTTACTTTCATATTAAACCTTTCCGGCTGAAGGACATAGATGATTTAAAAAACATTCATTACACAAAGGCTTACGAGCCTTACACACTCTACGGCCATGATAGATTAACCAGTGGTGTGCAGCAGCCCAGTCCTTTTTTGGAATTGCCTTTTGTAACTTTTGTTCCATCTCTTCTGGCGTCTTAGCAATACCTAATTTTAATCGGTTAGACACGCGAAATACATGTGTATCTACCGCAATGGCTGGTGTACCAAATAAAACGGATACCACAACATTTGCTGTTTTACGCCCCACACCAGGCAATTCAACGAGTTGATCAAACTCACGAGGCACCTCTCCATGATATTGTTCAACTAAAATTTGACAAGTAGCAATTAAGTTTTTTGCCTTGGACTTATAAAGGCCGCAATCTTTAATGAGAGTCTCTAACTTAGCAACTCCAATTTCAAGCATCTTTGCAGGATGATTAAGTTCTGGGAATAGTCGTTTAGTAACAATATTAACCCGTTCATCCGTACATTGTGCAGACAAAACTACAGCAACTAATAATTCAAATTCATTTGTATACTCAAGGGCAGGTTTTGCATCAAAATAATGCTCTTGTAACAGTTTCAACTGCTCTGCCTTTATCGCTTTTGTTACACGCATACAGTTCTCCTTTCTCACCTGTGAAAGTACAGACGCGTACAACTTATATCTTACCATACGTATTCATTAAGTTCTATGTTATAATAAAACATGCTATTCTAATATAGAATACAGGAGGTGCATATGAGTCATATTAACGATACATTAAAACGAATAAATGAACTAGCTGCAAAGAAAAAATCTGGACAAAAATTAACACCAGAGGAATTAGCAGAAAAAAAAGAATTATACAAAATCTACTTAAGCTTCATTCGTGGTCAAATTACAAGCACCTTGGATTGCGTCGAATTTGTAGACCCAGAAACAGGTGAAAGAACCGCTCCTAAACGAGCTCTAGAAGATTTAGCTAAAGAAGCTGACCAAGATATTAAAGAACATAAAGATATTCACTAAGACTACAAAAGCGTACGCATGAAGGATATTTCCTAATGCGTACGCTTTTGATTTTTATTTTTACTATTTTCGCTTCTAAATAAATAAAATATATTACTAGACTAGTATCAATATTTCTATTGAGGTCCTTCTCCAGCAATAATACGTTGTGCCTCAGCATCAGATAAATCATAGCGTAAGAAAGTCTTATAGAATAATTTTGTTTCTTTCACTAAATCAATATCATTAAATAATTGAGGTTGTATGATTTGACCTGCCCATAAGATTTGTAATGCAGACTCAGCACTGTAACGATCCCAGTTGAAAGTACCTACAGGATTGCTGTAAATACGACCGTTTTGTACTGCTTTAAGGCTTGCCCATTGTGGATCATTCTTAATCGCTTCAATACCTTTGCGTGATTGTGTACCACCAATAATGATAATATCAGGGTTAGCTTTAACGATTTCTGCCATTGTTACAGTAATTTGAGAACCTTTAGTAGTGATGGCATTTTTACCACCAGCGTAACGAATCCATTCGTTGATAATTGTTTTGTCCCCATCAACCTTTAATAAGTTGTCTCCACCTACAATATGTAATACAGATGGACGGTTAGCATCATCAATACTTTTTGTTCTATCTTCAGCAAATTTAATTTTACCATCTAAGTAAGCTAGGTATTGTTTTGCCATTTCAGGGGCTTTATCACCTAATACTTCAGCTGTAACATTAATAACTTTACGCAATCCATCATAGTCTTGGAAGTTTACACGAACTGCTGGAATCCCTGCATTACGCGCCATTTCAATTTGATTCTTATTACTTGCTAATACAACTTGAGGTTTTAATTTTTGGATTTCTTCCATTTGTACATCAGTACCTTTTACAGGTGCTGGAATTTCTTTAATGCGTGGGTACACTTGAGCGAACCAAGGCAAGCCTTGAACAGAAGTTGTGGTAGACACTAATTTATCCGCACCACCAAGCATCAATACAACTTGATTATTGGCATGCCATAAATCGGCAACCTTTGTTATATCTTTAGGAATTGTTACATCTGTTCCATCGATATCCTTTACTACACGCGTAGCAGATTGATTACCTTGTGATGCATTCTCTGTGCCACATCCAGCTAACATGAATAGAGCCGTCATAAGGGCTAATAAAAATACAATAATACGCTTCATACTTACATTCCTTTCTGACCTATTTGAGGGATAACACATACAGTACGATTAACTGTATCGCTATAGAATAAGCTTAGCTTAGTCTTATAAATCTCCTCGAGCGCTTCTAAGGTCACATCACTAACAGAATCATAAAAATCTATAGATCCATCACGACATAAACCAACACGGCTATTTAACAACAACGCCTGTTCCGGTAAATGTGTAGTGAAAATAATAGCATATCCTTAGGCGCGTAATTGATCAATTGTTTCTAAAACAATAACCTGATTACGTATATCTAAAGCAGATGTAGGTTCATCCATAAGTAATAAACGTGTATCTTGTAACAAGGCACGACCTATAGCAACTAATTGCCGTTGACCACCACTTAAATCACGGCATGGTTTGTCCTTTAACGCCGTAATACCAAGCATGTCCATAATAGAATCAGTTTTTTCAAATTCTTCTTTACCTGGAGATGAGAACATACCGGTTCGCAAGGTAGCACCAAAGGAAATATAATCTCGTACCGTATAAGCTATATCAGCCCCTATAATCTGTGGTACAAAAGCAATTAACTTAGCCCGTTCCTTGATTGATGCAGTCATTAAGTCTACACCACTACAATAAATATGTCCTTGTTGAACATGATTAAAGCACATTAAACAGCTTAATAAGGTAGATTTGCCTACCCCATTCCTACCTAGTAACGCCAATGCATCACCAGCTTTTACAGAGAAGGATAAATTACTAAAAATATTGGGTTGGTTCTTATCATAGGCAAATGATATAGAATCAACGACGAGTTCAAATGAATCCATTAGAAGTACCTCCGTTGTTTATATAATACCCATGCAAAGAACGGTGTCCCAATAAAACCACATAAAATCCCAAGTGGAATCTCTGCAGTTGTTAAGGAACGAGCAAATAAATCAGCAATCATCAAAAAAGAAGCACTCACTAAAATCGTAGCGGGAATTAATTTTTTATGATCATTACCTACTAACATTCTAGATAAATGTGGTATAACAAGACCAACCCAGCCGATAGTACCGCTAAGGCATACTGCTGCAGCTGTTAGAAGCGTAGAAATACCGATGATAACAAGTCGTTCTCGATTTACATTTACCCCTAAGCTTTGAGCCTCTTGATCAGAAAGAGACAAAATATTAAGTCTCCATCTTAAGGCTAACACTGCGATTGTGCCAATGATAATAATAGGCAATACATATAGCAAATTATCCCACGTAACCTTTGCTAAGCTTCCCAACTGCCAATAAACAATATCTTGTAACTCTGTATCAGGATCTGCAATATATTTAAGCAAACCAATTATAGCAGCCATAAATCCGGAAACGATAATACCACATAATACTAAAACGATACGCGATTGATTCTGAATCAATTTAGGCAATAACAAGGTTAAGCAAACTGCGAAAATACCACCCATAAAGGCTAGTATGGCAACACCATATAACGATAAATGCAATAATATACCTATACATGCACCTACACTTGCGCCATGTGATACACCTAATAAATCTGGAGATACTAAATCGTTACGGAATACCCCTTGGTAGGCGGCACCAGAAACGGCTAATGCAATACCTACAGCAATAGCCCCTAATACGCGAGGTAATCTAATTTCCATTACTACATTATACATAGATGCATCCCATGTTATAGGTAGTACTAGAAATTTGGAAGATAAGATATTCATCACTTCATTTATGGGAATAAAGAAACGACCTATCACGAGAGAGGCCAAAAAAATACCAATGCATATAACTAAAGTTATAAACATTGTTCTTACATATTGTTGCATAAAATACCTCAACAAACAAAAACTTCATATATGCTACCTTTAACTATACAAGATTTTACATATTAAGAATAATTAGTTTTAATAATATATTACATAAAAAAAGCCACTTGATATATGGATCAAGCAGCTTTTAGTATAAGTCTTACTTATCTATTATAATTTGCCAAGACGTTTCATAGCGGTATAAATTTTTCCTGCAAGTCCTGTCATTTGTTTTTTAGGAATACCACAGGCAGCTATACGAATACCATTTGCTAATGCAATTATATAAATATGTTCTTTCTTCAACTCTTCACAGATAGCATTTGCAGAGTCTGTAGGGATTGTAATAAAAAAACCACCACGGTAAGGTAACATGGGAAGTCCTACTTGTGCTGCTTCTTGTTTAAAGATATCAGCACGATCGCGAATTAATTGATAATAGCAATTGCGTTCAGCTTCATATTCCTTAAACTTAGCTGGATCAGCCACAATATTAGCCATTGTACGCATTGCGGGGCGACAAATATTGGACCATGTAGCACGACTTGTAGATTTGTTAACTTCGAAAAACTCATCAGCTATTTCTTCATCGTCAGAGATTCCAATCATCGCACCAACGCGCTGACCATACATAGTAAATCCTTTAGATAAGCTATAACACACACAGGTGAGAATTTCTTTTGGCAAATGACTAAATTTATTGAAGAACGCACGTACCTCATCTTTTTCACCAGAGTAATCAAGATATGCTACATCAATACCAATAATCACATTATTTCGACCAATAGCAACTAAATCCTTCAAAAAATTAAGGATAGAATCCCAATCTTTATCCTCAATAGAGTAGCCGGTTGGGTTATTACCAGGTGTATTAAAGATAACAACCACATTTGTTTGTTTAGCCGCCAATTCGTTTACACGATTTTGGAATGCCTCATGATTAAAGTTATTATGTTCATCAAATAAGGAATACGTAACTAGTGTACGTCCAGTATCACTACAAATAACACGGTATGCACCCCAGTACCAATCCGCTGTTAATACTTCATCACCAGGCTCCGTATAGTTATGAATCAAATGATGAATACCACCAGTGCCACCTGCGGTAGCAATGCTACGAATATGACCTTCTGGGCGGAAATTTCCAAAACATTCTTTTTCTGCAGCACACAAAAAATCTGGAATACCCGCAATTGGTGCATAACCAACATGTTCAGAATCCGAAAGACTCAAATATTCTTCTTTAACGGTCTTAAGAAAAACTAAGTTTCCCTCTTCATCATGAATAGCACCCAACGTACCATTTACAACATTCTCACGGCCATTTTCTTTAGCATCAGCTTGAGCTTGACCAGCAGTTACGAAGATCACGTCTTTTAATTTTTTTCCTTTTGCATGCTTTGCAGCAACACTTGTCATAACTAGCACCATCCTATCTGAAATGAATATTACATATTTATCATACCTAAACTAATTTAAATATACAACGTATATTCAGTAAATATATTGTATACATAGAAGATTTAACTAACTATTAGTAACTCAACACTTATTAAATATATATATAGAATATATTAAGTACCTTATTTAGGAAAAATAATTAACAAATATACAATAAAACAGTAAATATATAAAAAAAAGACCACTCAAAAGAGTGGTCATCATCATCCTTAGAAGGAATAGCCTACACCAGCGTGTAAACCTTTTGCAGTTTTATCATTGCTATCTACACTATATTTATCATAGCCATAGTATACATTCAAATCTACATCAGGGCGTACTTCATATTGAGCACCTACTTGATAAGTTTGCTTAATATCATTACCCCAACCAGCCTTAGCAAAGCCGTTTACTTTATTAGTCAAAGGTACATGACCGATAACACCAGCTTGGAAACCAAGTTCAGTATCATTTGTACGAATCGCAGTACCTGCACCATATAAATTTACATTTGGATGTACTTTATAAACCAATGCTAATTGATGATCTTTAATATCACCATTTTTTGCATTTAATTTATCGTAAGAGTATTGTAATGCGGCTTTATTGGAAAGGTCGTGTTGTAAAGAAACACCGAAACCATCATTACTATTGCCGCCACCGTTAGATACGTGTTGTTTAAAAGCATAATCAGCTTGTACCTTAGTGGATCCATCACTAATTTTCGTTACAGGAGCTGCAGCAAATGCACTACCGGCTACAACTGTAGCTGCTAAAGTTAATAATACTAATTTCTTCATTTTTACCTCCTATACACATACCAACGGTATGTCTTAATAAGTTACTAATCAATAGGTATAGTAATTATACAATCTATAAATTAGCGTTTCATGAATACAGGGATATCAGGGATACCACTGTTAGTATTTGTAGTGGATGCCGGACGGGATGTAGTTGTTGTTTTACCGAATTCAGGTACATTCTTAGTATTTGAATTAAAACCAGTTGCCACAACAGTAATTTGAACTGTATCGCCTAAGCTTTCATCGATAACGGAACCGAAGATAATATTTGCATCAGGATCCGCCGCTTCAGAAATAATTTCGGCAGCTTCATTAATTTCAAACAAGCTTAAGTTAGCACTACCAGAAATATTGAGTAAGATGCCTTTTGCACCATCGATAGATGTTTCCAACAATGGGCTATTAATAGCCATTTTAGCTGCGTCAGCAGCGCGGTTTTCACCTTCGCCAACGCCAATCCCCATCAATGCTTCGCCTTGTTCAGTCATGATAGTTTTAACATCTGCAAAATCAAGATTGATCAAGCCAGGAACTTGAATCAAGTCTGAAATGCCCTTGATACCTTGGCGAAGTACATCATCAGCTGTACGGAATGCATCGCTTAAGGAACATTTTTTATCTACAACTTGCAACAATTTATCATTAGGAATAACGATAATAGTATCTACTTTTTGAGTCAAGAATTCAATGCCTTTTTCCGCTTGTGCACGACGGCGTTTACCTTCAAAAGCGAACGGTTTAGTAACGACACCGACTGTCAATGCACCGATTTCTTTAGCACATTCTGCAACGATAGGAGCAGCACCTGTACCAGTACCACCACCCATACCAGCAGTTACGAATACCATATCAGCACCTTCAAGAGCTTTTATAATTTCTTCGCGGCTTTCTTGAGCAGCCTCTTCACCGATTTGTGGATTTGCGCCTGCACCAAGACCTTTTGTAACCTTCTCGCCAATTTGGATCGTTACATCCGCTTTAGATAATTCAAGCACTTGGCTTTCAGTATTAGCGGATAAAAATTGAACACCTTTAAGATCGCTATCTACCATGCGATTAACAGCGTTATTACCGCCGCCACCAACACCGATAACTTTAATATTTGCAAAATCAGACATTGAACTTCCTCCTCTTATCGTTATCTATCGTATCAATATACGTCCCAATGTATCGATTTATATACTGACAATCTTATAACAATTACATTTATTTTACACTAAAATTTAAAAACTTTCCACTATATAGAATGTGATTTATTAGAATCGCTTAGTCATAATAATCTTACGTATAGCTCCTACATTAATAAATACATGCAATCCAAAGCCAATAAGAGCTACGTAATATAGGTTAATTCCTATGAGGTCACCTACATATACAAGAATAACAGCTAACACAACATTTGAAAAGAACCCAAGCACAAAATTACTAAGATCAAAGGTTCGTTCCAATGCAGCTCGGCTACCACCAAATACAGCATCTAGTGCAGCCAGAACAGCGACTGATGTGTAATTTGCATAACTTATAGGTATATGAAATGGTGAAAGCCACCCTAATGTAGTACCTACAATTAGACCAACAATGGCAAAGATATAAATATTCATTCTTTACCTCCTGTTTCATTAGGCTTTATATGCTCTTCTCTGAAGGTTCCTGTAAAAGCTGGAATAGCTAATTCATTTTCTTCCTTTATGGTTACCTTTATGCCCCAGTGTTTCAAGGAATCTACCACACCGCCTCGCATGGTGAGCGCAGAATTTAATGTTTTTGGATCACCAATCGCTTTAACTGTAAAAGGAGCCCCAAAAACCTTACCATTCACAGTAATAGTTGGACCAGAGCATCGTATTTCAGAAGTTCCTATGAGACGTTGATCATTGATAGCTATCGCCTCAGCCCCACCAGCTCGTAATTCATTAACAATACGTAAAATATCTTCATCATGAATTACATATAAATTAGGATTTTCACCACTTTGAATTGGCTTTAAGCTATCCTCGATTAATACACTAACACCCGTACCTTTAACATTTGTTAAAGCAGCTTTCATCATCAACTGTTCGTCTGCTTTAACATTGCCAGTAGCACCAGACTGTTTAAGCTCTTCTATTTGTTTTAACAATGCATCACGTTCACTTTGGGCCTCTCGCAATTGTACAGCTAAATCACCAGCTCGTTGTAAACGGATATTTTCTTCTATATTATCTTGAGTCATCTTATATTGGGTGACAACCATGAAACCCAATATACAGCTGACTAAGGCTATTGCCCACCGTTCGTGTCTCACGACAATCATCTACCTTTTATCTTCAACATGACCTTGCTTATCTTGTTTTTTATCATCCTTCTTAGTAGATGAATCTTCTGTATTCTTTGTTCCAGGCTGATGCTTTTTAACTTCCGGTATTACATCAGTTTTTATATATGGCGATGAAACATTAACATCTATATATTGTACATTACTATGTGTTGTCTTAATATCTTGTAACATGGACTGAGTTAACTCGGCTTTTTTAGGTAAGTCTTTACTATCCCCTAATCTAATTTGCACCCCCGATACGGTATAAGCCATTATTGCATCAGGATCTCCTATATTGACTTCTGCAATATTCTTGAAGGTGCTCTCATCAAGAGAGTTCAAGTATTCAAGAGCCGCCAAAATGGGCTTATCCACAACGGTATCACCTAACAAAATATTTCCCGCCTTAACGCCTGATATCATTGGTACCGACGTATCTTGTATTGCAGGCTCTGATGCAATCACTTGACCTTTACTGTCAAGTGTTAAATAACCAAACTGAGCTGGTACAACTGCAACAGCCTTGCGTTCTATGACACGTACAACCATTGTAAATGGTAATTGATAACTAATTTGGGCCTCTTCAACCCGTAAGTCTTTCGCCAATCTAGTTTTTAATTTCTCTGTACTAATTTGCAATATATTTACAGGTTCATGAATATCCCCTGCTACCATTACATCTTGTACAGTTACCTTATCCGATCCTACAATTTTTAAGGATCCAAAAGGAATAGGTAGTGTAAACAATCCCACCAACACGAGAGTAACTGCACCACCGATTTTTAACACTCGTTTTCTAAATACAGCCCGTTCATCTTGAACAGGTGTAGAAGACTGCATCTCCCCAGAGTTGGATGGATGGTATTGCTTATCATCCATAGATAACTCCTTATGTTCTATTCAGCCCTTAAAATTTCCCTATACTAGCTGTTAATAGAATCTTTTCACATAATGTTGGAAAGTCAATTCCCATTTCTTTAGCTGCCTTTGGTACTAAAGACGTTGCCGTCATACCTGGCACAGTATTGTATTCTAGAACATACATATTATCTGCATGATCTGTCATAATATCAACACGAATAACCCCACTGCCTTGTACTTCGCGATACACAAGTTCCCCTATGCGTTGCATTTCAGCAGTCATTTCTTCACTAATAGGCGCAGGTACTAAATATTCTGTAGCACCTACAGTATATTTACTGGTATAGTCATACTCACCAGAATGTGGACGGATTTCAATTACTGACAATGCCTTCCCGTCAAGAACGGATACTGTAAATTCGCGACCATCAAGAAATTGCTCTACTACAAGAATCGGATCATATTTTAGCGCTTCTGTAACAGCAGCCTCCAATTGTGCCTCATCACGAACGATGGTAACGCCAATACTAGAGCCTTGAGTAGCAGATTTCACCACTACAGGAATCGTAAACTGTTTACGAATATGTCCTATAATGGCTTCTGCAGATTCTAAATTACCATTAAAGGATTCAGAAGTAGCTGTTGGAATATTAGCCCCTTTGAAAACATCTTTGCTTACTTTTTTATTCATTCCTACCGCATGAGCCATGATGCCCGATCCAGTATATGGAATTTCTGCCATTTCAAGTAAGCCTTGTAATGCACCATCTTCACCATAACGACCGTGAATTGCATTAAATACAATCTCTCCACCTAAGGATTCAATGTCTTTTAAAACAGTACGAGGATTAAGTTCTAATGTTTGGGCATTATACCCCTTGCTTTCGAGTGCTTCCGCAATAGCAGCGCCAGTACGGCGAGATACTTCAGCCTCTTTGGAAGGGCCACCCATCAATACGATTATTTTTTTATCTTTCATTGTAAGCCTTCCTCCAATATAGCTAATAATTTTGGTCCATATTGATTAATAGAACCGGCCCCCATTGTGATAACCAGATCGTTAGGTCGCACAATTTTTGCCAATACAGCCGGTATATCATCAACAGATGGTACATAATGTACAACCTTATGTGTAGCAGCTTCAACAGCATCAGGAATAGTACGTCCATCGATACCTGCAATCGGATCTTCACCAGAACTGTAAATATCTGTCATATATATTTCATCAGCACTTGTAAAAGCAGTGGCAAATTCATCTTTCAACAAGCTTGTACGTGTATACCGATGCGGTTGAAACACACAAATAACGCGATGTTTTTCAAGCTCTTTTGCTGCTCTTAAGGTCGCTTTAATTTCTGTTGGATGATGTGCATAATCATCGACAACCCAGACGCCAGCAACATGACCTTTTGTTTCAAAACGTCGTTTTGCACCGATAAATTTACCTAACGCTTTTGTAATAAAGCGATTTTCTACACCGCAACATTCATGAGCCACAATAAAGGCTGCCAATGAGTTTAATACATTATGTTCTCCAGGCACGCGCAAGCTGATACGGCTTATATTAATACCTTTATGATATATATCATATACCAAGGAAGAGTCCACATAATGAATATTTTTTGCTACATAATCATTATTATCCTCTAAGCCATACGTAATAAAAGTACGTTTTACGCGGCTCATAATATAACGAATATTTTCATTATCACCACATACGATAGCCTTGCCCGCTTCTGGTAACGTTTCGACGAACTCACAGAAAGCGTTTAACAAGTTATCCATAGTCTTATAATGATCCATATGATCATCTTCAATATTAGTTATAACGATAGTATGTGGACGCAATTTTAAAAATGAACCATCGCTCTCATCCGCTTCCACAACGGAAAAATGTCCTTTCCCAAGACAACTGCTACCTTTGAGATAATCTACTTCGCCACCGATAATTACCGTAGGGTCCGCATTAGCCTCCACTAAAATTTGTCCAATCATTGAAGTTGTAGATGTTTTACCATGCGCACCAGCTACTGCGATACCATCTGTTACATCTAATACAGCCTTTACAATATCAGAACGATGTAAAATGGTAATCCCTTGCTCTTTAGCGGCAACAATTTCAGGATTGTCTTCACGAATCGCTGTAGAACGAACTATGGCATCAACACCATTTACATATTCTTTATTATGACCGATATGCACCGTGGCACCCATATCTCTAAACTTAGAAATCACTGCAGATTCAGCAATATCTGAACCAGATACATCATAACCTTTTTGAATCAAAATATTCGCTATCGCACGCATACCAGATCCACCAATACCGATAAGGTGAATTTTGTGAATACCGTCTAACATAAAACCTCTCCTTGTTACTTTGCAATAGATAAAGCTAATTTTGCAATATCATGAGCCGCATTCGGTTTCCCCAATTGCAATGCTCGGTCTCCCATTTGTGCCAACAAATCACGGTTGGCCATAAACATCTCGATTTCCCCTATTAAATCGTGAGCACTCAACATTTTATCTACAATCATATGCGCCGCCCCTTCTTGTACAAAGATACGTGCATTATAGGTTTGATGATCTTCCGCTGCGTATGGATACGGTATCAATACGGATGGAATACCGCGAACTGCTAATTCTGCAAGACCTATAGCACCAGATCTAAATACTGCTAAATCGGCTGCTGCTAGTGCTTTTGGCATATCATGTAAATACGGCAAAATCAAAGATGAACTACCTAAACCATCCCCACCGGTAATACCCAATTGGGATAAAACAGATTCATATTCTCCGTTTCCCGTAATATGGATTAATTTAATACCTTTCACACCTTGGAAGTGTTTATGTACATCTATCATAGCATTGTTAATAGTTCTCGCCCCTCGAGAACCTCCAGCTATGAGTACTGTAAAAGTATCATCACTTAAGTTGAAATAGTTACGTCCCTCTGTTCTCGAATCAACTAGCACATCTGGACGAACAGGATTCCCTGTATAGACTACGCGCTTTGCTTTAGAAAACGATGCTTCTGCATCCTTATAGCCTAGGGCTACCACATCAACAAAACGGCTCAGAATTTTATTAGTAATACCTGCTATGACATTCTGTTCTTGAATTATAGTAGGAATATTATGTAATGCTGCAGCCAAGAGAACAGGGCCACATACATAACCACCAGTACCAATAACCACATCAGGTTTAAACTTGCAGACTATAGCATTAGCTTTTACAATGCCTAAAGCAGTTTTACCTAATGTAACTAATGTACCTAACGATAATTGACGCTGCAAGCCTTGCACAGGAATCGTAGTAAACTCTATCCCCTCTTTAGGAACTAATGTAGCCTCGAGACCTTGCTTGGTACCAACATATAACACCTTTGCATCAGGATTTTGTTTCATAATTTCCTTATATATAGTTATTGCTGGATATATATGTCCACCAGTGCCACCACCTGAAATAATAACACGTTTCATTAATGGTGTCCTCCCTCTTGCAACATATGAACACAACGTTTAAAGTCATCTCCACGCTCTTCAAAACAGCTGTACCAATCAAAGCTTGAGCAAGCCGGAGATAATAGCACAATATCGCCAGTCTCTGCCAATTTATAGCCTTGTTCTACGGCTTCTTTCATGGATAAAGCACGATAAATCGGCTTCACACCAGCCTCTTTTGCAGCCGTCTCAAAACGATCTGCTGCTTCCCCCATGAAAATAACAGCTTTAGTCTTCTCCTTAACTAACTCCATGAAGTCTTCTAAAGGCGTCATTTTATCATGACCACCAGCTAATAGAATAACTTGTTGATCAAAGGATTCTAATGCTTTAACCACAGAATCTACATTAGTCGCTTTAGAATCATTATAAAATGTAATACCATCAATCGTCTTAACGCGTTCTAAACGATGTTCAACGCCATGGAACTCACTAATAATACGATGAATTGTTTCTACAGGTACGCCCAATGCATGAGATAAAGCAATAACGGTCAATATGTTTTCAATATTATGACTGCCTGGAATATGAATATCTTCATTTCCAATAACAAAATTTGCTACCCCATCTTTAGCAATATAACATTGCCCATCAGCATAATAAGCGCCATTCTCTACGGCTTTTTTTTGACTAATTTTTAGAATATGACTAGGCGAACGATGTTCCATATCAGCTACAACGGGATCATCTATATTCAACACTAAATAATCTGTACTTAATTGATTTTCAAAGATGCGTTCCTTCGCAGCAATATAGTTTTCCATCGTCTTATGACGAGCTAAGTGATCTGGAGTAATATTGAGCATAATAGCCCCAATAGGCCTAAAATGCTTGATTGTCTCTAATTGATAACTAGATAATTCAGCTACTAAAAAACCATCTGCAGGCATAGAATATGCCACTTCACTAAGGGAATCACCAATATTTCCACCGACGTGAACTGGTTTTCCAGAGCCTTCTAGTACTTTAGTTAATAAGGTTGTTGTCGTAGTCTTACCATTTGTACCAGTAACAGCTACGATAGGTGATTTAGATACTTCATAAGCTAATTCTACTTCACTGACCACGTCAATACCATGGGCCTGTGCTGCTTTTACAATCGGAATATCTAAAGAAATACCTGGAGAAATAACGATACGATCCACGCCATCTAGCAAGGATTCATCTTGACGTCCTGTAATAATATTTACCCCTGCCGCAACGAGTCGTTTCTCCTCAGCCGTAGGCAGTGTCATAGGCTTATAATCATTTAACACAACATGCGCACCCACTTGGGCTAATACCCAAGATGCACCTATACCGCTAGCTCCAGCGCCAAGAACAAGTATATGTTTATCTCCATATTCCATCTATATCACCTAAATTATTTATAAAATTAATGTATCCTATCTAATAAGCATACCATTATTTACAACTTCCGTTAAGTATTATCTTATAAAGTTATAGTCGCTAAAAGTACACCAATAATGGCTAAAACAGCGCCACCAAACCAGAAACGATTAACAACTGTTTGTTCTGCCCATCCGGAAAGTTCAAAATGGTGATGAATAGGACTCATCTTAAATACACGCACACCACGTGTTTTGAAAGAAATAACTTGAATAATAACAGATAATGCTTCCATAACAAAAATGCCACCAATCACCACAAGTAGCAATTCTGTTTTAGTTAAAATAGCCATTGCTGCAAAGGCACCACCTAATGCCAAAGAGCCTGTATCCCCCATGAATACTTTTGCAGGGTTCACATTATATACCAAAAAGCCAAGACATACAGCTGCTATTACAGCGCCGAAGTACGCAACACTTTCAGCACCAATAGAATTTGTCATCGATGCAGCCATCAAACCAATAACAGAGAATGCTATCGCCGCCACTGCTGATGTACCACCAGCAAGACCATCAAGACCATCTGTTAAATTTACTGCATTTGTAGCTCCTACAATAATCAAAAATGCCAATACATAATAACCCCATCCCAATTGTAATTGTATATCTACAACAGGAATCCATAATGTGGTAGGAACAACCATAATCTCAGTAATGCAATAACAGAATACAGCAGCCAATATAAATTGTCCAAGTAATTTTTGCTTCGCTGTTAATCCAAGATTGCGTTTTTTTACAGCTTTTACAAAATCATCAAAAAAACCTAATAAACAATGACCCAGTGTTAAAAATAATAACATTCCTGTGCCCACACTCCATGGTGCAAACAATGCCACGCCAATAACAAGGGCCACCATCATGAAAGCACCACCCATTGTTGGCGTACCGGCTTTTGCTTGATGACTTTCAGGGCCTTCTTCACGAATACTTTGTTGTGCGTGCAAAGAACGCAACATAGGAATAGCAATTTTACCTAGCACTACCGTAATGATGAAAGTCGCTACGAAGGCTAATAGAATGTGATTTATCATATGAATCCTCTACTTATTAATAAATAGGACGGCTAGATATAACTAGCCGTTACCTATTATTCTCGATCCTTTAATTCTTCAACAACGCGCTCCATTCGTAAACCACGGGAACCTTTCACAAGGATAACATCCCCTTTTTCACGAATATCACTATATGCGTTGGCCATTTCTAAATGGCTGTTACAACGGAATGTAGTTAAACCCGCTTTTTTTGCTTCCTTTGCAATGAAGGCAGCAGCATCACCAAAGGTGAATACAACACTATAACCCTCTTCAGCAAGCAAATGGCCGATTTCACGATGTGCTTCTTCAGAGAAGTCGCCGAGCTCGAGCATATCGCCTAGCATCGCAATTTTACGCTTACCTTCTAATTGGCCAAGTGCTTTAATAGCTTCTGCCATGGATGAAGGGTTTGCATTATAAGCATCATTTAAGATAACAATATCTTCAAATGGAACGATTTCTTGACGCATTGGAGTTCCACTAAACTCACTCAAACCTTTGCGAATTGTGTTAGATTTAATGCCTAGCACTCGGCCTGCAACAATAGCCGCCAATGCATCATATACATTGTGTTCACCAATCATAGGCAAGAAGATATCAAAAACTTCATCATAACACTTACAAGTGAACTTAATACCGTCTTTTTTATAGCGCAAATGGCTACCAATACAAGTAGCATTCCGTTCAATACCATAGGTAATTGTTTTACCCTTAGCTAAACGATCCATAGCTTTTACATATGGATCATCTTCATTAAGGATAGCCACGCTGTTTTCAGGCAAGCAACGAATCAATTCACCTTTCGCTTCGGCAATGGCTTCTCGAGAACCTAAAAGCTCGATGTGACTAGTACCAACATTAGTAATAATCCCCATCGTTGGTTCTGCAATCAAGGCCAGTTCTTCAATTTGTCCGAGCCCACGCATACCCATTTCAACAACACAGGCTTCATGCTCAGCAGTTAAGCGCAATAGTGTTTTTGGTAAGCCAATTTCATTATTAAAATTTTTCTCAGTTTTTAATACATTAAATTCTGTGCCAAGTACGGCTGCCACCATTTCCTTTGTCGTAGTCTTACCAGAGGAACCAGTAATAGCAACTACAGGAATATCAAAGCGGCGACGATGATATCGTGCTAAGTTTTGATATGCTACCAAAGTATTGTCTACCTCGATGCAAGCAATACCTTCTACAGAACGTCCTTTTTCAACGATAGCCCCTGTAGCACCTTTTTCGATAGCCGCATTGATAAAATCATGGCCATCAAAGGTATCACCTTTTAAGGCTACAAATAAAAAGCCTGATTCAATAGTTCTTGTATCAGTAGACACATCTAAAAACTTAATATTATCGGTATGTGCACTCGTCCCCTTTGTGGCCTCCAGTACTTGAGACAATGTAAATTCTGCCATATTAGATCTCCTTGAGGGCTGCTCGCGCCTCTTCACGATCATCAAAATGGATCGTTTTATCCTTTAAGATTTGGTAATCCTCATGCCCCTTACCTGCAATGAGTACAATATCCCCAGATTTTGCATGTTGTATTGCATGTTGAATCGCTTCTCGACGATCAACGATAACTTCATAGTGAGTTCCTTCTCGAAGGCCGTCTTTAACGCCGACTTCCACATCTTTAACAATTTGTACAGGATCCTCTGTACGCGGATTATCAGATGTAACATACACAACATCACCGTATTGTGCCGCAATGCGTCCCATAATAGGACGTTTGGTTGCATCTCGGTCACCGCCACAGCCAAAGACTACAATAATACGATTTTCTTGAATAGCCTTTGCTGTTTGTAAAATATTTTCTAACCCATCTGGTGTATGTGCATAGTCTACAACAACAGCAAATGGTTGACCTTCTTCAATCAATTCAAAACGACCAGGTACAGCACTAAATGTTTTCAACGCTTTATCGATGTCTTCCATGGAAATACCTTCTAATAAGCAGGCACCAATAGCTGCTAATGTATTATACACATTAAACAAGCCAGTCGTATTCATTGCAACTGTATAGTCATGACCATCATAAGATACCGTGTAACGGCTAGACTTTGGCGTCATATCAACGTCATGAGCATTCAATGTGCCGCTACCATCAATACTATAGGTAATGATAGGGGCTGTAGTTTTTTCAACAACCCGATGTCCATAGGCATCATCAATATTGATGACAGCACCCTTACCAGATTTTACTTGGTTTGGTTTGCTAACCTGTTCAAATAGTTTACATTTAGCTGCCAAGTAATTTTCAAATGTTTTGTGAAAGTCTAAATGATCTTGTGTAAGATTTGTGAATACAGCCGTATCATACTCAACACCAGATACGCGTCCTAAAGCCAACGCATGAGAAGATACTTCCATTACACAATGTGTAACCCCCTCTTCTACCATTTGATGCAAAATATGTTGTAAATCTACTACGTCAGGGGTCGTGTTATGAATCGGATATGATGTATCACCAATCATGATATGAACAGTACCAATCACACCGACCTTATGACCTTGAGCTTTCAAAATATGACGAATCATATGAGTTGTAGTCGTTTTACCATTAGTACCAGTGACACCAATCATGCGCATGGAATTGGCTGGATAATCAAAAAAGTATGGCACACAGGCCATCATAGCCGCACGTGTATCTTCAACAGTAATAACACAAACATCACTATTTACCTCAACAGGTTTAGATACTAATACGGCTACTGCCCCAGCCTCAACAGCTTTATTAACATAGTCATGTCCATCGACAGTAGCACCATCTAAAGCAATAAATAAACTACCTGCTTTTACAGCACGAGAATCAGCGGTTACATCTAAAATTTCAACAGCTGTATTACCTTCTACATGCGGTGCATGTAAGGTTTTTACTATATCTTGTAAGTGTTTCATATATAATCTCCTTTACACGCAAAGGAAAGCAGCCCAATACGAGCTGCTTCGCCTGCTAGTCTATAATTTGCTGTTTCTCTTGTACATTACGTTCAGTAACAGCGCTTTTTGTGCTATAAACAAAAGAATCAGGCAAAACCATTCCTAGTTGTTCTTCTGCGATTTGTTGGATACGTACAGGAGACTTCAAGGAAGCCACTTCAACGTCTAATGCATCGTTATCTTTTGTTAATTGTACTACAGCTTGCTGTGTTTTAACTACCTCATAGCCCAACTTTGTACTGTATGCATTCATAACCATCATAATAAGTAAGCATGCAACTAATGCAGCAATGCCATATACAACTTGCCACATCATAGGGCTTAAATCTAAAGCTACGTTTGCACTACGTCTTCTCCCTTGTGCAATAACCAACATATCACCTTTTACTTGGCCCACAACAGCCTTTCTCGCTAACATAACACTTAACCCCTTCCAAATCTACAACTTTACTGCTACGCGCAATTTAGCGCTTCTAGCTCTCGGATTAACTTCAATCTCCCCTATACTTGGCTCTATAGCCTTATTCTTTGCCTTTACAACTGCCTTGTGATTACAAACACACACAGGCAATTGTGGAGGACATATACATGCAGTACTTAACTCTTTAAAAGTTTGCTTTGTAATTCGATCTTCCAAGGAGTGGAATGTAATAACTCCAATCTTTCCCTTTGGTTTTAACATCGATACAGCATCTACAAAACTATCATGCAAGATTGCTAATTCTCTATTTACTTCGATGCGAATAGCTTGAAACGTCCGTTTTGCCGGATGAGGTCCATCTTGTCGCGCCTTTGCAGGTATTGCATTCTTAATAATTCTAACTAACTCACCAGTAGTAGTAATTCTTTTTTCTTGGCGTGCTTCAACAATAAACTCAACAATCCGTTTAGCCCATCGTTCTTCCCCATAGTCGCGGATAATTTGCAGTAATTGTTCACTGTCATATTCATTAACAATTTCCTCTGCCGTGAGAGGTGCATCTTTATCCATACGCATATCAAGAGGTCCATCATTCATATATGAAAAACCTCGTTCAGGAGTATCTAGTTGATAGCTGGATACACCAAGATCAAATATAAAACCATCGACTTCATAAATGCCCGCATTTTGGAGGGCTTCTTTTAAGTTAGAAAAGTTTGTAGGTATCGTTAACACCTGACATTTCAAATCAGATAAACGCTGTCGAGCTACACTCAAAGCATCTTCATCCTGATCTAAACCTATAATAATGCCTTCTGGATCTAGCATCTCACCCACTGCGTGAGCATGTCCTGCCCCACCAAGGGTACAGTCCACATAAATGCCTTTTGGATTAGTTACGACGGAGTCCACTGTTTCACGTAAGAGTACGCTAGTATGATTAAATTCCATCATAGCCTCCTATAACATAATCCCTTCAAGCCCTTCAACTAACTCTTCCATGCTTTCAGCCACTTGTTCATCATAGAAATCGAATTTTTCACGGCTCCAAATTTCAACGTGGTCTCCAGCACCTACAATAACAGCCTGTTTATCAAGGCTTGCATATTCACGTAGTGGTACAGGAATAAGGACACGACCTTGTTTATCATATTCAAGCTCAGCAGCACTACCAAAAACAAAACGTTTCAAGGCACGTACGCTAGCTTTAGTGGAAGATTGGGATTGTAAAGCAGTAGAAATTTTCTTCCATGCCTCTTCGGTGTAAATAGCCAAGCAGTTATCTAGACCTTTTGTAACGATGCACAAATCGCCTAGTTGTTCACGTATTTTAGCAGGTATAATCATCCGCCCTTTTGTATCAATAGTGTGATTATATTCGCCCATGAACATATGTATCACCGCCCTTTACTATTTCTTATCCACCACTATATGGTAAATTCTACCACAATTCCCCACCTTTCACAACAAAAAATCCATTTTTATCCCACTTTTTTATATTTTTCTTGTTTAATCTCTATTTTTCTCCTCTTTTCTACAATACATATGTTCGATTAAATATTCAAAATTAATTAATTTAACCACTCTCCACCACAATGGTGAAATACTACTCCTTAGACGGACACAATCCCCACTTTTAGATGTATTATGTTTAGGAACTCAATGTATTATGTTTAATAACTTATAAATGTTAAATATATTTAGGTCTATATAAAAAAAGCACAAAAAAACCTCATCAATGTACAATCATACATTGATGAGGTTTTCCTCTATTTATATAGTTTTAATTATAGTATTAGAATTTGGATTCGATAGCCGCTTGAAGATCGCCTTTAGGCAAGAAACCGATTTTACGGTCTACTACTTCACCATCTTTTAAGATAACGAATGTAGGCAATACTTCAACTTGTAAGTTACGTGCTAATTCTGGTTCTTCATCAGCGTTTACTTTTACAAAGTTAGCTTTACCTTCAAGCTCACCTGCAATTTCTTCAATGATTGGCATCATACGTACGCAATAACCGCACCATGGAGCCCAGAAGTCAACAACAGTAACACCACCTTGGTTTACTAAATCTTGATATTCAGCAGTTTTTAAATCTTTTAATTCGCTCATTGTACCCTCCTACGGTAATTGAACTAATACACAATCTTGAATGACATGCAGATCTAAAGCATGTGCTTTTTCAACAACAGATGGTTTATCCGCCCCCGGTTGCAACCACACAACAGAAATGCCAAGTTCTTTGCATTCATCAAGTGCAGCTAACCCCGCTGCTTCTGGTACAACAAAATCTACCACAGCAGGCACAACGGGAAGTGAAGAAAGACTAGAATAACAAGTGTCTCCATCTATTTCTGCAATATTAGGATTGACTGGATATACTTCATATCCGTGATCTTTAAGACATTTATAAATCTTATAACCGAACTTCTCGGTTTTATGGGTAGCTCCAATAACGGCCCATACTTTTTGATCTAAAGCTTGTTGAATTGTCATTTCGACCACCTCTTATATACTATTATAAATAAATATCGAATATTGTCAATATATTATATCGAATTATATAGTTAAAGAATTATTCTCTTTTAGCAAACATCCTATAACATAAATCAATACTATTTTACTACTCTATTCTTTAATTTGTATCTCAATCGTTTTCTGACTAAGACTAGGTACATTTAAATCAATCTCAATTAATTCAGATAAACTAATTTCTCTACGACTTAATGTATGAGCTTCAACTAAGCCCCCTACAATAGCCAGCTCACCTAAAATTCTATTAGGAGACCACTGATTTTCACGCAATTCTCGAATAGTAATACTCTTTTGTCGCTTAGACAATCTATGTCCTTCAGAATCAATTAATAATGGAGCATGCCCATAAGAAGGTATTTGTATATTTTTAGAATTGAAACTGGTTTGTAATGTTTTATATAAATATATTTGCTGCCCCGTAGTCTCTAGTAAATCATCTCCACGAATGACCTCCGTTATCCCCATAACAATATCATCCAGTACGACAGCTAAATTATAGGCATACATACCATCACCACGACGCAATACATAATCATCTAATTCACCTTCTAAATGAATATGTTGAAAGCCTTGCCAACGATCCACGAAATCTAAATCACAAGAATTAACGGCTAAACGCAAAGATGGCTCCTTAGACATCATAAATTCTTTTATCAATTTATCCTCTAGATGACGGCAATGGCCATCGTAACGATGAATTACATCGCCGACATGGGGTGCCGAAGCAATAGACTGGAGCCTTGTACGATTACAAAAGCAAGGATAAATTAGTTTTTCTGATGCAAGATGTTCTAATATTTCTCCATAATATGTTTGCCGTTCACTTTGCCAATATGTTGATTCTGGACCACCAACACGAGGTCCTTCATCCCATTCAAAGCCTAGCCACTCTAAATCATCTAATAGAGCTTCCCCTAAATCCCGTTTAGAACGTTGGATGTCTATATCCTCCATTCGCACAACATACTGCCCTTTTTGTTGCCTCGTAGAAACATAGGATAAGAGGGCTATCCACACATTGCCAAGATGGATATATCCTGTGGGGCTTGGAGCAAATCGGCCTTTCATAATGGACCCTCCTACAGTACAAAACAAGTGGCATATCCCGTAGAATTACACAGAATATGCCACCATACATGATATAAGACAATTATCCTAGAGAAATGATGTTATCGAATACCTTACCAGCGTCTTTAATTTTTTGTTCGTTCCCCATTGTACAAATATGATTATCCTTCAATACGGGTTCAACCACATCTGCTAAAGCAACGATATCCTCTGGCTTACAAGCGATAACTTGTTTACGAAACTCTACCTTATCCTCTAGTTTAGCACCGCTAAAATACATCCCCATCGCACGTGGGCCACGCAACGCAGGAGTCATAGGCAAGTCCAAGGAGCTCATAGTACCGATAATATATTTACGCATCTCACGATTAGTCAACGTAAACTCACGAAGATATTGAGGTAATTCTTTATATACATTTAATGTTTCTACCAAGTTTGGATCTCGATAGCTACAGAAAATCATATTCCCATCATCATAGAAGTTTGCAAAGGCACCGTAAGCACCACCTTGTACACGAATGCGAATCCAAAGATATTCATAGCGTAAAATCGTCTCTAATACACTCATTGGGCCTACGTGTTTATACCCATGGTCTACAAAGTTACCACCTTGAGCTACGTATTGAACCTTACCAGCTGTAACGATACCATCATTACCAGACAAACGTGTAATCTTTAATTTATCATTACTTAACTCAGTAGTATCCCAGGTTTCAATCAATGGTTTCATAAGATGTTCAAAGGCTTCTAATTCGCCTTCTTCACCAACGAACATGATATCCACATTGTTAGCACGGAAAATCTTACGAGCTACATCAGCTAATTTTTCTGGCAATAATGGTAATGCCGCAGGATTAGAAGCCAACTCGCTAATCTTTTGATAGTAACCAAAGTTACCATTATCTCTAAATTTACCAACTGCAGACACTTGAGCCATAACACGTTGACTTACGATGGAATTACCACGACGGAATGCTTCATTATCCCAAATAGCTTTGCTTTCTTGAACAAGTTCAGTCAAGCGTCTATCGTCACTATAATCTGCTTTTTGTACTACTTCGTTAATCAAACGGCATAAGTCAGGTAATTTAGAATGCAAAGCTTTAGCTCGAACAATCATGAGAGGCGTAAATTCATCACGCTTACCATCTTTGCTAATAGCCGTAATATCTGAGCTTAAACCACCAAGATTCATATTGATATCTTTCGCCAATGCTTCATAGCCACGTTCAGATGTGTCAATACGACCAATAATATCACTTAAAATATCGGCGTAGAACAATTCATCTTCTGTAAGACAGCTTAAATTAAAGTAAAGCCCTACATAGTTGATGCCTTTTGTGAAAGTAGGCACAAAATGTACTGTAGTGTTGCCAATTTTACTTTCACGACGTTCTACCTCTTCAATATTAGGATTTAAATCTGATAATTCAAGCAATGGTATCGATGCTAACGCTTCGTCGCTATCTGGAGCCTCTTGACGAAGTTTAAGTCGTTTTGTTTGCTCTACAATTGCTTCGATTTCTTCTGGAGACATCTTAGCTTTTACAGAAGCTAAATGTTCTTTAACCTCTGCATCCTTGCGCTCTTGAAGACCCCGTTCAGGATAAATAGAAACAAGCACTTTATGATTGTTATTTAAGATAGATTGACGAATTAAATCTTCAAAGTACGTACCGGATAAGCCCTTACGAATATTCACTAATGCTTCTTCGTAGTGTAATAACTCGAGTGGATCATTGTCATATAGCCAGTTATCCATCATACGGATAACATACGCTAAACCAATTGGCCGACCTCCAAAGTCACTTTCACGAAGAGCAAACTCAATGCTATTCAAGGAAGCTTCTAATAATTCTTTATCTAAACCATTATCACAAAGTTCTTGCAATGTAGACTCCACAATGCGTTGCAACTCAGCTTGTTTATCGAGATTGGAACCAGTTGCTTGCACGGTCCACAAAGGTTGACGAATACTATCAAGATAATAGCCACTCACATCAGAGCCAATACCTGCTTTCACCAAAGCCTGTTTAAGAGGAGCCGCAGGAGATGTCAACAATGCATGTGTTAATACCTCAAAAGCCAAGCTATGCTCAGGCGTTACATCAGGTAAAACATAGGCAAAGGAATGTAAAGTTCGGTTGTCTGTTGGCTCTTCAGAACCTACGCTATATGGATAGCTTACCACCTTACCTTTTGTAAATGGAGTTTGTATACCAACCTCTGTATTAACCTCAATAGCATCAAAATGACTTAAGTACTCATCATTCAAGAATGCCAATTGCTCTTCAATATTCATATCACCATAAAGGAAGATATAACTATTGGACGGATGATAATGAACTCGATAGAACTCTTGGAACTCTTCATAAGTTAAGTCTGTAATATGGTCAGGATCTCCACCAGAATCAACACCATAAGTGGTATCTGGGAAAAGTTCACGCATCATTTGGCGTTCTAGAACGGAATCCGGAGAGGAATAAACCCCCTTCATCTCATTAAATACAACACCTTTATAGGTAAGTTCATCGTCCGCACTATCTAATTCATAATGCCAACCTTCTTGCATTACGATTTCCGCATCTTCACGAACGCGTGGATACAATACAGCATCAAGATATACGTCCATCAAGTTGTGGAAGTCTTTATCATTCTTACTGGCTACAGGATACATTGTTTTATCAGGGTAAGTCATAGCGTTTAAGAACGTGTTTAAAGATCCTTTAACAAGCTCAACAAATGGCTCTTTTAAAGGAAACTTACAAGAACCACATAAAACGGAATGTTCCATAATATGTGCCACACCAGTACTATTATGTGGTGTTGTTCTAAAAGCGATATTGAATACTTTATTAGAATCTGGTGAATCAATATAAATTAAACGAGCACCAGACTTTTCATGTTTCATTTCATAAGCGGTACCATTGATCTCATCAATGCGCTCAATGCGGTCAAGGCGAAAGCCAGAATAAACCTTATTTATTTCCATGCTGTCCCTTCTTTCTATACTAATATAATGATTTCTCTCTGAATAATTTATTATATCATATCGATGACTCTATATATAGATGTTAAGAATAATTATCGAATTACAAAACCCCATAGGCAAGTATACCCATGGGGTTCATATTATTTATTATGTTGCATCTGCCACTTTTGATTACGACGCAAGGTTAATAAGCCTTCTAACACGGCTTCGAATTGTATAAAACTCAATGTATATGGTTGATACATATCTGGTACAACCTTGTAAGTAATAGTAACCTCAGACTTATCGTAATCATAGAAGATACCATGTAAATTACTCATTGTTGTATAACCAGTTTGAGCTTGTTCCAATGTTGGAATAGGCTGATTTTTTAGATTTCCTAGTAGATCGCTAATGAAACCTTCCTTACGACCTTGGTCATTGAGCATTTCATCCATAAAACTACGTAGACTATCCATGCAGTGATTAACCTCGTTGATCTAACAATAAGCCATTATGAATTACACGAACAGCATCTTTTACGCGATCTTCAGCAACAAGACAAGAAATACTAATTTCAGAAGTAGAAATGATTTCAATATTGATACCTTCTTGGCTCAAGATATCAAACATTTGCGCAGCTACACCAGGTTGTCCTAACATGCCTGCACCAATAATGGAAACTTTCGCCATTTTTTCGTCAATATTAACAGCTTCAATATCTACTGCTTTTTGTAATTCTTCTAATACTTCTCGAGCTAATACCACATCATCCATAGCTACTGTAAAGATAAGATCAGTTTTTGGTTCTCCCACGGAACGGATAGATTGAACAATCATATCTACGTCAACGTTTCTAGCAGCTAATGCTTTGAATACAGTCGCTGCAACACCTGGTTTATTTTCAACGCCTACAAGAGCTACTTTTGCTGTATTTGTATCATCAGCTACGCCAGTAATTACGTGTTTATTTGCTTCCACAGTATAATCCTCCCGAATAATAGTACCTGGTTTATCACTAAATGTAGAACGTACATGAATAGGTACACCATAACGGAAACCCATTTCTACGGCACGCGGCTGCATTACACCTGCACCAAGGCGTGCCATCTCAAGCATTTCGCCATACGTTACTTCTTCTAATTTGAAAGCTTCCTTCGCCACGCGAGGATCTGTAGAATATACGCCGTCTACGTCCGTAAAAATCTCACATACATCCGCTTTCATAGCACCTGCCAATGCAACAGCTGTTGTATCAGAGCCACCACGGCCTAATGTCACCATATCACCATATTCAGTTATACCTTGGAAACCAGCAACTACCACAATTTTACCTTCATCCAAAGCTTCAAACACACGATTAGGATCAACGCCCAAAATGCGACCTTTATTAAACGTATCACTACTTGTGATACCTGCTTGATCACCTGTTAAGGATACAGATTCCTGACCACGTTCGTTAAAAGCCATTGCCATCAATGCAATTGTTACTTGTTCACCGGTAGACAACAAGCGGTCCATTTCACGACCATACGGCTTGGATGTAACTTGTTTAGCTAAGGCCACCAAGTCATCAGTTGTATCACCCATAGCGGATACAACAAGAACGATTTTATCGTCAGCTTGCTTCTCACGAAGAACGCGATCAACAATATTAAATATTTTTTCTGGTGTAGCTACGGAACTACCACCAAATTTTTTAACGATTAAGGCCACAATAATCCCTCATTTAACTATGTTTACTAAATATCAATATGCATATACTTTACCACAAACAAATAGCACTGTAAAGGGATGTACAGCAATTAATCCACTGGAGTGATACAAAACTCCTTTTTATATGGACATTAAAAATCAAATAATATGTCTATAATATGATGAATATGCATTAAATAATCCTAACACGTATTAGCCATAATGCCATTAAATATCTACTATTGAAAGTTTAACTTTACCTCATTATTAAGCTATGTAAACACATAGATATACAAAAAGACCAGCCCTCGGGCTGGTCTTTATTAGTTGTTTTAGTTAATTAAGCAACTACGATATCTTTTTCGGATTCCCACAAGCCATGGATATTGCAGTAGGAAACAGCGATCAATTTACCGGATTTTTTCAAAGCTACTGCTAAAGTACCTTCAGAAACTGCTGCTACAGGACCTTCGTTTGCAGTTGCACCGTCACCATGAACGTTGAACTCGATAGCGCCAACTTCGAATGGCAATTGAGTGCCTTCAGCTACGAAGTACAATTTAATCCAATCAATGTGATGTTCTACAGTGTTTGGATGTGCAATGTCTTTACCTACGGATAAAGTAACGTGGAAAGTTTCACCTGCTTTTACAGTGTCAACTGTTTCGATAACAGGAACGTGTTTTTCAGTAGCGAAATCGCCAGATTTAATGTAATCATGTACAGCCATAGTTAACCTCCTGGTTAGTCTTATATACATACTTAATGTCAAGAATATTGAGCACCTCTGTGCTTATGACTATATTATACATTTTCGATATAGTTTTAGCAAGTTCTTTTTCGATTTTTTTCGATTTTTTTGAATTAAATCAAAATTCTATGCCTTTAGCAGCTTTTATGCCCTTTTCATAAGCATGCTTTACTACCTTCATTTCTGTTACGGTATCCGCCATATCAATGATTTCAGGTTTAGCATAACGCCCCGTCAAAACAACATGAAGTCTTTTTGGCTTATTCTTAAGCATTTCCACTACAGAGTGCACATCGATAAGCTCATAATTAATGGCATTATTTATTTCATCCATAACAATTAGATCCCATTTGTCGGAGTTTACTTCCTCTACCAATGTACGCCAAGCGGCTTGTGCTGCTTCTTTGTGGCGAGCAAGCTCAGCTTCTCCTACTTCATCACGTTTATAGTAAATAAAGCCTTTTCCCATAGAGCGAATTTCAACTTGATCACCTAATTTAGCGAGACCTGCCAATTCACCATAGCCATTGCCACTCTTAATAAATTGTAATATAAGAACCTTGAAACCTTGTCCGACAGCACGTAAAACAACGCCTAATGCCGCTGTTGTTTTACCTTTACCATTCCCTGTATTAACTAGAATTAATCCACGTTCTTCCATAATAGCTCCTTTAATACGAACTGTCCCGCAGAATGTAATTGTGATAACACATAGTCATATAAACCTATTAAATACATTTATACATCTATTACTTTTGGGCCTTATAAGCAGCACATGTATCAACAAAATGTTGTGCCCCTTCATCAGAGCCAGCAAAGTTCAAATGTAAGTAAGAAGCTAATACATTTTTTGTTGCATAGCCGCCGTCATACGATTGAGGTTTACGGCCTCCTTCTAAATGAAAAGCCCATGGGAAGTCATCTATAGTTGGCTCCATTGTAGAGAAATGGAACTCATGACCACGAATAGCTGTATTCATAGCACCTAGCAAAGTATCTCTCTTTGCTGTTGCTGTAACATATCCCACCTTTTGAAGCTTTTGTTGCATCACACAATTGGCAGGTACAATACCTACAGTTTTATATACAGAACCTTCAAAGTCATGAATACTTTCACAAAGATACATAAGGCCACCACATTCAGCATAAATAGGCATACCTTGTGCATTAGCTTGGCGGATAGATTCCTTCATAGACTCATTACTAGATAACTGGAATAAAAACATTTCTGGGAAGCCACCACCGAATACAAGTCCGTCTACATCGGGAATTACCGAGTCATTAAGCGGACTAAAGTAAACAAGCTCAGCCCCTTTTTCCTCTAACGCAGCAAGACTAGCAGGATAATAAAAAGAGAATGCCTCATCATAAGCTACACCGATTTTCACACGTTTTTCAATGGTTTTAACATCTATAGCATCTGGTAGTTCGATAGTTGGTGCATTAGTAGCAATTTCCAATAGTGCATCGAGATTTACCATCTTCTCAACAGCTTCTCGAATCGTATTAATCGCCTCTGTTGGATCGATTTCAGTAACTGGTGTAAGTCCTAAATGACGCTCTGGTGAATGCATACGATCATCACGGTAAATAGCACCAATAACGGGTACGCCAATTTTATCCATTCCTTCACGAACCATACGCTCATGATTAGCAGAGCCTAAGCGGTTTAAGATGACACCACCAAAGTTTACCTCTGGGTCATAGTCACGGAACCCTTTAGCAATAGCTGCCGCACTTTCACCCATAGCCTTGCAATCGATAACAAGCACCACTGGTGCATTTAACTGTTTAGCAATTTGAGCCGTAGAACTAACGCCTTCTCGACCACCATCGTAAAGGCCCATAACACCTTCAATAATAGCAAGGTCTACATCATGTGCCATTGTAGCAAAGAAAGGAGTCAACTTGTGAGGTGGCACAAGCCACGTATCTAAATTATAGCTTTCACGGCCGGATGCAATTTTATGAAAGCCCGGATCAATATAATCCGGGCCCACTTTAAAAGATTGCACCGTACGTCCACCATTTGCATAAGCTGCCAATAAGCCCGCGACGATAGTTGTTTTACCAACACCAGAATTGGTGCCTGCAATGACAACACGTGGAATCTGTACTGTGTTCATAGATATTACCTCGCAATACGATGTGTTTGTTAACGATCCTTACGTTTTGCAAGAATTGTAGATAAGTAGTTGAGTTTAGTATCTTTTGGTATATTATCTAAACCTACGAATACTTGCTCATCAGGCAAACCTACACGGCTAATCATAACCGCATCATCTGCCATATTATGTTTAATCAAGGTTTCTTGTACTTCATCAAAGTTTTTATATACCTTCATGATAACTGCATCATCTGCAACAGCCAATACAGCATCGATTTTTTCTTTAGGCGCTGTAGCTGGAACGATGGCCAATACCTCTTCCTTCTCTACGATTGGGTATCCAAGGTGAGATCCGATTGCACAGAATGCAGTAACGCCAGGAATTGTTTCAATTTCATGACCTGTATTTTCAATCAAACGGTATACATACATATATGTGCTGTAGAACATAGGATCACCTAATGTTAAAAATACAACACTTTTACCTTCATCTAAGTAAGACAAGATAACGCGTTTAGCCTCTTGCCAGCCTTCCTCCTGTGTAGAATCATCCAATACCATTGGGAATACTACGGGAACGATTTCTGTATGTTCTTGGATATATGGGGATGCGATATCAAGGGCTACGGAACCATCTTTCTTTTCTGTTTTAGGTGTGATGATAATATCTGCTTCACCTACGATGCGAGCAGCTTTCACAGTCATTAATTCAGAATCGCCAGGGCCTACGCCAATACCATATAATTTACCTTTCATGGGTATCTCCTATTCTTATAGTCACACTCTATTTATAATTGCAATATCTTTTATTATAACCAATTTATACAATATATACAAAGATACTATTTAATATTTGGAATTGCAGGACGATGTGGGCTACGTTTGCCATACAAATCATCGATACAATCTTGCACATGTTGACGGAAAATATCATGAATCGCTTCATATTCACCTAGAGCACTATGAATTGGTTTAACCGCATATCCTGCTCCAGAAAGTTCATTAACAACACTATCCTCTTCGTCACCAAATAAATCATTTTGTGCATGATCCCCGAGTACCAATAATAAAGGATGTACATAAATTGTTTTTGGACGTTTACCATCAAGCCATTCCCAAGGCATTGCTACATCTGACACATATGGTGCATTTTCAAGTACAGCAATACGCACATTTGTAAGTCCATTACGGATTAGCTTAAACTGTAAATTACCATATGAAGAATTGCCAGAACCAAGACCTCCATGACCGACCAATAACAAACCATCATCCTTAGAAATATTAAGAGATTTAATGAAACGGTCAATCAAGATTTGGTAATCATCTGGGTGCTCTTCTTGTCCCATATAGTATACGAGAGGTCTACCTACACGCAATACTTCGAGTTGTCCTTCCCCTTCATGAGCAAGGATATTATTTTTCAATTTATCGAACTCTTCACCACCGGTGAAATGAAGTGGCTGCACATATACATGTGTATAACCTTCTCGAATCAGTTTTTCTAACGCCCCTTGTTCAGTAGGAATCTCAATACCACGCTCACGTAAGCGCTTAACGATGATACGAGAGGAAAAAGCTAATTCTACAGTATAATCCGGATACGATTTACGAATATGTTCTACTACGGAATCGATATTATGTTCACGAGCACTGTCCACAGTGGATCCAAAGGCAACAACTAAGATAGCTTGTTTCATGAATGTCTCCTTATATTAACTAATAATGTATCTTAATCATACCATAGACCATTCTATAGGGGCATACCGTGGTACGTATAAAATAGAAATTATTCTTATCTTTCATGGTAAAAGTAAAAATCCTCCTCATTGGATGTCCAACAAGGAGGATTTTTATTAATGTGAAAGAGTGGAGTGTTGTATGTCTAATTATGTAATAACAAATATCAAGAAATCAAACCTTGCGCTTCTAAGCGAGAATTTGTCATGACAGGTTTTACGGATTCTCTAGGCATGGGCCGTTTACGATCAGACATGCGGATAGCTTGACCTAAATGTTTCAAGAATAAATCTTGTACATGTGGATTTTCCCCAAGCCCTTCATTCCAGATATCAACATTGTAGCCTTCCTCAGCGAGTAAAGCATAAATGGAATCGGAGCGTTCACCGCCAAGGTAATCCATTAAATGTGTAGAACCTATGAGAGCCAATGGTACAACTAATAAATCTTTATGCCCCATACGATCCAAGAAAGTAAGAGCTTGTTTAAAAGTAGGGAAACCATTTGTAGTAAATACTACTACATTTGGTGCTGCACCATACATCGCCTTTAATTGCAATGTACTAAACTCTAATTGATTTTGACCATTCGCCATGAGCACAACAGATTTATTAAGTGCTTTTGTATTAACGTGACGAACTATGCTTTCTAATGTTGCTTCATAATCATCGGCATAATTTTTTACACCTAAAGAGGTAAGCAATGGTTTACCGATATTTACCTGGCTAAAACTATATTCATTGCTATGTAAAAACTTTAATGCTTGTTTGCGCATTTGTTGGTAGCACTGATCTGCCACCAATGTAATAGGTTGAATGTACACCTCATCAATTCCCATGCGAGCGAAATCTTGCATAGCCTCTGTGAAAGAAGAAATCTTATCTTCGTATTTCTCATTCCACTTCTCTACTAATGCATCAGATAAGAATACGCGGCGCACCTCCATATCGCTATACATGGAACGTACTTTTTTCTCTATACTGCCAATGGATTTCTCCACAGCATCTTGGTAAATTGATCCAAAGGATGCAATAATTATGCCTTTCATATGTGACCTCCATATTACTCATACATGAAACAACTTTCACAATTGAAAACTGTTATCAACTACTATGTAATAATAGTACAAGATTAATCTATAGAAGTCAATGAGAAAAAATATCAAAATTAACCAAAATAATGTATAACCGATGCAACACCACATAAAACAAGTAAAAACATAACAATGAACTTAATTCGACCTATAAAGGTATCATACATTCTCTTGTCGCCAGCTGTGATTTTGCCTGAACGATTATGACGCCATAGATCAAAGACACAAGCAACACAAAGAATAATAATTAAAATATACTTCAAATATGACGAGATAATTCACCATTAATAAGTCAAAGAGACCAATTACAATATTCTCAAACATACCAACCTATCAATTTTCTCTAAAAATAAATAAAAAATCAATTTCAGCATTTGATTGTCTCATCATTATAGGTTGGCTTAAAAAATAGCATATATAAAACATATACGTTTACAATAGGAACTACCATAAAGAAAAGCCAAAAACCACTATTTCCACTATCATGAAGACGACGAACAAGTAAACTTATATAAGGTACTAATATAATAATAGCGACTAAGACGTCAATTATAAAAATATTAACAACATAACTATTCAATATATCAGATATATTTATATAACTTAATAACATTGATAGCACAGAAAATAGCATAGTAAATATCATCAGTTCATCTCTAGAAGATCGGCCCTCAAAATTAAAAATATCTTTAATGAGAATTTTTTGGAGAACTTCCATAAACTCAAACTTTTGCTCTTTTACAGCATTACCAGACCTTAATGTATCATCATAGTCCTTTTTACCAATTAAATTATTCCATAATTTTCTAATCTTAATCTTTATAATTTTAATATTTAAAGGATCCATTACTAAATAAGAGCCATCCCAAAATCCAGATGCAGGTCTATCACCATACGAATTCTTTTGACTTCCAGGAATTAAAAGTAATAAAAAAATCATTCTATTCATTACTACGAAAAAAAAGGGTTTATTAAGAGAAATAGTTGTATCTGATACCGCTAAAATATAATTACTAGGGCTTACAAAAAAATCACCACCACAATATAACGTAATAATGGAACTAATTATAACAACACATAGAATACCTATATATCTATGAATCCCATAATCTTGACATCGATATCCCAATACAACTAAAAACAATATATTAGTTATCATATCAATCCCATAAAAAAAGACGCTATATAATCTAGGGTTAACATAAAAACCTAAAGCCATTGTCATTAAGAATATAAATACTATCGCAGCATAATATGTTATTGCTGTTATAATATTTAAACGTCTATTTCTAAAAATATTAGAATCTCCTAATGCTCGTATATTAGCTTTGAATAAATTACAGTCATTAGGGATATTTATTTTAAGATGCATAATCTACCCTTTATATTTAGTAAAATTATTTTGAAAATCTGATTTACTCAATGGTATCCATCCTCCATTTACAATATCCTCAAACATATCTACCAATGGTGTTAAACTCAAAGGAGTCCAACACCATGTTTTAATTAAGAATCATATTAAAATCTAAAAGAATACTATCCAAACTATCACTAATCCATATAAAAATATGATTGCATGAATTGTTAGAATTGAATTAATTATATTTTTCTTTTTTCTCTCGTCGTCAGTATTTATATATTTATACCTATGTAACCATAATATACAACAATATATAATAACCGCTAATACCATACCTAAATAAAAATATGTATCTGATACAAAATAGTTAGTTTCATACAGTTTATTTATTAAGTATCCAGCAATTAATACAGCAAGCAATATAAACTCTATTAGGACTTGTGATTTATTCTTTGCTTTATACATAAGAAAAATATCATATAATAACCATATACTAATGCCTAAAATTAATAAATCATATATCATAATCTATTTCCTATTTCATAGAATATGAACCTATAGGTCTTTTACAAATTGCCAAGATCTCTTACCAAACAATAAGTAAAAAAGCTTTTCTACCTATCCTAGTATTATGTAGTAGATCGTATACATTCTGTTTTAAAAGAATTTGTTCTCTCTCAAAAAAAACAAACATAGTCCTTCTCTCTTTTATATGATAATTTTATTTTACTAAAATTTTATATTTATATTTATTATATATCATATTTTGATGGGACGCCTACATAACTACAGTAATAAAAATGATGACCTGTACTTGTGTAGCGACATCAGGAACGAGGAGCAAACAAGTATAGGGCATCATTTTTAATATATTTGTAGTAATGTTATGGGGCCCCATCAAAATATGCCTAAATAAAGATCAAATAAAATCACTTATATATTCACATATTCATACCCTTATAACCAACAAGAATATAATTATAAAATGTACTATCATACTATATTCATCACATTAATTTATTAATACTTTCTTATTTCCTCTATACTTCTAGGGGTATAGGGTTTATTGACACTCCTTAGCCCCTTTGCTACGATTGAAATAAGGTTATATATATGCGATGAATCCATAGTTTTCATTATAATAGAGCTATGTAAATGATTGCATATTAGTGTAGTTATAGTTATAGATAGGAGTATAGAAATGAAAAAACAATTAGCTTTAGCATCCGCTATTCTAGGTCTTGCAGTATCCTTTGGTGCACCAGTTGTATCTAATGCTGCATATCAATTAAATGAAGAAGTAAAAGATCCTACACCAGCATTGAAAGAAGCCGCTGCAATTGGTGTTCGTACACATAATACAGAAGCTTTACAAAACTTGCCAAACAAAGATGCTATGGTTGTTATGAGCTTTGGTACAACTTATAAAGATACTCGTGTGAAAACAATCGATGCTACTGTAGATGCTATTAAGGCAGCACACCCAAATACTAAAGTGATAACTGCTTTCACAAGCCATATTATTCGTGATCGTATCCAACAAAAAGAAGGTATAACATACCCTACACCTGAAGAAGCTTTAGCTGAACTTAAAAAAGATGGTTACACTCGCGTTGCATTGGCATCTCTAGATGTAATTCCTGGTATGGAATATAACTACGATGCAGCAGTATATAATTTATACAAAAATGATTTCAAAAAAATGACACTCGGTACTTCTCTTATGTACTGGATGGGTCAAGAAAACCAAACTGACCAAGTTATTGAAACATTAAAAGCTGTTCAATCCCAATTCCCTAAATTAGGTAAAGAAGATGGTCTTCTTATCATGGCTCATGGTACTCCAGATCCTTCCAATGCATACTATTCTGTAATTCAAGACCGTATCCATACTCTTGGCATGAAAAATGTATTCATCTACACAGTAGAAGGTACACCAAATCTTGAACAAGTTATCCCTCAATTGAAATTACATGGTATTAAACATGTTACATTGATGCCTTTCATGATGGTTGCTGGTGACCATGCAAACAACGACATGGCTGGTAACGAACCAGATTCCCACAAATCCATTCTTGAAAAAGAAGGCTTCAAAGTTGACACTTACATCCATGGTTTAGGTGAAAACCAAAACATCCGTAACTTATTCGTTGAACGTGCTAACGAAGCTTGGGATGCATTAGAAAAATAATCAATATAACTAAGATCGTTATTGCATATATAACATTCATAGGAGTACATCATGAAAAAACTACTACTCGGTAGTATCGCTTTGGTTATGATTGTACTAGCACTAGCTGGGTGTGGTAAAACCACATCCAGCTCTTCTGCTACTACGAAGGAATTGACCTTTAATGGCCAAACCTATACTGTACCAAAGGATCCACAAAAAATTGCTGTATTATCTAATTCTGTTTTATCTATGCTTTATGCTGTCGATGGTAAGGCTATTAGCCGTGCCAATACAACGGATAAACTAGCACCAGAGTTAGAAGCTCTACCAGCTCTTGGTCAAACTGCAAATATCAACATGGAACAACTATTAGGCTTGAAGCCAGATGTGGTATTGGGTTTAGTAAATCAACATAAAAAATATGAATCCCAATTACAAGCTAATAATATTCCAACCGTACTTTTTGATTACGATGGTATTAAAGATAATGTACCAATGTTAACATTCCTTGGCGAGTTAACCAATCATCAAGATAAGGCTAAATCTGTTATTAATACCTATGAAAGCAATATTACCAAGGTAAAAGATGCTGTTAAGAATCAACAGCCTGCACGTGTTGCCGTATTACGTGCCACAGGAAAAGGTGTAACTGCCGAAACTGATGAAGCAGTTACTGCATCTATGGTAAAAGAACTAGGCATGACAAACGTTGTTGCCTCCCACTTAGAAGGCACAACTAAGGATAAAACTGTCCCTTACTCTCTTGAAACATTGACTGCAGATAACCCTGATATTATCTTTGTTGTTACAATGGGTAAAGAAGAAGAAATTACAAAAGCTATGAAACAAGCTATGACAGATAATCCTGCATGGGCTAATTTAAAAGCCGTACAAAATAACCGAGTAATATACTTACCATCTAAACTATTCCTATTAAACCCAGGACTACAAACACCTGAAGCTATGACACGTTTAGTTAAAGAAGCATACGGTATTAATGTTACATTCTAACATATTGTATCATGCGAAAGAGGGCATCCCCCAAATAGGGAATGCCCTCTTTTTCTATTAGTATCAAGCTACTCAACTAATCCTATTACGCGCACATATTTTTTATTATCAAATGTATCAAGTTGTACATCTACAGAGAATACATCTCTAAACAACTCATCCGATATAATTTTACTTGTCTCTCCTGATGCTACTAAATGGCCTTCTTTTATAACAGCCATATAATGTGAATATTGAACCGCCTGTGTTAGTTCGTGAAGTACCATGAGAACGGTTAAATCTTGTTCCTTATTTAATCGTTTCAATAACTCCATAATTTCTAATTGGTGATTAATATCTAAATATGTTGTTGGTTCGTCTAAGACTAATAATTTTGGTTGCTGTGCTAGCGCCATAGCAATCCAAACGCGTTGCCGTTCACCACCAGATAGGGATGGGATTAATTGTTCTCGCAAATGATTCGTTTTCGTGATATGTAACGCATAGTCAACAATCTCACGATCTTCTTTAGCCGTGTTTTTCCACCATGTTTGGTATGGATACCGTCCACAATATACCAATTCTTCTACAGTCATATCCTTTGGCATATTCGGTACTTGTGGCAAAAATGCCATTTGCCGTGCCAGATTGTTTTGAGAATATGATTGTAACGGTTTATCAAATATGGTAATACATTCATGAGGGCTATGAATATATCCGATCATAGATCGTAAAAGCGTACTTTTACCACAGCCATTAGGCCCTATTAATGTCGTAATTTTACCGATAGGAACCGATACATTAATGTCATGTAGAATATGACGATTGCCAAGAGTTACGGATAACTGTTTTACATCAATAGCGGTATTCATTAGTTATCCCTCCTCAATAGATACAAGAAGAACGGCGCTCCAAAGAATGCCATAATAATGCCCACTGGTACCTCTATAGGGCTCCACATAACACGTCCTATTGTATCACTAACAACAAGAACTAGAGCGCCTAATAATGCGGATCCAGGCAGTAAATATGCATAGTCATTACCGATTATAAGACGTAACATATGGGGAATAACCAAACCTACAAATCCAATAAGCCCAGCTATACTTACAGCACCAGCCGCTAAAAGAGCAGCCACTGCAGTCATAATAAACCGTGTTTGTTCTACCTTAAGGCCTAATCCCTTTGCAGTTTCATCACCTAAGCTTAAAATGGTAAGTCGTTTAGCTCCTAAACAGGCAAAAATAAGACCAATTATAGCATATGGAAACAGCACTTCTACCTGAGGCCAACTGCGTGCAGCGAGTCCCCCTACCATCCAAAGCAATGCCCCTTGTACACGATCACCGAAGAATACAAGTAGTGCTGAAATACCTGAGCCTAAAAAGGCTGCGACCGCAACACCAGCTAAGATAATACGACTAGGTCGCACTCCATTTTTCCATGCTAGTGCATACACCATGAGTGCTGCAGCCATAGCACCTAAAAAGGCCACTAAAGGAACTATATGATCATACCCAGGAAATAAAATAAATATGATAACACCAGCTAGTCCTGCACCAGAGGATACCCCTACAATCTGTGGATCTGCTAGAGGATTTTTCATAACTGCTTGCAAAATTGCACCAGATACAGCTAGACAAGCCCCCACTAACGCAGCTACAATATTGCGAGGCAATCGAATATTCCAAATAATTTGTGAAGATGTATCAGTTAGCTCACTAGACCATAATGTATGCCAAATCTCAGCTAATGATACGGGTGTTGATCCCCAAATAAGAGATATAATCATGCTCATAATAACGGCGATGATTAAGATACAAATCACTGATACACGAAATAATTTTCGTTCATTACTTGATGCCATATGAACCCCCTCTCAAAATTAACTACATTATAAGAAATCTAATACATTATATCTGACTATGTTTAGCAATTATTCTGAAAAATATATACAGTAAAACCCGAATCGCAAAACTACTAAAACACGATTCGGGTTTTATATTATTTAGATTCTTTACCTTCCACAAAGAGCATGTCATTACGTTTTACGTCTGTGTAAAGTAATGCATTACATACGGAGGCAGCGATTGGGCTACCGCCTTTGTTGCCTTTTACAGTGATGTAAGGAACTGGGGATACTTCCATCAAATAGTCTTTGGATTCTGCAGCACCTACAAAGCCTACAGGGATACCAATAATAAGAGCTGGTTTAATGCCTTCTTCAAGAGCAAGGCGCAACACTTCATACAATGCAGTTGGTGCATTACCGATAGCAACGATTTGTCCTTCTAGTTGTTTACCAAAGGTACGCATAGCCGCAATGGAACGAGTTACACCTAATTCTTTAGCCATTTTAGCTACATTTTCGTCTTTAATTAAGCAGTGCACTTCATTGCCGCGAATTTTAAGAGCTGGCTTAGAAATACCTGTGCGAACCATTTCTACATCTGTATAAATGTCTGCACCATTATCCAATGCTTCAATACCTTTTTGAACAGCATCAGGGCTCATTTTTACGAGTTGAGCATATTCGACATCACCAGACGCATGTACTGTACGAGATACAACGCGCACTTCATCATCTGTTAAGCCTAAATCCTTTACATAATCATAAATGATTTCCATGCTTTTATCTTCAATAGCTTTAGGATTTTTAACGTAATCCATTAGTGTCCTCCCATAATTTAAAGAATTCATCATTTGATGATACCACGTGACTTTCAAGTTTAACACGTGGACGATCGATAACAATAACATGGATACCAAGATCCATAGCAGCTTGTAATTTTGTATCAGCACCACCTACAAGGCCAGAGTTTTTCATAACTACAACGCTTGCCTGTGTATCGTGGAACATGATGCGGTTCATATCATAAGAAAATGGACCTTGAACAGCAACAATGCGCTTAGGACTCACGTTGAGGTCTTCCATCATTTGTAACACCTCTGCAGTCGGCAAAATACGTGTCCATACTTCACAATCTTGTAAAGCCTCAGATTTAGCAAAGATGTGCATTGTCTTACTACCTGTGGTCAAATACACATGTTTGTTATTCTCCTTTGCCAATTTGCCAGCTAAATTTGCGGCCTCTACCTCATCCACTACGATATGTAATTTATCATAATCTGGTAATGGTACCTCTTTACGTTCAAAGCGAACAAAAGGAATACCTTTAGCTTTTGCTGCATCTTGAGCCGTAGCTGTAACAATAGCAGCATACGGATGGCTCGCATCGATTAATAAGCGTATGTTGTGTTCCTTAATCAAATTTTGCATAGCCTCTTGGTCAAGGCGGCCCGTATGAACGGTAATTCCCTTATGGGCAGCAAGTTCTGCCCCATACTGACTCACAACAGTAACGAGAACCTCTTCACCTGTCCGTTCTTGAATATCTACCGCTAAGGTACGACCATCTAAGGTACCAGCGATGACCCAAATCATAATTTGTAGCCTCGAGGTGTAATCATGCGGCCATTTTCAACATAGGTTTGGCTATTACCGATAATAACAAGTGTTTGCATATCCACTTCTTCTTTTGTAAAGTTTTCAAGGTCAGAAATTACCATATGTTGACCTGGGCGTCCTGCTTTTTGCACGATGCCAACAGGTGTTTTTGGGTCGCGGTATTTAAGAACGATTTCACGAACTTCATCTAAGTGAGTAACACGTTTTTTACTGCGCGGATTGTACAAGGAGATAACCATGTCACCTTGTGCACAAAGATCAGCACGTTTTTTAATTAGATCCCATGGAGTCATCAAGTCACTGAGAGAAATAACCGCAAAGTCATGCATCAAAGGTGCGCCCAATACAGATGCTGCTACATTTACAGCACTAAGGCCAGGTACGATATCTACGGAAGGGCGTTTTTCTGCTGGTACCTTATTAGCAAGTTCCAACACAAGACCTGCCATGCCGTATACGCCAGAGTCACCAGAGGATACTACAACTACTTGATGACCTTCTACCGCTAAATCAACGGCTTGTTGGCAACGATCTACTTCTTGCATCATGGCAGTGCCTACAGTTTCTTTACCTTCAATAAGGTCTTTAATCAAGTCAAGATAAGTCAAATAACCTACAACACGATCAGCCGCTAAGATGGCTTCGCGTGCTTGCGGTGTCATAAACTCTTCATCGCCAGGGCCTATGCCGATTACTTTGATGTTACCTGTGCAATGGCTACCGTTGTTTTGGGATAAATTGTTTTGTGCTGTATTAATGTTCGGCTCTTGGCCGCTAGTAATGCTGTTGTCTCGCATACGTTTCCTACTCCTATAGTTCCTTTTACAAAATTAGATTCTTTTAATTTTTCTTCTTCAATAAGTGGTGCCATCTCGTCCTGTGTATAGAACACGATAGGCCACCCCATAATTTCCATAGCCTCCAAGAGGCCTACTTCATCTTGTTTAACAATTACCGATGCTGCCGTTACAAGGCTTTTAGGTGAAAGTTTATGCGCTGCTAGTGATTGTTGTATGGCGTCAAGAATCAATTCCTTTGGCGTATCTCGGCGACAGCCAATGCCCATCGTATACGTACGAGGACGCAAAATCAATTGATGACCATATTCGGTAATTACTTTGTCCGTAATGACTACGCGAGAAGAATCCTCTTCAGCGCTTTCATTTTTACATGGAATAGACTCTAGTTGATCCAAAGAAACAACGTGAACCAATCCATGTTCGCCAATATGAGCTTTCGCAGCTTGCTCTAGTTCCTCTGCATTCGACAAGCTTTCATCGATATAATAATCAACCCGCTCTCCCCCGACGATGGCAGAGTTCACATTGATTAAAGTTTGAAAATCATCTACCAACAGATGCTCATGGCGCGCCAACACGTCAGGCGCTGGCAATCCGTTTACATCCGTTGCGGTTGTAATAACAGGGTCCGCATCGATGGCCAGCGAAATGGACTGCGTCCATTCGTTGGCGCCCCCAAGGTGACCAGATAATAAACTGATTACATGGTGCCCTACTTCATCCATTACGACTATCGCAGGATCCTTAGATTTATGCTCAATATACGGTGCAATCATGCGCACTACAATACCGAGTGCCATAATGCATAATACTTGATCGTAATCCTTAAAAATCTGTCCGATATGGCTTTTGAGGGAATCAAAATAAATAGCCTCACCACCAGAGGGACGGGTTTCCTTTTCAAAGCAATCTGCATGAAGTGCCACCAAAGACTTGATGCGTTGACCTAGCTTTGCACCTCGTTCAGATACAGAAAGAATAGCCGTTCTATTCTTCTTAGCTCCCGTCATAGGCACAACAGTTTCTAGTTCTTTCATCATATTAGTCCTTAGCACTGCGGTACATGTGAGCGAAGCCTTTGTCATAAAGTTTAGATAATTCATATTCACTATCTAACACATGGCTTACTACGATCATAGCTTGGCGCAATACACCTTCTTTAGCTACGATGTCCGCAATGGTCTCCAATGTGCCACGAATAATGCGTTGGTCTGGCCAAGAAGCTTTTACCACGATAGCCACTGGAGTCGTTTTGTCATAACCGCCCTCGATGAGTTCGGCTACAACCTTATCTAACATTTGAACGCTAAGGAAAATACACATTGTCGCTTCATGAGATGCTAACATGCGCAATTTTTCCTTTGGAGGCATCGGTGTACGACCTTCCATACGCGTAATAATGACTGTTTGAGATACATTTGGCAATGTATATTCTTGTTTCAATGCCGCAGCTGTAGCAAGGAAAGAGCTTACACCTGGTACGACTTCATAAGAAATTCCCATGCTAGCAAGTGCATCCATTTGCTCTTGAATAGCACCGTAAATAGCAGGGTCACCTGTGTGAAGGCGAACTACGCTTTTACCAGCCTCAACAGAAGCTTTCATAACAGCCAATACCTCATCAAGGTTCATAGTAGCACTGTTATGGATTTCACAGCCTGGTTTACAAGCCTCTAAAATGGCAGGGTTTACCAAGGAACCCGCATAAATTACAACATCTGCCTCTTGCACTAAACGATACCCTTTGCGAGTAATTAACTCAGGATCCCCAGGGCCTGCGCCTACAATATATACGTCAACCATATTACTCTCCTTCTGCGATACGCGTTGCAGATACAATGAAAATTGGACTCAATGGGTCTAACAAATGATAAGGCCCAGCCTTGCGGTAACGACTGATGGACATTTGGTAACCTTCATACGTGAAAGGACGACCTTTCAACTCTTTAAGGATTGTATAGCCAGTTTCCATCGTTACAGCAGTTACAACTAGACGGCCACCTACTTTTAACAGACGTTGCGCCTCGTCCATGATGCCTGTCATGCCACCAGCGCTACCACCGATGATAACCGCATCAAGCTCAGGCAATTCTTCCATGCCTTCAGGAGCTTTAGACTTGATGACAGTCATATTATTAACATTGAATTTCTTCATATTCTCATTGATAAGATCGATGCCTTTATCAAATCGCTCAATCGCATATACATGCCCTTTAGGAGCCGCCAAGGCTGCTTCAATAGAAATAGAGCCCGTACCAGCGCCTACATCAAGGACAATGCTATCCTCCTCGATGCGTGCCTCGTTCATAACGGCTTTGCGAATCTCGCATTTTGTCATCGGCACGTCGCCGCGGATAAATTCCTCATCGGGAATTCCGAAAAAATGTCTCATCCTAGTACCACCATTACAGAATGACCAAAGCCTTCAAGCTCAGTTAACACCTCTAGCGTGGAGTCTACAATTTTTTCATCATCATAACTCAAACGCTCTAAGGCTGCTGCTCTCGTTTCTTTTGGCCAACCTGCATCTATTAAAATACGCGCAATATGCGCTGGATTATATTCAGGATCCGTTAAGAAACCCATCTTTTTACCTGCTTCATACACGAGTTTTTCGGGCGCCGGTTGGCGACCGTGAAAGCTCATTAAATCAGCATCATGCCATACCTCATTAAGACGGGCAAAGGCAAAGGTCATAGAACTAATGCCAGGCACCACCTCAATAGGGTTAGCAGTAAATTTTTTCTTTAAATATGGCAATAAGCTATAATAGCCTGTATCACCACTAACCATAACTACAACGTCATGGTTGTTGAGCTCACGCTCAATTTGCTCCGCTAATACGCTGAGCTTACCCGTTACAGGATATGTAATTTGGCCAGGCTCTTGAAAGTCCTCTAAGGACCGTTCACTGCCTACCAATACTGTAGCATGTTTAATTAAATTAAGGCCTCTAGGCACCACATAATCAGGATTACCCGGACCAATGCCTACGATATACAAGGTATGTGCCAATGTTCAAGTTCTCCTATCTCTTTTGCATGCTTATCCATTGCTAAAATCTCGCCTTTTAAGGTCGTTATAATGATGCCTACCTCTGCTTCGTTAGCAATATAGCGCTCACTACGTAGAGATGCACGATCTACAACACGTTGGTACACACCAGTCAATCCTTCTCGCTCCAAGATAGGGAATGTAGACTCTGTGGTTTGGCAATTAAATAACTCTTCACACACCGCTTGGGATGCCCCTTCTAGAGCGGCATAGGCCACGATACTTTCCATACGGCCATCACTCATGCGATTATGAGTATGGAAGCTACCACTAGCTAGTTTGATTAATTTACCGATATGACCGATGATTAATATTCGTTTGAATCCAATCTGTACAGCCTTTTCAAGCATAAATCCAATAAAATTACTCGTTTCTGCCATTTGGTTCTTATGGATACCCAATACTTGCTCTGCCAGATCTTGACCGATACGCCCCGGTACGAGAACAGCTGTTTCACATCCGTTAGCCTTCATAACTTTCAACTGTGGCACCAACGAGTTCTTAAACCCTTCTTCACTCATAGGCTTAACAATACCGGTAGTACCAATAATGGAAATGCCACCTTCGATACCAAGTGTATGATTTAATGTTTTCTTGGCTAATACCTTACCATTAGGAACACTAACGGTTACCGTCACACCTTGACCATGGACACAATGTTCTTCAAAAACTATTTTCATCATTGCCCGGGGCCCTGGATTGATAGCCGGTTCTCCTGGTGGCATAGCAAGGCCTGGTTTCGTTACAGTACCTACACCAAAGCCGGCTCGGAATCGCAGTTCACCAGTATTATCAATGGTCACTGTCGTTTCCACATCATTGCCATGGGTTACATCAGGATCATCGCCGCCGTCTTTCATAACGGTCACCTTCGCCTCTGTATCGGATATAACCTCTACCGCTTTAATAGGAACCTCAATGTACTGACCTTGAGGGTTCTCAATAACCACTTGGTCCACAATATTCTTATCTAAGAGGGCCAATAAACCAGCTTTCATACCTGCCGTAGCACATGAACCTGTGGTATAGCCACCCTTCATGTCCTCCACTTTCATAAGGCCTCCTACACTGATAGTATTAGCGACTCAAACGAGTCTAACTAACCCTATCCTATGAACATATGTTATTAGGAACGGAAGTTAACGAATTGCAATTCTACAGGGATATCCAATTGTTTTAACATTTGGATTACTGCTTGCAAATCATCTTTATCCTTACCAGATACGCGCACTTGATCCTCTTGAATAGATGCTTGTACCTTAATTTTCATGTTTTTAATTGCTTTTACTACTTCTTTAGCATTTTCTTTAGTAATGCCTTTTTTAATAGTAATGATTTGGCGAACTGTTGCACCTGCTGCTGATTCAACTTTGCCGTAATCAAGATTTTTAATCGCTACATTACGTTTAACCATCTTGCCTTTTAAAACATCGATAATGGCATTCAATTTGTATTCATCATCACCGATGATTTTGATAGTGTCGCCTTCAAGACTAATTTCTGCTTTAGAGCCACGGAAATCATAGCGCGTACCAATTTCTTTTTTTGCTTGGTTTACAGCATTATCTACTTCCTGCATATCCACTTCAGACACAACGTCAAAGGAACAATCTTTAGCCATTTTATACCTCCTACACCTGAACCTGTTGGGCATAAGGTTCATAGCATTACTTTCATCATCCTCATATTCCAAGTGAAAGTGTAAAACTACACCAAATCGGAATACATCTCTATAATTATACCTTAAAATAGGCTTATTTTCTAGGTAAATCGATTTTCTTAATTATAATTGTTAGCTATGTATTAATGAAGCTTTTATAAGTATAGTGAAAGTTCTCTAATAAGGTTATGCAACGCAATACATAAGACAAATAATATAAAAAACTAGCAACATACATAATATATGTACATTGCTAGTTCTATAAAACGCTATTCTGTTGTATTTAGTCTATAGCTAAGAACTATAACTAAAAAAAACTAATTAAGCCAGAACTAAAGGCAATACAAATTCAAAAGAATTCTACAACCAATTATATTATAAAACGTTTACCGCATCATATGTAGGTTGTACAAGCCATTCGCCTTTGGAGTTCATGATTCCCCATTTGCCTTTAGACTTAACAGAGCTGAAACCATGGTTAAAGGACTTAGCGTCTTCAATAAGTTTGTTGGTATCTCTAAATAAAATATGACCATTATTATCTATGATTGTATAGCCCTCTTTACCAGTATGAACCCATGTTACAGTATCGTTGTTGAATGGTTCAATAGTTGCTTCTGTTTGAGCAGAATACAAGGATTTACCACTATTCATATCGATAAGGTTTTTAACATGATCTTTCACAACTACTAAACGATCAGTCCCTGCAAAGGAAATAGAATCATATTTGAAGGATACCACTTGCTTACCTGTTGATACATCGAAAATGCCCCATTTCTCAGTCTTATTGTCTCTTAACGCTAATAGACCATTTAATTTATCCATTTCACCTGCATCGTAATCGTCTGGTTGAATAACAACTTCACCTTTACGGTTCACAAAGTATAAGTTACCAGCATCTTTAATTACTGTGCCATAGGCTGTGATAGGCCATACTTTATCTTTTTTGCTGTCGATTACAATATTACCAGAGCGATCGATATAGCCACGTTTTGCACCATCATAAGCAAAACCACCTACGTGATAATGTTGACCACCTAAAAGCGCACCTCCAAGGATACCGCCCACGATGAAGCCACCTACAAGGCCACCTAAATTAAAGCCACTCACGGAGCGGCGGTATTCAGCCAGACCATTACGGTATCTATATACCTCTTTAGATGGAGCATTAAATAATTCTTTACCAGTACCATCAATCGCTACGATTTTACCTTTAGCATTTTTAACAAAAGCACGGTCTTCACTAAATCCAGTCACAATTTGACGGAATTGTGGAGCAATCACTACTTTATCATCAGTAGTTTTAAAGCCATATTTACCTTTTTCTTTAAACTCTACATAAGAATCACTTGCATACTCTTGAGTTGCTTCTTGTTTTACACGTTCTTTTAAAGCTTCCTCTTCAGAGATTTCTACACCCTTAGGGGTAACCCAAGTGTCTGTTTTCTTATCTACTTGAGCTAACACATTGCCCGTTTTATAATCAACATCTTTAATTTCTTTATATTTAGGCTCAATAGCAACGGTACCATCTGGACGGATAACACCCCATTTACCACCTTGTTTCATAGCTGCCAATACACCATGTTCAAGCACTTCGTCATTTTTGAAAGTAGTGCCTTTACCAGATTTTAAAGATTTAGGAGCATTACGATAAGGGTTTAATGCGCTTGCCACATCAGCTGCGATATAGCCAGAAAGTGCACTACGCTCTTCAATTTTTTGAGGAGTCATAACGCCTACACTAGCTTTTGTGCTTTTAGAAGAGCTAGAGCTCTCTGTACGAACAGTAGAAGTTGATGTAGTCGTTGTATGTTGCTCACGAGTAACACGTGTACTAGTAGATGTTGGTGTGTCTTGGTTTGTTACCGTTGTACTACTAGTAGATGTTGTAGTAGATGCCGCAAAAGTTGTTGTAGACATAGCCGCTAACACACATGCGACTAATACAGATTTCTTGTTAATATTCATAAACCTCTCCTTTTATAGAATAAGCTATAACCATACAGTCGTTAACATACATATATAGTTCATAAAATATACTGTTATAACTAAACACACAGTTTTACAGTAAAAAAAGTTCACACATAAATAATGTATAAAATTAATAATTCAAATTATACTATATGGACCTTCATAAATACAACGAATTATGAAAAATTCTTCATTTATATTTTATTTGTTATAATAATACGTATGAAAGCAGCAACGATAATCGATTTGATTGTAAACTCTAATGTACACACACAATCTATAAATCATATTATAAAACAACAGCATATCTCCCAGCGCATGAGACGACGTTTACGAAGTGATGGTATCATAACAGTTGATGGTAAACCTGCTACCTGGAATACGCTCGTTCATGGTGGTGATCATCTCATTATGAAGTTAACACCAGCGCAAGAGTTTAGTATAAGCCCTATGGAACTAGATATCATATATGAGGACGAATATATTTTAGTCATTAATAAAGCGGCTGGTGTTCTTATGCACCCTACTTCTACCATACGAGATCATACACTGGCAAATGGTGTACTTCATTACTACCAAGAAACAAATCAGCATTATGATTTCCATCCCGTACACCGATTAGATAAGGATACCTCAGGTATTGTCATCATTGCTAAAACATCAGTGGTTCAACATGCATTTGATAAAAAACACACCCATTTTTACAAAAACTACGACGCCATTGTAGAAGGACATCTCCCTTCTGTGCCTATAAGAATTAACTGGCCTATAGGTCGTAAACCAGGCAGTATCATTGAGCGTTGTTGTACAGGCCAAGGAAAGCCGGCTCGCACAGATATAACTATTATTAGTAAAAATACAAGCAAAATCAGTAGTGGTAAGATTAATTCTGATGATGTAATTACGATGAATAATAATAGTAATGTATGTTCAACTGACAGCTCGCTTACATATTATAATCAGTTTACCCATGTACGGTGCTTATTGCACACAGGACGCACCCATCAGATTCGAGTTCATTTATCTCAACTAGGGTATCCACTAGCTGGTGATGACTTATACGGTGGTCATCTAGAATCTATCCAACGCCAAGCACTGCATGCAGCGCGCGTAAGCTTTTACCATCCCGTAACAAATGAATGGCTCGAACTGCATGCAGAAATACCGGAGGATATGAAAGTATTGCTAAACGATTGAGCTGATATAATACCCTAAATAAATGCTCCTACACAGAAATAACCCACATGGGTCACATAACAAGACGAATTTTATGCATAAGTTATACAAAAAATATTGGCCCTTTATAGTGTTTCTTGATATACTTAACTTGAATTGATATATGATTGCAATAACACTAGTTTTTTTATCTAGCTCATATGCGCTAGAAATACTAGCAGTCACAGTATTAATAACATGATATGACAGGCTCTAGAGCCAAGGAGGACAACATGCCATTAGTTACTACTACAGAAATGTTCAAAAAAGCCTATGAAGGCGGCTATGCTGTTGGCGCTTTCAATGTAAACAACATGGAAATCGTACAAGGTATCGTAGATGCAGCGAAAGAGGAACAATCCCCTCTTATCTTGCAAGTATCTGCAGGTGCTCGTAAATATGCTAAACATATTTACCTTGTTAAACTCGTAGAAGCAGCTCTTGAAGACAGCAACTTACCGATCGCTCTTCACCTTGATCACGGCGATTCCTTTGAAATCTGTAAAGACTGTGTAGATGGTGGTTTCACATCCGTTATGATCGACGCATCTCACTATGATTTCGATGAAAACGTAAAAATCACTAAACAAGTTGTTGAATATGCTCACGCTCATGGCGTTGTAGTAGAAGCAGAATTAGGCCGTTTGGCTGGTGTTGAAGATGATGTAAACGTATCCGATGCAGATGCTCGCTTTACAGACCCAGAACAAGCTGCTGAATTCGTACACCTAACTGGCGTAGACTCCTTAGCAATCGCTATTGGTACTAGCCATGGTGCTTACAAATTCAAAGGCGACCCTTACCTCGACTTCAATCGTTTGAAAAAAGTTGGCGAATTATTGCCTAACTTCCCTATCGTATTGCATGGGGCATCCTCCGTGTTGCCTGAATTCGTAGCAAAATGTAATGAATTCGGTGGCAACATTCCTGGTGCTCAAGGCGTTCCTGAAGAAATGCTTCGCAAAGCAGCTCAAATGGCGGTTTGCAAAATCAACATCGATACAGACCTTCGTCTTGCTATGACCGCATCTGTACGTGAATACTTGGCTCAAAACCCATCCGAATTTGACCCTCGTAAATACTTAGGACCTGCTCGTGATGCTATTAAAGGCATGGTAGCTCACAAAATTAAAAATGTATTGGGTTCTTCCAACAAACTATAATCAATGGCTAGTGGATTTTTAAAAGGAACCTTAATTTTAACCATTGCCGGTTTCGTAGTGAAAGCCATCGGTAGTATCAACTGGATTCTTCTATCCCGCATCTTGGGCGGTGAAGGGATCGGCATCTACCAGATGGCCTTTCCTATCTATTTGTTACTATTGCAAATTTCGAGCGCAGGTGTGCCGATTGCCATCTCTATTTTAACGGCAGAACGATTAGCCTTACACGACTTTGGTGGTGCTAAGAGAGTATTTAATATTTCTTTTACAATGTTGACTATAACAGGTTTTATCGCCAGTCTTGCCATGTACTTTGGTGCAGATTGGTTAATCTCTAGTGGTCTCATTGCTGAAAGCCGTGCCTACTACTCTATCATCGCGCTCGCTCCGGCAGTATTCTTTGTAACATGGATTTCCTGTTTCCGCGGGTATATCCAAGGCTATGAAATGATGACTCCCACGGCGATTAGCCAAATTGTAGAACAATTGCTACGGGTTATCGTTATGCTCGGTGCTGCTGCTATTTTATTACCTTACGGTTTACCAGCCGCAGCAGGTGGCGCTAGCTTGGGTGCAGGTGTAGGTGCTTTTGGGGCCTTCCTGGTGCTGTTGTATTATTACTACAAATTACCTAAGGCTAGTAGTACTGGTGAAAGCTATGATGGTCCCCGTGAATCAGCTAAAGAAATTTTGTCACGACTCTTAACATTGTCCATACCAATTTCCTTAGCAAGTATCATGTTACCGTTGACGGCGAATCTCGATTTACTTATCGTACCACGTCGCTTATTAGATGCTGGATTCCCGATGAACGAAGTAACAGAACTCTTCGGTTACCTTACTGGGATGGCGGTACCGCTCATCAACTTGGCTACCATTATTACCGCAGCCCTTGCGACAAGCATTGTACCAGCTATCTCTCATGCCTTTGCTAAGCGAGATCATCAAGGTATCTATGATCGCACTGCAGGTTCTATGCGACTAACATTTATGGCAACCGTACCATTTACAGTGCTATTGTATGTACTGGCTGCCCCCACTGTTACACTGATTTACAATGCGCCTAAGGCAGAACTAGCAACGCAAATCACGGCGTTCTCTATATTCTTCCTAGGTGTGCACCAAGTAACAACTGGGATCTTACAAGGTCTCAACAGGCCACGTATTCCAGTCATAAATATGGGGATTTCCCTCATAATCAAGGTTATCCTTAACTGGACACTGACTGCTATTCCTTGGCTGGGCATCGGCGGTGCCGCCTGGGCAACCGTTGCTGATATTGGCTTTGCCGCATTACTTAACTTGATTTATATCAAAAAATACACAGGCTACTTTCTTGATATTTCCCTTCTTTGGAAAAACGTGGTCAGTGCCGGTGTTATGGGTATACTTATTTTCATGAGTTACCATTACTTAATAGACATTCTACCTATGTGGGCTAACTTTATACTCACTGGTATTGAAGGATTACTACTGTACGTAATTATCATGGTTCTTTTAAAAGGCCTCAATAAAAATGATGGTGCTAGCATGCCACTCGTTGGTAGATTCTTTAGATAAGCTGTATATACTTACATAAAAATAGGTTCCTAATAGTCACCTATATGACCATTAGGAACCTATTTTTTATTTACTTATTTTAATCTTCTTCTTATTTTAAGCCTGTATACCTATCATTGTTAAAATTTCCATTATGATTGGAATTACTACAACAAATAGTATGGTACTAATCATAACAAGACCTGTAGCAAATGGCAAATCAGCTTTTGATTCATTAGCTACAATTGGCAATACTGCAATGACAGGTCCTGCTGATTGTACAACAAAAGTAATGATTGCAATTGGTTCTAGAACTATGCCTGCTCCATATTGTAAAGCCATAATCAAACAGAACATGATAATCGGGGAAATGACAAATCGTCCTACAATCCCACCGATGGAGTCTTTATTTAAACGCATACTTTTTAAGCCCGCATCATGAAGTACAATACCTATATAAATCAAGGATAATGGGGTTACCATATCGCCTAAGTAATTCAAGGTAGTATGCAAAATTGGAAGTAAAGGAATTTCAAAAAACAAGAAGATTAAGGCCACAAAAAAACCTATCAATGGTGGTGGTAATAACTTCTTCCAATCAAATTTAGGTTTCTTGCTTTTACCTTTAGTAGATTCTGAACTATTATTTATACTATCAATCTTATAGGAGCCATTATTAAAATCTACTTCAGAATTTGGCAGTGGATCTAGTTCTATAAGGAATACCCCCACCATCCATACGGAAATAGTGTTACCGATGTAATATAACAGGAAATACGGCAGCGCATCTTGACCAAAGAGTGCAATTTGCACTGGTAACCCAATAAACAAGCAGTTATCATTTACTACCATATTGATAAAAATACCACGTCGTCCTTTAGGAACTTTCAGCATTTTCATCATAATGAACGCAACAATATATGCAATAACATATGTTAGGACAACTACTAACATGCCATATCGTAAATTCCATATATCTGAAGTATGTAGGTGATGTAATACAGATACAAATACTCCCGCTGGTAATGCAACCGACATGATAAATCGCGATAAATTACCACTAAAGGTGGGGTTAAACATGCCCCGCCCTTTTAATATATATCCTAACAAAATAAGTAGCACAATAGGTATGATACTTTGCAAAGATGTTAGAAAAACCATAGTAAACCTCCCGTACAGTTCATTCGTAGTTTATCATATCATGTTTCGCAATAAACTTATACAACTATATCTTGAAAGAAAATATAGTAAAATGTATCAACTTTAACATATTTTCTCTATTATAAGTCTTATAATTATATCTATTAGTAGTGTTTTTATCCATAAAAATCTGATACACTAACATCAGGTTGTACAGATTTTTACACATATGAGGTGATATTATGACGAAACCATTCATTGGCATATCTGGCAATATCTTACGAGATAATGGTGGACCTTACGTAGATTTATTGCGTTCTTACGTAAACCAAGACTATCCTCGTTCTATTGAGGAAACTGGTGGCATTCCTATTATAATTCCATTTACCGAAAATCTTGATGTAGCTCTCGAAACGGTAGCAAAGCTTGACGGCTTGCTATTATCCGGCGGTCATGATGTATACCCTCTTCACTATGGAGAAGAACCTTTGCAAGGTCTTGGTGATGTATTTCCGGAGCGCGATCAATTCGATTTTGCTTTAATCAAAGCAGCAGAAGAAAAACAAATTCCCATCTTTTGTATCTGTCGTGGTTTACAAATCTTAAATGTATATCGTGGCGGCTCTTTATTCCAAGATTTAAAATATGATCAAAACTGTACAATAAAACACTCTCAGAATCAAACACCTTCTCTTGGCACCCATACTGTAGAAATTGATTCCAGATCAAAACTAGCTAGTGCTATAGGTTGCAATACTTGGATTACGAACTCCCATCATCACCAAACAGTTAAAAATGTCGGTAAAGGATTAAAAGTTGTAGCAAAAGCTAAGGATGGTACTGTAGAGGGTTTAGAGGATCCATCTTATCCTTGGTTAGTAGCCTGTCAGTTCCACCCAGAAATGATGTCTACAAATGACGAAAATGCAAAGCGTTTATTTACTGCATTCGTAAAAGCAGTTCAAGAAAATATAACTAAATAGTAGGAAGATTGTATCATGAAAGAAACAGGAAAATTTGGTTTTTGGAGTATTGTACTCCTAGGCATCAATGGTATTGTAGGAACAGGTATTTTCCTACTACCAAACAAAGCATATTCTATAATTGGTTCCGCTAGCTTAGGCGTCCTGTTATTTGACGCCGTTATCGCAGGTTGTATCGCCCTTTGCTTTGCAGAGGCAGCCAGCCTATTTACACGTAATGGAGGTCCTTATCTATATGCAAAACATGCATTAGGTGATTTCTGGGCCTTTGAGGTGGGCGTTCTAAAATGGATCGTAACCGTTATTGCATGGGCGGCTATGGCCGTTGGCTTTGCTACAGCATTAGGTGCTGCAGTACCAGCTTTAAGTGGTGATTTTGCAAAGGATGTTATTTCATTTATCTTAATTGTAGGCCTTACGATTGTAAACATATTTGGTGTTAATGTATCAAAATTCGTTAATAACTTAATTACTATCTCTAAGTTAGTTCCGCTTACCCTATTCATTGCAATTGGTATTTTCTTTATAAATGGAGCTAACTTTACACCAGTCTTCCCTCAAGACATCTATGTAGATGGATCATTTGCTCAAGCTGCGGTTCTTCTATTCTTTGCCTATACAGGGTTTGAAGTTATTGCCATTGCTGCAGAGGATATGAAAAATCCTAAAAAGAATTTACCACGTGCTATTATCATGTGTATGCTTCTCGTATCCGTTCTGTATATGGCAATCCTTGCCGTATCCATTGGTGTACTTGGTACAGATTTAGCAAATACTAAGGCTCCAGTACAAGATGCATTCAATGTGATCGTTGGTCCTATTGGCATGTATATCGTATTAGTAGGTACCTTAATCTCTATGGGCGGTATCAACTTTGCTGAAGCTTACTATGCGCCTCGTGTGGCAACATCCATGGCGGAAGATGGGATGCTACCAAGTGCTTTAGCAAAACGCAATCGTTACAATGCACCATATGTAGCAGCTATCGTTACTGCCATTGCCAGTGTATTACTTGCATGGTCTGGTTCCTTTACAACACTAGCAGTCATTAGTGCGGTATCTCGTTTTACACAATACCTACCAACATGTTTGGCTGTTATTATCTTCCGTCGTAAATGGGCAGACAAAGCTCGCTCCTACACAATCCCTGGTGGCTACTTAATCCCAGTCATCGCTATCGGCACATCCCTATGGATGCTTGCCCAAGCTCAAACTAACCAATTATTATGGGGTCTAGGCGGCTGTATTATAATCTTGCCATTCTACTACTCCTACTGGAAAAAGAAAAAAGCTGGTCTCATTAAAGACCATGATGAAATGTAAATAATACAAAAAACTACCAGTTATTCATAATATCTAGTGGCTTATCCTTCCATAGCAGAAGATCTGTTTAAAAGATATATGTTTAACTGGTAGTTTTTATTTTATCTATTAATTCTAATTAGATTAGATGTATCAAATGAGTAGTATCGACTAATATAGATCCTCTTCAATAATAGTTTCCTTCGTTAAGTCCTCTTCGATATAACCAACCTCATCAGTCGCTTCATCTTCATCGCGTGTATCGATATAGATACTGATAAGTGCTAGTGCACCTTCTCCATTAAGTGTAGCAATAGCACTCATAGGACCATAAGTCAAAATAAGACCATCTTCCTCATCGCGAATGATATGAGGCACCGCATCAAAATGCTGATTCATTAACTGATCAAAGTAGTCCTCTACATCAAGGCCACTTTCAAGAGTAATCGATTCTGCATCGCCCTTTTGAAATACAACGCGCGTATCTTCATCAATATATTGATAAAAATCGTCTACATCTACATTTGCAGTTTCAAGCCACATACTGAGTGCTGTAATCCAATCTTTCACAGTGGTTGGTGCAGAAATAAAAGAATATTCGCTTTCATCAGCGCCAAAACGAAGATCATCATACTCAATACTATAATTTTCTTGGCTTGAAACGATACGATCTACAAGGCCTTCATCATTTACATCTACAAAAATCATGTACACATAGTTATCGCCACTTTCATAAGAAACCGTTAAACCATGACGCCCTTCATGGAATAACGCATCCTCTTCATATATATCGGTAATATGCATCACCTTGCAGGTAACAGGCACATTATCTGCCTTAATAGACTCAGTCATAGAGGATAAAAACTCAACAGTTTCATTGCGGTTTCGTCCAATGATGCCCCGGCCTGTAGACAGGTACTCACAATCTTCAGTTAAAATATGTTCAATACCGTGAATATCTGCGGATTCGAGAATAGATTTTATCAATAAAAGAGCTTGTATTTCAGTCATACTACGCCTCCTATACACTGTAATTATTACTTCTATTATTGTAACACAATTATAATAACTAATAGGTCTATTCTCTTGATTTTCTACATATTTATCATATACTTAAAAGGTACATATTAATTTAATATCGGAGGACCCTATGAAATATACGACTATCGTTTTTGACTGCGACGGTACATTGCTCAATACGGCTACAGATTTAGCTAACGCCGTAAATCATGTTCTACGTACACATGACTTCCCTGAAAAATCTCTAACAGAGGTAAAGGCAGCACTCGGTAATGCAGTAACATATTTGATGCGTCAATGTCTCCCTAGTACAGTAGCTGATCATGAATTAGAGCCATACATTGAGGAATTTAAAGCTTACTATGGTGAGCATTTAAAAGACACAACAGCTCCTTACCCAGGCATCCTAAATATGCTTGATGTATTGCGTGAACAAGGTTATAAATTAGCTATCGTATCTAATAAAATCCAAGAAGGTGTAACACCTCTCAACAAAGAGTACTTTGGTGATCGTTTACCTGTTGCCATTGGTGAAAGACCAGGATTACAACGTAAACCAGCACCAGATATGGTACTACAAGCATTAAAAGATCTAGGTTCTACACCAGAAGAATCTATCTATGTAGGTGACTCTGAAGTTGATGTAGCTACCGCCAAAAACTCCGGTCTACTTTGCATCGGTGTTACATGGGGCTTTAGAGAGGAATCACTCCATCAAGAACTAGGCGTCACACACATTGCCCGTAAAGCAGACGATATTCTAAGCATTGTTGAAAACTTAAATAAATAATATATACAACTCATAGACTTTATAATGGGATTTCTTTTATTTTCTCAAATTTATTTCAATTTTCACATCATAATTATTACGCATAGTTCCTATTCCAAATCTATTTTTCAAAATATAATATATGTTACATTTATGAAATAGTACTTTCACATAAATATGTCATTAATTCAATAGATACAGTGTTGACTAAGAAATGGCAGCATGGTCTGAATTATTCATATCCCTCTTGAGCTTCTACGGTTCTGGTGCTGTACTTGTTAACAAAGTATTCGGTAAAACTGTATTTTCTTTAGGTAAAAGCATATTATAATAGTTTGAAAACTATATAAACTCTTGCACAACAAAAGAGGTTCCTAATGGTCACAAGTTGACTCATAGGAACCTCTTTTTAATTCACTTTTACTATACCCGTTCAGCTAAATATTACAGACTGACTAAATACATTAGGATAAACAAATATGGGGGTCTGATCAAATACACCTTATTTATAACTAAACTGCGCATCCATAATCATCTGGCGCAACTGCTCAATGCGAACACCATTTGGTAGCTTGTCTCTATAAAACTGCAACTTATAATAGTAACGAGTATCTTCATAATCAGTAACTAATACCATATCCGTCCTATTATGTAATGGCCAGCCATACATAAATTCGGCTAGTAAACTACGCACACCATCATTATCGACCTCTGTTACATCATACTTAATAGGCAATACCATCTTTGCAGTAGGTTCAGGAACCGTTCTATCTTTAACAATTTTTTCAATCTCATTATCTAAGGTCGCACTTGTATTATCAATAGTTCTAGCCTTCACATGCATGAAGACACCATCAGAAGTTCTAAAGGCTCTCCCATCTATATCTTTAGTTTCACCCTTAGTCTCCACAGAGTCCTTCAATACACGGAACTGATACGGACCAAAAAACTTGGTTTCTGTAATAGCATCTAACCCCTCATCATATTGGCCATTATGTACATTCGTAATATGTATTAGAGGTCTAATATCGTTGGCGTGTGAAAGCATTGGTGCCGCTAAACACAAACCTAAGCTTAGTAATGTAATACAACGTTTCATAAATATCTCCCCCACTAAACACTAATATTAATTGTATTGTAACATAGTTAATTCGTTTTTATGATAGTAATTACAAAATGAAAGAGGTTCCTATTGGTCACCTAGGTGACTATTAGGAACCTCTAATCTATTTACTTTTATTATTCACAACACTATATTGAACTTGAGGCCTCTAAATGGGTCCAGCCTTTGCTAATCAACTCGAGGATTGGCGGTGATCAATATGAGTACATTCAAAGTGTTATCACTCATGATTTCCTTTGGCATACTTGTAGCGACCATTATCATGGCAGCAAAGTGATTGACCTCTAGCTGAAAGCTAGCTTTCTAATCGTGGCATGAAAAAAGGCCCGACATAGAAGTCAGACCGTTTCTTCAAATATTTACTTTAGAAGCGAAGTCTGGCGTCGAAACCATTTATGCCTCACTTTGATATAAATTATATCATATTTAAATAATTAAAGGAATCTAAGGATTTCATTCTTTGTTTTCTTTTATAAATCCTCATAGTGCATATGATAGTGACTTATATCACCGACAAGATGTCCTTTTAATTGCTATATTTGTAATATATTCCTACTGGGCTGACGGATACGTAGAATTAACTACATGCACAGTAGCACACATCGTGTGATAGCCGACCGTCTGGGCAAGCTTTTGTTCAGATGGTCTTTTTTATTGCCTTCCCGTAACAAATGCTTCTTTATCTATATCTGAATATTCACCTATATGAAAGGAGTTTTCTTATGAGAAATCGTTGGTTTATTGCATTAGCAGCCATTGGTCTGCACATATCCATTGGTAGCGTATATGCATGGAGCGTACTCACACGTCCTATTATGGCAGATATGGGTTTTACTTTATCGCAAACAACATGGACATTCTCATTAGCCATTTTAATGCTCGGACTATCTGCGGGCTTTCTTGGATCCTTTGCAGAAAAAATTGGTCCTAAGAAAAGTGGACTTCTCGCTATGTTATTCTGGGTAACCGGATTATTGGGTACGGCCTATGCACTTAGCATACACAATCTTACCCTACTCTATCTCTTCTACGGCATCATCGGTGGCATTGGACTAGGCATTGGTTATATAACACCAGTTTCTACGCTCGTGAAATACTTTCCAAATCGCCCAGGATTTGCTACTGGTTTAGCTATTATGGGTTTTGGGTTTGCTTCTCTCATTGCAGGGCCTCTTATGCAATACCTTGTAGCTCAGGTTGGATTGGTAGATACTTTCATTATCCTCGGTGTAATCTATCTCGTAATTATGAGCGCCTCTTCGCTCTATTTGAAAGCACCTCAACCAAAACACCCAACTCGAACTACGAAAGATAAATCCGCCATGTACGTTCATACCCATGGCATGCTAGCCAATGATGCCATGAAAACTTGGCAATTCGGTGCCCTTTGGTGGGTATTCTTTATTAATATTACCTGTGGTATAGGCCTACTATCCTTAGCGTCTCCTATGGCGCAAGAAGCCATTGGTATGACACCTACAGCAGCTGCATCACTGGTTGGTATTATCGGTATTTTCAATGGTGGGGGGCGTATTGCATGGTCTACTATCTCCGATTACCTTGGGCGAGCACAAACTTACATACTATTCTTTATTATAGAAATCGTCGCATTCTATTTACTTGCCCAAACCAATAGCGCGCTAACATTTCAAATTTTAATCCTTCTCATTATCACATGCTATGGCGGTGGATTCGCCTGTATACCAGCATATCTTGCAGATCTCTACGGTATACGTCAACTTTCTACCATTCATGGTCGTATTCTAACTGCTTGGGGATTTGCGGGCATCGTTGGCCCTATGCTCGTATCATACTTTCACGAAGCAGGATATGGCTATACTACTGCTTTAGAATGTTTTGCGGCTCTGTTTGTTATAAATACAATTATTGCTATAGCCCTAAAATTATACGGCAAAAGAGAATTACACAACTAATAACTCCATTTAAACATGAAGAAACGGCCTGACATAATATCGGACCGTTTCTTCAACATTAAATTCTAGAAGCGAAGTCTGGCGACCAAACCATTTATGCCTCACTTTGATATAAATTATATCATATATAAACAGGGAAAGAAATCATATGATTGCTTTCCCTGTTTGTTTCTATAAATCTTCATTATTCAAAAGAATGGCAATATCTTATTCTCGTTACGCAACTCATGGATTTACTTAAAAATCCTCCAAAGTATATACAGGTAGGTATCTTTGTGCAAATGCAAGATTTTTATTGAGTTCTGCCCATTTCACCGCATCACCAATAACATAGATATATTCCCTTGCTCTTGTAAAAGCTACATTTACATTGTTAGCATTAACCCATTTTATAGCACCATTAGCAGAGTCATCACTTTGACAGCCTAACATATAAATAACGACTTTAGCTTCTTTACCTTGAAAGGTATGAACCGTACCGATATTATCATCTAACCAATCTTTCTTATTATCCTCTTTAGTCCAGTTCACAATATCATGACTAAGGGATGCCATATACTTTTTAAAACCATATGCCACACTGGTAAATGGTGTAATGATAAAAATATCTTTAAATTTGGTATTTCTTGCTCGTAACTTTTGTATCAGTTCAAAAGCAATTTGGCCTTGTACTTGTATATATCTATCTTTACCCATAGTAGATTCAATATTACTTGCATTATATGTTATCCAACAGCTCTCTTTACATAGCTCAATAGGCTCTTTAGGATTTATAGTCTTATTAATCATAAAACCACCATAAGATAACTCATTAGCGACTGTAAACATTGGATCTTTACAGCGTCTATGAATAACAAGTGGGCAACCGACCCAAGATTCGGACCCATCAAGATTTTTGATAATGCCTGCAAACGGATTTTGTGCATCAGCTAAACTTTGTACAGATAACTCTTTACTCCGATATTTTCCAATACCTTCGCCACCAATTTTTTCGACAAACAAATCCTGTACAGTTTGTACTGGTTCAATCTGTTTAGGATCACCAACTACTATTGCCTTTTGCGCACGGAATAATGCCCCTACAAGCATATGAGGTGACGCTTGTCCTGCTTCATCGATAATAATTGTACCTAACGAACTTTCAGATTTACAATTAATCAAAAATCTCTCCACAGCAGCAAAGGTGGAGGAAATAACAGGAACTGCAATCATCAATGAATTAATTAGTGCAGGAAAAATAATGTTAAGATCAAAGTTTTTCTGCAATTTTTTCCTATCACTTAATGAGCCCCAATACTGACTAAGTAATTGCATGTTTTTTCTGAAAGCATCATTCATAACTACAGTCTTTTGTAATTGTAAGGCATCATATAACAAACGTTCTCTACATTCATTCAAATAATTACACACATATAAGAAAGCTGTGTGTGCCTCCGCTCTATCCATATCAGCTGACATTAACTTTGACGATATATCATCAAAGCAATGTATAGAATCTTTAGTACTAATTTTTAATGTACCTAAAATATCTTGCTGTGTTTCTTCTATTTTTTGAAGAGTATTATCAAACCCTTTAATATCAGCTAATAGACCATCTTTCGTATTGATTATAGATTCACGCTCATTAACTAACTGATGTAATGTATCCAATTGCTGTTTAACATTTTGAAGCTCTGTAGTGTTTTCTTCAATAGCAGATAACAATGCAGGATTACTCATAGCTTTTAAAATAGACCAATTAGTAGCATTCCAAAGCTTATCAAAAATAGAGCGTTGATTATTATACTCTATTAATTTAGTCTCAATACTGTTTTTATGCTCTATCAACTTCAACAAATCATCATCTAATGTATCATATTTACTTAATTGTTCATTAATTGAAAGAACGTTTTCTTGTAACTGATTCGTTTTAAGATTCAACTCTTGAATCAATTTGATATTCTCTTCATATGCTGTTACATAATCAAATAATGTTTTTACAAGATTATATTGTGCCTGAAACTGTTTCTTGGTACTTTCAAAAGCATCTTGAGCACTAGGTACACACATAATAGAGGACATATCTGAGGACAATACATCTAATACTGGCATGAATGTGTTTATATTAGACTTCTTACCAAGTCTCGCAGAAATTAGGCCCCATTGTTCATTACTCTCTGCTAAACGATCCGCTAAAAAGGTAAAATATACCTCATTAGATTTTACAAATTGATACTTCTTATCCTCAGCAAAACAAGATAAATCAACCTGTTGTTCAGAGGAATCAGGATTAAATAATGTAGACCCATTAGTCCCCTCTTCCACAGAGGAAATATTCGGTAATTCTAATGTAATGTTTTCAACGGCCTTATTGTTTGATGAAAGCACCAGCATGCCATATACTGCAATATCACTAGGTATATCATAGTAAAAAGAGGTTCCATCCCTACCTATAACCTTTTTGAAGATATCATTTACTTGATTACTTTCACAAAACTTAGCAGCACGCTCTACAATATTGCTAGCAATTATATCTTTTAATAATGTTGTTTTTCCTGTACCTGGAGGTCCATTAACAGAAAAGATATCCTTAGGGTTCGCCTTAGCAATATTAACAGCAATTTGCTGCATAAATGACAAATTAAACTCAGACGGCCATCTACCATATGGTAACACCTTCGGATTATACCATTTACGCATCTTCTCAGTATCTTTCAACAAATCATAGTGCTCAATATCCTGATTAAGACTATTGATATAAGACAATACCTTATTATTATCCTTTAATGTATCGATGTGCTGTAAGACCAACTGTAAATCATCAAGGAAAAAGCTAGATTTTAAATCATTTACAGGCATTGTATCAGCTTTAACAAGCTGAATCTCCTCGGCCGTAAAGCCACAATAGCCATAAACATCACCGGCACGGAACATGGTAATGCCCATAGGCTCCAAGATATGCTTTTGTATATACACATTGATCACATATACAGCCTCATCAAGGGATATCTTTTCTTCAGGAAGATTAAAACCATCCTCGATTTTTTTAACAACTTCATCCCAGCCATCTAACTTAATATCTTTAAACTCCACATCAGGCTGAAACATCATTTGATAAATTACCCAAATAAAAGGAGCAATTTGTAGACTGCCCTCTTTATAGTATCCCTCCGCATCAACGATAAATGATGCACTATACACATTTCCTAAATATGGTTTTTCAGGATATTCAATTTCTAATTTATCAATGAAAGCCTCTAATATTTCAGTCCCTTTAACTACACATAACAGAACAGCATATTCATCGTCTAAAACATATTCCTTTTCATCCTTAAAGTATTTAATCTCATCAATAATAGAGTAATTATAAGGAACATTTGGTAACGGTACTACATACGTAGAAACACGTGAATTTGTTCTTTTCCAATAAGGTTTTATTACAGACTGTTGATAAATAGTAGTTCTATCATTTTCAGTAGTAAATAAGAGCTCTTTAATATACTTCTTAGGAATTGCTTTATACTTTGGAACTTCTTTCGGCTGTAAACACTCAAGTGAATACCAATACTTTATAATTTGCTTTGCAGTATCTTTCATCTATACCTACCCTCTCATTAGACTAATGAAACTATTATATAAGTAAAATAAAGAGATTTCATGAAAATAAAATAAAAACAGTCCACCCGTAAAGCCAGACTGTTTCTTAAAGATGTTACAACATTAATAATACTTAATGTTTCTCATAAATTTTTAAAGGTACTATATTATTTAGTTGCTATGGTTCTAAATGCACTATTATTTTTCTTTTATCTAATTTAAATTCACCAACTAAACTACAATCATGTAACCTATTTAATAAGAATAGCCAAAATAGAGTTAAATAATATTGAAACTATTTTGAAATCTACATATTCCCTATTTTTTTTAAATATTTAATATAAATATCCTTTAAGCGAACTATATTCTCTAAAGTATCGTGCATCAAATCGTCATAATTACTATCATCATCAAAATTTAATCCCGGTATCTCTAAAATAACTTCTGATTGTTTTAAACTATCAATGTTTTTCCATATTAAGGGATACATTACATCTTTTTCAATATCATCCTTAAATTTTTCAAGTAACTGATATAGATTTTTATTATCACGAATACATAGGGCTATTCTAATACAATGTGCTTTATCAGTAAGTTTTATCTCCATACGAACATTACTTACACCAAGAGATATAGACATTCTATCCTTAGTATTTGCTTTTCTATTTTTTAATATTAAAGATTGAGTAGAACTATATTCTATAAAACGAGACCAAAAGTCATATCGAGCAGCTTGTGAACGATTTAATGTTTTATTTCTAGATTTCATATTTCCATTTTTAATAAAATCATTTGGCATTTGTACAATTTCAAATTTAGGAGCTGGCAAAGAGTCCCCGATTCGATAAGCCTTTAATTCAATTAAAAAGAAATTAATATCATTCTCAGTATTATTATTTAACCATTCAATAGCACTCTTATGTTCTGAACGTGCATTTGTAACAATCCAAATAATTTTTGAAGCATCTAATCCTGATGCATAAGTTATAATTTTTCCTAAATGATCATGGTTAGAACTTTCTAGTTGATTTTCAATAATAACAATTTTACCTTCATTATTATCATCCTTAGCTACAATATCACATCTATATGAGCCTACAAACTGTTCAGTTTCTATACCAGTAAAGGCTATCCCCAAATCTTCTCCTAAAATTGATAGATTTTCTTCTTTTGCAAGCCATGATGAAAAATCATATTGCTCATGAGCCCATAAATCCCGCACAGGAACAGCTTCCAGTTTCCCTATATTCATAAATCTCCCCTTAAATAACTACCACTCAATTGAACTTATAACAAGTCAATCTCTAATGCTTTTCTTAGTAAAGATACTAATTCTTCATATAATACTGTAGCTTCATCCAAATTACTTTGAATATCTTGGATTAAATTATGATTATCATAACTTAATCCTCTAATTTCATCCAATAGTGTTTCTTTATAAATTAATATACTATTTAATTTAAGGGTAAACTCAAATAAAGCTTTGAAATCTTCTTCCTTTATATATAGTCGAACATATAGCAAGTGTTTTTTCAATTTATTAATTGAATTATAAGCACTTAAACATTTGCTGCGATTATACCAATACACTACCTCTTTTAATGCTCTAGTCTTATTTAGTTCCCATTGATTTATTATATAAATTTTATCATTTTCATCTAATGAGATTTTATCTAAATAGTCAGAAATTTCCTGTTTAGTGTATCTAGAAAAATCAGGATGTTCTTGAATCGGTGAAGCAATATTACTCACAAAACTATAAGCTTGTACCATACATTGATTAACTTTTATGATTCGCTTATGTTTTAGTTCTATATAAATACGATAACTAGTTAAATTATGTTCAAAAGAGTATTTTAATTTTTCAAGTTCAGAATTCCACTTCTTTTGTTTTTTAAATTTATAGATAGTAAAAATTATTGTACATATAGAAAATAAAATAGATGCGTTATATGATATATCTGAAATAACACCAACAGCTTCCATGGCCCCTCCTAACATATAAAAATTATCAGTTCTATAATACCAAATAAAAAAACTATCTTATTAAAATATTCCTAAAACGCTTTTATAAAAGTAGTACATTTTTTATAGATAATGATAAAAATCTTTTGGCTTATATTTATTTATTTCACGTAAATAAGTGTCAAGAATACCAATATCAATTTTACAGTTTTGAAGTTTATCTAAACAATCGATGTTATCATTGAATAATGCTGCTGACAATCTAGGGGCAATAACAATATTCTTTCCACATGGTAATAACCGTTCGTATGTAAGCACATCAATAATTGGAACCGGAATACTACCAGGACCTAGTTCTAAAAATCCACTATAGGTTTCTTCTGTTTTTACATGATACTTACCATTGACTATTGACATAGAAGAACTTTCATCACCATTTATTAAATAAAATGGAAGTTGTTCAGCATCTAACCAAATAATAGAGTTATAGTCTGATGGAGAAGCAAATAACCATATCCCCTTTAGCCTAAATTCAATAATATTACTTTGTGATACTTGAATTTGAATGATATTATCTGATTTCTTATATCTAATCCCTATCAGCTCTTGATCCCAATAACCTGTACTAAACCAAATGTTATTCTGCTTTTTATATTGATCTTTAATAAATATATCTATCATTTGAATAATTCTATCAATATAATCAGAGCTATCAACATAAACTATCTTATTGTCAGCATGTGGATAACATCTACGTATTAATACAGTATATTCTTGATTTAAATCAATCGCTTTTTCAGCAAACTTTATACGTTCTTCATTTAATTTATATTCTTTATAATCTTGATCTATTGTATTTATTAAAGCTTCTAACTCCTCAATAGAATTAGGTCTCTCTTGTGGATCATATGCTAAGAAAGCATGTAATAATGGTTTAATTCTGTGATTTTTGTAATCCTTTATTGTAATCGTTCCTTCATATGTATGTTTCTCTAAAATCCAAAATAAAATTTGTCCAATAGCATACATATCCGAGGCTATACTACTTGATGCCTCAGGTTCTTTTTGTTCAGGAGCAGAAAACCTATAATTTGCCATTCGATCATGGTCTCTAGTTAGCTCACTATCTATAAATTTAGCAATACCAAAATCAGCTAAATAAAAACGCTCTTTTTCATCTATTAATATATTTTCAGGTTTTAAATCTCGATGAGTAATTTGATATCTATAAAGTGGTCTTAATGCATTCATAAAGAAACCTAAGATTTGCTCAAAAAGATTTTCCCTATCACCAGTATAATGGTCCATATAAGATTTAAGAGTTTCTTTATAATGTTTCATAATATAAAAGTAAAATTTATGCTCATTAAACTCAATACATTCAAAATTAATATAGGTAGCAATACCCATCTTTTCATGATTTTCTAAATACTGTATCTTAAAATATTCATTTTTAAATCTAATTTCATCTCTACTTTCTAGCTCCTTATTAAAAAATTTAATTACTACATCAAAATCTTTATATTTACCAGAATAAACTAATCCACTTCCACCTTGTCCTAATTGATTCAAGTCAGTGATTGTGCCCCAATTCAAATTTAATCTTTTATTATTAGCTTTAATAAATTCACTAATCTCTTTTGAATAATTATGTTTTAATGTCATCTTAATACCTTTACATTTATAATATTTATAAAAAATAGTATTAGACACAATATGGTGTCTAATACTATTTTTTAACTTTCCTGACCATATATGGACAAAACTACTAATATTTTATTATTTAACCAATGTTAATTAAACTCTATTATTTCAACTCATCTCTCAATGGAATAACTTCTTCAAACAAACACACTTTCCATGCTTCTATCATATGTTGAGGGTATGAAAATGGATCGGAATCAGGGTGTTGTTGTACATATACGGGATAGTCAGCACTACCTACTATACGATTTTTGTTATATATATCCTCACCAGCTGTAGATTGATTTACAGATACCATGAGTTCATCTACATCAACACACCACATTGAAGCAAAGTCTTCAACAATAGAATCATATGCCTTAGTAAAGTATTCTCGTTTAATTTTCAATAAATTACTATCTTTATCTATTACATGTGTATCAATATCATCAAGAGATTTATAAGCTTTAACAACTGTCGATTCCAATAATTTATCGGATAAATATTTATAGAATATTAATCCCAAGAGATAATCCTTATATTGATCAGCACTCATCTTACCGCGTAAACTATCAGCAGCACTAAATAATTTTTGATTTAATTCGGCACCCATAATATCTCCTAACTTTTCATGATTTATTCATAGTAATTAATTTTATTCTACTACAAAAAATGCCACATATAAACACTTTACTAGAGTAATAGTATTTATATGTGGTAAAACTTACATATATATTTTCATAAATTAAATTTAGAATCAAGTCAAGATTATATGTGAGGTTTACTATTTTCCCCTTATTTTACAGATGAGTTTTCATATATACCTTTAGGCATAGCTCCCATTCCAGCTTGGCTTTTAGCGTATTTATCTTTGTCATTTGCATTGTCTACATATTGAACTATATCGCGTAAGTCTTTTGATGGTGTTTTATACTCTAAATCGGCCATTATAAAGTGAGTATATAAATATTTATCATCATATAGTGATTGAATGTACATTCTAGATGCAGATCGTTCAACTTCCATATACATAGCAGGAGTAGCATCATTCCAAACTGTTGCGTATTGAATTGGCTTAAAATCAGAATATGGCTTATACATAATGAAGAATCGTATCAATTTATAATTAATTTGATGATGATTAGCCAACTCTTCCGGTTTTAATTCTCTCACCATAATACCTTCACGATATTTTTTACCATCATAGATATAAATTGCATCATTATCAGGGCCATGATACACTAAATCACTTGATTTTAACGTTTGGAACGTGAATCCATTAATAGTTATTGGTTTTGTTTTTGAAAGTATTTGTTTTGCTGGTTCAATTGAAGGTAGTACATAATTAACTAATGGTGACATTAGCTCTTTATACACGTACTCCTGATCATGTGTCTTTAATAGTTCTAGTTCCTTTTTCTTAATCAAATCATAACTAATATAATAAGACAGCGAAGAATCAGATTTCACACCAAAGTTAATAGCCCCTTCTAAAGCTCCACTTTTAGTCTGCCCAATCTCCCATGTAGCATTTCTAACAGTAGGATACGAGAACGAATTTTCCTTAGCTTGGCTTTCACCACTCTTACGAATAGTATAATGTAGGTTGCCCTCAATTAAACGAAAATTCCCTTTTTTAATATCTGTAGTTAATGGATCCCCTTTTATAGTTTTACCGAACTGGCTACTCTCTGGCAAAGTAAATTTGATATTTGCCCCATTATCCTTAAGAATAAAAACAGAAGAAGACTGTTTTGTAGAATGATACAATTCTTTTGTAAAGTATAGCAACTCATCTAGTGTCCATTTTTTAGACATATTATTAGCATATTCATCTCGTATCTGATTAGCTATAATATTTTCAGTCTTTTGGACTTCATTACCAGTCTTACGATAATTCTGATATGCATCCTTCGATATTGTAGGATCCGCACCTGGTATATTAATATCAATTGCTTGGCTACCTAATGTCACAAAACTAAAACATAGTGCAGCCATTAACGCACGTTTCATCATAAACTCTCATCCTTTCACATAATGTCTCCCCAATATTATATATATAGAATATCATATTTTATTTGACTCATAGTAGTATAATATAAATATAGGAACAAGGAGGTAATTACTATGAAATTTACAAAACGTATACTCATCATGACTGCTTTAGCCGTAACCGCTGTTGTATCTACTGGATTTGCTTACGATTATGTATGCAATAACTCTCAGTACAATTGCAACACTAACACACAATACAACTCCGATAACAATACGAACAATACTAACTATGCACCAGGCACCAATAACAACCAAAATTATTGCGGTCCAAACTCTAATACTAGAGGATGCGGCGGATTTAGAAGATAATATGGTAAATACGATAAAGGCCTATAGTACTAAAAATGTACTATAGGCTTTTGTCGTATATTACAAGAATACTATTTAATTCATCAAAATACAGTTAGGATCAATATAGCAACATACTTTTATCAGGAGTTCATTCTGTTAAAGTATTCAATGGCTTTTGGTGTAAAACCAATATAGGTATTACCAGCTGCGTACGGTCCTAGTTCATATGGTTGGTAAACTAGATCAATGTTCCCCTTACCACGTAAGCAATAGTTATCGGTTACATATTTTACACTCCATCCACTTGGAATATAGCTCTTTATATGATTACCTGTATAATAACTTAATACATGGGATCGTAAACCGTTATCCAATTGTGCTGCATTCGCAATTTTTATATAGTTATATAATGGAATGCGTTGACCTGTTACTTTATTATATACAAGACCTCTTGTATTATACATACCATGAGCAGCTCCGGCGTAGTAATAATAGGTAGTTAGTAGGATTGAAACAACTTGACTATCCTCATAGGTAACCTTATAGTTTTGAGAAACTTGATAAATATGTTGGTTGTAATACATATCCTTTGCTTCGAGTACATAATTTGCAATATCTGTATTAATAACTCTTTGAGCATAAGCATGTTCTGTATAAACTAAAGGATACTTTAAATCTAAATTTACATCTGATTGACTGCCTGTAACAACAGTTGCATACGTTGGTACAGTTAACATAACACCTAACATAGAGGTCATACATAGCTTTTTAAAGATTCCCATAATAATGCCTCCTTTTACAAGCACCTTAAATAGGTTTATTACTATGTTAGTTCTACAAGCTATAATAAAACTCCTCTTTTATATTTTACTTTTTTGATAGTTTATTTCACTTTATAAAACAGCCAAAACGATTTAGTATTTTACACTAAAATATAAATGTAGCTATATCATACTTTTACCATACAAAAAGGACCCTCCAAAGAGAGTCCTTAATCTGTATTATTATGCTATTAAGCGTTTTTAGCTACTTCCATAAACTCATTTATCTTATTTCTTATGAAGAGTCATATTTTCAAAAGTTGTACCATAAGCTTCTTTAAAGATATAGTTACCTACAACATATTTAGGATCATGCAAAGCTACATCAACGTATTGTTCTGGAATATTGCCGAAATTACCTAAAGCCACACCTTCATAATTAAAATCTTCCACACTATTTATTGTTAATTTCATACCAGAGCTAGCTTGTTTAGCATATATAAGAAGTGAATAGTCTTGTGCATACTGTGGAGTACGTAATACGCTGGCTACAGAATGGTTTATATCATAACGATAAGTAACTAAAACCTTGTGAATATATGAATTAGTTCTACGACTATTATTATTTTCAACCTCATATACAACGGCCTGTGCTTTATAAATAAACTCATTCTCTTCTACTCTTTTAATGGAACTTTTATCTACAAAATACGTAATAGCATTTTTTCCTGTAAGAATAGGAACATTGTTCTTATCATTTTTAATTGCTTCCATCGATATAGCTTGGATCTGTAATGGTATTACTATACATACTAACAATAACATAGAAAATAACTTTTTCATTATTTTAATTCCCCTCTTTCAATATTTATCACACACATTATATGTATAGGATATCATATTATAAAAATATTGATAATCTATTACTTTCACCACATAAAAAAGGACCCTCCAAAGAGAGTCCTCAATGTATATGGTTATACTATTAAGCGTTTTTAGCTACTTCAACAAGTTTAGCGAATGCTGCTGCATCGTTAACTGCCAAGTCAGCCAACATTTTACGGTTCACTTCAACGCCTGCTTTAGCTAAGCCAGCGATGAAACGGCTGTAAGTTGTACCGTTGATGCGAGCCGCTGCGTTGATACGAGCAATCCACAATTGACGGAATTCGCGTTTTTTCGCACGACGGTCACGACGAGCGTAGTACAACGCTTTCATTACTGTTTCGTTAGCTTTTTTGAACAAACGGGAACGTGTACCGCGGTAACCTTTAGCTAATTTTAAAATCTTTTTATGACGTGCATGAGCTGTAACGCCCTTTTTCACTCTTGCCATTGTATATTCCTCCTAAATTACGATGTATCGATCTAATAGTTAACGATTAAGCGTATGGTAAGCATTTAGCTACGCGTTTGTGGTCAGCTTTTGCAACCAATGTAGCTTTACGTAAATTACGTTTACGAGCTGGAGATTTTTTCTCAAGAATGTGGCTTTTGAAAGCTTTCGCACGCTTGAATTCACCAGTACCAGTTACTGCGAAACGTTTAGCCGCTGCGCGACGAGTTTTAATTTTTGGCATAATATAATCCTCCCAATACCTTATTTACTTACTAAAATCATGGTCATGTTACGACCTTCTAATTTAGCTGCTTTTTCAATAGACGCCGTTTCTTTGAGTTCTTCAGCAAAACGTGTCAACACTGCCATGCCTAGTTCTGGATGTGAAAGTTCACGACCGCGGAACATAATGGTTACTTTTACTTTGTTACCTTCACCCAAGAATTTGGATGCGTTTTTCATTTTTACGTAAAAGTCATGGTCTTCAATATGTGGACGTAATTTGACTTCTTTCAAAGTTACGATTTTTTGTTTCTTTTTCGCTTCTTTCTCCCGTTTTTGTTGTTCATAACGATATTTACCGTAGTTCATAATGCGAGCTACTGGTGGTTTAGCGTTAGGCGCAATCTCCACAAGATCAAGATGCTGTTCTTCAGCCAATGCCAAAGCCTCACGGCCAGACATAATACCGATTTGTTCGTTTTCAGGACCTACGACACGAAGTTCACGAGCACGAATCTCTTCATTAATGCGTGGTGTATCCTTGCTAATAGCGTTCACCTCCAAGAGAATAAAAAAAACGGACGGCAAACACCATCCGAATAGAATTCTCTATATTAACCTCATACTTCTTGGTATTAGGTGAGTGGCGGATGGCCTCTGCTTCATAAATCACTTAATTATAATAACAAATTAGATAATGAAAGTCAACAACAATCTTAAGTTGCTCTCAGCAATTTATTATTACAACTCTTACAGTATAACAGAGATTATAAGTTCTGTATATAGGTATACTTACTGACACCTATCCCCCTTTATGTATACAATATTTCTATAATATAATTATTAATTCTATAGAAAAAATACGATACAATAATATATATAATATATTCTACCTAAATAGGTATTATCTAAATAGGTATTATCTAACTAGATATTATTTAACTAAACATTATCTAACTAAACATTATCTAACTAGGTATTATACAGTAATAGGTATTACACAAACTGAAAGGGGTTTTATCATGAGTGTAACAACTAGTTCGCCTCCGCAAAAGGCTCGTACAACAGTTCAAAATATTGGCCTTATTCTCGCCTTTATTGTTCTAGGTAGTATTTTATTATTGCCTACGCCAGAAACATTATCTACCGGTGGTCATCGCATGATTGGTGTCCTCGCCTTTGCTATCATCTTGTGGATGACATCGGCTGTATCCTATCCGGTAAGTGCGACCATGATTACGGCACTCACTGCCTTATTACTAGGCTTCTCTCCAAATCCAGAAGCGCCAGCGAAAACTATGGGCACAGCCAATGCCTTGAAACTAATTATTTCAGGTTATTCTTCTCCTGCGATGATTCTCGTGGGTGCCGCTATGTTTATTTCCGTAGCCATGCGTAAAACAGGTCTCGATCGTCGCATAGCCATGCTCGTATTATCTAGTGTAGGTACAAAGGTTAGCCGCATTTATTTAGGTGTTATTATTACAGGCCTTATTCTCGCCTTCTTTGTACCAAGTGCAACGGCTCGTATTGCTTGTTTGGCTCCAATTATTATCGGTATCGTCGAAAACTTAGGTATTGAACGTAAAAGCCGTGTAGCAGCCCTACTCATGGTAGGTGCCATACAAGCAGATACATTTTGGAATATTATGATTCAAACAGCTGCCGCTCAAAACCTCGTAGCTGTTGGGTTTATGCAAACACAGATGAACACATCGGTAAGTTGGATTGATTGGCTCACAGCAGCTGCACCGTTCTCCATAATTATGGCTATCATTACCTACTTTGTAACGCAAGCTTTTATTAAACCAGAGTTTAAAGAGCTCGTTGGCGGTGATGTCCAACTCGCTAAAATGCGCAAAGAAATCGGTCCCATGTCATTTGATGAAAAGAAACTATTATGCATCTCTATTGGTTTATTAGCATTGTGGGCAACAGGGGGTAAACTACACTCTATCGATACCACAACAACTACGATTATTGCAATTGCCTTATTCTTCTTCCCTAAAATTGGCATTATGGACTGGAAGTTTGCACAACCAAATATCGACTGGGGATCGATTGTCATGTTTGGGGCTGGTATCGGTCTTGGCTCTGTATTACTTAAAACAAAAGCTGCTACTTGGCTCGCACAGGTATTTGTAAATGCCTTTTCCCTTGAAACGGCAAGCGTGTTCCTTTTAATTGCTATTATGGCCGCCTTCCTGATTTTAATCCATCTTGGATTTGCATCAGCTACAGCTCTCTCTTCTGCCATGATTCCTATCGTAATATCCATCGTTATGGGACATTCTGCAGAAGGACTTAATCCACTTGGCGTAACAATGCTCATGCAATATGCAATCTGCTTCGGTCTGGTACTACCAGTAAACTCTCCACAAGGCATGGTAGCTTATGGTACAGATACATTCGATGTAAAAACATTTATGACTACAGGCATTCCATTAACCATCATCGGCTATATCATGATGCTCGTATTTGCACTTACATACTGGCACTGGATTGGAATTGCGTAAGTCTAAATATTCTAAATAGACCAAACACTCTAAATAATTCTAATATTTTAAATTAAACATACTATAAGAGGCTCTGTCTTATGACAGAGCCTCTTGATTTTTATATAAGTTTCAATATAAAACGTCTATATTCTTTTCAATGTAAAGCTTTCACAAATAATTATCTATTCTAATTCCTTACCTTTAAGTTCAGGAATTAAGAACACGGTTGCCAATATATCGATTACATAGACAATCGCCAAGAATGCAATTGCCACTTGGTACGAGTACATTGAGATAATCATACCTACTACCATTGGGCTAAAGCCACCTACAGCTCGACCGATGTTAAATAATACGTTTTGAGCCGTTGCGCGAGCACTTGTTGGATAAGCTTCTGCCATTAAGGCACCGTAGCCACCCATCATGCCATTTACAGAGGCCCCTAGAATAGCGCCAGCAAATAGCATAGCTGTTGGATCAGATAGTTGAGAGTAAATCAAGATAGATGCCACAGCACATACTTGGAACAAGATAAATGTTGGTTTACGACCAATTTTATCCGCCAATCGTCCGAATAACCAAATGCCAAGCATCATACCACATACGGTAACGGCAGTCCACAGACCCGATTTTGTAAGAGAAAAACCTAATTGCTTACTCAAGAAGTTAGGCAACCAGATCATAATACCGTAATAACCAAAGTTTTGAACAGATGTTAAAACAGCAACACCTATAGAGGTCTTTGTAGTTCTTACATCTTTTACTAATAACTTGAATGAGTTTGTATGGGAATGTTCCTTAGTTTCTTTACTATGAACAAAGATTTCTGGTTCATGTAATTTCGCACGGAAGAACCAAGCGACAAAGGCAGGAATAATGCCAACCATGAACATACCACGCCATCCAATATAAGGAAGTAATACAGGGGTTAACAGTGCTGCGGCCAATACGCCTAACTGCCAGCCGATGGCAACATAGCTTGTTGCCTTTGCACGGTGTTGTGCAGGCCATGCTTCAGCTGCTAAGGCCATACCAATGCCGAATTCACCGCCTAGGCCGATGCCAGCAATTGTACGATATATGAGAAGATCCCAATACCCTTGTGCAAAAGCACATAAACCAGTAAATATAGCAAATAAGACAATAGTCCATGTCAACACACGAACACGACCAAACTTGTCTGACAAGGTACCAAAGATAAAGCCACCGATTACAGCACCTACCAAGGTCCACGTCACAAGTGAACCTGCTTGACCAGTAGTCAAGCCTAAATCCCCCGAAATCAAGGTTAGCATAAAGCCGAGAATCAAGAGATCAAACCCATCCATGGCATAACCTATAGATGAACCAATAACAGCTTTCCAACCGTATGAATTTACTTCTTTCATAGTCATTTCCTTTCGCTACTCACAGGTAACAATTAAAGAGAATATAATAACAAAATCCCCCTCATATAATCTCACCACTAATAAATTATACAGACTAATCATAATTGTGCAAGATGTGAGGGGGATTTTTATCAATATAAACAATAGATATTTAATTAATTACGTTCTTTAATTTCAATCTTAATAGAATTAAAGAATTCTTCGAATGGTACAGAACCTAATTCATCACCGCCGTGTTTACGAACGTTAACTGTGCCTTCTTCAACCTCTTTATCACCCACAACAAGCATGTAAGGAACTTTTGCCATTTGCGCTTGGCGGATTTTGTAGCCGATTTTTTCGCTGCGATCATCCACTTCTACACGTACATAGTCGCGGTGCATTTGTTTTGCCAATTCTTTAGCATATTCAACGTGTTTTTCAGAGATAGGCAAGATTTTAACTTGTACAGGAGCCATCCATGTTGGGAATGCGCCTGCATAATGTTCAGTTAAGATACCAATGAAACGTTCCATAGAGCCGAAGCATGCACGGTGAATCATGATAGGACGATGTTTTTGACCATCTTCACCAATGTATTCAATTTGGAAACGTTCAGGCAAGTTCATATCTAATTGGATAGTACCACATTGCCATGTACGACCTAAGGAGTCTTCGATATGGTAGTCAAGTTTAGGACCGTAGAATGCGCCGTCGCCAGGGTTGATTACGTATGGAATACCTTTCGCTTCGATAGCATTACGCAATGCTTCTGTCGCTGCTTCCCAAATTGCGTCATCACCCATTGCATTATCAGGTTTAGTGGACAGTTCTACATGATACTTCAAACCGAATTGACTATAGATACGGTCGAACAATTCGATAACTTTCATCAACTCAGTTTGCATTTGATCTGGCAACATGAATACATGAGCATCGTCTTGTGTGAACGCACGTACACGGAATAAGCCGTGTAATGCACCGGACAATTCATGACGGTGAACTAGACCGAGTTCAGCGTAACGCAATGGGAAGTCACGATAGGAATGCATTTCGTTTTGGTAAACCAAGATACCACCTGGGCAGTTCATAGGTTTAATTGCATATTCTTCATCGTCGATGATTGTAGTGTACATATTTTCACGGTAATGATCCCAGTGACCAGAAGTTTCCCACAAATGTTTACTTAAGATGATAGGTGTACGAATTTCTTCATAATCAAAATCATGGTGAACTTCACGCCAGAAGTTTTCTAATTCGTTGCGAAGAGCCATACCTTTTGGTAAGAAGAATGGGAAGCCAGGACCTTCTTCTTTGATAACAAACAAGCCAAGTTCTTTACCAAGTTTACGGTGGTCACGTTTAGCCGCTTCTTCAAGCAAGTGAAGGTATGCATCAAGTTCTTCTTTCTTTTCAAATGCAGTACCGTAAATACGTTGCAACATTTTATTTTTTTCATCGCCGCGCCAGTATGCACCTGCAATGCTTTGTAATTTGAAAGCTTTCACCTTGCCAGTGGATGCCACGTGAGGTCCTGCGCAAAGATCGATGAAATCGCCTTGAGAGTAGCAGGAGATTACAGCATCTTCAGGAAGGTCTTGAATCAATTCTACCTTGTAGTCTTCGTTTTTAGATTTGAAGAACTCGATAGCTTCTTGACGAGGCATAACGGATTTAGTAATCGGTAAATTTTCTTTTACGATGCGGCTCATTTCCTTTTCGATTTTACCTAAATCTTCTGGAGTCAAAGTATGTTCCATATCGATATCATAGTAGAAACCTTTGTCGATAGCGGGTCCAATAGCCAATTTAGCTTCAGGCCATAAACGTTTGACAGCTTGAGCCAAGATATGAGAAGCTGTGTGGCGCAATGTATGTTTACCACCATCTTCTTCGAATGTTAAGAATGCTACTTCAGAACCATCTACAAGTTCTTCGCGAAGGTCTGTTAATTCGCCATTTACGTTTGCAGCTAATACTTTTTTAGCTAAGCTGTTAGATAGTTGTTTTACTGCTTCCCCAAGAGTAGTGCCAGCAGCGTATTCCTTTGCACTACCATCAGGTAAAATGATTTTTACATCTGCCATTTTTCTTTCCTCCAATTTATAAACTAGGATAGCTTTGATTTTTCACTGTCCCCAATAGACCTACTTACCACACAATACATATACAGTGAGTAAATATCTTGAAGAAATTGGGTAATAAAAAAAGACCCTCTATCCCTACAAACAAGGGACGAAGATCATTCGCGGTTCCACCCTAGTTAACTACCTATACGAATATATGTGTATAGTTAATTCACTTCATTAAGCCCGATAACGGTGGCGGCCGTACTTGCCTACTTAGGTTCGACAAATCAGTTTAAAGGGGGTAACTCTAATATATGTGTAAGGCATTTCCAGCATCTGCCTCTCTCTGGTACACAGGGATAAAAGAATCATGTCCTTTGCATCACTTTTACTAGATTATAGTATCATAGAGAATTAAAAAATTCAATACAGTTTAACTGGAAATTTAATAAGAACTATAAATTGTAATTGTTGTTAGAACGATATACTATAAACTTCACCTTTATTTTTCGTATATACATTTATTTTTAAAAGAAAACGGCCCGAGAATGATATGGCCCCCTTTACTAGACAACCAGTGAAAGCGGAACATATCAGAATCTCGAGCCATTTTATATACATTATTTGTAAATTAGCGTTTGAAGTTTGTAGACAACATAGCGCCAATTACTTTTTCCAATTTGCTAGTGGAAAGATCTGGACCTTTGTAAAGTGTTAAGAGTACATCATTAGAATTATCTTGTTTAGATACCATCATAACGCCACTACCGCGAGCACCGTTATCATCGTAATCTTTTGCTACGATAACAAGGTTCAAATAATGATCCTTCATGTATGTGTACACCTTGCTTGTGCGCGCAGAGGAACCAATCATTTTTGCCATGTTCATACCACGGTTAAATACGATTGCATTTGCATTATGAGGATTTGCCGCTAATTGTTGCTTCTCTTCTTCATTTAGAGGCATGAGGTTTACCATGAGGGAGTCACCCATCTTGCCGCGGAACATGGCTGGCATCGTTTCGCGCACGTCATCAGGAATACCTGTGTCAGCAGTCAATTTCAATTCCTTAGGAACGGTCATGTATAAAATGCCCTTGCTATTGCGTCCCACCTCTGTTGTACTGAGGTCTACAGCGCTAAGCATAATGGAATCTTTAATGGTCGCTACTTGATTAGCCAACGGTTTTTCAGGAACGCCACGGCTCGCCAATTGTACATCGCCAGATTTAGTTTTCTTCAATGTTTCCACATTCCAGCTTGCGCCTTTTTTGTCTGCATCGCTAGCTTCTGTGAAAGCATTCGCCCCGTCTTTTGTGCCTACATATACATAGGTTTGAGCCGGGATGATGGTATCTGGTGCACCAGATTTATTGAATGCCGCACCATATACTACATTAGGAATCACAGTAGAGCCAATTTGTAAATTGTTGTTAGTTTGGCTTTCCACATCAAAATTGATATTCCCTGTGAAAGTCATATCAGGACCATGGTTGATAACAACCACATCTCCTGCTTGAGGAATGATTACAGGACCTACAGGACCCGCCATAGCTACACCTGCCATCGATACTCCAAGGCAAGCTGTTAATAATGTGCGTTTCAAAATAGATTTTTTCATAGATATACTCTCATTTCTCTACAATTCGTATACATTTGATGTAATTGTAAATCTAATATAGTCATAAAATTCCCTCATATGATTTACAATCAAAATTATACTTAATCTTCTATAGTGACATAGTTGGATAAACTACTCAATACTTCAAGCGCCAAGGGCCTTGTAGATGGTGTGCAGCGCAACATACACCGCCCACTCGCATCTACAGAGGTCATAACACCTAAATATTCATAGCCTTCAATGATGCGATTGATAAAATTCGTATGCTTAGGATCAATGTGAAAGTACACATACGCTTCTTCTCCAGAGGTGGTTAAATCGGGTATATCTGGAAATGCACCAATTGATTTACTCGGCTCTAAGGGTGTACTGCTCATAAACTATTCATCTTCTTTAGATTTGCACTCACGGCGCATCATGGAATACGGTTCAAGAGGTGTATCCATATAAATGCGTACTTTCATTTGTGCATGAGGTGCTACATCGATAGGATTGCCGTCTTCATCTGTCATTTTTTCGATAACAGTTTCAACGAGTTCTCCTTTTGGCTGGCAGAATTCTACCTTTTCGCCTACCTTGAAGTTATTACGTTGTTCAAGATCAACGTATTTTTCTTCTTCATTGTAGCCCATAACTAAACCGATGAAGTCATGGCTTTGAGTATTCGTAGATTTACCATAGTTTTGCGCTGTTTCATCAGGGCGACCTTCAGCAAAGCCGTCTGTATAAGGGCGATGGGAAATCTTTTCTAATTCAGCAATCCATTCTGGACGAACGTACCAATCTTTACCTTCTTTAAGGTATGTATCAATCGCTGTGCGATATACTTTTGCCACTGTGGCACAGTAGTGAACGGATTTCATGCGACCTTCGATTTTAAGGCTATCAATACCAGCTTCATATAAATCTGGAATGCGGTGAATTAAGCACAAGTCTTTAGAGTTAAAGATATACGTGCCATGTTCATCTTCTTCGATTGGGTAATATTCACCAGGTCGATTAGATTCCACAAGAGAATATTTCCATCGACAAGATTGAGAACATTGACCACGGTTAGCATCACGATTACCTGTCATATAGTTAGACAATAAGCAGCGACCAGAGTAAGAAATACACATAGAACCATGTACGAAGGACTCAATTTCAATATCTACATGATCCTTCATTTCTTTAAGGTCTGCTAAGGATACTTCGCGAGCCGCTACAACACGTGTGGCACCAAGTTCTTTCCACATTTGAACTGTATGCCAATTTGTAGTAGAAGCTTGTGTACTTACGTGAAGTTCTAAACCTAGAGCCACGCGCTTAGCAAGGCTAAAAATCCCCATGTCTGCAACGATGATAGCATCAACACCAATGCTTTCAAGAAATTTCAAATAGTCCTCTAAACCTTCAAAGTCCTCGTTGTGAGGAATGATATTACATGTAACATGAATCTTTTTGCCATGTGCATGTACAAATTCTACAGCTTCCTTTAATTCCTCATCAGAGAAATTAGAGTTACCTGCGCGCAAGCCAAAACGTTTGCCTGCGCAATATACGGCATCCGCCCCATAGCGGATAGCCATTTTAAGCTTGTCCATATTACCTGCAGGACAAAGCAATTCCATAAAATGTTCTGCCATTATTTGTTGTGCCCTTTCCACACACTCACACTCATACCATCACCCATTGGGTAAATAGTAGTGTTAAACAATTCTTTATTTTCAACATATGTTAAGTATTCTTGTAACCGTTTTACGATAGTTTTGAACCGTTTTGGTGGTTCCTTATCGCCCCTTACATAGCCTCTAAAGAGTACATTATCTGCAAGAATGACGCCCCCTTCTTTCACATGTGGCAGAATAAGTTCAAGTTGTTTTAAATATTGCCCCTTTGGACCATCTAAAAACACTAGATCATATTCGCCTGTGAGTTCCGTTAAGACTTGAGATGCATCGCCTTTCAGCAATGTAATGTTATCGGCATAATCGGATTGGTTAATATAGTATTTCGCCATTTCGTGACGCACATCATCCAGTTCAATGGATGTAATATGCCCCTCTTCCTCGTCAAGTAGCGGAGCCATCAACAAAGCGGAGTAACCAATGGCGGTGCCCACCTCTAACACAGAGGTGGGCCGGTACAAACCTATTAATTCTTCAAATAGATGAACCTCAGATTCTCGTAAAATCGGCACATCATTAATCATCGCGTAAATACGCTGTTCATTTAAAATATCATTTAATGTCATGAAAGTAGATTAAATCTCCTACATTATCTATTGTTAGTACCACTAGGAACTACCAACGTAGAGCGTTCAGCAGGATTTGCAGGTTCTACCTGAATTTGTGGTACTTGTTGTGCATTAGGAATCACATTTTGCATCGATTCAGGTACAGGTGTCGTCGTTGGTACATACGTATTGTTATTTGTATTATTTCCATAGGATGGAGCAGCCGGCGTGACTTGCGTCGATGATTGATTTTGTGTTGAACCTGGTACAGGATCTGGAATCTCAGCTGCTGGAACTGTAGTTGGTGTGTATTTATAACTAGGTTCTACGTCAACATATTGAGAATCTGCTTCCACCGCTTCTGCAGAACTATAATTATAATTAGGCTCTGTAGTCGCTACTGCTACGTCATAGTTAGGACCAGCTTGTGCGGCTACTTCCGTATTAGCAGAAGAATTTTTTACCGTATCAGCACCATAAATTTTATTAACCGCTGCTAAATGTTCTTCGTATGATTTAGAGAAGTGATTATGCCCTTCTTTATCTGCTACGAAGTATAAATAATCTGTATTTTCAGAATGTAATACCGCATCTAGAGCTTTTTTACCAGGGTTTGCAATTGGTCCTGGTGGTAAACCTTTAGATACATATGTATTATACGGGCTTTGCAATTGTGTATCACCAATTGTTACATTTTCTTTCGCATAGCCAAGTACATAGGAAATAGTCGCATCAGATTGCAATGGAATACCATGAGCTAAACGCTTTTTGAATACCCCTGCAATAGTTGGACGGTCTGCATCAAATAAAGATTCTCGTTCAACGATAGATGCCAAGGTTACAAAGTCATGAATACTCATATGTTGAGCTTGAATTTGTTTCTTCACAGCTGGTGTAAGGTAACGATTCATTTCGTCAGCCATCATTTGAATAACATCACGAGGCGTAGCACCTACGGGGATTTCATACGTACTTGGGAACAAGAAGCCTTCTACAGGATATGTGGCAGGTTTTGTGCCTTTCATATAAGGGTATGGTACATAGGTCTTAGCTTCAGCTAAGAAGTCCTTCGCCTTCATAATTTGATTCTTTTCAAGAACGATAGCAATATCACCAACTGTATATCCTTCTGGAATTGTAATACGAATAGATTCTACATGACCTTCTTGTAATAAGGAAATGAGTTCACGCACAGTTACCTTATTAGGTATTTGATAATGGCCAGTTTGAAGCTTATCATTGGTGCCACTCAAGTATAACCAGAGCTTAAAGCCCTGAGTTGAGCGAATTAGCCCCCTTTCAAAAAGCATATCTGCAATTTCAGTACCCGTTTGACCTTTTTCTATAACGACTACTTGTGTTCCATCATCTTGAGCAAAGGTATTCGGTACAAAGTACAATGCACCAAGGCCTCCACCAATAATTAATATACCTACAATAACTAGGATCAAAATATATCTTAAGGCTTTTCTCACGTTGTTGAGTTCCTTTCTGTAACATAACAGTATATCAATTCATTATACCATAAACTCTATATTTCCCCTATATAAAAGGGCAATGATTCCACTTATTCCATTTTATGCAATATATTAATTTTATATATTTGTTATGCCCTTAGCATGAATGAAGTCCCTTCTTTGTACAACAATGATAATGTATAACAAAATAAAAATAGCGCATTGTCCACTGACAACACGCTAAATTTATGCTAAAAACGATTATTCGTCTTCATCCATGTCTTCATACAGTTTTACTAGAGTTTCAAAGTTTTCATCTTCTTCATCCAAAGGTACGTATTCTTCTACGCCTTCTTCATTTGTTTCGATGCGAGCCAAGATCATGTACGTGTCATCTTGACCTTCATGGTCGGCATCTTCATCTTGTACATGTACAAGAACGGCATACTCTTGACCTTCATGGCTCAAGATAACATCTTCTGTGAAGTATTGTTTATTACCATGTTCGTCTTCGAATTCCAAATAATACACTTCACCTTCAAAATTTTGGTCAACCATTGGAAACCCTCCTTAAGGAAAAATACTTATTTATTAAACTGCAAGCGATCTAAATATCCTTGCAAAATTACAACCGCTGCCATTTTATCGATAACAGATTTACGCTTTTTACGGCTCACGTCAGCTGCGATGAGTTGACGTTCAGCCATAACAGTAGATAACCGCTCATCCCAATATGTAACAGGTAAATCGATGACTTCCTTCATTTTTGCAACGAATTCTTCAGTCTTTTCAGCCCGTTCACCTTTTGTACCATTCATATTTTTCGGCATACCTACCACAAGTTCATGTACTTCATATTCAGAAATGAGTTCTTGTAAGCGATTAAAGTCTTTTTCCAGAGATGTTCTACGAATGGTTTCAATACCTTGTGCAGTCATGAGCAGTGCATCGCTACAGGCAATACCAATAGTACGGCTGCCTACATCTAATGACATAATTCTCATTATAATTGTTTAGCCTTTGCGTATTCTTTCAACAATTCTTCAATCAAGTCATCACGCTCTAAACGGCGGATATCGGAACGCGCATTATTATAACTTGTTATATACGCAGGATCTCCAGAGATTAGATACCCTAAGATTTGATTAATTGGATTGTAACCTTTTTCTTGAATAGATTGATAAACGCGAGTGAGCACCTCTTCAGCGGTCATCGGTTCATCGTCTACTTTACGGAATAACATGGTTTCATCTGAAACGTTCATCGTATCCCTCCTTTTTATTACATCGGCAGATTTCACCATACAAGTGAAATCTCACCTACTATTATACTTGAATTAAAGCTACAAAGTCAGTAACTTTTTATGCATTATAAAAAATTTCTATAACAGATACAAGTATAATTATAAAATTATATGCCTATTGTAACATAGATTTTAAGGCTTCACCACCAGCTTTTAAGGCTTCCATTAATTTAGCTGGCTCTTTGCCACCTGCTTGTGCCATATCCGGACGGCCACCGCCATTACCTCCAGCTACTTGAGCTGCTGCTTTAACAATATTACCTGCTTTTGCACCTTTAGCAACGACATCTTTAGATACTTTACATACAAAGTTTACCTTATCATCGCCCATAGCAGCGCCTACAAGAACCACACCAGAGCCATTCAATTTATCAAGACCCATATCAGCTAAGTCGCGCAATTCATCAATGGAGGACGCCTTTACAGCTGCGGCAACAAATTCAACATCACCTATCACAACTTTACCAGCAACGATGTCAGCTGCACCCGCTGCCGAAACTTCTTTACGAATTTGTTCTAATTCTTTTGCTGTGTCTTTAGCTTCTGTCAACACTTGGTGTAAGCGTTCTTCTATTTGAGGCGCTTTAGTTTTAAGCTCGCTTGCCATGCGTTCAATAGTCAAACGATCTTGTTTTGCTGCATCGAGAGCTGCACGACCTGTAATCGCTTCAATACGACGTACACCAGAACCGATACCAGCTTCAGATGTTAAACGGAAGGAACTAATGAAAGCTGTATTGCCTACATGAGAACCACCACATAATTCAACGGAGAAGCCAGGAACCTCTACAACGCGAACTACATCACCATATTTATCTCCGAAGAGTGCCATAGCACCTTTTGCTTTTGCTTCATCCATGGACATTTCAGCAATAGCTAGGTCCGTAGCTTTTAAAATTTCTTCGTTTACAAGAGCTTCGATTTGATCAAGTTCCTCTTGCGTTACAGGAGAGAAATGGGTGAAGTCGAAACGCAAGTAATCTGGAGTTACTAAAGAACCTGCTTGGTTTACATGCTCACCTAAGATTTGTTTCAAAGCTGCATGTAACAAATGGGTCGCTGTATGATTGCGAGCCATTGCTGCACGGCGATTTGTATCCACTTCAAGAGTGACATCATCGCCTTCAGAGATGGAGCCTTCTATAACAGTACCGATATGGTATACAGTGCCTTCTGGTAAACGTTTAGTGTTATGAACCTCTACCTTACCCATTGGGCCCACAATAAAACCTGTATCGCCTAATTGACCGCCCCCTTCTGCATGGAATGGAGTCGTACGTACGATGATAGTAATTTCATCACCGTCAGCAGCTGTTTGTAAACGTTCAGCACCTTTACCTATCATCAATACAGAAGATGCTTCTACAGCCTCGTCCTCAAGAAGTTCTTCGTCTTTCAAGAATGTAATATCCGGTGTTGCTACCTTTGCATCTTCTTTAACACGGGCTTCACGAGCGCGTTCACGTTGCTCTTTCATAGCAGCTTCAAAGCCTTCATGGTCGATTGTAAAACCACGTTCAGAAACAATTTCCTCTGTTAATTCCCAAGGGAATCCATATGTATCATATAGTTTGAATACTTCAGAACCAGGAACTACAGTTGCCTTTTCAGCAGCTAATGTATCGATCAAGGAGTTTAATAGCTCAAGACCTTGCTCCAAGGTTTGGTTAAAGCGTTCTTCTTCGTTTTGAACCACGCGTTTAACGAAGTCTTGTTTCTCAGCAATAGATGTAATACCAGGGCCAAGAATGTCTACGACTACATCAATAAGTGGTGTTAAGAAGATACCTTCAATACCAAGTAAACGGCCATGACGTACAGCACGGCGTAAAATACGACGCAATACGTAGCCGCGACCTTCGTTGGATGGCAATACGCCATCGGAGATCAATGCAGTGACAGCACGAGCGTGGTCAGCGATAACTTTTAAAGAAACATCTGTATTTGGATCTTCGTTATATGTAACACCAGCGCATTTTGCAGTGGCTTCGATGATTGGGAAAATCAAATCGGTTTCAAAGTTTGTTTTACAGCCTTGTAATACGGAAGCCAATCGTTCAAGACCGGCGCCTGTATCGATGTTTTTATGTTGTAATGGTTCATAAGATCCATCTGGCATTTTATTGAATTGAGTAAACACTAAGTTCCAAATTTCAAGATAGCGATCGCAATCACAGCCTGGCGCACAATTAGGGTCATCACAACCATGTTCAGGACCTTGATCAAAAAAGATTTCGCTATCTGGACCACATGGGCCTTCTCCAATTTCCCAGAAGTTATCTTCGAGACGCGTGATATGGCTCTCTTCTACACCACAATCATTATGCCATGTATCATATGCCTCTTGGTCATCTGGATATACAGTAACATATAATCTATTTTTATCGAGTTTAATAACCTCAGTTAAAAACTCCCACGCCCAATGAATAGCTTCTTTTTTAAAGTAGTCCCCGAAAGAGAAATTCCCCAACATTTCAAAGAATGTATGATGCCGTGCTGTACGCCCTACGTTTTCAAGGTCACCGGTACGCATACTTTTTTGGCATGTTGTAATACGACGACAAGGAGGTACCAATTTACCTGTAAAGAACGGCTTCAATGGCGCCATACCTGCCCCGATCAATAACAAAGACGGATCGTTTTCTGGTATAAGAGAAAAACTATCTAATTTTAAATGTCCTTTACTTTCAAAAAACTGCAAGTATGCTTGACGCAGTTCATTACCCTTCATGTGTATATTCCTCCTAAAATTATTTACTCTTCATTATAACTCAAAAACGATATAAAATCTATCAAAAACATTGAGATTATGCGGAATTCACGCACTTTCATACCAATCCAATCAGACCGTGAAAGATATAAATTTTAATCCATATTTTTTACAATAAAAGTAAAGGTCAAATTTAGTCAATGCTAGTTAAATCGTGAATAATAAACATAAAAAGAGGTTATACAAATCAACAAAACAAAATTGATTCGTATAGCCTCTTTTATAGCTAGTTATTAAATTAGCGTACAACGCGTTTTGCGCCGATGTAACGTTCACCCCAATAGCCAGTATCAAGATCTGCTACTGCAACACCACGACTGGAAGTGGCGCTAATGAACTTGCCATCGCCAATATAAATGCCAGAGTGAGATGGACCTGGTTCATATGTTTCGAAGAATACCAAATCCCCTGCTTTCAAGTTCGCACGAGAAACTTCAACACCTACGTTATACTGTTCATCTGCCAAACGTGGTAAGGAAATACCTTGTTTTTCAAATACATATTTAACATAACCAGAGCAGTCAAAGCCACTTGGAGTAGTACCGCCAAATACATATGGTACACCGCGGTATTTGTCAGCTTCTGCCAAGATTGCGTGAATACTGCTAGGTGTTTCATTTTTCGTAATATTGTTTAATTTAACGTTCTTGCCATTAATGGATTGACCAGCGATACGACGGGATGTCGCGTTGCTGTTTGTAAAAGCGGATTTCGTTGCTACTGCTTTAGTCGCTGCATTTTGAGTCAATACTGCCTTCGTAGAACGAGGAGCACCCATCAACGCATTATACGTAGCAGGGCCTACGATACCATCCACTGGAAGGCCACGATCTTGTTGGAACAAACGAACTGCCCACTTCGTCTCCTTACCATATACACCATTTTTATCTGTAGCATTATAGCCGTGTTTAATTAGTTGTTGTTGAACCGCTGTAACACTTTTGCCCTTATCACCATATTGTAATGTTGTTGCGCCAACCATGGCTGTTGTGGCACACACAAAAGTTAATGTTAATGCCGTTATTTTAACCTTACTATATTTTGACTTCATATGCTTCCTTTCCAAAAAACTTTTAAAGTAAGTTATTTATTCAAAATATACTAACCGTCTATTTATTTGCATTCACAAATACAGCTAGTCTTCTTTGCTCTTGTTGGTATAAGCCTCTGGTGCCATAAAAACATCTGCACTGCTTGGTCCGAGTAACGGAGCCTCTTCATGCTCTTCAAAATTTATAGCTGACTTAACCCAATACAAAGGCCGTTGCTTCACCTCTTCAAAAATACGACCTACATACTCGCCAATGATTCCCAGTCCGACGAGTTGAATTCCACCAATAAACAAGATTGATACGCCCAAGGTTGTCCACCCATTCAAAGCTTGTCCTGTAAGATATACATACAAAAGATGTAAGATGAGCAAAAAACTCATTCCACCACAAAGTACACCTACATACAAGGCCGCCCGTAAAGGCACCCTTGAAAAAGCGGTTACACCATCGAGAGCAAATCGAATCATTTTACGCACACTAAACTTTGAGACACCTGCAAATCGAGGTGGTGCCACAAAGTGCAACTCTGCTTGTCTATACCCTAAGGCACCGACAATACCGCGCAAAAATCGACCATGTTCTCTAAATCGTTTCAACGTGCCCAATGCTTTACTATTCATGAGGCGGAAATCTGACCCACCTTCAACAATAGGAACATCGGCCATTTTGTTCATTAGTTTGTAATAATACTTAGACGTGAAAGATTTAGCCCAACTAGCGTCATCAGTTGAATCGCGAATGGTACGCACCACATCATACCCTGATTCCCACAATCGAACTAGTTCAGGAATCAATGCAGGTGGATGCTGCATATCACCGTCCATTGTAATGACTGCATCGCCATGAGCATAATCAAGTCCACATGTAAGTGCCGTTTGATGCCCAAAGTTACGAGCCAGCAATAACACTTTAACATGTTTATCATTGAATGCAATTTCACGCAGTATCATAGCTGACGAATCACTAGATCCATCATCCACGAAGATTAGTTCATAATCATATGTGAGACCTGACATAACATCAGTTACAGCTTTATAAAAGTTCGCTATATTTTCCTCTTCGTTATATACAGGCACTACAATAGAAAGTAACATAAATCCTCCAAAGTATTTTACTCACATATTTTATGTTAATTAGTAAATTAAGGCAAATGCTAAAGGTTAACAATAGGACTGATAATGTTTATAAAGCCAGTAAACAAGCTACTTCTCTATAAAATACCAATAAAACCCTTCATTTATCCTTTATATAAGTACAGTAAATCAATATTATATTAATTTATTTATCAAGCTACTTAATAAAGTAATTTATAAAAAATATTTATTTTATTAATATAGAAACAAATATGATTATTTCTAGCTTTATCAACTATTAATTAAAAATTTATATGAATTTTTATCATAAAATTATCAAAAACGCCTAATTTCATCTATCTTTCATGAAAAAGAGACCCGTTAAGGGTCTCCTTTACTATAATCCAGCAGCATCAATCCAAGATTGTAAATCTTCCTCCGCCAGTTCCATATCTTCTATATAAGCACCAGCTACAACTGGATATTTAGCGACCTCTACTGTATGTAAAATGGAATCATCGCGACCATTTTTATAAGTCCCAATCCAGATTCCAGAAAATTGTGATTCATACCATTCTACAGGTTGATCAGTTTCATTAAAGTTAATCGTAATATGACCGCGTCCAAGTGTTTCTAATACTTCAACTTGTTCTTCCTCTGTTAAACCTGTTTTTTCAATATAAATCGAATATGTCTCACCATTTTCACGCAAATTCTTTAGAGCCAAACGCAACTCATTTAAAACGGCGCGAACATTACCATAATTTTCAATCATAAATACTCCTATACAGAAACTATCTTTACATTCTATAAGCTATCTATACATTATATGAAATTTCCACTTTATGCTTTAGGCTCAACTGTTACGCCCCATTCTCGTAGGACATGCAAAATACGTTTTTTAACCTCAGGCAAGGCACATTGTACCGGCCCGCTAGGTTCAAAACCAATTTCCAATGATTCCGGTTCTACACCGATAACCACTGCATCTTCTAATGGATCTTCTTGAATAGCACGGATGCGTAAAATATCTTGCATTCCTACTTCATGTACAGAAATATGTTCCGTAAAATATTGTTCCAATTCCTTATGAGGAAATTCATATATAGTTCCTGGAGCATCTCCACCATTAATAGCGTCTACAAGAAGGATTTTCTTCATACCACGCATATACGTAAGTAATTCCATTCCCATAGTGCCACCGTCAATAATGGAAATCGCAGGCGTAAATGTGAAAGATTCTTTCAATTCTTTTACTACATGAACACCTAATCCCTCATCGGTAAGCAAAATATTGCCGACTCCAAGTAGGATAATTTCATTGTCTCCATCATCATAAAGGCTGTTTAAATCAATACGCGGACCCTTTGAGTCCGCGTATTGTTCCAAGCCACTAATAATATCAGTACTTGTTTTAGTCATTTTCTTGTAATTCTCTTTCTCTAGGATCATTAGGATCACTTGGACGATATGTAGTACCAGATGGTTTATCAATACGTTCCCCACGACGACGTTTACCATTGAGGTCTTCAATATCAATTGGATCATGAGCGTAATATTTCATACCGGAAACCATAGCCGATACTTCGCCCGACTCCTCCATAACATCTTCTCGGAATGCCATATACACGTGAACAATAGTAAAGAACAAGAATCCCCACGCAATGTAGTGATGGATAACATGGACCTTGTATTCACCACCAAATAATGTAACCACTGGTGCAAATAAAGTTCCTAAAACACCATTAGGGTTAACCATCGAATACATTGCGAAACCCGTTAAAATTTCAAAGAAGAACATAATGTATACCATCATATACGCAGTTCTAGCTAAGGAATTACGAAGCCAATGATGTTCATGTTTTTGAGGAATCATTAAATAGTGCAATGTTGTTTCTTTAAGACCGTACCAATACCGTTTTTGGCGGAATTTAGGTAATAATCTATCTCCTCGATTCCAAAGAGCTCCTGCAAATCGGAAAATAAAGGAGAATGTTAAGATAACCCCTGCAGTGAAATGGATACGACGCATAGTTTCCATAGAGAACCAGCCATCAATAGCAAAAGTTGGCTCTGGATTACCTGTGATAGCTGCAAATCCGGGATCACCGATATATAGACCTGTCCAAAATAATGCAGTTACGCTTAGCACCATAGTCCAGTGGAATATGCGCAGCCATAGACTAAATACGACATACGCCTTTTTGTCAGTATGTATTAACATAAGTCCACCACCCTTTATTTACACAATGCATCTGTATTGACGGAAACAATTTTTTCGCCTTTTTTATTGTATAAATGGGTTGCACATGCCAGGCATGGATCAAAGGAGTGAATTACCTTCAAAATTTCAAGTGGTTTATCCGCAATTTTTACATGTGTATCAATCATGGAATCTTCATAGGCACCATGTTCATTAGCTGCAGTTTTAGGGCATGCATTCCATGTAGATGGTACGATACATTGATAGTTTGCAGAGCGTCCATCTTTAATATGTATCCAGTGCCCCAAACCACCACGAGGCGCATCTACAAGACCAACACCTTTAGCATCTTTATCCCATGTATTTGGTTCAAACTTAGTCATATCCGCTACTGTAGTATCACCATTTTTAATATTAGATACAAGTTTGTTAAAGAAGTATTGGCTAATATTTGCCGCTACTTGTGCATCAAGGCCACGACATGCCGTACGTCCCACCATAGTAGTCATCCATACATGAGCTGGTACACCCAATACTTGTGATACTGTATCAATTTGACGAACAATCATAGATTCAGCCCAAGTTGGGTCTTTGATTATGCCTTGTTTTACCTTTGTATACACAACAATATATTTTGCTAATGGACCAACCTCTGCAGTTTTCCCTTTGAAAGTTGGAGATTTAATCCAAGAATATTTTTTATCTTCATCAAGGAATTCCCATTTTTCTTTTGTACCAGATTTAGGACCTGTAAATTTAGGATCAGTAACACCTTCAATAGGATGAAGTGTTTTTGTTCCATCTGGATATGTAAACCAGGAATGATCAACCTCTTCACTAAGATATTGAGGATCCATGAAATCCTTACCTTCTAATGGGATGAATGTTGCTTTATCTACACCTAATGCAAAGTTCTCAACAACACCATTGGAACGAACAATACATTTCTTATGATACTCACCATTAGAAATACCGGTGTACGTATCATCAGGATAATCGCCATAGGACATAACGCGTTTCTTCGCAAGGCCACCACCATCGATCATACCTTTTTCTACATATATTTTACCGATAGCTAATAGATCTGGCACGTAGAAATTATCAACTAAGTCTTTAGTCAATGCAATAGATTGCTCTACAGCAGCAAGGCGTTGCGTATTAATAGGGGCATTCATATCATTCATAGAAATAGAGCATGGCATGCCACCTACAATGTAATGAGGATGAGGGTTTTTGCCACCAAATACAACATGAGGAATTACAATATCCCGTTGACGATCAAGAATGTTCAAATAATGAGATACGGCCATCAAATGAACTTCTGGCGGTAACAAGTTATAATCAGGATGATCCCACCATTGAGCGGAGAAAATCCCCAATTGGCCTGATTCAACTATTTTCTTAACCTTTTGTTGTACAGCCGTAAAGTATGCTGTAGTAGCCTTAGGAAACTCTTTAGGATAGGCAGAGTCTTTTGATGCCGTTTCCGCAGGTGCTAAACCGCTCACATTATAAGTTGCTAATACATCATTTTGTAATTGAGCGGTTTTAGCAGGATCTGCACTAAGAGCTGCTACCGGACTAATCCAATCAAGCGCATGTAAGTGATAGAAATGCACGATATGATCATGCACATCTAGACTACTATGCATGATATTACGTATATAGTTTGCATTTTTAGGAATTGTAATTCCAATTGCATCCTCTACCGCACGTAATGCTGCCAACGCATGTGTTGTAGTACATACACCACAAATCCGTTGTACGAACGCCCAAAGGTCACGAGGATCGCGATCTTTAGCAACAAGTTCGATACCGCGCCAAGCAGTACCAGAAGACAATGCGTCCTCTACTTTACCACTCGCTTCATCAACTTTTATTTCAACCCGTAAATGACCTTCAATACGGGAAATCGGATCTACTACTACGCGTTTCATTAGTGACCTCCTCCATTATTATGTTTCTTTTCATCCCATAAGCCTTGTTCTTTTAAGCGTTTTTCTTCTTTCATATCAAGAATTTTATTACGCGTAAGAGTTGCTGCACCATGAACGATAACCGCTGCAGTGGCACCAACGGCAGCTACTGTACCGATTGTATCAGCAGTTGTGATAGTATTAGCCAATGGAATATCTGGTAATCGTTTGTAGAACACATCATTATCCCAGAAGCCCTTTTCAGAGCAACCAATACAGCCGTGACCGGATTGAATTGGATAGGACAAACCATTCCACCAACGTAGATTACCGCAAGAGTTATATGTTTGAGGTCCACGACAACCTACCTTGTACAAGCACCAACCAGATTTAGATGCATCATCGTCAAACTTTTCAACGAAGAGTCCAGAATCAAAGAAGGCACGACGATAGCATGTGTCGTGAATACGATTGCCATAAAATTGTTTTGGACGACCTTGCGCATCAAGAGGTGGGATTTGACCAAATAATGCATAGTGCATGATTACACCAGTCATAACCTCTGGAATTGGAGGGCAGCCAGGAACCTTGATAATTGGCTTACCAGATACAACGGAAGATACAGAAACTGTATTTGTTGGATTTGGTTTTGCCGCCTGTATACCGCCCCAAGAAGCACAAGAACCATATTCTATGATTGCTGCAGCTCCTTTAGCTGCTTCTAATAAGGATTCTTTAAATGTACGTCCACCTACTGTGCAATAAACACCATCTTCATCAAGTGGTACGCCACCTTCAACAGCCAAGATATATTTACCGGCTTTTTCTTTGATGATTTTTTCTAAATGTTCCTCTAATGGTGCACCAGACGCTGCCGCCAAAGTATCATCATATTCAAGAGAAATCATGTTCAAAATAACATCAGAAGTAAAGGGAGAGGATGAACGGATAAAAGATTCACTACAACCAGTACATTCATGACCATGCAACCAAATCACCGTAGGTAATTCAGTTGTTTCGGCAGCCTTAACAACGGTGTCTAACATCGTTGGAGGTAGACCTAAAATAGCAGTGAGTGCTACACAGGATTTCATAAATGTGCGTCGACTCAAACGGCGTTCTTGGAAGAGTGTCCACAAACTATTTATACGATTCTTCATGGAATATAGCCTCCTTACAACAACTTTGCGCAATATAATTATATTACTTAATAAACTACAACGTTTATGACAGAAATCATTTTTATGAGCTCACTCTATCAGTTTGACGAAGTTCAACCAGCATGATGACAATCATATTTTCACTATTTTATTATATCACTTAACATTTATGAAAACTATAAAATTTAACAAAAAAGCTGTATATAAGAAATTAACTTTTCTTATATACAGCCTCATGTTATTTATTTTCTACGAATTCCTAGTTATTAATTAATTAGATAACTTCCTTTATTAGAGACTCAAGCATATCTGCTTTTTTATAACCCACAAGGGAATCAAGCATTTTACCATCTCGGAAGAATACTAAGGATGGAATACCATCAACATCTTCTTTTAACAAAATACCGCGAAGATTTTTATCTTCTGCATTAACACTAAAGAATTCTACTTGACCTTTTAAACGCTCTGCTACGTCTTCAATTTCTGGACGCATAACGGTGCAAGGTTCGCACCAACCAGCCCAAAAATCAACAATAGCTAAACCTTTAGCGCCAAGCACTTTCTCATCAAATTCTTGTACACTAGTAATTGCTGTAATTGCCATGAAGTTCTCCTAACAAAGATCTACAATCTTATATACTATCAATTATATGTTAAATATAGAAGCAAGCAATCAATAAGCCGAGTTCTGTTCCGCTTGCGCGGTGACGATTATCTTTCTAGGCGTACAGTCGCCTGCACGCTCGAGCGACACAACCCGGAAGGTAGGCGGGACCACCCTTAACCCTTCCCTATTCGGTCTTGCTCCGGATGGGGTTTACCTAGCCAGCCTGTTACCAGACTGCTGGTGAGCTCTTACCTCACCTTTCCACCCTTACCACTTACGTGGCGGTTTCCTTTTCTATGGCACTTTCCCTAAGGTTACCCTCGCCAGACGTTATCTGGCATCCTGCCCTATGGAGCTCGGACTTTCCTCGAGTCTTATAGACTCGCAACCGTCTTTCATACTTGCTTCAATTCAGTTTATCATAGCTAACAATTTGTTGCAAGAAAATGCATCATTACACAAAGAAGAAATCATTTTGTTCTGTGAAAGCTTTCACAGGAACAGTAAGCCCTGCAGAGATTAAATAGTCACGTAAACCATGTGCCACTATAGACTCAGTTCCAAAATGCCCCGCATCAACTACGAGTAAGCCTAATTCCTTAGCCATTTGCGCCTCATGATACTTCACATCACCTGTAATATATGCATCTACATGTAACCTGGCAGCATCCTTAATAAATTCTGCACCTGCACCAGAGCATAGAGCAATGGATTGAATCGCTTTCGGCACAATACCAGCAAAACGAATGTTAGCATCAGGCAACGCTTCTTGTACCCATTCACGGAAAGAATCTAAGTTTAATGCATTAGGCAAGCGACCTACCCGTCCTAGATATTGAGTTGAACTAGTAGGCTCGACTATATTCAAAACCTCATAAGCAACTTCTTCATATGGATGAGCTACTTTCATAGCCGCCACGACTTTGCTTAAATGCGTACTATCAACGATAGCATTCACTTGTACCTCAGGAACCACTGTCAAAGCGCCAGCTGCGCCAATGACAGGATGAGAATCTTCATTACCAACAAAGCGTCCTTCCCCATGGATACTGAAACTACAATGCTCGTAATTGCCAATTTGGCCTGCCCCTGCATCACCCATCGCCAAACGAACCGCATCAGCTGAGCTTTCAGGTACAAAGGTGGTCACCTTATAAAGCGCCTCTTCACCAGTTTTAATGAAGCCCTTAATATCAATAAGTCCCAATTGCTTCGCCAACATATCATTGAGACCGCCTGGAGCGATATCAAGATTTGTATGAGCACTATATACGGCAATCTTATGTTGAATCAGCTTATTAATCGTACGCCCTTGAGCAGTATCACATGATATCTGTTTCAACCCTTTAAAGATTAATGGGTGGTGACTAACAATTAAATTACAATTTTGTTCAATAGCATATTCTACGGTTTCTTCTGTTACATCTAACGTAGTCACTACACCTGTAACAACTACATTCCGATCGCCCACCATTAAACCTACATTATCCCAAGACTCTGCATACGAATGCGGTGCTAATTGCTCCATCAAGGTAATAACATGTTGAACCGTTATCATACAACTCACTTCTTTCTATTTATTCTCTAAAAGATTACGAAGAAAATTAACTTCTCGCTCTAAATCCTGATATTTATCAGTATGATTTAATTTCTCTGTCATATCATCTAATGCACATTGTCGTTGATATATTAAATACTCTATATATTTCATCCAAAGTGGTGGTCTATCTTGTTCCAATAAAGCCCCTACAGACCACAACAAGGAGTCTTCCGGTAATGATCGATAAATATCTACATATTCAGTCATACCTGTATAAGCTTCCACGCAGTCATTGCGCACGGCTAAAAATGCTGTATAGAGCTTACCAGCATCTTCTACGATGATTTCTAGAACGATAACATATCCCTTTTGAACCATATATTGACGTAATTCTTTTTGTCCATTCTGTGGTTGGAGTACATAGAACTCTAATGGTTCTGGGCCTGCATCTACAATATCCCGCATTAAAAATCCACCCATACCACAACAAATGGCGCCGTTCAACTCGCCCTTTTCTGTCACTTTAAGACCATCGCCTAAACGACAATCTACTTTATCGGCTAGTCCACAAGACTCAACATATGATCTTGCAGACTCTAACGGACCTTTATGTACATCACCGGCAATGACATATTCAGCGCGTTGACGATTGATGAGCTCTACCGCTAAATAGCCATGATCGGTACCGATATCAGCAATGGCATGAGCCTTTGGTACGATTGAGAATACCGCTTCTAGGCGGTCCATCATAGGTCTAGGTTCCATAACATCCTCTACTATTACTAATTATATATTACTAACTATTCATTCTTAATTCTTAATTCTTAATTATTTATTCTTGATTATTTTTTGCTTATTTTATGCTTATTTATTTACATATTTGTTCTCGTTTATTTATTTCTAAACATAATACTATTCAAAAATAAGCTTTGTTAAGTTACACAAATAAATGATTTACATATAAAAATAACCGCCCTTGAATTCTCAAGGACGGTAGATGTCAACATAATGGTGGGCCCACCTGGGTTCGAACCAGGGACCGACCGGTTATGAGCCGGTTGCTCTACCCCTGAGCTATAGGCCCTCAGTTAGTTTCTAGCTTATTAATTATACCGAATAGACTATCATTTAGTCAAGGCAACTCAAACGCTAAGACTATTTCATTAGCATAAAACGGTGAATCATATGATCTTCGTTAAATACGCCTTTAGTAGTTAGTGTAGTCGTTTGGCTATCTGTAGATTTAATGCCTCGTGCACTCATGCAGCTGTGAGACGATGTAATGTGCACAATAACATCATCAGACCCTGTCGCTAAGGAAATTACTTCCGCAATATCTTCACCAATTTTTTCTTGTAGTTGTAAACGCTTGCAGCACATTTCAGCTATGCGGGGAATCTTAGATAAACCTATGACACGACCTTTTGGAATGTACCCAATACTGATACTCATATCATACATCAATGCCATATGATGTTCACAATTAGAGAAGCAAGTAATATCCTTTACTACTACCATTTGATTTGTATCTACAGCGAAGGTCTTACCATACATGTCTGCAATCTCAGCATTTGTATACTGAATGCCTTCATATACCTCTTCCATCATTTGAGCCACCCGTTTCGGTGTTTCTAACAAACCGTCCCTATTAGGATCCTCACCTAATGCTTCTAACAACTGATATATAAGCGATTCTATTTTTTTTGTATCCATATTTACCCCTTTATATCAAGATTTCATCAGACCTCATATCATACCATAGAAAAGATACTGATACTACACAGCCTAACAATACTATACACCCTTTGCATCTGGATCCCAGACAAATTTATGGATTTGCAGTTGGAATCGTACATTCTGCAAATTATATGTTTTCATATAATCGATAATCGATGCCGCCTCAATCTGTCCCCATACAGGCGATACATATATTTGAGCCACTGTAGGATATTTACTAATTATGCGACGCATACAATCCAAATCTTCTGGAGAACCAACGACAAACTTAATCAAATCATGTTCTGTAGCCACCTTGAATATATCTATATTCATAGACTCTTCGGCTAAAGAGGACGACGTTTTATAATCGTAGGTAAACCACACATTATCTCTATGAAAGCTCGGTACAATCGTGCCATTTGTTTCAATATTGAAATCATAAGGACTATTATTAGGCCTCTCTCGTTTATCTACATCTTTATCTACATCATTAATACGAGTTAAATCACTTTGACTTGATGGACTGTCTTGTATCTTTAAAGCCTTCCGACGATTTAATTCATCAATTAACTCTACAACAGCAGCTTCTTGTAATAGAGGCTCCCCACCAGTAATAGTAATGCGATGATTGCCTAAGCATTCAATAACATCCGCCACCTCAGCTACAGTCATCTCTGTGAAAACACTATCAATGCCATAGCTATAAGTCGTATCGCAATAGGAACAGCGAATATTGCAATCATGAAGGCGTAAAAATGTAGTCAGCAAGCCTTGCCGACTACCTTCCCCATCAATAGAGGCAAAAATCTCAATCACGTTCATAAATAGCTGTGTTCCCTTCAGACTCTTGAACCTCTACTTTAAAGCATTTTGGACCCAATTCATCAGCGATCCATTTTGCCATATTCTCCGCAGTAGGATTTATATCGCCTAGTACATCATTGATATGGCGATGGTCCAATCGACCATGAATTTTTTCTTTAATAATCGTAAAGTCGATGACCATCCCATTATGATCTAACTCTTCAGAACGTGCATGAACTGTAATAATCCAATTATGCCCATGAAGATTTTGACATTTACTCGGATAATCTAGTTTTAATTGATGAGATGCACTCACCTCTAACCGTTTAGTAACTGTAAACATTATATCTCCTATCTATTACATAAGCTTTCAACTTATATCTATTACATAAAACTTATCGCTATTACATGAAACGCTTGTCTATTACGTAAGTCTTATCATAAATTACTTTTTATTGTAAGATATTACCATTTTTTATTATAACACAAAAGGGTTGTAATACAGTGCTATACACCACTGCATTACAACCCTTAAGAGATTCAAAATCTTATAAGAAGTCTTTGATTTTATCACGTTTACCGCGGTTGCGCAATTTAGTAAGCGCTTTACCTTCAATCTGACGAATACGTTCTCTTGTTACATTGAAATGTTGACCAACTTCTTCCAATGTGCGAGGCTTACCATCCTTCAACCCAAAACGTAAAATCAATACTTGTTGCTCACGATCAGTCAAGCATGTAAATACATCTTCAATTTGCTCTTGCAATAAAATATAACTAGCTGCATCGTCTGGAGCAATTGCATCTTGGTCCTCGATGAAGTCCCCTAAATGGGAATCTTCCTCTTCACCAATCGGAGTTTCCAAGGATACTGGCTCTTGGGCGATTTTCTGAATTTCACGTACCCGCTCTACAGTAATTCCCATACCTTCAGCAATTTCTTCTGGCAATGGCTCACGACCCTTGTCTTGCAACAATTGTCTAGAAATACGAATCAATTTATTAATTGTTTCTACCATATGTACAGGAATACGAATCGTACGAGCTTGGTCTGCAATAGCACGTGTAATCGCTTGACGAATCCACCATGTAGCATACGTTGAAAATTTATAACCTTTAGTATAATCGAATTTATCTACCGCTTTAATCAGACCTAGGTTACCTTCTTGGATTAGATCCAAGAACAACATACCGCGACCTACATAACGTTTCGCGATACTTACAACTAATCGCAAGTTAGCATCTACCAATTTTTTCTTAGCCTTTTTGCTAAGTTGAATATCTTTATATGTAGCATCCTCTTGTGCACCAGCTTCGATTTGCTTAGCTAATACGATTTCTTCGTCAGCTGAAAGCAATGGTACGCGACCAATCTCTTTTAGGTACATTCGTACAGGGTCATCAATATTAACACCAGAATCAACACTTAAATCGATAGAAATTTTCTTCTCGCTAGAAACTTCGTCTTCATCTTCATCCGTTTCAATTGTATGACTATCTGTATCATCAGCATCAATATCTGCCACAATCTCAACATTCAATTTACCCAAAGTCGTATAAATATCATCTAATTGTTCCGCAGTAATTTCCGTCTGCTCATGAAGAGCATCTGAAATCTCGGATTGTGTCAACACACCGCTCTTACGGCCTTTTTCAAGAAGTTGCTCAACAATCTCCTCTATTTGACTTTTTTGTACTTTCTTAGCCACAGCGCTCTCCTTTTTAACCATTAATGATTTACTTAGACCATTCTCTAATTAAATTCTGTATTTCCTGACACTTATGTAATTCGCTAATAAACGTCGAATCTCCTGCTCGTTTTAATTGATCCGCCATAATTGAATGCGCTTTATACTGTTCACGCAATGAATGGAGCCTTATCTTGCGGATTAATGCAGGCACTTGTACCTTGTATTCATCGTCACTCATGACGACCAACCTAGAGTAAATATCGTATTCTTGAGAAGATAAAACAGATTGAATTGCAGTTTCATCTAGACGACCTTCGGACTTATACAAGGTGAATAGCTTTTCTATTATACCTCGATATTCAATTTTTTCAAAGTCCTCTAATGGCAAATAGCTCATCATATGTTGTAATACTTCGCCATCTGTGAAAGCTAAGGACAATAATTTTTCCGCATCCCCCTTTGGTAAATCCTGTTTTGGCAAAGGTGTTGATGCAGTATCCACTAATTCAATTTGTCCTTTTTTCACATAATCTCTAAAGTATCTAAAAATAGTACTATTATCAAGCCATAATGGCAATGCCAATGTTTTTAAAGCATCATCTCTCTGTGTTTGACTATCTATATTTGCAATATATGGGAAAACATCTGTCATAACAGCCTGCTTCCCTTCTGTATCATTTGTATCGTGTTTAATCAAAGACTCACTTAATAGATAATCAAGAGGTTTAACAGCTTTAGCAACTAACTCCTTAAATGCCTGTCCCCCATGATTACGCACATAATCATCTGGATCTTTACCGTCTGGCATGGCAAGGACACGCACCTTAAAATCCGTATTTTGCAATAATTCAATAGCCCTAGCAGCCGCTTGACGACCAGCACCATCCATATCATAAGCTAACACGATTTCTTCAGCTTGCCTCATCAAGATATGCCCATGATCTCTTGTATAAGCAGTCCCCAATGATGCGACTACATTAGTAACACCATGATTATGAGCGGATATAACATCCATATAGCCTTCTACAAGAATAGCTTGTTTTTCCTCACGAATAGATTTATAAGCCTTATCAAAGGCAAATAAGAGTTTACCTTTTTCAAAGATTGATGACTCTGGAGAGTTTAAATATTTTGGTGTACTATCATCCATAACGCGTCCACCAAAAGCAACTACTCGCCCTTTACCATCCATAATGGGGAACATAATTCTATTTCTGAAGAAATCATAAAATTGACCCTTTTGGTTCTTTCGGACAAGATTCAACTCTAAAAGAATGGAATCTTCAATGCCACGCTCATGAAAGGCACGATATAACTTATCCCAACCATCAGGAGCAAAACCAAGCTTAAATGTTTCTATGGTCTCTTGTGTGAGTCCTCGCTTTTTCAAATAATCTAATCCCACTTTACCAATAGACGTTTGAGTGAGACAATTATGGAAAAAGGTAGCCGCTAAATCAGAAGCTTCATACAGTTTTTTGCGTCTTTCATCTCTAGCTCTTTGTTCAGGTGAAAGTTTCGCCTCTGGCAATGGAATATTAGCTCGATTAGCTAGCCGCTCTAGGGCTTCTACAAAGGTTAAATGCTCTAATTCCATAAGAAATTTAATAGCATTTCCTGATGCATGGCACCCAAAGCAATAATAAAAACCCTTTTCAGGGGCTACACTAAAGGATGGCGTTTTTTCATTATGAAATGGACAACAACCCCAATAGTTCTTGCCGCGTTTCTTTAAGGCTACATGCTCGGATACAACTGACACGATATCATTAGCATCTTTGATTTGTTCAATCAACTCATTTTCAAAATATCGGCTCATAGCCAACGCCTCCTTCCCCATATATATATTAATTCTATATACAAATAAAAAATCCTCTATTTGTAAAGCATTTCAATCAATTAAATTATTAAAAAAGTATAAATAACTTGATACGAATCATAGGAATCATCATCTACAACGCAATGTACATGATGATTCCTATACGCCGTATATAGCAATATATAATTACCGAAACTTTGATAACAATAGGCTGCAATGAAAACATTGCAGCCTATACTTATCGCTTATAGCATATTATTTTGCGTAATCCACAACGCGAGTTTCACGAATAATTACGACCTTAATTTGGCCTGGATATTCAAGTTCTGACTCGATGCGTTTTACGATATTCCGAACAAGTAATGTAGACTCAGCTTCATCAATCTTATCCGGTTTTACTACAACGCGAATCTCACGACCGGCTTGAATAGCAAAACATTTTTCAACGCCTTCGAAGGATTCAGCGATTTCTTCCAATTTAGATAAACGTTTTAAGTAGTTTTCTAATGTTTCTCGACGTGCTCCTGGACGGGCAGCGGAGATAGCATCAGCGGCAGCTACTAATACAGCTTCTACAGTTTGGAACTCTTCATCACCATGATGAGCACCAATACAGTTAATTACTGCTGCACTTTCACGATATTTACGAGCCACATCAACACCGATTTGAACATGAGAACCTTCAAGTTCACGGTCTAATGCTTTACCAATATCATGAATCAAACCACCTCGTTTAGCCAAAGTTACATCACAGCCTAGTTCAGCTGCCATTAAACCTGCTAAATGAGATACTTCAATGGAATGTTTCAATACGTTTTGACCATAACTAGTACGATATTTCAAACGGCCCAAAATCTTAACAATTTCAGGATGTAAGCCATGAACATCAGCTTCAAATGTCGCTTGTTCACCAGCCTCTTTAATAGTTTGGTCCACCTCTTTACGAGCTTTACCAACCATTTCTTCAATACGAGCTGGATGGATACGACCATCTACAATCAATTTTTCCAGCGCAATACGAGCCACTTCACGACGAATTGGATCGAAGCCGGAAAGAATAACTGCTTCTGGTGTGTCATCGATAATCAAATCAATACCTGTTAATGTTTCGAGTGCACGAATGTTACGGCCTTCACGACCGATAATGCGCCCCTTCATTTCATCATTAGGCAATGCCACTACGGATACGGTAGTTTCCGCTACATGGTCAGCTGCACAACGTTGGATAGCAGAGGAGATAATTTCTTTCGCTTTTTTCTCCGCTTCATCCTTAGCTTGCTGCTCCATTTCCTTAACCATAATCGCCGTTTCATGACGGATTTCTTGTTCCACATTCGTTAATAAGATATTTTTTGCTTCTTCGAACGTCATGCCAGAAATACGTTCTAATTCTGCCATTTGTTTTTCATACAAAGCTTCTACCTTTTCACGGCTTTGGGCTAAGTCAGCTTCTTTGCGATGTAAAGCTTCCTCTTTGTGCTCAATATTGTCTAATTTTTTATCCAAAGATTCTTCTTTTTGAAGAATACGACGTTCCATACGTTGAAGTTCAGAACGACGATCTTTATTTTCTCGTTCTACATCAGAACGGAGCTTATGAATTTCTTCTTTCGCTTCTAATAAAGCTTCTTTCTTTTTAGACTCAGCTGTGCGTTCACCATTTGCAATGATGCGAGCAGCCTCTTGTTCAGCTTGATTCAGTTTTCCTTCAGCAATATTTTTTCTTAAAAAATAGCCTACCCCTAGTCCAATCAGTACCATTACCACTGCAATTAGACTATACTCTAAAATTTCTTTCACCTCCTTTTTATTTCTCAAAATTGAGCTTTCATGCTCCTTTTTATGCCCTTTATGCATTAAATTATCAATTAGCCATATCATCATATAAATAAATAAGGCTATTATTAATTTTAGACTTCAAAGCCCTTTCTGTCAAGATTTTACAAGCCTACCAAGGCCTCTCAAAAAGCAGAATTTATTCATAAAAATCATTGCATACAACTTGAATTGTGCTTGTTGAGAACCCCCTGTATTTGAGAAAACTAAAAACTTTTACCCGAGGAGTCTTCTCTTCATTGAGAATAGATCCAAATTTTTTTTCTACCACCCGATAAGCAGCTTTTACCTCATCATAAGCAGAAATATCTTGAGGAATCGCAAGTCCTCGAAGTTTCATTTTTTGCTTAATCATATAAGCACCGTATTTCTGTTCTTTCATAAAATACGCTAATACTTGCTCAGATAAACGTTCATCATTAATGTAATCATAATCTTTAAGGCGCTCAAGGACCCTCTCAATGATAGGGTCCTCGAATTGTTTACGTCTCATTTTTTGCGTCAGCTCATAAGAACTAAGGAAGCGCTGAGCTAGGAAGCGATACGCTTGATCCATAGCAGCTTGCATCGTTTCGTCACTCATGATTATACTTCTTCAGTTACTTCTTCACCAATTACATCGATTTCTTCAGTGCCAACAGCCAATGTATCACGAATAATGCGATCGATTTCATCAGCTATTTGTGGATTCTCTAACAAGTATTGTTTAGCCGCTTCCTTACCTTGCCCCATACGTTCCCCATTATAGGAGTACCAAGCACCAGATTTATTAATAATTTCCATATTTGTACCAATATCAATAAGTGTGCCAGTTTTAGAGATACCTTCGCCATACATCAAATCAAATTCAGCTGTCTTAAATGGAGGTGCCACCTTATTTTTGACAACTTTGACTTTTGTTCGAGCGCCAACATTTTCGTTGTTTGCTTTAATTAATTCCCCTTTACGAACATCAAGTCGTACGGAAGAATAGAATTTCAACGCACGACCACCAGTCGTTGTTTCAGGATTACCGAACATAACACCTACTTTTTCACGCAATTGGTTGATGAAGATAACAACTGTTTTGGATTTACTGATGATACCAGTCAATTTGCGCAAAGCTTTACTCATCAAACGAGCTTGTAAGCCTACGTGAGCATCGCCCATTTCGCCATCGATTTCCGCTTTAGGCACCAAAGCCGCTACGGAGTCAACTACAACGATATCTACTGCACCACTGCGAACAAGAGCTTCTGTAATTTCTAGAGCTTGTTCTCCATTATCTGGTTGAGAAATCAACAAATTATTGATGTCTACCCCCAAGTTGCGAGCATATACAGGATCCATCGCATGCTCCGCATCAATAAATGCCGCAATACCACCTTGTTTTTGAGCTTCTGCTACAGCGTGAAGAGCGACTGTTGTTTTACCAGAAGATTCTGGACCGTAGATTTCAATTACACGACCACGAGGGAAGCCACCTACACCAACAGCAATATCGATAGCAAGAGAACCAGAGGAAATCACCTCTACATTCATGCGATCTGCCGCTTCACCAAGACGCATAATAGCACCTTTACCAAAATCTTTTTCAATTTGTTTTAACGCGTTATCCAACGCTGCTTGTCTGCCATCTACAGCCATTATTTTATTTCCCCTTTTCTGTTATATAAGTATAAACATAGTATAGTGCTAGCTCTGCCGCACTTTGTCTAATATCTTCTCGATTGCCAATTAAATTAGCTTTATGGGCCACTGTGCCATATGGACCAGTAACACCAAACCATACAAGACCAACAGGCTTTTCTCGAGTACCACCTCCAGGACCAGCTATGCCTGTCGTAGAAACAGCATATGTTGTTTGGCCAACAGTTCGTGCCCCCTCTGCCATAGCCTTAGCCACTTGTTCACTAACAGCGCCATACGCATCTAACATATCTTGTGGTACACCTAAAACACGATGTTTCACATCATTACTATACGAAATGACACCACCCATATAGTACTCACTACTGCCACTGACATTAGTCAGTAATTTACCAACCAATCCTGATGTACATGATTCAGCAGTACTAATAGTACTATGTTCCTCTAACAAGGTTCGACCTAATGTTTCCTCCATAGAAATTGTTAAGTTGCGCCCTATGCGAGAGCCTAAGCGTTCTCGTATGATTGCATCCCAAGGATTAAGCAGGTCTTGTGCCGCTTCTAATGTTTCAGCCTTAGCAGTGATACGAACCTCAATGTAGCCTTTTTTAATGAGCAAAGCTATGGTCGGATTAGATTGCTTCTTAATTAGATCCATCAAGGTGCTTTCTAAATCAATTTCACGAATATCATATACGCCATAACGATAGGATGTAACAACACCTTGAGAACCAAATCGGCCATTTAAATAAGGAACTACGCTCTCTTGGAACATGTCCTTCATTTCTCCAGGAGGTCCAGGTAAAAGTATGTACGTAGTGTCGCCATCTTCAACGACGACACCTGGAGCAACTCCAACAGGGTTATATAATACTTTCGCCCCTTCTGGTAATTGTGCTTCTCGCCGACTCGCATCGGGTATAGTACGGTTTACACTTTTAAAAAACCTTTCAAGCTCATTCATGGCCTCTTGATTAAACACAATAGGTCTGCCAATTGAATCGGCAAGTACATTACGTGTAATGTCGCCCTGCGTAGGTCCTAGCCCACCAGTACTAATAACGATATCAGCCCTTGTACTAGCGAGCTGAAAAACTTCAGCCATCCGTTTCGGATTATCACCTACCACCGATTGATGGGCAATGGTATATCCTAATTTATTTAACTCTTGTGCTAGCCATGATACATTCGTATTTACTGTATCACCTAGCAATAATTCTGAACCTGTAGAAATAAGTTCTACAATCATCAGATCACCTCCACAATCGAATGTATCGAACTGTGTATTATTCTACAACCGTAGCTACTACATCATAAGCAAAGCCTTGCTCTACTTGTACCTTAAGAATATCACCAGGTTGAATGTCTTCACCACAGTCTTCAATGTACATATTACCATCTACATCAGGTGCTTGAGATTTCAATCGACCTTTTGCAAGCAAGGTGTTATTCTCGCCTTCTTCGATTTCCTCTACCATCGCATAATCAATGGTACCTTCTAAATTGCGATTATTCTCTTCAGAGATAGCAGCTTGGATGGACATAAGAACGTGATAACGCTCTTCTTTGACCTCTTCTGGTATTTGGTCTTCACGAGCACCAGCTGGTGTACCATCTTCTTGAGAATACGTAAATACGCCCATATTATCGAATTTGATTTCTTTTACAAAGTCACAAAGTTCCTCAAATTGTTCATCTGTTTCACCAGGAAATCCAACGATGATAGAGGTGCGCAATGTAATATGAGTCGGTGCATTTCTAATCTTCTTAAGCAAGCGCTCAATATCATTGCGATCGTCTCGGCGATTCATTTGTTTCAAAATATCGTTATTAACATGTTGCAATGGAATATCTACATATTTACAAAGCTTTGGCTCATTAACAATAATATCTAACAATTCATCAGAGAAAAATGTCGGATATAGGTATAGCATGCGAATCCATTCTATGCCTTCTACAGTTGTTAATTCTTTTAACAATGTCGTCAATAATGGTTTACCAGCATTAAGGTCGATACCATAGCTCGTTGTATCTTGAGCGATAAGGACAACTTCCTTAACCCCGGTCGCAGCCAATCGTTCCACTTCAGCCTTAATAGACTCGATAGTACGACTGCGGAATGCACCGCGTACCTTAGGAATAATACAGAATGTACACCCGTTATTACAGCCTTCTGCAATTTTTACATATGCACTATAACGAGGTGTTGTTTGAATACGAGGCATGCGCTCATCATAGATATTCGTAATATTTTCCATGATACAACTGCGATTGCCGTGCTCAATAGCATCAACGGCTACCATAACTTGATCCCATGCACCGGTACCGATTAATGCATCAATTTCAGGAATTTCTTGGAATAATTCATCCTGATATTGTTGGCTAAGACAACCTGCTACGATAAGGCCCTTACAAGTACCATCCTCTTTATATTGGGCAACCTCAAGGATAGTATTTATAGACTCAGCCTTAGCTTTTTCAATAAAAGTACAGGTATTTACAACGATAAGATCTGCTTCGCTTAAGTCTTCTGTAATCGAATAGCCATTATCTCTCAATAAGCCTAACATTACCTCTGTATCTACTAAATTTTTAGCACAACCTAGGCTAACATATCCTAATTTTTTCCCCATTCTATATCCTTTCGTCACTAGATTCTTATTTATTTATTTCTTGGATTTATACAACTGACTTAGTCCTTACGGAATCGTACTTGACTAACCCAATGATTTAATAGTAACTTTTTACCTTCTAGAGTATAGCCACCATTCACAGGCCATAATACTAAATCATGCCCCATAGAATCTTTTGGCTCATCCATCTCAGGATTAGTAAATATATAAGTAAAATTCTTTTCTACCATATATTTTGCCGTTTTAGAAGATAGTAACCAATTAATAAACTCTACACTATCTGCTTTATGTTTTGAATTTTTTAAAACGGCAGCACCAGTCACATAATAAGACGTACCATCTTTAGGATAAATGATCTTAATTGGATACCCATGATGACTATATTGCGCCGCATCAGACAAGTTACCAATACCAATATTTGTCTCCCCTAGCGCAGTTAGGCGTATTGGAGTAGACAAAAATTTAGCATGTTGAACCACATGGGGCTTCAAACTATATAAGTATTCAAGAGCCTCTGGTTCCCCTTTATACTCTACCATATTATATAGCAAATTGGCCGCATTCTGAGATGCTACAAAATCGGTCATAACGATAGACCAATCACCTTGTTTTCCCAATGTATCCCATGTAGTAATATATTTACCAATGCCATTATGGAAGGTATCATTCTGAACAAATACGATGGGATCATACCAAATACCAACCCAATAGCCATTTGGATCCTTTAGATTATCACGTACCTCGTCAATACGTTCATTGACGATGGGCATATATTTACCTGCATTGGCACCAATTACGAGATTATCTTCAGAAGTTAGCACCAAATCACCAGAAGTATCAGCCACTGTAGAAGCCGACCGTTGTGACATTTGTTCCTCTGTAAGAGGCATTACAGTGACTTTTACCTTTTGTTCCTCTTCATAACGCTCAGCAAGCATAGCTGTCAAAGTATTAGGTAAGTCCGTATAGACTATAATTTCACCACGAATAGGCTCTTTGGCCTGTTCTATTTGTTCTTGTTGGTAAAAGTTTATGCCATAGATCAACATTCCTACCACAAATAATGCTAAGATGCTCGGAGCAATCCATCGTTTCATATATGCCTCCCATAAGACATAAAGTATCTTAAAATGAGAGTAGCTAGAGCTACTCCCTACATGTAACGACCACCAAAACTTTTATTAGATGTACGAACTTTAGTCACATCTCTACTACGCCTTTTTCCAGTCTGGCATCGATTCCTAGATTCGCAACCTCGTTTGCCATTACGAGATTTACTAGATTGGCTAATACGCTTAGAATTTCCACCAATTGGTCGGGGTGGAATTAAACATTCTGGGCCAAAGCCAATTAAATCACGTCGATTGGCTTCTATGAGAGCCTCTTTAACAAGGTCATAGTTTTCAATATTTTTAAACTGCATCAATGCGCGCTGTTTTGCTTTATCTCTACCCTTTTTAGCAACATAAACAGGTTTTCCATCTAGTGGATTAATGCCCGTATAATACATACAAGTAGAAAGGCTACCCGGCGTAGGAATAAAATCCTGTACTTGCTCTGGGTACATATGGTGATCTCGTAAAAATTCCGCTAATTCAATAGCATCCTCTAGGGCACAACCGGGATGAGAGCTCATAAAGTACGGCACTAAGTATTGTTTCTTACCAAGCTTTTTATTTGCCTCTTCAAACCAAGACTTAAAGGTTAGGAATTCTTCTTTACCAGCTTTCCCCATCATATTGGTAACCCGTTTAGATACATGTTCTGGAGCTACCTTTAGCTGCCCACTTACGTGAAACTCGCAAAGTTCCCGCACAAAATCTTTATTGTTATCGGCTAGTACATAGTCATAACGCAAACCAGAACGAACAAATACCTTTTTTACACCTTTTAGTTTACGTAATTTACGCAGTAAAGCAATATAGTCATCATGATTTGTATTCAAGTTTTCACAAGGTTCTGGAGCCGCACAAGTACGACCTTTACACGCACCATAGACAGCTTGTTTATCGCAAGCTAGATGGCGGAAATTTGCCGTAGGGCCCCCTACATCATGAATATACCCTTTAAAATTGTCCATCTTGATCATCATGTGAGCTTCTTCAATCAAAGACTCATGACTACGATTCTGAATGATACGCCCTTGGTGATTAGTAATAGCACAGAAAGAACAACTGCCAAAGCAACCTCGTTGGCTCACAAGGCTAAATTGAACTTCGCTTAATGCTGGCACACCACCCTTATCATCGTATTTAGGATGCCACTTTCGAGTATATGGCAAGTTATAGACACCGTCCATTTCCTCCTGTGTCAATGGCAAGGCAGGCGTGTTCTGAATGAGATATCTATCACCATGCTTTTGGACTACAATACGTCCATAGAACGGATCTTGTTCATCGTATTGAATGCGGAATGCATCGGCAAAATCCATCTTATCCGCCTTAATAGCTTCATACGATGGGCACTCTACATAGTCAATGGTTGGAATTTCCTTTGCCATGTAGCAAATGCCACGTATAGATGGCAAAGACTCTTTAAATCGACCCTGATCTAAGGCATCAGCTAGTTCAACGATTTGAAGTTCTCCCATGCCATAGACGAGTACATCGGCCTTAGAATCTACTAAGATGGATCGACGCACCGTATCTGACCAATAGTCATAATGACCAAAGCGACGCAAAGACGCTTCTATACCACCAATGATAAGAGGTACATCACTGTAAGCCTCCTTCATACGGTTAGCATATACCAAGGTAGCACGATCTGGACGATGACCTGACTCACCACCTGGAGAATAATCATCTTGACGGCGAACTTTCTTTGCTGCCGTAAATTTATTAAGCATTGAATCTAAATTCCCTGCCGTAACAAGGGATGCTAGACGTGGTTTACCTAGTTTTTTGAAAGCCTCTACATCATTCCAATCTGGTTGATCTATAATGCCTACACGATAACCTTTGGATTCCAAGTATCTACCGATAACTGCAGGCGCAAAGGATGGATGGTCCACATAAGCGTCCCCACTGATGAGAACGAAATCTAATTCAGCCCAACCACGTTCCTTCATATCCGAAGGTTCTGTTACTAAAAATCTATCCATTGATTGTGTAAATGCCTTTCTATCATGCCTAATCAGATACTAGAACAGGAATAACCATAGTAAAAATAATGCCATACAAACTAAAATAATCCCTAAAATAATGCGTTCTTGTACAATAGAGCGTTGACGTTTTCGTTGACGCGTTTCTAAGGACATACGCTTTTTAGATGTTTGGTATTCAACAAACTCACTTTGTACCAAATTAGGAGTTGCTTGAGCCTTCCGTCTTGTAACAGAACGTAAAGAAAAGGTATCTATGTCCCCTACTTGGCCCTGATATACTTTTACCAAGCGATCCCCATCAAGATCTAAGTAGTTACCATAGTTTCGAATAAAACCTTTTACGTAGACTTGACCAGGAATGATATCATAGTTGCCATCTTCGATAGCCTCTAAATAGGTTGTTTTAATGTGCAGCACTTGCTCCACATCTTTAAAGGTTAGATTACGTCTTACCCGTTCACGTCGTAATTCTTCGCCTAATTCAGCCATTTTCGTTCCTTTCTAAATCTACGTAATATTCATATAGTAATTAGCTAATTATTGCTCATCATTGGAATCGGAGAAATATCTAGCCTTAGCTTGTTCAGGGCTCATTAAAATTTCTCGCGCCTTACTGCCCATGCTAGGACCAACGATTTTAAGGTCTTCCATTGTATCTACAAGACGTGCCGCACGGGTATAACCTATACGGAAACGACGTTGCAACATCGATACGGAAGCTTGACCAGATTCCATAACGAGATTGACAGCTCGCTCTAATAATTCATCGCGGTAAACATCATTAGCATCAGAAGATTCTTTTTCAGCTTCCTTTTCCACTTCTTGAGTTACCGTATTATCATATTCTGGTTCTCGTTGAGCTTTCACAAACTCTACAAGTTTTTCTACCTCATCATCAGAAATGAAGGCCCCTTGTACACGAATAGGTTTATTAGCACCAATCGGAGCAAATAACATATCCCCTTTACCCAATAGTTTCTCTGCTCCTGCCATATCAAGAATGGTACGAGAGTCAATTTGAGAGCCTACAGCAAAGGAAATACGACTTGGCACATTGGCCTTGATAGAACCGGTAATAACGTTAACAGATGGCCGCTGCGTAGCAAGAACCATGTGAATACCTGCAGCACGAGCCATTTGTGCTAAACGACTAATAGATTCTTCAATATCATCAGGAGCCGTCATCATAAGGTCAGCTAACTCGTCGATAATCAACACGATTAGCGGCATAGCAGCCTTAGGATGCGCTTCATTATAGCTCTTGATATCACGTTTACCAGATGCAGCAAACGCCTTATAACGAGCCTCCATTTCACGAACGGCCCAACGTAATACAGCTGCTGCTTTTTTCATATCCGTTACAACTGGAGCCATCAAGTGCGGGATCCCATTGTAAATAGACAATTCAACCATCTTAGGGTCGATTAATAATAACTTAACCTCTTCCGGTTTGCGGCTAAAGAGAATACTAGAAATTAATGTATTTACACATACGGATTTACCAGAGCCAGTTGTACCAGCTACGAGCAAGTGAGGCATCTTCGCAAGGTCTGTAATAACAGGCTTTCCTGCAATATCCTTACCAAGGCCGACAGGAATACCTCCACGAGCATCTTTAAAGTCACTGCAATCAAGTACATCGCGTAAATGAACGGCTTCTGTCGTTTTATTAGGGACCTCAATACCGATGGCAGATTTCCCTGGAATCGGAGCCTCCATACGAATATGTTGTGCTGCCAAATTGAGGGCAATATCATCTGTTAAATTAACGATACGACTCACTTTCACGCCTGGTGCAGGTTCAATTTCATAACGTGTAACAGTTGGGCCTTGTGTAGCATTAACAACCTTTGCCGTAATACCAAAGTCACTCAATACATGTTCAAGCATCATCGCATTTTGTGCTACTTCTTCACCATTGTTTTGACTCCCCTTCCCTTTCGCCAAAATATCTAGGCTTGGGAAATGGTAAGGTCTATCATAGGACCGATGAATCTGTCCATCTTTAGATACAGCTACTTGCGCCGTATCTTCTGTAGTACTAATAATGGACGGTACTTGTAACCCCATACCTGCCATACCAGCTCCAGCACTTACAGAACTTGCCGCTGCACCCGTTCCTGGCACAGCGGAGGCAATAGCACCGTGATTCGTTTCCAATGGTCCTATTGTTGTATTTTGATAAGAGAATTCTGGTTCTTCATCATCAGAGTTTTCTACAGTTCCAACCTCATCTGAATACTCTTCATCTGGTGTATATGAAAAGTCCTCATCTGGAACATATACATAATCATCACTCGTAGATCTATGCGTATCAGAGAATTGTTCAAAATTATCAGCTTCATAAGACTTAGCATCACCAGATGCTTCAGATATATTAGCCAATTGCTCAGCCGCACGATTACGTGCTTCTATCTCAGCCAATTCCTTCCAAGATGTAGGAGTTCTTTGTGACTCCATAGTAGTAACTGTATCTTCAATAGGATCAACATCTATAGCTGTGGTAGAGTCAAAGAGGTCTCTTCCAGTAGCAATGCCTTGTTTTTCTAGTGCATCTAATGCTTGATCTGCTGCATCAGCAAAGCGTGTATCTTTTTCCCTGTTATAAGCTTTACGCTGTTCTGCCGCTTCTTTACGTTGTTCATTCCAATCTTCAAAGACTTCTTTTGCAACAGCAACCTTCTCAGCAGCTACCTCTTTTGCAACATCAAGGCCAACCTGTGTTTTGTCCGCAGCCTTTTGTAATCCACTGCGCAAAGACAAACGTGTCACCAGTAATCCAAAAGCTATGAGTAAGAATACATCAAGAATAATAGCCCCTAGATTGCCTAATAGTGTACGAAGGAATGTAGCAATTGCACCACCTACGAAACCACCTTGATTAGCTAGTTGTGTAGTAATGAGTTCCTGCCCCTCAGGAACGCGCCACAAGGGAACAAGAGCTAACAAAAATAGGAAAAACAAGGTCATTACAATCCCTCGTTTTGTAATGGAAATAAATGTATCCTTATATAATAATCTCCAACCTAACCAGAAAACGCATAAACAAGGAATAATACCCCCTAAGCCAAAGCCATAACGGAATATACCTGTTAAAATCTGTCCTACAAGGCCGAGTTCAAAGCCGAAAAAGCCCAGAAAGGAAATCACAGCAAAGGCAATGACAATAAGGCCTTTCACTTCGCTGCGCAAAGAAAAGCTTTGAGACTTTGATTGCTGTTTTGTACTTGTTCGCTTACGGCGTGTGTTGCGTCTTTTGGTGGAAGTATTTTCTTCTGCCATAAATCTATACAAACCCCTTACTTATATAACATTACAGTAAATTAACTTATCATTATATTATAGCATATATCGTAATATTAAGTTAATTTTTACAACGTTTCTCCCAGTCGTGAAGTAACTGTTCCTCAGTCCCTCTCTTTATGCCCTTATAGTAGGTTGCATCAACTAGAGGCGTTGGTAAATACTGCTGTTTTACATATCCATTAGGATAATTATGAGCATACTTATAAGCTTTCCCATGGCCTAATTTACTAGCCCCGCTATAGTGACTATCTTTCAAATGATCAGGTACTTGTCCACAATCCTTATGTCGCACATCAGATATCGCGGCATCAATAGCTACATAAGCAGAATTACTTTTAGGTGCGAGAGCAACATAGCACGCAGCCTCAGATAATATAATGCGCGCCTCAGGAAAACCTACCATATGAGCCGCTTGAGCCGCTGCGTTGGCAAGTATAAGAGCTTGTGGGTCCGCAAGTCCTACATCCTCTGCTGCACAAATAACAATACGACGAGCAATGAAATTAGGATCCTCTCCAGCTTCAATCATGCGTGCTAAATAATGTACCGTTGCCTGCACGTCAGAACCACGCATACTTTTTATAAAGGCTGAGATTGTATCGTAATGACTGTCTCCTTTTTTATCATATGTATATATACGACGACCTACGACCTTTTCAAGAACCTCAATAGTAATCGTCCCCTCATCGGGAACCATAGCTGCAGCTTGTTCAAGAATATTAAGGGCCATGCGGCCATCACCATTGACGAAAATTCCCACATCTTCCAGAACTTCATCCGTTACCTGTAGATGGCGTTTGCCTAATCCCACTTCTTCATCGGTAATGGCGCGACGTAAAATTTGACCAATAGCCTTTGGTGTAAGTGCTTCTAATGTAATAAGACGCAAACGAGATAATAACGGTCTATTAACCTCAAAGAATGGATTCTCTGTTGTAGCACCAATAAGGATAATAGTGCCATCCTCTACACAAGGTAACAACACATCTTGTTGGCTTTTATTAAAACGATGAATTTCATCGAGGAATAGAATTGTGCGTTGCTGTAAAGAACGAACTCGTTTGCGCGCGTCTTCAATGATGGTGCGCAACTCACCAATACCGGCGTTAGTAGCATTCAGGTTTACAAAATGGCTATTACTCACCTTAGCTATAATGCCAGCTAATGTAGTCTTACCCGTTCCACAAGGCCCATAAAAAAGCATAGATGGTATTGTATCCTTCTCTACCATAGCTCTCAAGAAAGTCCCCTTACCTACGGCCTTCTCTTGACCATATAAATGATCTAGTTTAGTAGGACGCATTCGTACAGGAAGCGGCTCGTATGTATTTGTAGGTGTCATATCAAACAAACTATCCATTCTATCACCTCAATTCGCACTCAGTTTAACTGTCGTATTTTCATATCTATAACTATTCAATCCAAAAAAATTACTGTCCCGTCATAAAAGCCTAATAACATCAGTAACTCGGTAACACTGATAATATTGGCAAGATATTTATAACATTTATGACATTTAGGACTCTTAAGATTTTAAATAGTTTAAATTCTTACCAAAGATATATTTATAGTATATGATATTTCAGTCTATTTTTACACGCAAAAAAGCCCCACCATGCCGTAATGTACCGCGTTTTGATCCTGCAAGGGCAGGTGGGTGTCCTCCTCATCCTGCAGTTGTCCCGTAAGGGCGTAACGTTCAGACGAGAGTTCAGACTCCCAAAGTAAATGTGTTGGCTCAAAACTGCGATATCACACGCACATGGCAGGGATATCTTATACTTAAATAGTATCAGAAAGATTAGCAATTAACAAGTCTTGACATTTCGATTTTAATCAATTCTTGCCTATGTTTTTACACTAAAGATTGCTCTTGTTCTTCTTCTACATCTGGTTTAATATGCAACTCTTTTAATTGCTTTGGTTCTACTTCAGATGGAGCTTGGCTCATGATATCAGAAGCAGATTGAGTTTTAGGGAATGCGATTACGTCGCGGATAGATTGACGTTTTGCCATCAACATAACAAGACGATCTAAGCCAAATGCACAACCTGCATGAGGAGGTGCACCATATTGGAATGCATCAAGCATGAAGCCGAATTTGGATCTTGCTTCTTCAATGGACAAACCAATTGCTTTGAATACTTTTTCTTGTACGTCAGCTTGGTAGATACGCAAGGAACCGCCACCAATTTCTACGCCATTCAATACCATATCGTAAGCAATCGCTTTTACGCTGCCAGAATCAGATTCCAATTTATCAAGATCCGCATGGCGTGGCATTGTGAACGGATGGTGCATTGCAACATAACGTTTTTCATCTTCGTTATATTCGAACATAGGGAAATCAGTTACCCAGGTGAATGCCAATTTATCTTGGTCAATCATGTTCATACGACGTGCCATTTCAAGGCGTAGTTCACCTAATGCACGTGCCACAGTTGCAGGTTTATCAGCAATCATCAATACGAGGTCGCCACCTTTAGCACCCATTTTTTCACCGATATTGCGAATTGTATCTTCACCTAAGAACTTCATGATTTGAGACTTGATAGAACCATCTTCGTTGAAGCAAGCCCATGCAAGGCCTTTGGCGCCGTAACGATTTACATATTCAACAAGGTCGTCAAGTTCACGGCGAGGAATGCCAGCGTCACCAGGTACAACAATACCTTTAACTACACCACCATTGTCGATAACAGAACGGAATACTTTGAATTCTGTATCTTTTACAAGATCAGTTACATCAGTAAAGGCCATATCAAAACGAAGATCCGGCTTATCAGAGCCGTATTTATCCATTGCTTCGTCCCATGTAATACGAGGCATAGGCAAAGAAATTTCTTTACCTAATGCAGTTTTAAATACATGAGCAATCATCTCTTCAAGCAATGCATAAATATCTTCTTCATCAACGAAGGACATTTCTAAGTCGAGCTGAGTGAACTCAGGTTGACGGTCTGCGCGCAAATCTTCATCGCGGAAGCAACGAACGATTTGGAAATATTTTTCGTAACCAGCAACCATCAAGATTTGTTTGAAAATTTGTGGAGATTGTGGCAACGCATAGAATGTACCAGCATTTACACGGGACGGCACTAGATAGTCACGAGCGCCTTCTGGTGTAGATTTAGTAAGCATTGGAGTTTCAATTTCCAAAAAATCGCGGCTATCGAAGAAATCGCGCATTGCTTTCGTTACTTTGTGACGCAAAATCAAGTTGCGTTGCATTTCTGGACGACGTAAGTCAAGGTAACGATATTTCAAGCGAATATTTTCATCTACATCGATATCATCTTGGATATAGAAAGGAGGAGTTTTAGCAGAGTTCAATACGCGCAACTCTTCACAGAACATTTCGTATGCACCTGTAGGAAGATTTGGATTAATAGCAGCCTCATCACGCTTTGTAATCTTACCACGTACACAAAGCACATATTCATTACGAACATCCTCTGCTTTGTGGAACGATTCTACGTTATGATCTGGGGATGCCACCACTTGTACTACGCCAGAACGATCACGTAAATCCAAGAAAATCAAACCACCATGGTCACGACGGCGTTCAACCCAACCACATAATACGACCTCTTTACCTACCTCTTGTTCAGAGATGGTGCCACAACCGTGCGTACGGTGTAAGCCTTGCATTGTTTCCATTCTAATTGTCATCCTTTCACCAAAGAAGTTATACGTTCAGCCACTGTATCAAGAGATACAGTCTCTTGTTCACTAGTATCCATGAATCGAATTATGGCTTCTTTACGAGCCAATTCATCATCACCCAATATAATAACATATTTCGCATTAATTTTGTTAGCGTATTTTAATTGTGCCTTCATACTCTTGCCCTGCCCGTCCATTTCAACGGTAATATATTCATCATGTAAGGCTTGGCAAATTTTGAAAGTCTCTACCTTAGCCGCATCACCAAGAGCGACTACGAATACAGATGGTTCTACAGTTGGCTCAGGCAATAAGTTTTGTTTTTCAAGAGCTAATAGTAAACGCTCCATGCCCATAGCAAAACCGATAGCTGGAGTATGAGGTCCATCGAGCTCTTCTACGAGACCATCGTAACGACCACCACCAGCTACAGCACTTTGAGCACCTAAAGGAGTATATTGTACCTCAAAGGCTGTCTTTGTATAGTAATCAAGGCCACGTACGAGACGAGGATTTAAAGTATATTGCACATTAGCTGCAGTTAAATAGGTTTTCAATTCTTCAAAATGATCATGACACTCTTCACATAAATGTTCGTGAATTTCAGGAGCACCTACGGACAAGGATTTGCATGTTTCATTTTTGCAGTCCAAGATACGCAAAGGATTTTTGTACAAACGCTCTTGGCAATCGCTACATAATTGTTCCTTTTTAGGTTCAAAGAAAGCGATTAATTTTTCTCGGTATACAGGACGACATGTTGGGCAACCTACGGAGTTTACTTCTACATTGAGGTCTTTAAGGCCAAAGTCTTTTAATAACTGTACAACCATACAGATAACTTCACTATCTACCACTGGAGATTGCGAACCTAGTACCTCTGCACCAAACTGGTGGAATTGACGATAACGACCCGCTTGCGGTTTATCATGACGGAACATAGGGCCCATGTAATACCATTTTGTGAGACCTTCTTTACCATATACTTTATTTTCTAAGTATGCGCGCACAGCAGACGCCGTATTTTCAGGGCGTAAGGTAAAGCTAGAACCACCGTCATCACCAGTGGTAAAGGTGTACATCTCTTTTTGTACTACATCTGTAGTCTCACCGATACCACGTAAGAATAATTTAGTTTCTTCAAAGGCAGGTGTGCGAATTTCATTGAACCCATATACTTTACAAATTTCGCGCATACGTTGTTCAATATAATGCCAATGTATCATCTGTTCTGGCAAAAAGTCTTGTGTACCTCTTGGTTTTCTTATAGCCATTACACAACCTCCCAAAATCTTTCACAAATTTTATGTCGTTTCTCTAAAAGTGCATCTATCGTTACGTGATAAACATCTACGTCTTTTGGCATATGCTGTTTAAGTTGACGGTATTCAGGGGCTCGCATCCACTTAGACGAGCTGCCAGGCCCCATAGATAGAATACTCTGCCGTTCTTCCATGATCTGAATATTATATTCACACGCTTTGCCAGGCAAGGTATAGCCAATATTCTCTAACTGCCCTCTCATATATTGTTGGCGATATAAATAATATGGCACATAACCAGCTGCTTCAAGACGCTCTTTACCATATTGTACCATTTCCGCCACAAGATGTTCTTCAGGAATATCATCTTCCATATGTAAATCGTACAACGGGCTACCACGTTTTAATGCTAACGTATGAATTGTAACATTTTCCGGCAGATTTTGACATACATAATCCATATTCTCTATCATGTTTAACATCGTTTGATTAGGCAAGCCTGCAATAAAATCCATATTTACGGCTAATGATGTATTGTTTTTTACATATTGTAAAAGTTCATCAATATCCCGTACACTATGGCCGCGTCCAATACGACGCAAAATATCATCTTGCATTGTTTGCGGGTTAATGCTAATACGATTCACACCTAGCGCAAGCATGGAACGTAGCTTTGTAGGATTAACAGAATCAGGTCGTCCTGCCTCTACAGTAAATTCATGACCTTCTGGTACGAGTAGAGACAACTGTTTTAGAACCTGGTGAAAGTCTTCATCCTTTAGCACTGTCGGAGTACCACCGCCCATATAGAGGGTATTTACGGTTAAATTATAAGATTGGACAATAGCTTTCATATCTTCTATATCACGGGTTAAAGCCTTTAGGAATTGACTTTTACCAGCATAATCCTGATAGAGACCATATGGAAACGAGCAATATACACAACGCGTGTCACAGAAAGGAATACCACAATAGAGACTCACCTTTTTATCATCTGTATCAGATAGAAATGGACGTTGATACTCGCCAATGTCCCCCAAAGTAGCAAGCTTTTCCATAGACACAGAAAACTCGTCCCGAATGTGACGAGTTGCTGCGTGGACAGAGCCATATGTATCTATATATTTATGTAGTAGCTTTGTAGGGCGCACACCTACCATAGTTCCCCACGGAGCCTCAGCAGGTAAGCCTTGATATTCACGCAAATAGCGCAACAAGGCTTGTCCAATTTGGCGACGCCCCATAGAGGAAACAGGGCCTTCAAAAATCTGAACCGAATCACCAATGGTAACAGTTAATGTGTAGAGCCCTTCCACTTCATGTGCTTCAAGGATAACCTCTGGATTTATCTTATCAGAAAAGAGTCCCGCCGCGCCACAGTTATGAGCTACTACGGAGCCAAGTGGTAATGGACCCGTATATAGATATCCATTAACCATGATGGGACATACGCTCAAGCTTTTCTAATTCTGCTTCAGTCATATGATTTTGGCAATCACTACAGTAACCATATACTTTCAATTGATGATCAATGGTACGGAAGTTTAATTTCTTAGCGATAATAGACTCCAATGTTTCAAGCATGTCGTCTTCAAACTCGGATACTTTACCACATTTTACGCAAATCAAATGATGATGGAAATGAGCGAACTCTTCGTCATTTAATTCATAGCGATTACGGCCATCACCAAAATCAAGACGTTTTAACAAATCAAGTTCTGTGAAGAGATCAAGAGTTCTGTAAATTGTTGCTAACCCGATATCAGGTGCTACTTCTTTTACAAGAACATATACATCTTCAGCACTCAAGTGATTTTCATCAGCATCGATGAATGCTTGCAAAATTGTTTGACGTTGAGTTGTCAATTTGTACTTTTTGTCTTTAATGCGTTCTTTTAATTTTTCTAATGTTGTGTTCATAATAAATTTCCCCTCGACTGTAAAAAATAATTCGTTTAAACCTACTGACCAACGAATGGGTTGTATTGTTTTTCATACCCTATATTTGTTTCCGGTCCATGACCAGGATAAACCATTGTATTATCAGGCAATCTATATAGCTGAGTCTTAATCGATGATATCAGGATCTCATAAGAACCATTTGGAAAATCTGTACGGCCTACGGAATCTCTGAATAGAGTATCCCCTACAAATACAAGACCTTCCATGTAATAACACACCCCTCCTGGCGTATGACCTGGTGTTTCAAGCACCTCAAGATCGATATCACCACATGTAATATGATCACCTTGTTTAACCTCGATGATTTCCGCTTTTACCTTAATTGGCGTTGGATTGCTATAAGCACTAAGATTAAGTTCAGGATCAGATAAATACGGTACATCGCCTTTATGAATATATACAGGCACATGATAGGTGTTTACAATTTCTTGAATGCCACCAATATGATCTCCATGTCCATGTGTCAGTACAACCGCCTTCGGCTTTAAGTCATGTTTTTTTAGCGCATCTAGTACTTCAGCTGTTGCAGGATCGATAATGAAAGCTTCACCTATCGCTTTATCACCGATAACATAGCAATTTGTTCCTAATGGACCTAAAGGCATGCGCATAAGCACTAATTGTTGTTCGCTCATTAAGCCCCTCCTTTACTACGTTGAACAGTATACACTTCACGAATACGACGCAATTTAGTCATTACGAAATCTAGTTGCGAAATATCCCGAATATCAACCACCAAATTGATGCTTACATTTTTTGTATCTTCTTGAACCTTAGCATTGATGTTAGTAATGGTGATTTTCAATTCTGAAAGCACCGCCATAACCTCCATGAGAATGCCAGCTCGATCATAAGCCTGAATATCAATGCCTACATGGAAAGATTCTCCAGAAGAACCGTCCCAAGAGACTTCTATCATCCGCTCTAAGTCTTCAGGAGAATGTCCCATGCTAGGGCAATCACAGCGGTGAATAGAAACACCACGACCACGGGTTATGTAACCTATAATATCATCACCAGGTACAGGATTACAGCATTTTGCCATACGCACCATCACACCAGCTTCACCTTTTACGAGAACACCAGTGCCATTTTTAGTTTTCTTTTGTCCTTGAGATTTTAATTTCTCAATAATTTGCTCTGTACTGCGCTTAGATTCCTCTACCTCTTTAGACTTTTTATAAAGTTCAATTAAACGCAAGAGAACAGTGCTTACAGGAATGCCGCCATAGCCACAGGCTGCAAACATTTCCTCTTCTGTACCGGCTTTAAGTTGTTTCGTTACATGTTGTAAACGGTTGTCTGCACATAATTCTTTCCAATTATGATTCAATCGTTTTGCTTCTTTTTCAAGAGCTTCTAAGCCTTTTTCAATATTTTCAGCTTTATTTTCACGCTTGAACCAATTACGAATTTTACTCTTACTTTCAGAAGAACCTACGATATTCAACCAATCAAGGCTAGGACGACCTGTTTTGGATGTGATGATATCAACAATATCACCATTTTGCAAGGTATAATCCAACGGCACAATTTTGCCGTTTACCTTAGCACCAACACAATGATGACCTACATCGGTATGAACTCGATAGGCAAAGTCAAGCGGTACAGAGCCTATTGGCAACTTAACAACGTCACCCTTTGGCGTAAATACAAATACCTCACCAGAGAAAACGTCTAATTTCAAAGCATTAACGAGTTCTGTTGGATTACTAGTATCTTGCCATTCAAGAACCTGGCGCAGCCATGCAACCTTTTGATCAAATTCTTTATCGCCGTTTTTATTTCCTTCTTTATATCGCCAGTGAGCAGCCACACCATATTCAGATACACGGTGCATTTCCCAAGTACGGATTTGAATCTCTACCGGTTGCCCCATCGTGCCGATAACGGTTGTATGCAAGGATTGATACATATTAGACTTCGGCATGGAAATATAATCTTTGAAGCGATAAGGCAATGGCTTCCACAAGCTATGTGCAATGCCAAGTACTGCATAACAATCAGGAATGCTATCAACAATTACACGAACGGCAAGCAAATCATAAATTTGGGATAAATCACGATTGTCCTTTTTCATCTTCTTATAAATACTGTAGAAGTGTTTTGGACGACCTTTGATATCCGCCTTAATATGGGCTTCACTTAAGGCCTTTGTAAGTTGCCTCATCGTATCATTAACAATGTCTTCCCGGACTTGGCGTTTTTGTTTCATTTGATCGACTAGATCATAGTATTTTTCCGGCTCTAAATAACGGAAGGATAAATCTTCCAACTCCCATTTCACATTGAAGATACCAAGACGATGTGCCAAAGGTGCAAAGATTTCTAGGGTTTCCTTAGCAATACGTTTTTGTTTGTCACTACGCATATGCTTTAAGGTGCGCATATTATGTAAGCGATCACCCAATTTAATAACTACGACACGTACGTCCTTCGCCATAGCTAAAATCATCTTTCGATAGTTTTCCATTTGGCGATCTTCTTTTGTTTCATACTGGAATTGGTTTAATTTTGTTACCCCATCAACGAGGAATGCTACTTCAGAGCCAAACATCTCCTCTAGGTCTTCCTTCGAGTAAGATGTATCTTCAACCACATCATGCATAAGAGCTGCCATGAGTGTAATATGGTCGATTTGTAAATGTGCCAAAATATCAGCTACAGCTAAAGGATGCATAATATACGGTTCACCGGAAGCTCTAAACTGACCTTCATGAGCCTTATCAGCAAGCTCAAAAGCTTTCAATACTTGGTCACACTCATCATCTGTTAAATACGTATGGATATACTCCATAAACTCGGCTAAGGCTTTACTTTTATCAAATGTACTTTGTTCCACCAAAGCTTTGCCTTCTTCATTTACAGTTGTCATGATGTCACCTCCTATACACTATAAGTAAGGAATGTTACGGATGTGACAAGATCTAATTTTCCTTCAATGGCGTTCCATCTAAGCATTAATTGACCATCATCACTTGTATATTCTTCAACAATGCCCAATTCTTTAAATACATCAATAGATGTTAGAGCACTGCGATTATTCTGATCTGCCGGCTTACGGCGCAATATATCTTGTTCTACATTATAAACCGATTGACTACGACCTCGCATGGACTGTTTTATTATGACATACATTTGTCTAAGCCCTTCTGTAGAAAGCTTAATCGGCTCTTCAGTCAATGGTTCAATAGCTTGAATCATGAGTTGCGGAGAAACCATACCTTGCCATTCATTCTTTTGCAAGGAAAAAGCCACTTTTACCACAGTTCCCATAAAGATAGATTTAAATAAGTCTGGACGATTCCAAGCTATAGCATCTAATGTACCATTCGAAGTTTCAAATATTATCTTACAATGATTTTTTAATTGGCCCATGAGCATAATATCTTGCACGGTAGCTTCCATAATAGCAAAGACTGGCGTGCTATTGGCCATCCCATAAGGTTCAAGGTCTGATACGCGGTCAATGATATCGACATCGATATCATCAACAGGTAGTTCCGCATCAATAGCAACCACAGGAATATATTCCTCATCTGTAATAACTGCTTTGCAATACTTGGTTAACCGTTCTCGTAACTCATCAATACGATTTGCATCGATGCTAAAGCCTGCTGCCGCAGCATGCCCGCCAAACTGTAGCAAGATATCCTCACAAGATTTTAATGCATCATATATGTTAAAGCCATCTATACTACGGCACGAGCCTTTACCAATGCCATCATGAATACTGATAACTAAGGTTGGTTTGTAAAACTCCTCTACTAGACGAGAAGCAACAATACCAATGACTCCTGGATGCCACTCTTCGCCGGCCACAATAGTTACATAATCAGCTTTATGTCCTTGATTAGCTACATCAACACGAGCTAACTCATGAATATTTCGTTCTAACTCTTGTCGTTCACGATTCGTTTCATTTAGTTCATCCGCAATTGCCTCTACTATATCCTCGTCATCGGTCACAAGTAGTTCGACCGCACGCGTTGCATGCGTTACGCGACCCGCTGCATTAAGACGAGGTGCTAAGGTAAAACCAATATGTCCAGATGTAATAGTTCGTTCATGGAGCCCAGCTACACCAATAAGCTTTTTAATTCCTAAATTAGGTTCCCTATTCATCTTCTCAAGGCCTGATTTCACAATGATGCGGTTCTCACCGACCAAAGGTACTACATCGGCCACAGTGCCAAGTGCAACGATATCTAAATCATCTAAGTACCATTCTCCGTGCTTTGTAAGCCACAAGGCTTGGCATAATTTGAAAGCAACCCCTACGCCAGATAAGTTTTTATCCTTATATGGACAATCCTTTTGCTTATGATTTATAACGGCCTTTGCTCGTGGAATCATATCAGGAGCCGTATGGTGATCCGTAATAATCATATCGATGCGGTCTCGTACAGCCTCTACAATATCGTAAGAACTAATGCCGCAGTCTACAGTAATGACTAAAGCCGTTCCCCGTTCAATAAGGTGCTCTAAAGCCTCTAAATTGAGGCCATACCCTTCACTTTGACGTTCTGGTATGTAATAGGTAACATCGGCACCTAATTTCTTTAAAAATCGATAAAGTACTGATGTTGCAGTAATACCATCTACATCATAATCACCATAAATGACGATTGGTTTGTGACTTTCAATTGTTTCCAGAACTAGTGAAACAGCCACATCCATATCTTTTAATGTAAATGGATCTAACAAATCTGACAAAGTACCTTGTAAAAACTGACGACCTTCGTCTACATCAATGTGACGATTCACCATTAATTTAGCCACAATAGGGTTTACACCAAGTTCACGGATTAAGATATTCTCTTTCTCTTGATCACCTTTACAAAGGCGCCAACGTTTTTTCTTAATCATCATATCCCTCAGTAGTTTATAATCAATATTATTCTTGAATTCAACGTATTATCATTATCATTTTTATTTATTATACCTTAAAATGCAAATAAAATAAACTATTTTATATATTTTATTCTCATTTAAATCTTGCTATTTTCTCAACAAGAAAGAGCCTCCCATTATCAATAGGAGGCTCCATATCAGTGAATTCCTTAGAACCGGAAGTCCCGTTCGCCGTCTTTCATCTGTGCAATATAAGCTTTAGCTTTATCTTTAACTAAATCATTTTTGATATTTTCTAACTGTTGTTCAATAACCTTAGAACCATGAGCCTTAGTTTCATCATTGCCGTAATCCATGATATATTCGTTCAATGTCATCAACGCATTTGGTTGACAACAGTTGTGAATTTGACCGGATTTTGCAAGAGCCATGAATCGATCCCCAGTTCTACCTGCACGATAACAAGCAGTACAGAAGCTTGGAACATACCCAAGGTCTAGCAACCAGTTAACGATTTCATCTAATGTACGCGTATCACTACGATCGAATTGTGCCGTATTATCTTCTGGCTTTTCTTCTTCTTTGTAACCACCTACACTAGTACGAGATCCACCACTAATTTGGGAGATACCTAATGCCAAGCCACGTTCACGCATGGATTGACTTTCACGAGTGGACATAATCATACCTGTATACGGTGTGGAGACGCGGATAAGAGCAACAATTTTTTCAAATACATCATCAGGTACAGCATTACTGAAATCATCTACATCGATATCATCCGCTGGACAAATACGAGGTACAGAAATAGTATGTGGACCTACCCCATACACAGCCTCTAAATGTTCTGCGTGCATCAACAAACCAACGAAATCGTATTTATAATGTTCCAAACCATAAAGAACTCCGATGCCTACATCATCAATACCACCTTGCATAGCGCGGTCCATCGCCTCTGTATGGTAGGCGTAGTCGCTCTTAGGGCCTGTAGGATGTAAAGCTTCATAGTTTTCTTTATTATATGTTTCTTGGAATAATGTATACGTGCCAATACCAGCTTCATGTAATTTTTTGTAGTCCTCAACGGAACAAGCTGCAATATTTACGTTTACACGGCGGATTTCACCATTTTTATTTTTGATACTGTAAATCGTCTTGATGGATTCCAAAATATATTCCAGTGGATTATTAAGAGGATCTTCACCAGACTCAATTACAATACGCTTATGGCCCATCGCTTCTAACGCAATAACCTCTTCTCTGATTTGGTCTTGCGTTAATTTTTTACGTTTAATATCGCGGTTTTTGGAGTGGTACGGACAATACACACATCCATTGATACAATAGTTAGACAAGTATAACGGTGCAAATAGAACAATACGATCGCCGTAGATAGCCTTCTTGATTTCCTTTGCTAAAGCAAAAAGCTTTTCCTTATATTCAGGTAACGGACATTCTAAGAGAACTGCTGCTTCTCGGTGGTTTAATCCCTTAAATGTAGCAGCTTTCGCTAAAATAGCATCTAACAACTCCCTATTTTCCTTGTTTTCCTCTGCATAGGCAAGTGTGTCAAGGATTTCCTGATGGGAAATAAATTCCTCCGCCTTTGGAGATTTTACATCATACATAGTACTTACCTCAAATCTTTCTAGTGGCAATGCCACCCCTCTTTAGGTTTATGAAAGTATATGACAACCAGTCTTCTGGTATTTCACTGATACTGTACATAGTATACCACTATTCCTACTAAAAAGCACAGGAATTTGATACATGCAAAAAGGTTGCCACCTCATAAGAGGAAGCAACCTTTATATCATGGGAGTTTCTAATCTATATCGATTATCTATATCGAACATGACTAAAATGTATGTATGTATTTTTACACGAGATAAACCCTTACATAATAGTACTAACTATATATTACAAATGTATTTAGTCCTATTCTCCCCATGTATCATACAGCTCTTTCATAGCACGTTCTTTCGCAATAATACCATGGGCCATCCACAAAGTACTATCCACTTGCAATACATGATCGGCTTTTACAGCAGGCAAATTTTTCCACAACTCATCTTTTTTAAGATTTGCCAATCGTTGGTCTGCTACACCTTGATTATTAGCACTAGAAGCACCGTAACCAGCAGAAACGATTAAATAGCCTGCATCAAGATCGGGTAATCGCTCTAAAGAAATCGCATTGTTCGTAGGGTTAAGTTCTGTTTCTAATACCATATCAGGCGGTTTAATATTAAGTAATTCAGCCATAAAGACATTCAAATCGCTTTTCATATACGGATACAATCGTATTTCTTTATTTAAAATTCTTAGAAAAGCTACGGTTTCCCCTTGCATATGTTCAGCTAAAGCTATCCGTGTTTTCTTAGCCTGTGAATAATATTCTTTCAAACGAGCTTCCCCTTTTTCAGGGACCCCAAGTGCTTTAGCAATAGTTAGTAGTGCAACTTCTTCCTTATTTACGTTGACAGAAATGGTTGGAGCAATTTTAGAAAGTGCATTATATGCCGCTTTGCCATAAGAGTCACGCATAATAATCAAATCCGGTTTTAAAGCCTGAATCTGCTCATAGTTGATAGTCTTTGTTTCATCATTAATACTAAAATTTTGAACATTACGATTACTTAATTCATTATAAAGATAGCTTTTTTCATTAAAATTTGCCCCTATAAAAGATTCATCTAATGCAATCATAGGATCTTCTGTCCGAACAACCACGATACGTTTATGTTCTTTGGGCATAACTGTTGTCCCGAGCTTATGAGTGACAATAATCTTATCTCCTTCAACAGTAACAATTTTATCTGCTGCCTTTTGGATAGCCGTTAATCGCTTCTTAAACTCTTTATCAATTTCCTTTGGATCATTAGATCGTTCTAGGGCAGCTTTCATCTTATCATCAAGGCTAGCATAGATAGCTTCATGAGTCATGCCATTTTGTTGAGGTCCGCAACCGGCAATCCCCATAATTACACAAGCTCCTATTAAGCTTGACAGTAACAATCGCTTCATACTACACCTCACGTGCCGTATGGTCATAATTCTTCATAGAATAAGGAATACAGAACGGACGATCCGTCTTAGGATCATTCATAATCGTAGAATCTACACCAAATACATCCTTTAACATCTCGTTATGGAAAATATCATGAGGAGTACCTTCGTACTGAATTTTTCCATCTTTCATAGCTACTAAATAATCAGCAAAACGAGCTGCTTCATTAAGTTCATGAATAACCATAATAATCGTCTTATTATATGTTTTATTTAAATGCTCTACTAAATGCAATACATCCATTTGGTGAGATACATCAAGAAAGCTCGTCGGTTCATCAAGAAACAAAATATCTGTATTTTGTGCAATAGCCATAGCAATCCAAGCTCGTTGGCGTTGACCGCCAGACATGTGCGTAATACCACGATCTGCAAATGATAGTAATTCAGTTTCTTTTAAAGCCCACTCTACAATTTCTTTATCTTCCTTTGTAGTACGAGCAAAAAGGCTACCTTGATGCGGTGCACGTCCATACATAACAAGTTCGCGAACAGTGATTTCACCAGGTGCTGTAGGATTTTGAGGTAAAATAGCAACCTTCTTCGCTAATTCACGACTATTGTAATCACCAATAGACTTACCATCTAATAATACATCACCATCCATGGGACGAATAATACGACAAATTGTTTTTAACAATGTAGACTTACCACAACCATTAGCACCAATCAATGCGGTCACTTTACCTTCTGGAATTGTAAGATTCAAGTTTTCTATAATTTTTGTATCACCGTAACCTGTGGTTAAGTTATTAATTTCTAATTTCATTTATATCTCCCCTTTTACGCTTTTGTTTTCGCTAAAATATACAAGAAGTATGGTGCCCCGATTAAGGCTACAATAATGCCTAAGAGGATTTCGTCAGGCGCAATAATGGCTCGGCCAATCCAATCGGCAGTGACCACTAAAATAGCGCCAATTAGACCTGTTAACGGCAAGAAATACGCATGGTCGGCACCAACTAAACGACGTGCAATGTGAGGGGAAATAAGCCCTACAAAACCAATACTACCACCGATAGCTACACAGAACCCAGATAAAAGAACTGCAATAATTAAGTATACGAATCTAGAGCGATTTATATGTACGCCAAGACCAATCGCCGTTTCATCAGCTAAGCTTAATAAATTTAACTCCATATAACGAGCATAGAGAATAAGTGATAATACAATGACAACTGGTACAAGCACCCATACGTGCTCCCAGGTATTACCCGAAATGGTACCGATTGTCCAGGTATTAACTAAATAAAATTTATTAGGGTCCAAACGCGTTACGAGTAAGACTTGCAATGCATGGAACCCTGCGCTCATAGAAATACCTGTTAAGATTAAACGATATGGCGAAATAATATCGCGGCCTCGACAAGATAAAAGATAAATTAAAAGCGCTGCCACAACAGCACCAGCTACGGCAACAGTTGGTAATGTCCAAATCCCCCACGCCGTTGTAGAACCTGCAAAATACACTAAAAGAACTACACCTAAGCCAGCACCAGCATTTACGCCTAACAAGCTTGGGCTAGCCAATTCATTACGAGATATAGTTTGGAAAATCGCACCAGACATAGCAAGGCCCATACCAATAAATACAGCCAAGATGGTACGAACTAAACGAAAATCAAAAACCGTGAGGTTTTCTACATCATTACCACCGCCAAAAAGAATGCGAATAAGATCAGATGTAGACATATCGCTAAATCCTGTATGAAGATGTCCATATATAGCACCTAATAATATAAGTGTCATAACGAAAGAGTAGGCAAAAAAGCGTTTTTTCATCTTATTTCCCTCCCTTACGATTTGCTAAATAAATAAAGAATGGAACCCCTACGAGCGCAGTAATGGCACCTAATGGTGTTTCAAATGGAGGATTTATGATACGAGCCACAACGTCTGCAATCATAACAAGAACCGCACCAAAAAGTGCAGAGAATGGAATTACTAGTCGATAATCGATGCCCACCAGTTTACGTGTTATATGTGGAATGACGAGACCTACAAAACCGATAGGACCGGCTAGAGCAACAGCAGAACCGCTAAGAATAAGTACTGTCAAACCAGATAACACACGGACGCGATTTAAATTACTACCTAGACCAATCGCCACCTCTTCACCAAAGCTTAAAAGCGTAACAGATTTTGATACGTACATAGCAATAAGAATACCAACAATAGTCCAAGGTAATACGAGTAATACTTGTTCCATGCGAATACCGCTTATACCGCCGGCAGTCCAGAAGCTTAATTCTTGTGCTACTTGGAAGTACACAACAAGCATATGTGTAACAGCTACAAATACTGCACTAATAGCCGTACCTGCAAGTGCAAGATATACAGGGGTAGCTTTACCACCTACGCGTTTAGCAAGAGCTAAAATAAATAGTGTTGCCAACGCAGCCCCAGCAAAGGAAAATAAAATACTTCCATTTAAGGTTAAATAAGGAAATAAAATCATTCCAACAGCTAGACCAAAACTAGCACCTGCATTAATCCCCAAAATAGAAGGACTTGCCATAGAATTATTGGTAACACCTTGCATCAGTGCACCTGATACGGCAAAGCTAATACCTACAACGATACCTGCTATCATACGTGGCAGGCGCAATGTTTGAACGATCATCTGTCCTATACTATTAGGATCATAGTTGGTAAAGGATAGAGTAATATCATCTATGCTGATATAGCGTATCCCAATGAAGAGTGAACCAAGAGATGTGGCAATTAAAATAGCTAAGGCTAATATACCTAGTAGCGTAGTTTTAGCTGCACGCCCTCCCCTTGTTTCTACGTCATAATTGCTCATAAGAACTCCTTACAATACGAAATACTATAGAATTTACTGATACATTATATCAACAATGCTCTATCTATTTCAATAATAAATCTCAGTATCATTTATAGCAATAATGCAATGTTAAAAACAAAATAAGTAAATCTTTATAACTATACAGAATTATATCCAACAATTTTTATTCCTATAATCATATATAAACATTATTTCTATAAAAAAAGAGCAGTAACCTTAAGGCTACTACTCTAAGTTATGAGTAAATATTCTGATTTGATGTACAATAAAATATATTTAAAGCACTAAATTTACCTATTTAATTGATTCCTATTATTAAAAAATGTTTTATACGCTAATTGACAAGTAATAAAGCAAGCAATCGATATGGTAGATAAACTCATAAATGTCACAATCATTTGATATTTTACAGCTTCAAGCGGGGGCATCCCCGCTAAAATAAGACCTGTCATCATCCCTGGTAAAGCCACAATTCCTAAGGTCTTAGCACTATCCACAGTTGGCTGCAATCCAGTCTTTATAACATCTCGCACGATGGCTTTTGACGCTTGCTTAGGTGTACTTCCTAGCGCTAGTTTAATCTCTACCTCTTGTTGACGCAATTCAAAATTTGATAGCATTTGGCGATAACAAAGCCCAATCGCTACCATAGCACCACTAATGACCATACCACCAACAGGAATCACTTGATAAGCAGTAAAATTAAGCACGCCCGTTAAAAGCAAAATCGTTAAAGTAATACTTGCACCTACGGTTATAGCAAACCAAGAAATCCACAGAGCATAAGGAATTCCCTTTCCCCGCTTAGAAGAATTATAGGCCGCATTGATAGCCATAAATCCTAATAAACCAATTATAAATATAGGACTTTCGGTACTAAAAATATAAGCTAAAATAAAACCTATAACAAATAACTGTATGGTAGCCCGCAAAGCACTTATAAAAATATCTTTCTCTAACTTCAACTCCTGCTGATAGGACATAAACATACTGATAATAACTAATGTAGATGCAAGGCATAATGACGTGGCTGAAATAGCATGAAATTGACTCATCGTAATACCTCCTCTTTAGCTAATGATCCATCTACAATTGTAATACGACGATTAGACATGCGTAGGCTTTGTTCCTCACTATGTGTAATTGCTATGATGGTCATTCCATTTTTATGGAGCTCACCGATTACCTGTTCTACAATAGCCGTATTGACAGCGTCTAATGCAGAGGTTACCTCATCTAAAAGCAATACTTTAGGTTCAAAGATAAGACTGCGAATAAGACAAATCCGTTGCATTTCTCCACCAGATAATTCATCATTACGGCGCTCAAGATATTCGATAGGCATATGAAGTAAATCGAAAAGATATTTGATACGAATCATATCAGGTTCCATACCTCGAATATCATAAGGGAACAAAATATTACGACGCACCGTTTTTGCAAACAAGTAAGGTCTTTGAAAGCAATAACCAACCTCTTTACGATAACTTTCTGGATCTATAGTGGCTAAATCACGCCCATTATAAGTAATAATCCCTGAGGTAGGGCTAATTAAATCACTGCATAATTTTAAAAGTGTACTTTTACCACTACCAGAAGGACCTACAATAGTGAGATACTCTCCTTCATGTACAGATAGAGATACATCACGGATAATAGACTTTTCTTTTACAACATAGGATATATTAGATAACTCTAATAGTGCCATAATGCCTCCGATCATATTTCAAGACTCTATGATATATTTAATAATCACTTTAAACTATATTATATTATACCAATACAACTTACACCATAATAAACAAAAATAAGCAACAAAAAACCCCTAGTGGAAACCACTAGGGATTAATAGTCTTATAAAATTAAGCTTCTACAGGGTATACGCTAACTTTACGGTTATAACGACCAGCACGTTCAAATGCTACTTTACCAGGCACAAGTGCAAATAAAGTGTCATCTTTACCGATACCTACGTTAGTACCAGGGTGGAAGTGAGTACCACGTTGACGAACGATGATGTTACCGCTCTTTACGATGGAACCATCATGGCATTTAACACCAAGACGTTTAGATTCACTGTCACGACCGTTACGAGTACTGGACACACCTTTTTTATGTGCGAACAATTGCAAATCAAAAGTAAACATTAAGTTCACCTCCTATATTTCGTGAATTTGGACAAACTCTGGATATTGACGGCTAATTTCCTCCAAACCGAGAAGCATAGTCCCCAGAATATCCTGTCCACTCTGATTAATCGTACCAGAGAGAACTATATCACATTGACCTTCGCTATTCGTATACTCCCCTTCTTGTCGAGCAATTTGGGTGAGTCCTAACATTGCCGTTGCCGACAAGGCGGACACTGCGGCACATACGATATCGAAGCCATGTTCATCATATCCTGCATGACCGGACATATGACAACCAACTACTTGGCCATCACTATTCCGCTGGATTCCAATGGAAACCATAATTAAGCTTGGATAGATTCAATACGAACTTTTGTGAACGGTTGACGATGGCCTTGACGACGACGGTAGTTGGATTTAGCTTTGTATTTGAATACTAAGATTTTTTTACCTTTACCATGCTCAAGAACTGTACCTGTAACTTTTGCACCGTTTACAAGAGGAGCGCCAACTTTAACGTCGCCGTCATTCACTACAGTCAAAACTTCTTCGAATGTAACGGACTCGTCAGCAGCTGCTTCCAATTTTTCGATAGTAATTACATCGCCTTCAGCAACGCGATATTGTTTACCACCAGTTTTAATAATTGCGTACATGAGAACACCTCCTTGTTATCGAACTCGCTGAATTCGGTATCCCGACCCGAACTTCGGTCGGGCGTTTAAACCTGCTTCACGCGGATTGCAAAGTTCAGTAAACCGAACTAATACTGATATAGTATATCCTATTTACACAGTCATGTCAAACAAAAATCAACAGAATCCGCTCAGTTTCTAACACTTTCACATATATATACCTTAAAATTCTCCAATAATCCCAAGATGTTGTAAAAGTATCTTTGTACCGATGAGGATCAATACACCGCCACCTACTATATCTGCATATTTTCCAACAAATCGGCCCATAAATTTACCTAAGTAAACACCCACTAAAGATATACCAAAGGTAATAACACCAATCATCGTAGATGCTTTCCATACATTAATAGGTAAGAATGCAAAGGTCAGTCCTACAGCCATTGCATCAAAGCTAGTCGCTACGGAGAGCATCATCATTTCCCAGACACCCAAGAATTGCTTATCATCGTCCTCTTCATCATCATCGCTAAGTCCCTCTCTGATCATAGCGATACCTAAATAACCAAGAAGGCCAAAGATAATCCAGTGGTCCCAATCAGCAATCACATCGATAAATTGACGACCGATGAGCCAACCAATAAGAGGCATAAGAAACTGGAACAAACCAAAAAGAAATGCCAAGGTTACCTTGCGACCATTCTCACCTACAGGCATTGTCAGCCCCTTACCGATAGATACACCAAAGGCATCCATCGCTAGGCCTATACTAATTAATATAATTTCAAATACAGACACGGTACTCCTCTATAAACAAACTACATATTATTCAGTGACAGCCATCAGGGAATACCCTTCACGGCTAATTTGTGGATTTACCACAATAGAAATCTTGCGCCCTATAGACTCACCCAAATCCACGAGAACAGCCTTTGTTAAATACTGAGCTACCTCCGGATGAACTTCGAGTTCTAAATCTGTTTTAATACGTCCCGATTTAAATAACTCGCGGATACGACGCACAATCTGCATATATACAGTACGCCCTGACAACATATAGCCCGTACCACCACATTGAGGGCATGTATCAAACATCAAGGTTTGCAAGCCTTGGCGAGCTCGCTTTCGGGTCATCTCTACGAGGCCAAGCGAACTAATGCCGCATACAACAGTTTTCATTTTATCTAACTTAGCTTGTACCCCCAACAATTTTAACAATTCTTGTTGATGCTCTTTATCTTTCATATCGATGAAATCAACCACAATGATACCGCCAATATCGCGCAAGCGCAATTGACGACAGATTTCTTTTGCCGCTTCTTTATTGACTGTGAAAGCTAAATCTTCCAGCTTATTAGATTTACCAGTGTAATGAGCAGAGTTTACATCAAATACTGTGAGGGCCTCCGTATGGTCAATACGGATTGAACCACCAGAAGGAAGATTAATATCGCGAGAGATAAGATCTTCCAATTGAGGTTCAATGTGATTTGCTTTAAAAATCGGTGTGCTATCACGATGACGTGTTACTTTAATTTGTTGTGACGTAGGTCCATGCCCTAAGAGGTCCAGCAATCGGGATTCTCCCATATCGGAATCGACGATGATTTCCTCTACATTGCGATGCGCATAGTCCCGTACAAGGCGGAACCAGAAATCCGCGTCACTATATAAATCAGTACCGCTCTTAGCCACCTTAAAGCGCTTCAACACATGTTGCCAGGTCCGCCACAGATACTCCATATCGCGACCGATTTCATCGGCACTGGCCTTAGCTGCTGCAGTGCGAATGATAAAACCGCAACCTTCTTGTACATAAGGGGCTGCCAATTCTTGTAGTTTACTGCGCATGGTTTCGTCTGTAATTTTCTTGGAAATATGCATGCCTTCAGAATATGGTAATAGTACCATAAAACGACCGGCCAAACTGACGTCTGCAGTCACGCGGGCACCTTTACCAAGCATTTCTTCTTTCACTACTTGAACGAGGATTTGTTGCCCCACAGATAAGCGTGGCAAGATTTTCTGTTCCTTCCCTTGTTGCAGGTTCAAGTACGCATTTTGAGAGCCCCCAATATCAACAAAGGCCGCTTGCATACCATTTAATACGTTCTTTACTGTGCCTTTGTACATATGATTTGCCATATGAGACTCATCGGTACGCTCCAAGACAAAGTCCACTAGCTGTCCTTCTTCGTCTATAACAGCCATACGAATTTCTTCGCGCATAACATTGACCAAAATTTTATGCATCCTATCCCTCCCTTCTTTGTCATCTAAATTATAATTAGTAATTAATCTCTAAAGGCGTATAACGGCCTTCTTCGTTTTCTACTATAATTGCTTTACGATGAATTTCGTAATCTGAAGTAATAGGCCAATTATACTGATTTTTACCAAGATTCCACACTTCGCTAGGTTTAATAGTCCCTTGCGGATAAATGCCGATGCCCATTGTAAGTATCACCATACCGTCTTTAACAGATGCTACGATTGGTTCTTTTACAAACTCTTTTACATCAATGGTACGAGTTTTCTTAGGTGTTACCTTTTCATAAGAAATTTCCGTTGCTTCATTAAAAGGTTTGAGTAACGCATCCCAATCAGCATTTTCATCTGTCACAGGGCCTGTTACCTCATAGATAGCAAAGTTACAGATGGCCATCATCTTTTTCACCTTTTCAGGCATTTCTTTACCATCTAGAACCTCAAGACCAGGAGGCGCTACACGGTTTAAACGGTCTATAATGGACTCTAAACTATCCTCTTCAAGCACATCCATATCAATATATTCAGCCGCTGCGGTTACGCCTAAGGCGAGTGCAGAGGAGAAGCTAATTTTCATGTGAGGGTTAAACCCTTCAGAGTACGCCATTTTAATTTCTGCTCGACGTATCATCCGCTCTACAGCTTGAGCATAATCAAGGTGTGACAGGAATCGTAATTCTTCGCCTTTATTTAAGGCCAAACGTAACTTTTTCAACTCTACCACCCTCCTTATAGTCAATAATAGCTGTATTGAGCTCTGGACATACATTACAGCCCTTACATGGAGCTCGACGACAATCGCCTGTAAGATTAGCTGCTACCGCTTGCTCCCACTCGCGTTTTAAGAAAGCTTTACTTACGGTGCAATCTAAATGATCCCAAGGCAATGGCTCATCGAAATCTCGTGTACGACGTGCAAAATACGCAGGATCCAATCCGCAGTCAGCGAATGCTTTCAACCAAGTTTCATAGTTAAAGAACTCGGTCCAACCATCGAATTTACAACCTGCCTTCCAAGCCTCTACGAGAACTTTGGACAATCTGCGGTCCCCACGAGCAAAAGCGGCTTCCATGTAGCCAGTATAGCCATCATGGTAGTGGTAGGAAATGTTACGATTATTGATGAGGGACTTCAAGTAACGTTGTTTGCGATGAATTTCCTCTACATCTTGTTGACCATACCATTGGTATGGAGAATGTGTTTTTGGCACGAAGAAGGATACGCTGACCGTTACAGAACCATTTCGCTTCCCTGTAATTTCACGGTGTAAATCGAGCACCTTGTACGCAAGATCCGCAATACCAGCCAAATCTTCGTCTGTTTCTGTAGGAAGGCCCATCATAAAATATAATTTAACTGTATTCCAACCAGATTTGAAAGCATTAGAACAGGCCGCCAATAAGTCTTCTTCACTAACGCCTTTATTGATAACGTCACGCATTCGTTGCGTACCTGCTTCAGGAGCAAAGGTAAGACCACTCTTGCGCACTTGCTGTACCTTTTTCGCAATATCGATAGAGAAACTGTCGATACGCAAGGACGGTAAGCTAACGCTAACTTGTTTATCTTTAAACTCTTCCATGAGCATATCTACAAGCTCAGGTAATTTGGAGTAGTCTGCAGAGCTTAAACTCATCAAGGATATTTCATTATACCCCGTATTGGCAATCGTATCTTTAGCAATTTGCAACAAACGTTCTGGTGTCTTTTCACGAACTGGACGATAGAGCATACCTGCCTGACAGAAACGACAGCCACGCGTACAGCCACGGAATAGCTCCAATACAGCGCGGTCATGCACTATATCAAGGAACGGTACAACAGGCTTTGTTGGATAGAATACATTCTCTACATCCTCTATAATACGTTTCTCAACGGTTGCAGGTACGTCTTCGAAACGCGGCGTAATCGATTTAAAATCGCCTTGTTCAGTGTATTCTACATCGTATAAAGCCGGGCAATATGTGCCAGGAATTTGGGCTACTTTACGCAAAAAGCCTTCTTTGCCACCTGGGAAGCCTTTGGCTTTTTCTGCTTTAAATAAGTCGATGAATTCATCGCCCCACTCTTCGGATTCACCGAGGGATACGATATCAAAGAAATCAGCAATAGGCTCTACATTATACGCACAAGGGCCACCGCATACAAGCAGTGGAAAATCTAAATCACGCTCCTTAGCATACATAGGAATGCCTGCTAAATCGAGCATATTTAAAATGTTAGTAAAACTCATTTCATATTGAAGCGTAAATGCTAACACATCAAAGTCTTTAATAGGCGTACGTGTTTCTAAGGAAAATAATGGAATATTACGCTTGCGCATTTCCTCTTCCATATCGTGCCACGGTGCAAATACGCGCTCGGCTACCGCATCTTCACGACGGTTTACGAGACCATACAAAATCTTGATGCCCAAATGACTCATGGCCACTTCGTACACATCGGGAAAACCTAAAGCCATAGTTACATCAACAGTACTGTGATCTTTCACGATACTATTGTATTCGCCGCCCATGTAGCGAGCGGGCTTTTGGACATGTTGTAACCATGACGTATCTAATTGAATCATACATCCTCCGTCTTTAATGAAAGACTTCTTTCACAATCAATCCTATGAAAGGATATTAAAATATATATTTTGTCCGCTGTCTAGCAATATTTAATAAAATGCCAATGCTCAGCATATTAGTTGTTAGCGCACTAACACCATAGCTAAGGAATGGCAACGGAATCCCCGTTACAGGCATGATACCAATCGTCATGCCTACGTTTACGAGCACTTCAAAGGCAAACATCGTACCAATACCCGTTGCTAATAACATACCGAAATTATCATTGCAGGTATATGCTACTTGAATGCTGCGATAAATAAGCATAAACAATAATAGCAATACTACAATGCATCCTACAAAGCCAAATTCTTCGCCGATTACAGAAAAGATAAAGTCCGTATGATTTTCTGGTAAAAAGTTCAACTGACTTTGAGTACCATTAAAGATACCTTTACCAAAAATCATACCCGACCCGATGGCAATCTTAGATTGAATAATATGATAGCCAGAACCGAAGGGATCAATATCTGGATTTAAAAATACTAGAATACGTTGCTTTTGGTATTCTTTCAGTACAAACCAGCCCAAAGGCATCAAGAGTAAAGCCACGCTCGCAATGATTTTTATAAGCTTAGTTTTGATACCAGATATAAAGAGCATCCCTACAAATATAGCAATATATACGAGGGATGTCCCCAAGTCAGGTTGTAAAAATACGAGAAGGATAGGAATCCCTACATATAACACTGGCATCAATAGGGATTTAAAAGTATCTAACTTGCCAATGCGCGGTTCTAACATTTTAGCCATACAGATAATCATCAATAGTTTAGAAAACTCTGAAGGCTGGATAGTAATTGGCCCCAGTTGAATCCAACGCTGTGCACCTAGTGCGGAGGTACCAACTACCATAACTGCAATTAACATAAGCATGGTAATCACATAAATCATATTCCCCCACCCTTTAAGGCGATGGTAATCTAGAAATTGCATGCCTATAACGACAGCTATATTTGCTAAAAAGAATACGAGTTGTTTTACCACTAAACTACCAAAACCGATAGCTTCATGATTCACATGGGTAGCACTACCAATAGCTGTAAGACCAATTCCGACAAGTAATATAGTACATATGATGATAGTCCAATCGCTATCTGTCCATATTTTACGCCACATCATATCACCTATTTCAACTTGCTACGGCGCCACAAGCTTTGTTTCCCTTGCACCAATAAGCGTTGCGTGGTCCAACCGCCACGATTAATGTAATGAACATTGTTAGAATCCTCAAAAATAGACTCACCTACTGTTGCAAGACTTGGTGTACTATCTTGCTCCTTCGATGTTTTTTTCTTAGTTACATAAGCATCGAAGTGCTTTTGTACATCGTAGTCTTCCCAACACTCACCGGTAGTTACATAATCAACAAGAGGTGCTAACATAGCTTTTAGTTCACTAGAAACAAATTCTAACAAACGACCATCTTGTGTATAGGTCAAAATATCCTCATCATAAGGAATTATAGCCCCTACATATTCAGCACGAAGGACTTCTAACATATCATATAAATGGATATCCTCTCCATCGATAGGTACTGCATTAAAAGCAATAGCATAATCACGAATATTATGTTCTTGACATACTTGAATCATGCGTGCCCCATTACGCAAGGACACCCATAAAGGATGCGTCACCACGATGCAACGATTTACTAATTCTAAAATAGACTCTATGCCCTTACCGATACCAGCAGGAGCATCAATTAAAATATAGTCATATGTCTCAGAGAGGCGACGGACTAATTTTTTATATTTTTTACGACCTATATCTTCCCAACGAGCACTTTGGCTAGCTGGTAGGAAATCTAAGTTTTCAGCAATTGATACAATGGCATCATCCATATAGTCTTTATCTTCGCTCGCATCTAATGCGTCGTAAATAATTTCATTTGCCACTCCTAACACAAGGTCTAAATCGCGCAATCCAAAATCTCCATCACAGAGCAATACGCGATGCCCTGCATTGCTTAAGGCTGAACCCAAGCAAGCGGTAATCGTAGTCTTACCTACGCCTCCCTTACCGGATACAACGCCGATTATCTCGCCCATACTAATCCTTTCTTGGTTGTCCACTAGTTACCGCATTCTGAGGTTTTTGCCCTTTATTAATACTTGTCCCCGTAGCAGTTTCCTTATTGCCCTTACTATTTGTATCATTAGATTTCTTATTCACTGGTACATTGAAGTACGCAGCCAATATATCTCTTACGATAGGCCCTGCAGAGCCCGCACCAAAGCTACCTTGCTCAACAAGTGCAACCACTACAATTTGTGGCTTATCATATGGTGCATAGGCTACAAACCAGCCGTGATCTCTGCCATGTGCATTCTCTGAAGTACCTGTTTTACCAGCTACATCAATAGGGAATCCTTTAAACAACTCCCCTGCTGTACCACCTTCATTAGTAACATCACGCAAGCCTTCGCGAACAAGATCCATAATATTTTTTGGTACAGGTAAGATACCGAGCTTGTCTGGGCCAAAGATTTCTTTTGGCGTGCCATCCTTATTATCAATACGGCTCACTACATATGGGCGGTATTTAATGCCACCATTTGCTACTTCACTAAGCATAACAGCCATTTGTAATGGTGTCACCAAAGTAAAAGACTGACCTATGGCCGCATCAAAGGTTTCACCTAAATACCAATCTTCATCATACACTTTGCGTTTATAAGCAGGACTTGCCATATTACCAGAGGCCTCACCAACAAGATTGATGCCTGTCTTTTCGCCAATACCAAAGTAGCCAGCATATTTTACAAGTCCTTCTATGCCAACGCGATTGCCCATTTCATAGAAGTAAACATTATCTGATTTTGCAAGAGCTTTATTAAAGTTAAGCCACCCTAATGCTTCACCTTCTGCATTTCGTTTATCGATAAGCCAATGTTTACCACTATCAAAAATCATTTCTTCAGGGGTAACCTTTTTAAGATCTAAAGCCGCCGTACCTGTAATAATCTTGAACGGAGAACCTGGTGGATATTCACCAGAAATAACCTTATTATCAAATGGATGATTCTTATCGTTATTCAATTGATTCCACCGTGCCGTTGTAATCCCCTTCGCAAACCAATTAGGGTTAAACTCAGGGGCGCTGACCATGGCCAAAATGGCACCCGTATTTGGATCCATTGCTACTACAGCAGCTCCTTGAGCTGGAATGCCTTGGGCACGCAACTGTTCTAATTGGTTCTTAACAGCTTCTTCAGCAGCCTTTTGTAGATTTGCATCTATTGTCAAATGGATATTAGATCCAGGCACTGTATGCTTTCTATCTACCTCCGCAACCGGTCGGCCTGTAGCATCAACCTCTACCTGTTTACCACCATCAGTGCCACGCAAGATGGAATCATATAGTTTTTCAAGACCAGAACGGCCTAAAATAGTACCACCACTAATAAGGGTATTTGGATCTTGCTGTTTTAGCTCTTCTAATTCTTCTTCGCTCACTTCACCCACATACCCAAAGAGCTGAGAAGCCATCGTTTCATATGGATAATAGCGAAGTGGTTCTACATCTATGGTAACACCTGGTAATTCATGACGATGCTCTTCGATGCTTGTAACTACATCCATAGAAATATCATTAGCAATACGAATTGGCTCATAACCATATTTATGATCATTTACCTTTTTTGTAATATCTTCTGGTTTAATTTTCAGCAAAGTTGCCAACTTAGCAACTTCACCTTCGTCTAGAGCCTTCCCCGTAGGCAAAATGGAGATAGTGTATGCCGGTCTAGAACCTACTAAGATCTGACCATTTCGATCGTACATAATACCACGAGCAGCTGTCATGGATACCATGCGCAAACGGTTGCCTTCTGCCTTAGCTTGGTAATAACCACCAGACAAGATTTGCAACGTCATCAGGCGTAATGCCAAGACTATAAATATGCCGGCTACAATGTAAAAGAGTACATCAAAGCGATTCGTTTTTCTTCGTTTATAGAGGCCTTCAAGCACTCTTTCACCCCCTTAATCCTTACCAAATATAACCTTGTTGTTCATCATCTTTACGCCATAACAAACCATGCACAATAGCGCCTAACAAGCCATTCCAGAACATCACGGGTAATACCATATGCCACAAGTATAGTCCAAAGTGCAAATCGCCACCACTAGCTAATATCATAAAGCTACGAATAACGCCATCTAGCAGCGTACAAATAGCTACTATACCACTAGACCAATACCAGCGTTCTTCATAGATACGATGCTTTACGGCAGATAGTAGGTATACCACAATTACGTAAGGGAATAGATGGAGCCCAAAAAAGTTAGATATCAATACATCATGTACGATACCCCCAATAACAGCGGATATCAGCCCCATACGACGACCTTTAAATAAAGTAATCATAACAATTATCGTCAAAATTAAGTTTGGTAACCAATTTGTATGGAAAATAGTAGGCAATAATTGCGCTTGTATAAAATATATTAAAAATCCAGAGAGAGCTAAAGCTAGACGCATCATTGTTTAACGGCCCCCTTTGCACCCTCTACTTGATCTCGTTGTGTTTGAGGCACAAGTTTAGGCTCAAGTTCTGGTTTTTGTGGTGCGCTTAGAGAAGACGAGGTAAGCACAAAAACTTCTTCTAAACGATGAAAATCTACACTCGGTGTGACTACCGCATTTTTAACAAATCCTTCCGAATCATTTTCGATAGATTGCACGTTGCCAACAGGTAGACCTTTCGGATAAATGCCTCCATATCCAGAGGTAATCAACTTATCACCTACCAATACATCACCATCGCGAGCAATATTTACCATAGATGGTGTACGAGGTGTATTGCCATTACCTTTTACAACGCCAGACAAACGAGATTCAGGTCGTTGTACAAGGATACCTATTGCGCTACGCGGATCAAGAATGGTTTGAACGCGAGCAGAATGCGGATATACATCTGTAATAAAACCAACGACACCACTAGGTACAACAACAGCCATATTAACTGCCATACCTTCTTCACTCCCTTTATCAATGGTGAAAGTATTTGTCCAAGTACCGTAATCCTTTGTAATGATACCTGCTAAGGTCATGGAGAATTCTGGATGGCTACTCTTATAGTTTAAAAGCTGACGAAGGCGAATATTCTCTGCCACTACTTCATCGTAGTTAACTACCTTTTGTTCCAATGTAGCTTTACGAGATGCTTCCTCTTCGCGTTCGATAGTAGAGAAAATAGCATTATTAAGTACTGTAAAGCTAGTTTGGACGCCCTCTAATAAACGAGCTGACCCATAAGAGAAAGGCGTTGTAATTCCTTCAAGGGTAACCGTAACAAAGGGAATACTAGTCCGTTGCTTCCACGCAAAGCCGAGCAATGACATTAGGATACAACCAATGACAACGATGATAATTAACTTTTTATCTGACTGTATCATGCTAGTCTCGGCCCTTTCTATTCTTAGAATTTACAATAAAACGCGATAAGCTCACCAAATCAGATGAGGCCCCATTAAGGCCTACCACAACTTTTGTTTCAGGTGCTTCAGGAACGTGAACAGGTACACCTACTTCAGTACCAATCCGATCCGCTAATCCAGATAGTCTTGCTGTACCGCCAGTAAGCCATATGCCATGTTGCATAATATCAGCCACGATTTCTGGTGCCGTAGCACGAATCATTTGCTTAACCTCATCCAAGAGTCCTATCAAACATTCATTTACAACTTGGTACACTTCAGATTGATGAATCACACAACGTCTACCTAAGCCGTTCATCATATCGCGCCCTTGAAAGGCATACTCTGCATCCTCTAAAGGAGCGACAGCTGTTCCTAATGTATGCTTAATATCTATTATAGTTTCATCAGATACGATAATGCCAAAACACTCACGCACATAGCGTAATAAGGCATTATTAATATCAGAACCACCAAAACGAATTGTTTTGCTATCTACGATACCACCTAAAGAAACAATCCCCATATCAATAGTGCCACCGCCGATATCAATAATCATAGATCCTTGTGCTTCAAAGATAGGCACACCACAACCAATAGCAGCCGCCACAGGTCGTTCGATAAGAAATACCTCTCGAGCACCAGCTTGAATAACAGCATCCATCATGGCTCGTTGCTCAACATCGGTCATCCCACAAGGAACCCCTACGACAACGCGGGCTCGACGCAATGCATTAGACACCTTATTAAGAAAGTAGCTAAGCATAGTATGCATAACGCGATAGTCAACTATAAATCCATCCTTTAAAGGCGTTAACGGACGCCATATATCGGGCATGCGCAATACGAGGCGCGCCGCTTCATCACCAACGGCTACTACTTTTTCTTGTTTTGTATCAGTTGCTATAATCGATGGTTCGCTTATAACAGTCCCTCGCGTCCCCCCCATGAGGCGCGTTTGTATGGAACCAATATCTATACTTACATCTTTTCCTAGAGTAGGTAAAATGGAACTCATAGTAATTTCTCCTTCATTACATCATCATTCCATTTTACCATATATAACGCGACTTTTTCCATTGATATCAGTACCTTTCCTTTTGTTAAAAGCACAGATAACGCATAATCCCTGTACTCATAAGTCATACATAAAAATTACATAACTTCATACATACAATCTCATACACAATAAGGAAAAGCACTCATTTATAGGAACTTACCCATGCGTCAAAATTAGGTATAGTTCAAAATGAATGCTTTTAATAATCTTACTTGGCTTTGTTCAGTTTATTTAGGCTCAGCTCAATTTACCAATTTCGCTGAGGCTCGTAAATTCATTATCCCCTATAACAATATGATCGAGTACAGGAATCCCCATAAATTGACCAGCACTAACAAACATTTTCGTTAGCCGTATATCTTCATCACTTGGTCTACTATCACCTGACGGGTGGTTATGGATTAGGATAATAGCCGCTGCATTGCATGCTATAGCTTTTTTAAATACTGCTCTTTGCTCTACAAGACTTGATACCAATCCACCATTAGAGATATGTTCCAACTGAATAAGCTTATTTCGAGATGTTAACATGGCAGCCCACACATGTTCCACATCTTCGTGACGCAGTCGCTCCATCACATATTGAGCTATTACAAAAGGTTGCGAAAAATCTTCATAAGTCTCTTTAATCTTAAGCTCCCCTAGACGCCTACCCATTTCAAGTGCTGCGCATAGCGTCACTGCTTTATCTCTACCAATACCCTTGATTTTGATTAGATTATCTACGGTCATTCGGTTAAGACCATATACGCCATCATCAAAGGATTGTAGGATATCACTTGCCAAAGAAATCGCAGATTGCCCCTTTACCCCTGTGCGCAATAAAATAGCCAACAACTCCTCCATTGCCATATGTGAAGGGCCTAAGGCGAGAAATTTTTCTCGAGGGCGCTGGAATGGTAGCATATCTTTTACACTTACTGTTGGTACTTCCATAGAATCTCTCCATTCAAATAGATAACACCATTTGTAAATCAAACAATAAACACATCTACTCTCTTAAAAATTATTTAGCACAGCACAGCACAGCACAGCACAGCACAGCACAGCACAGCACAGCACAGCACAGCACAGCACAGCCAATTATATCACTATCTGTCTAATACGCTAGTACTATTTTGCCCCTAACGCCTTGCACAGTTCCTCGTATACATGTTCAACTGGTAACCCTACCACATTAGTATAAGAGCCCTCTATTTTATCTACCCATAATGCACCTTTTCCTTGGATGCCATAAGCTCCAGCCTTATCCATCGGTTCCCCACTAGCAATATAAGACTCGATTTCAAAGGGTGCTAATTGTTTAAAATATACTTTTGTTTCATTGTGAAAAACTATCTCCTCCCCTTTGATGAGTAACGCGACTCCAGTGATTACAGAATGTGCTCTACCCGATAAATGCTCCAACATATGGCGTGCATCGGATTCATCATGTGGCTTTCCTAATACTTTATTATCAAGGACAACAATAGTATCTGCGCCTAACACAATACTTCCGTCTGGAACACCTACAGCACAACGAGCCTTACCTAATGCTTGGGCTTTCACCATTTCAATAGGGTTGTCGTAACCCTCATTAGATTCCTCATAAGTACTGGATACAACAGTATGATCAATCCCAACCTGTGTTAATAATTCAGTTCTACGTGGTGATTGACTCGCCAAATATAATCCAGCCATATACGCTCCTTCGTATTAAAAAACTTGTACATAAAATTCTTGGTATAACTAAACTATCCTGCCTATCCCCCAGAACTTACCATCCCTTACATAGTTGTTCCTTTATCTTCTTCTGAAGAAATTAATCTTTCATAATATTCTTGTACATCTTCCCCATGTTTTACCGCATCAGCTCGCACCGCTGCATAAAATACAATATCCGCTTGAGGCACACGAATACGGCCAGGCACATGCTCTTCTAATATTTCAAAGAATCTATCGTCGGCTTTCAACAACAAACGGCCATTTTTAACTTTATTTCCATCTACAATAGAATACACAAGAGACCAAATCGGGCGCGGGTCAGAGGTAGAACATTTTCTATATTTATAGCGGTATTTAATATTTGTCAACAACTCACGTTCAAACTTGAACACCCCATCAATCATGTTATAATCTACTTCAAAATGACGATTTCTAAAGATAGAGTTCTCTTCAATCACAAGCTTTGTATCTGTCAAAATATATGTATATCGACTAACAGCCTGTTTAACCATAACAATGATGGCCATGATTTCAATAAAATACTCAGCTAATAAAACCGTATGTAATTGAATACTGCGATACGTTGTATAAGCTGCTGCACACAACAATAAAATCACAAAAAATACTACCAATAACTCTGCACTTCTGGTGCGCTGAGATTTTTCTTCATATAATACTGTCATGCTTTACCCCTTTTAAAGAAATCACTAATTAATAACTATACATCCTATTATAAGATATTCTATGCATAAAAACTACAAAAACCCCGTCTATATCCAAGATATAGACGGGGTTTTATGACTCTATTAGTCACTCAGTTCAGATGCGAACTATATTATTTTTTCAACGCTGCTGTAATACGTTGAGTATCACGAGCAATCATGATTTCTTCGTTTGTAGGAATTACGAAGATTTTAACCTTAGAGCCTTCAACACTGATTTCTTGTTCTTTACCACGAACATTATTGCGTTCAGAATCAATACGAGTACCTAAGTATTCCAAACCATTACAAATTGCATCGCGGTTACCGATACCGTTTTCACCGATACCTGCAGTAAAGATAATAGCATCTACACCGCCCATAACAGCCGCAAAGGCACCGATTACACGGCGAACTTTGTAATGGAACATATTCAATGCCAATTGTGCGCGTTTATTGCCGTTAGCAGCAGCTTCTTCAATCACACGGAAGTCATTGGATACACCAGAAATCCCTAATACACCGGATTCTTTATTCATAACTCTATCGATTTCTTCATAGGTCATACCTGTTTTTTCCATCAAGAATGGAACGATAGCAGGGTCAATATCACCTGTACGCGTACCCATGATCAAACCGGACAATGGAGTAAAGCCCATTGTAGTATCGATGGAGCGACCACCTTTAATAGCAGCCACAGAGGAACCATTACCCAAGTGGCATGTGATGATACGAAGATCAGTCATATGTTTACCCATTAATTCTGCACAACGTTGCGCTACATATTTATGGGATGTACCATGGAAGCCGTAACGACGAATACCATAATCTTCATAATAAGAGTAAGGAAGCGCATACATATATGCTTCTTTTGGCATAGTTTGATGGAATGCAGTATCAAATACAGCAACTTGAGGTACATTTGGCATAATAGCTTCACAAGCTTCAATACCTTGAATGTTTGGTGGGTTATGCAATGGTGCAAGAGAAGCACATTCTTCCAATGCTTCCATAACTGCTGGAGTAATCAATACGGAATCAGCAAATTTTTCACCGCCGTGTACTACACGGTGACCTACAGCATCGATTTCATCCATGGAAGAAATAACACCAAATTCAGCATCAACTAAAATATCTAGCAAAATGCGAAGCGCTTCTTTATGGTTCAAAATTGGTTCAATGCGTTCTAATTTATCTGCATTAGGACGTTTGTGAGTGAAGATAGCATCTTGATCACCAATCTTTTCAAAAAGACCTTTTGCCAATTCTGTTTCAGTTGTCATATCAAGTAATTGATATTTCAAAGAAGAACTACCGCAGTTAACTACTAATACGTTCATCGATTAACCCTCTTTCTGTTGTGTAACTTGAATCTTGTTTTGAATTTCTTTGCTGATATCAGCACCTACCTGATCCTTTTCAGGATATTGGTAGACTATATTCCACAATACGCCATGATCTAAGAATACGTATTGAGAAATTCTAAATATTTGTCCTTGCGATGTAACAGTAACATCAAGCTTTTTAGCAGATGCACCTTCTAATGCTACGGACTCTTCTTTGATGGTCGCGCCTACTTTAGCAAATTCAGACTTACTGTGATTAATATACTCATCTACCGTAGGTAACGGTTTATTTTCACCAGGCCGTAAAGCCTCAACCTCAATTACCATATGTTCTGTAACAGATCCATAAATATCGATTGGATACCCCTTATCAGACATATTTTTTGTACTTTTACCCATTTCATAAGGCAAAGCAATGGTAATTTCAGATTGACCAGCACGGATAACTTGATGGCCAAAACTATATGTATCCATTACATTTGTAGAGCCACATCCCGCCATTGCTAGCAGCACAGCACCGAGCAGAGTCCCTTGTAATGTACGTTTCCAATTTTGTTTCATCATATACCTCACATCAATTCAGCATTTACAGTTAATTATAGCCTATAGTGTCAAGAAAATCTATACTAAACTTAATATTTACACATAACATCATTTCTATAAACAAGCCTTTTTTATAGATATCATGAAATGTAGTTTACAGCATTTCTTCGCTTTGTTACACTAACAATAATGAAAGGAGTCACTATGAAAACAATCGGTATTATCTGTGAATACAATCCATTTCACAATGGACATGCTCATCAATTACATACCTTAGCACAAGAGCATCCTGAAGCGCTGCGCATTTGTATCATGAGTGGTTCCTTTGTACAACGAGGAGAACCTGCTATTTTTTCTAAATATGACCGTGCTCGTTGGGCTATTCTCGGTGGTGCAGACATCGTTATCGAGCTACCTACACTCTATTCTTTGGGTAGTGCACAACTGTTTGGAACAGGTGCTATTCGCATGGTAAAAGCTTTACATATCGATGCACTCTCCTTTGGTTCTGAAACGGCTGATTTAGATACATTCGTAGATATAGCTAAACGTATGGATTGTGAAAGTACTCAAATAGTATTACGGACCTATATTAACGAAGGCATGTCCTATGGCTCTGCCTTCCGTAAAGCCCTTAATACAGAGATGCTCAACACCCCTAATGCACTGTTAGGACTTGAATATATTCGGGCAGGACTTACCTATTATCCTTCCTTAAAATATATACCAATCTTACGCACATCAGATCATCACGACGCGAATATTACAAAAGATTTTCCTTCTGGTACAGCATTGCGTAAACTCATAACAGAAATGGCTACAAGTAGTAACAATTGTAATAAAAATAGTATCTACACTTCTACAGATATAGATACAACGACAAGTACAAATTCAAATTCAACTGCAACTGCAACTGCAACTACATTAACAAAATTAAATGCACTAAATAGTAAAATAAAATTACAACTTCAGTCAATCGTTCCTAAAACTATTGCAGACGATATGACTAATATAATTTCTAATGGTGCTTATGTAAACTATAACCGCTACTATGATATGGTCCATACCTTAAGTCGTCGTACTTCAACTAAGGAGCTAGAAAGCTTTGGAGAGTTCAACGAAGGCATTGAACACTTATGGTCCAAAGCGGCCCAACAACCTACGTGGAACTTGGCTATGAAGCAAATAAAATCAAAGCGCTATACCTATGCCCGTTTACAACGAATGGGAGCCTATCTCACCTTAGGAATACAAAAAGATTTACTACAAAGTGCTATACAGGAAGCGCCACAATATGCTCGCTTGCTAGCCTTCAACGATAGAGGTCGTCAATGGCTTCGAAATGATTTTGAAATACCACTTATTCAAAAATGGGCCAAAGCACCTAATGAATTAAATACGTTGGGACAAACGATGCATCAAATCGATACATTAGCTACAGATATACAGGCCTTATGCTTACATAATGAAGTTAAACGAATAGGTCATATGGACTACACCTATACGCCACAATACATAAAATAAGCAAAACTACGATCTGGTAGAAACATTCTGCACATAAATATAAGAGTCAAATAATTTAATTTTATTAAGATAATCATCTTATTATATGGTAATACTCAAAAAAAAGAAGGGGTTACAATACAGATTATTCCTGTATTGTAACCCCTTCTTCACCATCCAGATCAGCGACGGCAACGCGTACACTTTCAAGATGTGAAGTAGGAATATTTTTACCTACATAGTCCGCTCGTATAGGCAATTCACGATGACCACGATCGACGAGGACGGCCAATTGAATAGATCTTGGTCTGCCAGCCGTCATTAATGCATTTAAAGCAGCACGGATGGTACGGCCAGTATACAAAACATCATCTACAAGAATAATTGTCTTTTCCGTTGTATCAATCGTACACGGTTCCCCCTCTTTAGGACGAGCATCACGATCATCACGATACACTGCAACATTCAAAGACTCACAATCAATATGAATACCTTCTATACGCTCAATTTCCGCTTGTAAACGTTTTGCCAAAATGACACCACGCCGTTCAATACCTACAATTAACGCATTAGATAAACCTTTATTGCGTTCTAAAATTTCATGACTAATACGACGAATCGCACGCATTATAGCGTCTTGATCCATTAGTAAGCGTTTCTTTTCCATATATACGCCCTTATAGCATAGGATTGTTCTATGCCCCTATATCCAAATAAGTAGTAAAAATAAGTACTTAAACAATCAATGTAAACATTTAGACTATTTTCGTTTATCTTCACGGTAGGTCTTAGCAAATTCTAAGCACGCCTCAAAGTCAGCTGGTACCGGTGCTTCAAAGTGCATTTCTTCACCTGTAATAGGGTGTTTAACATCTAACGATTTAGAATGTAATGCTTGCCCTTCAATCGGAAAATCCATGCGGCGGTACCCATAAAATGGATCATTAACGACAGGATGCCCTATATGAGCAAAGTGAACCCGAATTTGATGGGTTCTACCAGTCTCCAAATTACATTCTACCAATGTTTGGTGACCATATCGTTCAAGAACCTTAAAATGAGTTACTGCATCTTTACTGTTTTCAAAGACTACAGCCATTTTCATACGGTCTTTAGGATGGCGTCCAATAGGCGCCTTAATAGTCCCCTTTTCTTCTACAATATTACCTTGTACTAGCGCCCAGTACGTACGTCTTGCAGAATGTGCTTTTACTTGCTCTGCTAGACCAATGTGTGCTGCATCATTTTTTGCCACCATCATAACACCAGACGTATCTTTATCTAAGCGATGCACAATACCTGGCCTAATTTCACCATTAATACCTGATAGGTCCTTACAATGGAATAATAGAGCATTTACAAGGGTTCCAGAATAATTCCCTACTGCAGGATGTACCACCATGCCACGAGGTTTATTAACAATAACAATATCGTGATCTTCGTATAAATAATCTATAGGGATATCCTCAGGTTTAACCTCAATCGATTCGGGCTCTGGGATTTCTACATGAATGATAGTATCAGGTGTAAGCCGAAGATTAGCCTTTCCTACTTTATCACCTACTGTAACATGACCACCTTTAATTAAACTTTGAATATAGCTACGAGATCCTTCCATCTGTTCAGTTAAAAATACATCTAGTCTCATGCCTTCTTGCTCAGCACTTACAATATATTCATTCATCCTCTATTCCTCTTTGAGTCAAGTATAAGATATATATTTATTGACGAATCAAGTCAATGATCTATAAAGGACCCTAATAATGAAAGCTATTCATGGTCCTCTTTCAATGAAAACAAATAAAATACAACAAAAGCTACACCTATGCAAATACCAATATCTGCCACATTAAAAATAGGCCATACACGAAAATCAAAAAAGTCCACTACCCCATGAATCATGTATCGGTCAATGCCATTACCAATTGCACCTGCGACTAATAAGGCGGATCCGATTTGCAAAGTCCAATGGCCCTTAGCTAATCGCTTCCAATAAAAAGCACAAACAGCTAATAGAACAAAAGCCACTAGTAAGAAAAACCATCGTTGATTCGCTAACATGCCAAAGGCTGCACCGCGATTAATAATATAGGTAAGATGAAATACATTAGGAATAACAGGTAAAGATTCACCTAACAAAAAATGATTCATTACATAATATTTAGTTAATTGGTCCAATAATAACCAAATGATAAGTACTGTATAAAACAAGATTAACTCCCTTACTATAATATAATTCTTAATAGTCCTATTATACTAAGTTACGCAAATTTAGGCAAAATAAAAAGCCCCTCAATGAGGGGCGTGTTTTATTTGTGATTACTCAGCGGAAATTATTCAAAAGTGCCATCTATACACGTCATTACTGGATTTTATGTATTTTAGGTTGAGCAACGGTTAAGCAACCGTTCTAGATTTAAACGACTTAATTCAATCCGAATAGCTCAGTTTTAACAGATTCTTTATATTTCTCAGATGGATTCCAAATTTCCATAAATTTATCGAATTCAAGTTCACTCCTAAATGTTGCTACCTGGTCATCCCAACCACTTATATGGCCCTCTGGAGGTAATACAGGAATGTTATTCCAGTCTAACGCACGTCTTAATCGCTTATATCCATCCTCTTGTAAATCTGATATATCTACAACGTCCGAGATATTATTATGCTCACAAATATGTTTATATAAATCTTTTACTGTCATTCTAACTTTAGCCATTCCGTACACCCTTTCCATTCCTTGTCTAGTTACTAACCATGATTTACCGGATTTCCGGCATTCGGTATCCTTAAACTGTTTATTTGCGTATCGCTTTAAGCAGCATTGCTTAATCGAGTCGGCGGGTACACCCCATATCTCGCCCGCTTCTTGAGTTGTCATTACATCGTCTAACTTCACAATACCCCCGTCGCTTTCAGTAAATTATAGATTGATAGGATTAGCGCTATCACGCTGATTATTAATGTTAACCTTGCCATCATTATACCTCAGTTGATATAATGAAAGAGAGATGGTAGGAGCCCTTTCGGGCTCCTGTGGTTACTCCTTGTTAATCGCTGTTATCACCGCCGTGATTAGCTGGATGATTGCGATTACTAAAGGCGGTAACCACTTTAACCACTTCTTTTTCATTTTCAACTTTTCACCTCCTTTCTATGGTTTTATTATAACACGATACCGTGTTATTTGCAAGTGTTTTTTTTTAATTTTTACACAAAAAAAAGACCTTACCAGGACATATTCCCGGTAAGGTCTTTTACATTATTATAGTCAATCCATGAGTCCGCCTGCTCATGCTCAGGAGATGTGTGGATCACCTCGCTATCCGCGTATCGCAATTCCGATTGTCGCACCCGCTCCCAGTATTTGGGATAGGTTGCGTTGCATCTTGAGTCGATGGATTGTTTTCTTGTCGTTCTCTACTTTGTTCTTCAATTCGTCTATAGAGTTCGACATTTCTGACAAGGTAACTTCTTGCTTCACTAAGTCCGCTTTGGCTTTGTCCAATTCGGTCGTTAATTTGTCGATTGTATTCCTTGCTTCTATCAATTCTTGTTGCTGCTTCATGACTAAGCTCTGTGCTTCGGTCAATGGAATACTGGATGCTTCGATTAAGCTCAAGGCTTTCTCGTTGTTGCTTTTCAATTCGTTCCACTGACTCACGGGCACGCTGATAGTCGGTTCCGCTTGGTTGGTAGAAGATGTATCCGAGGCAAAGACAGATGACGAGCCCAATACCACCGATAACAATATAGCGGTAAGTAGGGTTATTAAATAAAATTTTGATTTTGTCATACATCATACCCCTCCTGTTGCATAATCCGTAATGCCCCTTGCGATAGCACGCACAATAGTATCAAGGTCATTATTAAGTAGTTCTAAATCATCATCATTGTCTATGAATGCCATTTCAACTAACACGGCTGTTGCATCCGTGCCGTTTAGCACCCATAAATCTTGCCGTTCTTTTACACCACGATCAACCGTATTAATACTACGGATGATTTGCGATTGGATGGCCTTCGCTAGCCGTTGCCCATTAAAGGACTTATAAAGTGTTTCTGTACCCCTAGCTTGAGTGTTAAAAGCATTGCAGTGCAGAGACACAAATATATCCGCTCCCCATTCATTAGAAGTTTCACATACAAGACCTAGGTCATCATTCTGTAAAGTTCTAACTTCGCATCCTGCTGTTTGTAAATAACAAGCCAATAACTTACCCGCATCACGAGCAACGTCGCATTCACGACGTCCTGTGTTAGGATTTACTGCTCCAGAGTCCAGGTCAATATCATGACCTGGATTTATAAATATTTTCGTCATTACTACTACCTCCTTCTAATTTATCAGGGACACCATTATTGTTTCTATCCAACCAAAGGCCTAGGAAGCCTACTACGGCCGTCAATACGCTAGGAATGAATATGTGGTCAATAATATTGAGCCCAACATCAATCAACTTATTAGTTTCACTTGATACATAACCCCTAGCAAATGCCATAACATACTCTGTTATGACTAACCAAATAGGAATTAGCATAACAAGCACTAGAATCCGTGTCGCTAGTACTCCAGTAGGTCTAATGTTAGCAACACGAATAGAACTATATACAGATTTCAGTCGGTTCATGATTTGATATTTCATTATCAGTCACCTCCTATATCGTCCGTGTTAAGTGTGATACTTCTTCCTATCGGCATATTATTTAGAACTTGGACATGCATCAGTTCAGTACTCAGGCTCTGAACTGTGGTTTCAAGGTTATTGAGCCGGTGAAATTTCGCTGCATCTCGTTCTTCCAACTTGACCAATTGCTTTAGTATTTCCTGATTACTTTTTGTCAAATCCGCGATACTGTTGATAGCATCAGATAACTTATCATCATAGTCCTTACGCTGCTTATCCATGCGTCGAGCCAAATGGTCATCTAACTCTTGCTTAACTGCGACTAGCGAGGTATGTTCTAAGAACCACACCATAGCACGAAACGAACCCCTAAGGGCGGCCCAGATGACCCCCAAGAGGGTCACCCAAAATCCAATATCTGCAAAGTAGGCCGGAATTCCGAAGTCCATTAGCAATAATCTAATTTCGTCCATTTAGGCCTCCGCTTTCTCCCATTTCTCGTTATAAAGATTCCATTTTTTAGTATGGTCCGGATTGTAGACCTCTAATGAAATTTTTTGCATCATAACATTTCGTGGCGGATGAGATTCCTCACTAACAGTCATTTTATTAACCCTAATGAGGTCATAAGATTTTAAATCAAGGTTATCATCTGCCCATACAAATGCGGGGGTATTGATTACGGCAAGAGAACTGTTAGCGAAAGCATCCCTATCAATATCAGTGGCCTTAGGTAAATTGATAATATTGTGCTTGGTTCCAACGAATGCTAATGCACCAACTTTAACAACATTCGGACAAGTGAGTTCACCTTCCAAATCGCTACGGCCATAGAACTGCTTAGGCAAGATCTCTGTGGCCGTTTCCGGATTGAATTCAAAAAGACCTTTGATTTTAACAGTATCAACGACGTGCTCAATTAAGTTAAGATATTCAACATAAATATCATCTGCGCCATAAGGCTGAATTTTAATAGTTGCACTCCCAGATTGGATTTCAACAGCTTCTTCCTCACCGCGCACTCGAACTTTAAAGCCATCTTGTCCAGATACTCGAACTTCCGTATCCCCTTTTCTTGGCTCGTTAAAAGTAAGTGGTGCATAAGGTTGCTCAGCCAATGCATGGACAATAGCAGATAATATCGCTTCAAGGGTACCACTATTAATAAGGATATTCTTACCTTGAAGTGCTGAAACAACGCCTGATAAGTTAGGCATCTTCACTTTTAAGGATTCCAACCACTCCGCCTCGGTTCCTACGAATCCATGTGCTAAAGCAATTTCATAAGCACTTTTCCCGTTATTGCCTACCATGGTTGCTTTTACTTCCGCCTCTACTTTAATCGGACCTTCAAATCTTACTGGTAACGCTTCGTTTTGCATAATACATTCCTCCTCTAATCATGCATGGCCACATCCTGAATTATGTTGACTACCCCCATGCCCAGCTTGTAATATCGGCTAGGCTCCGATTCCTTATATGCAAAAGCATCATACACATGCTCACCAAAGGACTTGATTTCTAGGGTATCCTTTCCGGAAATATTGAATGTCGCAATCTTCCCAGATGCTACCCCTTGCACTTTAATAACAAGCGGACCACTTGCTCGCTTTCGTATGGCGAATACCGACTTGAATCCAGTCAAATCCACATTGTCATCTTGGACTGCGTAAACTATCCCGAAATCCTCGCCAATATTGAGGTCTATATCCTTTACATTCATTACTTATCATCTCCCTTAATTGAATGGAATCATACCTTGTTTGTCGTACCCGGTCACATCGACTACCAAATACTGAGATGTAGTCTTACCCGAGCAACCTACAGGATACGTGGTGACTGTATTCCAATCAATGAACTGATACGATTTCAGCGATACGGTACTCTCATCGTGAAATCTGAACGTTTGCCACACTCGCCCCGTGTGTGACTTTTTATCTCCGTTATTGATATTGGGCCCCCAAACGGATACATCGATTACAGACATGGGTATAATCGCAACCTTGACGCCATAAGTCTTTGGATCACGGGCCATGTTTGTAAAAGTATCCGGAACGTAGTTTGATAACTGGTTATACCAATCATGCGCATAGTGATCGATTATGCGTAGGTACCTGATGCGGCTATCATATATCACATCGTTCTGCAGATTGTAATCTGTTGCCCAAGACGCTTTATAATATTTGTGACGACCAAGAACTTGCAATGCTGTATTAGGCTTACTACTTCCTACCTTATCAACAAATCGAATACGAGGCGTGTCTGCATTAGCCGTAACATCCTCGAAATAACCGAAGCAGTAGAACTTGATGCCAGCTTTTACTTCATCAACCATTGCTTGCGTTACCTTTTCGCCTGGCTTAATTACATCCACTATCAGTACCATTAATTGCTCACGACGTTTATGGACCCACTGAGCTGCGAATTCATATCCTTGCGGAACCGATACTGCGATAAGAGGTGCATCGCCATGATATATGCGATTAGTAATATAAAAGACCTGGATTACATTAGCTTCCCCTGCAATATATCCGTATTGGAATTTACTCGTAGGCACCAACATAGGTGCGTAAGTTACAGGCTTGAGCGGGATTTGAACCGTTGGCGTTATCCCCCTCATTGTCCCGGTGTAGAGAACTGCCTCTTTTTGTTTAGGAAAACTAAGATATACTAGATTGTCATAGGTATCGTTTATAATCGTGACGCCTTCTTTATTTTGGATGTTAATAAATTCCATACGCCAGCCACCCTTCATACGTAAGATCCTTAAATTGACGATTAATATTATATTCATCCTGGGACACGGCAAAGTAATATGTTATGATATTGCCCCTAACCTCTGCCACCAAGTACTGTCCCATGGCTGCAGCCCAGACATGTTGCCCAGGCTGCAATCCATTCACAGTAATTTGTTGACGTCGATTAGGGATGTCAGATACATACATCCGTCCCTCGATACGTGTAAGCCTTTCCTTGAGATTTAGTATGATATTGCCGTTAGCATCATAAGCTAATACATGCGGTTCCATAATACCTCCTACCAGCACCCAAGTTTAATCCGAGGGTTATTGTCATCATCAAAACCTGTAATAATATTATCTTGAATCTCAACACGAGCACCGGTCTCTCTCGAACGAAGTAACCCAATTGTACTGGACACCGCCGCTAAATTTTCAACATGTAATTTATCGGCGGTGACTGCGTTAGCCTGAATCATCTTATTAACAATGACGTTATCATCGAACTTAGTCGCTCCAGTGATGTGAATCAATTTCCCCGCAATGTATACTCCGGACTGACTGAGGTTAATGCGAGATACCAACTCGCCACCATCAATCTCGCCAATACTTTTTTTAACTTGTAAATCGATGCTACCAGCTAACTCAGTAATGCGAGATTCCGTATGTGACGCCAAATTCGTAATTCTTCTAGTGGTCTCTTCAGAATTCTTATTGAATTTCTTATCAAGTTCCTTAATTCGTTCATCAACTTTATTCAGCCCGAGAGACTCAAGGTCTAGCAAGCTAGCATCAATTTGTGTCTTAATCACGACTTGCTTCTCGTTAACGAGTCCATCTCCGAACACATCCACAAACGAGCAACGTATCCGATATATTCCGGCTGAGTTCGAATACGTCAGCATGGTGCTAGTAGTTTCAAAATCATCAGTACGTTCATCTCCGATCACGTGGCATCTGATTGCGTATGCTTGTGCTGGCTTAGTTGAGAAATAAAGATTAAATCCCCCTAACTGGCTTTTTACTACAAGCTCAGGCGCGGCCAACTGCGGAACGTTATACTCGTATGTTGCTGCAGTCGAGTATTTGCCCAACGTGCTGCGAGCATATAAATAAACAGTATCCGCTCGTTTAGATAAGGTAAGTACAGCAGATGTACCTTTAACTCTTGCCAATAAAGTATTCGTATCTTTACCAGGATTATTATCGGTACGTAATTCGTAATAGTCGACGTCAGCATTCAGTACCTCATCCCATGATGCGGTGGCATTTCTGCTGAAAGTAATACCGAAATTACTAGGCATATCGGGTACCGCATCCATTGGTTTGACTATCACATCAACCATTTGAGCTGTTTCTGCCCTGTTGCCAAATCGATCAACCGAAATTGCTTTGATTCGATATTCCTCACCAGGGCCTAATGATTTGATAATAACCTGACTATTACTACTGCCAGCATACTGCCATTCTTGCCCCGCTACAGGCTTTCCGCTCTTCGACTTTAAGAGATACCAAATCTCCGCCACATCGAAATTGGCAGGATTACTAGGCGGGTCAAATAGCACTTGTAAGTCATAGTAAACACTTTTATCGGCAGTCTGATTATATCGACTGAGTACGTGCAAATTTTGCACATCCTCAGGTGCTTGCATCTTAGGTATGGCTATAGATTTTGTTACGCCAGTAGTTAACTGTCCTAACTCATTAATTGCCTGCACGCGTACTTCATAGTTCGCGCCTAGCAGCACATCGGATATTGTGGTAGTATTTGTGGACGCTGGGTCGTTTCCGATATATGTCCACGTATCGCTTTTTACGTTTCGGTAATTCACGACTACGTTTGAGACTTTTCCATCGCGAGGTAACTGCCACGTTACACCTATACGTGAATACATGATGCCATTAGTACCATAGACATCGCTCACTAACCCTACTGATTGAATATCAGATGCACCATGATTCGTATAATCAATACTTGGCACCGTGCCATCATCTGATACATAGAGTTCTGGATAATATTCCATGCATTGGATCTTACGGGTCATTTCTGATAGTGTCTTTGTAATAGCCAACACACGAAATGGCTTAGCCGATTTAGAGACCTCTCCGAATGCATATACCGCATCAGGCTGCACCGGTATAGCCTCTTTAACAATCACATTGAGACCTGATACATTTACTACGTTAAACGTAGAGACGATATCCGTAGAGTTGCTACGAATTAGTAACTGATAATTCTTCCCTGGTTGTACCGACACTTCCTTGTCAAGTGTAATCGTCTGGCCACTTACCGCAACCACACGACCGCCCTCGCCCCATTCAGGTATGTCATGCTGGATTAATATTATGTCCCCTACCGTGCATGCTATGGCATCCGTAAACGCCTCTATTGTCACAGTACGTATTTCATATTTATTGCATCGCAAGAAATGCTTACCGTGTTTATATGCCTGCTCAAGACTAGTACACCCCATGAGTTCAACTTGTGCCGGATTTGTTAGCGTATCCGACTCGTCGTAAGTATCCCCATATACTGGAATGACGTCTCGCTCATAATCCTTATCCTTATTAAGGAACGATATTTCAACAGAGTTAGCCCTAGCCTCCACACCTTGAAACTCTTCAGTAAAACTGCCGTGCTTTATATTGGCTACAGTAAACAACTGTACCGGTGTAGATTGATAATCACTAACACATGTGAACCTGGTTCCTACAGGAATTACTTTCCCTCGACCTACTGCCTCTGGATACTTTAACGCATCCCATAATCGCATAGCGGTGTCGTATATATAGTTGAATGTAAACCCATTTGTTTTGCACTTATCTGCCCATGCCTTAAATGCGTTATAGTCAAGGCGCATATGGGGCTGTCCAAATACAATATATTCACCGCCAATCTTACGACAGATGTGGATTAAATCATAAGCAGCCCAAGCCGGGTTATCAGCTGGTTGTGCTTCATACTTATTGATGTACGGATTGAATGCATATACCTCTGAGCGCTCTTGAATCCATGTCACTTTTGGATCGGTGCCGCTTAACTGGGATGTAGCCAAGGCCTTAATTCCAATGAGGGCTTTTCCCGGATGCACGAAATCGTCATAAATAATTTGGGTTAGCTGCACCCAGTAGACCTTATTGACATGGCGCAGGCTTTTCCCATCTTTCGCACTGCAGCGCATGCGGATTTCATAACGCGCCTTTTCGAGATTGTCAAAGCGAAATACACGATAAAACGCATTATTTGTCGCCTCTTCAATTCGTCCTGCATAATCGGATGTATTCGTCACGCTATTATCCGACTTGATAAAGTTCCACGCATCGCGGCGCTTAATATGACCAGCCATACCTTTTTGATTTGCTAAAGGTAATGCCTGCCAGGACTCATCGCCTACCTTACGAATTTCTGCTTTCAAAGTGACAGACGTACGGTCAGCGCCGCCGCTATCATTTGAATAATATAATCCGTTTGGGAATCCAACGGTTAACTCTATCGCGTCACACGCATCGCCTTGTACCTGTTGTGTATTCCATGATTCAGTCAATTCATAGTTTAGGGATTGATCCGCAAAGTTATCATTGAAATTTGGGATAACTGTTTGTTCATTTGTGCCTTTTCTGATATCCACCTGCACATCCTTATAATTACTGATTGGGTTAGCGTTTATACGAATATCTTCTATTTTTGATAATTCGCCCTCACCTGCACAATATAAAAGGTTAAGATATTGCTTTTCACCATCACTAATTACATGGCGGGATAATAATAACCCAGCGCTTTTCATCCGGCCATACGTCACGGCTAAAGGGTAGCCCTGTCCAGTAACAGTTTCGGTACCTCCCCAGCCATATGTATTTGACTGTTCGGAATTCGAACGGTCAACCTTAGGAGCAGTTAACTTTGAAATGATAGCATTACCTATCATCCCTACCGCCATAGCGATGACTGACCGCCAAATCAAGCTTTGGATACCAAAGATAGCACCCGAAGCAATACCACCGGTAAATACGGCCATCCCTATTGATAGAAGAACACCAAAGAATTTGCCCTCAACTCGAGGCATTACTACAATGTAGTCTTCATCGTTCACAACTGTATCCGGCGCCGCCTCATGCCCATTTACTGAATACGCCCATTCCCCAGGTGCGCTGAAGTAATAGCTGATAGGCTTGCCCTTTTTAAATGGCAAATATTTTGTATCCCGTTGCTCTGGCTTGAACGGATTATTTACAATAACTACGTTAACCATCTGCTACTCCTTCCTTTCATAAATGTGCTTCAATCGAGGCACGTATTTTGATATATGCTCTATACAGGTGCCACTGTGTTCAGTAGCGTGTATAAATTTACCTTCACCAAGATAAACCCCTACATGATCGAGATTTTTACCATATAGAGCAAATACCAAAACGCTCCCTGGCATTGGCTCACGAACCTCGCGCCATTCATCCATTTGGATTTGGGTATATTCGGGTAGTGATATTCCACTACGCCGATATACCTCAACAACTACATCCCAGCATTTCATTTCTGAGAATGGGATTCCTATCATATCAGTCAAGTCACTTATTGGATGCATATAGTCCTCCTTGCGGAATAGTAGGTTCTCCTCCAAATCGAGTACTGTTCCCCAATTCACGACATCGCGCTAGGGTTTTATTGCATTGATTTTCGTGACCCTTATATCCACATTGAACCCCTTTAAATTTGAACGGACAAAAATCCTTCATCACACGGATTAATGGGAATCGTCGAGTAAAGCTAAAGTCAGTACCCAGTGTAAACTCCATCCATTCAGCATTTGCATGAGTTCCTGTAATTACGAAATGCTCCTCTTGCTCGCACACATCAGCTATGTTCGTATTCACTACACGAATGATGACATTGGCTCCAGTGAATCCATTATTAGACTCTGCCATACGCTGGATTGTCCGAGTAACGTTAGATACAGATAACTTAATATTAGGCAAATCCGTTGCGTTCTCGGTGACATCTTGAATGGTAAATGGAAATGCGATATAGGTACTACCTTGAAATTGGATATTCTCCGTATTGTATACCAATCGAATCGTATCCCCTTTATAGGATATTTCTAACAGCATTAACCATACACCTGTGGCTGATATTTGGTTTTTCTCTAAAATCGATGCCGTTGAGAGCGGTAACATATTATACCTCCTGTAATTTCACGGTTCCCATCCACACTCCGTAGTCATTCGCCGCAAAGTCTAACTGATCAGCAAATCGCACTTTTAGTGTTTCCCGTGTTTCTGGATGTACCCAGTCGAATACACCCGAACAGTTGACTTCATCGAAGAATGCCCGAAGCTTATAGTACTCAGTTGTTGGCAACTTGTACCCTACAGAATATGTCCGTCGGGTCTTTGTCGTCTTTTTCCTAGTGATTAGCGTCATGTTTTCAACTTGACCTTTATACGAAATATCTGGAGTAGTCTCCTGAATTGGATATATTGGCCATCGAATATCTGGAAATACTGCCATATAGTTATACTGCGGATGCCTTGATGGCGTCACGCATACCTCCTTTGTTTGATTCCATAGCGCGAACTACTACATCAATAACATAATTTTCGCCATCGAACCGAGAGTTCTGTTGTTTGCTTTCGAGTTCTTGGCCAGACTGATTGATGATATTAACAACTACATTGTTGCTTGTAGCGCCACCTACCAATCTACGAGTTTCGCTTGCTGTGTAAATACGATGGGATCCAGAGGACTGTAATAGTTCTGGTCCGTTTTCACCAACCAACATAAGCCCTGGATTCGTTTTTCCTCCGGCGGCAAATCGATTTCCGGTGAATGCCGAACTAAACGAACCGCCACTTGCAAAGGACGATGTCCCTTTTGCAGCACCTAGGGAACCAATACCACTAACGGCGCCGCCAAATAATCCTTGTAACTTAGGCATAACATATTGTTGGAACGTTAACTGAATCATCATCTTAATAATGGCGTTTGTCATATCCTTGAATATGTCCTTAATGCCTTTACTAAATGATTTCGTTCCTGTTGCCATAGCCTCGAGATTATTTGTCCACGCCGAGTTGATAGAACTCATCGTACTATCAAAAGTCGATTTAGCTAAATCTGCATAATTGGTAGTCTCTTGCTTATACTGGCGAGCGGCTTCTTGTAGGCTCGTTTTCAGACTGCGACCGGCAAGTTCCCATAGCTTCTGCTGGGACTCTAACAGGTTCTTTTCAATCTGCAGCCTTTGAGTAGCCGTTAACTGGGCCTCATTCACTTCACTCCGTGCATAGTCAATATAGGTCTTTAACTCTTCAGCAAGTAGTGCGTCCGCATCACTACGAGACAATCGACCAAGCGCAACCATATTGGTTAAGTGGTCAACGGTTTCACTCGTTTGCGTGTACGCCAACTCTCTGATTTTCTGCTCAGTATCAGACGCCACTTTTAGTCGCTCTGCTTGAGCTTTCTTTTCAGCGAGTTCCTTATCGCCTACGGCTTTTGTATACTCACGAACGTTATCGTCAATCTGCGCCTTTTGTGCTTCAGCTTCCGCTTTGAGTAATTGCAATCGGTCGCCGGTGCGTTCAAGATCGAGTTTCTTAATATCCTCGTTCATCTTGCGAACGCGGATAGTCTGATTTCGTTGTGCTTCAGCTAATCGCTTTTGGTACAACTCTTCATTCTTAGCACGAACGGAAGCAGTTAGGTCAGACTCAGCTAGTTTCTTAGCATTTTCTGCACTGCCGACAGAATCAGCAGTGGCGCTTGATGCAGCACCTGCATACTTAGCTGTGTCAATATATCCAGTGATAGCACCGAAATCTGCGGTAACAGATGGCTTAGCGACCACTCCATTTGTATTAGCACCAGTATAGCCTCCGTTCCCGTCACTAATAACAATGTGTTCATCACCAAGTACAACCACACCATCGCCGGCTTTAGGAATGTATCCGTCACCTTCTGGGTGCCAAGCCCCTACAGCAGCAGCCGCTTGCCATAGCTTATCGACTCGACGAGGTACGTCCGCCCCGAGTGACTGCTTAACTGCATCAGAAAATAACTTGCCGCAATCCGTAGCCCAGGTACCATCTGCTCCTAACTTGTACGCCTTACCGAGTTGCTCATTAGCTGCTTCTAGTACACCCGCAGCTTGTCCTGTAGCACCGCTATTCAAGCTTGAAACGGAACGGATAATATCACGAATATTTTTTTCGTTTGACTCATACTGGTTCTTAGCAGTTAACTTATCGATTTCGTATTGACTGCCGTCAATTTGTAAGCTCTGCAAAGTAAGAGACCGATACAACTCAGACATACGCTCTACGGCGCTTGCTAACTTCTCGGCTGCTTGCTGTGCTTTCTTCGCAGCCTGTTCTTGGGCTTTGGCTGCTTTTGCTGCTTCCTCATTCGCCTTATTAATAGCCTCGGTATTGGTTAGGCCTCCACCGTTAGCAAGGTCCTCTTTTGCTTTTGCGAGTTCCTCATCGAGTTTCGCTTTTGCAGCATCAGCTTCTTCTTTTTGCTTTAAAGCCGCATCGATTCTAGCGCCCTCTTCTTTTGTAGCTAAGCGGTCATTCTTTACAAGTCCAAGCCACGCACTATCCTCAATCCAATATCGAGTATCATGTGATTCCCTAAACTTGTCAGACAGGCCTGTTGTTGAGTTCGTATTCTTGTGAATACGCTTCCCATCAATATCTACACCCATATAAGAGCCAGATGTTTTTTCATCGTAACGAAAATCGAGTAATGCTTTCCCAGCAAGCCCAATTACTGTAGCTAATGTTACCCAAGGACCTGCAGCGGCAAGTGTGGCCAATCGCATAAATCCGAGTGCGCTAGTCAGTGATCTCATAACTATAATTACTGCGCCGGCTTCTGCACCGAATTTAACAATTCCGCCGATAGCTTCTTTCTGCTCGGCAGTCATTGACTCAAATTCTTTAGCTACATCTAATACGCCTTTTGCGTAGTCATTAAACACAGGAACTAACTCATGGCCGATAGATACTGCAAGCCTTTTCCCTGTATTTTCTAAATCTTTTAATTCCCGATTTAGCTTTGCAGATTTAGCTGCAGTCTCGTCGTCAATGATAAGCCCCATTGCTTTGGCACGTTCAGCCACTTTGTCCATCTGCTCAGCGGACATGTTAAGCATGGCGTGCATTTGATACCCGGTACGTCCAAAGAGTTCCATTTCGACACGAGTCTTTTCAGCGCCATCTTTCATGCCCCTTAGACGTTCCTGTATCATCTTAAACACTTCAACGGTATTCTTACCTTGAATCTGTTCAAGCGTGTAGCCTAATTTACTAAATATATCAGTACCGAGTTTTCCCTCTGCCCGAGCGACTTCCATTTTCTCTTTGGCCGCCCCAACATTCTTTGAAAACTTAGCGAATGCCCCAGCACTATCCTCCATAGCAATACCCATGTAATTGGCTACTGCTAATAGCTCACTGGTTTCTTTTGCTGTTGCCCCTGTGATACCGGATAACTTCTTAACGGCTACATCCCACTGAATAGCTTCCTTTGCGAGTTTGGCACCGATGCCTACAACACCAACACCGGCACCTATCGCCATGAGGTCATTCTTCATTTTGCCAAGAGCGGATTTGGCGCCTTCGGCACTTGCAGTAATTTTCTTGAGTCCGGCTTCCGTATTTTTATCTGTCAGCTGAACGACAATATCAATTAAATTATTGGCCATTCTTGTGCGCCACCTCCAACTCTTTAGCTTCCAATATTACAAGCAAATCGATAAGGTGCGGTAGTGGCTCGATGCCGTAAGCCCTCGCCACTTCTAACACCGCCGGCATATCAAATCCAGCAATACCGCCTGAATGCCAACGTCGCTGCATCCGGCTAGCGTTGTATACTCGCATAGCTTGTCTAGTTCCATCTAATTGATGCGGGGAATTAAACTCACACTCCGTACAGTCAAAATGCTGCTTAGTCTCGCGTTGCATCTTGATACAATCAGAGCAGTATTTTGGTTTGTCGGAGTTGAGCCAACTCCACGCATCAATTAGTTTTTTTCAATTTCAGCCTTTTTTTCGTGAGTAAACCGCATGGTATCAAGCGCAATTTCCATAAGATCATTGTCAGGTGCTGCGTTGATTTCATCTTCGGTCAAGCCGTAGATGCGCTGCATAATCCATTGTGCAAGGTCACGAGAACGCAATAAGCGCTCTGTGTCCGGTGCTTCCTCCGGAACTGGAGTATACAATGGGTCTAACCCGGATTTAATTAATTCGCCACGTTCAGCGAATGTTAAGCCTCTTACTTTGATATCTTCAAATGCCATATTGGCACCTCCTAGTATTGTTCTTGATTATTAACTAAAGTAATGATGGATGCGGATTTGCCAGCATCTGCGCGATAGTACGCCTTAAATGGTAATTCAATATTGACGCCACGCGGACCATCGATGCCTGGAGATTGTCGTTCATATACAAGTTCAGGCAACTTGAATGTAAGCGACCAGTCGTCTTGTTCAAGTCGTAATTCCAAACTGGATTCCGTACCGTTAACCGCTTTGTTTAAAAGGTCTTTGTTTTGGAAGAACGCTTTAATCGTCCCAGAAATTGACACAATACCTGGGTCGATGTATGTTCTAAATCCTTTACCGCCGATAGCGTAAGAATCGCCATCCAAGCCAAAATCAAAATTGATATCGCAACTTAGAATATTGGCCACAGTAACGCCACCCTCTTTGATAGTTGCATTAAGATTTTGGAATGGTAAGAAATTTACAGCCTTAGCTGCAGCATCAAATGTAGTGGCCGCTAATGTTTCCTTACAGCCCATCACGTCAACGGATGCAGTTAATTCGGCATCACCGCCAAATTTAAAGCCTAATTTACTAACTCGCGCACCTGCGAATTGTTGGAATACGTTAACATCAGGATAGCCCTGTTCAATAGTTAACGACGGCATTGTGTTTCCGATTTTAAACACATGCTCAGACTTCTTATTTGGCGCTTGGCCCGTTGTATTAGAAGTCGGTTGACCAAATGCAGCTTTTAGCCAGTAGCCGATGTCGACTACACCAACAGGCACGACCAAACTACCGGACGTGTCAATGTTGCCACGGAATGGAGCTGCGGGATTACGATCACCACGGATTACTGTGGAGTCATTTAAATTTTGGCTAGCTTTTACGGAGCTAGAAATAATCGGAGTGATAACACCGCCAGTGGTTGGCGTTGTACCAAAGTCCGACTCAAACGCAATCGCCACATGGGACTGAGAGCCCTGCGCACGTTTTGCTGTTGCCATATGCATTTCCTCCTTTAATATTCAATATTCCCACCGATTACATGCGGGATTTCTATAGTAGCTGTTAAACGTCCAGTGAATACTGGGCGCCAATTCATTGAGTCTAATTCATAATCAATGCCGATTACCGGAAACGCTGGATTCACCTTACAAATGCATTCAATTATTAGCTGCCCTAGGTTATCCGACTCTAGTGCTCCGTCGTATCGAATAATATTCTTAACGCGAGTTGCACCTTTATGGACGATACCCCATACAATCATTAACGAGTATGTGTAGGTATCCGCAAGCCCTTCGTTCTTATTACTCGGTAGTAATATGATGCACGGGCAATCTTCTTCAAGCGGTGCATCGACATCGTCGTAGCCGACATACAGTTGCGCTGGCTTTCCGTATTTGTCATTGCAAAATTTAGTCAACGCCTCATCGTTCGCTAGAGCCTCAGCCCAGCGTTCAACGATGCGCGACAGTGGAATTGTTTGTTGCATCAAATCACCTTACCCTGTAATTACGTCGAGAAGCGGATTGTGCCGCTGGTCCATGTATAGCGTAGTCACCTATCTTATCCTCAATATAAGGTTTAAGCTTAGGCTGTAATGCAGCTTTCATAGGGCCATAAGTATGACGTGGCTGAATTTTGAACATCGATTTTCCTTTTGGTAATGGTACACCGGCAGCAAATAACTTCTTACGCATAGGCTCTGTAATTTGCTTAGTGTACCCTTCTTCGATTCGTTCACCCAATCGTTTTGCCGAATTGGATAACCACCCAACTCGGACGGATTGTTTGCCCTTGTCATATTGATATCCGACTGCATTCGACAACTTACCAAGTGGACTATATCCGATTGTCCTGGCGCTAATGCCCATATCAAGTAAGGCATTTCGCGATTTCGAGCCCCAGGCTTCTCGTTCTGCACGTCCTCCGCTTTGATAAGCTTTTCTAAGTTTCGCACCGAATGCTGACTCAAATGCGGCTCGACGAGCTGGCGCCATGAAGTTAGGATATTTACGTCCACCAGGTGCACCCGACCGAATGCCCTGCTTAATTTCCTTTTGCATCATCCAACCTGTCGACTTTAATGCTTTACGCATCCAGTCCGGTTTAGTTTCTGCAATGAAATTCAGATAAGGCGTGGCTGTGTCTGTAATTGTAATCGGTTCATTACTCATTACGGTCTCACCGCCCTCACGTTATGGACAACTTCCAAACAATACATCGTACCGTCAAAGTTGGAAATGTGATCAACGTACCATTTCTCGCCATTGATATACACCTCGTCTTTTGAACGCGGATTAGGAACATCCTTAGCACGCACCCAAATTTGAGCTTTATCGGCTAGTGCTTTGTCGACGAACCCAGACCCCTTGCCGTCATATTCGCCAATCTCCACGCTAGCTTTGATATCTTGGCCTTTATAGGTAATTCGTTCACCGAATACAGAAAGCAGTGCATTAGGCTTGTATCCTAATTTCATAGTGCATTACCTCCTATGGAGTAGGCGGGCATATGCCCGCCTTACATTACTTTACTTTTCTACATTAGGCACAAGAGCGACTTCCAACACTGTGGTACCTGGGCGTTTTTCTGTAAGAGCCACGCCTAATACTGGATTAGTGTCCGTCTTAGATGCTCGCTTTTGATCTTTGTCGAAATACACGGTATCACCTACTGCAAAAGAATCAGATGTTAATGCCGTTACTTCAAAACAGCCAGTTACCTTAACTGCACCGATTGTATTAGGGCCGATATTTGTAATTGCCACACCGTGCATTTTACCAATAGGCACAATGTCCCCTACTTCAATCATTTCGGATGTTGTATTCTTAAAATCGACGCGGTCTAGTTCTTGAATGAATTTAGCCATATCTATTTACCTCCTAATCAATTACTAATTATTTACCAGGGTTCTTGTACAAGCCGCGGAAGTCGATTGCTGTTGCGTTGCAATCGATTGCTACTTTGTACTCGATGCCGTCAACCTTGAAGCCTGTTTGCGTTTCTAAACGAGGTGTTTCAACACCGTTTAAATACGTCACTTCGATAGTTTGAACATCTGTAGGGCGGGATGCCAAATACCAAGCATGCGGATCCGTTAATGCTGCATCTACAACGATAGTGAATCGACCACTGAATGGGTTGACTGTATCATTGCTACGAGCAGGGTCTACCACAGATTTAACTACTTGATATGCTAATGCTTCGAGCTCAGGTGGAACAATCAAATATGTAGGTGAGATATTCAAATTGCGATTTTCACCAATGTGTTTCTGACGACGCATAGCCGCTACACCTGCAGCTAAAGATACAACACTTAACTCAGAGCCTGTAGTTGCCAAGTTCTTACGGTCTGCACTAAACAAGGCCTTTCCGTCTTCTAACACAGTATTGCCGCTTAAAAGGTCATATACCATGTTATTGATTTTATTTTTTGCTGCACGACCGAATTTAGAAGAAATATCGTTAAATACACCCAAATCGTCATTAATAATAGCTTGTCGTGTTAAGCTGAACGTACGTCCGAATGTCAATACGCTAACATTCGTACCTGCTTCGCTCATTTGGGAATCCTTGAATTGTCCGCCCTCAGGGACAAGTTTCAATTCAGCTGCTTCGGAAAGTAAAAAACGTTTTGCTGGTTTGAAGTCACGATTACTACCTTTCCCCGCCCAAGTTGCAAATGTAGATGGTGCTGTTTCATAACCTTGCATCAAGGCTTTATTTGCTACATTAGACAACGCGATTGGGAAAGAGGATGTGGAGTTGATAGCTTCACGAGCTAATTCCAATCGATCGGAGTAATTAACAGTTAGACCTTCACGAACTATAGACTCACGTGCTAATTCCATCAAGGACATAGAACGGAGTTCATCTGCACCTGGTGCAGGATTTGCGACTGGGATACCCACAGACATCATCAAAGCATCCTGCATAGCCATGCGGAACTTATCAGAATCTGCTTCACCAACTTTAACGGATACTGGTTTATTGCGTTCACGCAATGCATCCATTACTACCTCACGAACTTCAGATACAGATTTGCCGGATTTGATGAATTCATCTACACCATCAACTTCGAAATCACGACATAGACTTGTGATTGTGGATACACGTTCACGTTCTGCCGCAATCAACTTTTTAACATCATCTGCATTAAAACCTTTAACTCCGGACTCTGGTACTTCCGGTACTACTTGTGGCACGTTTTGCTCAGTGTCTTTTGCTTTTGCATCACCTTTCATAGGTTCCTCCTCATTATCATCTACACTTCTGCCTACCCCTACACTTGGATCCGCAGGGACGGACACAATACTAATTTCCAACGGCTCCCAGTCTGTGATTACATACGCTGGGCCAGTAAACCGACCATTGGAGCTTTTAGAATCGGAATCGATTAATTCCTCGTATCGACTTATGGAATATCCGACACTCACGCCCTGTAGCGTGCCTTTTAACACCTTTTGATAAATCTTTTCGGATTCATCGTCTTCATCAAATCGAACAATCGCTTTGCCACGATTGTCTTCAATCCACACATTCTCGATGTGTCCGACTACGGCATCACGATCATGATTAAATAACACTGTGCCTAAACCGTTATTAAATCGGTCTAGGTTAATGCATCCGTCGTCATGACACAATATCTCTGTTCCGAACCATCTTTCATATGGCTCTTCAGAGGAAAAGGACAATTCGACGGTACGATCATCGTTCGCTTCGATATTTGTAATTTGCGCCTCTCGGGCATATTTACCTAAGAGCTGCTTCTTTGCAAATTTTCCCACTAGCTATCATCTCCTTTCATATCAGTGGTGGTATCATCCGCTAGATTCGTTATGTCCCCATTCATATCAAGGGCGACACCCAATTCCTTAATGCGGTCTTGTTCCAGCTTCCGCTGTTCAAGTACTTCTTCCCAGTCTTTACCAGATGCACTGCATACGTCCTCGAGCGTTGTGAGTCCTGCCTTAATAGCTTCCTTGTTAGCATTAACTTCCTTAACAGGGTCAATCCAAGACCAGCCTGGAGCTAACCACGCTACTTTCTTATAAAGTTTTGGGTTTGCTGCATAGTCATTGGCCGGGATAATTCCCTTTAGGTAGCATGCTTCAATGAAAGCCCGCCATACAGGCATGCAAAAATGCTCAATTATAAAACGCTGCATCTGCTTGAATGATTGCTGGTCCTCCAGCATATTCTGTCGAGCTGCGGAGAAGTTACCACTAATATTGCGCGTCACTATGTCCGCGCTTAGACCCATGCCTGACGCTATGCGTCTTGTTTGGGTCGCCGAATATTCTGATGCGGTTCCTGCGTTTCGTTTAGGTTCCGCAAATGAAATTGATTCACCTGCACGTAGATGTTGGATAATCCCTGGCGCCATTGAACGAACTTTCTTGCCTTTACTATCAAGCTTATTCGCAACCATCGGGTTACCCCCAGTATTACTTGTTACGAACGCGCCGAAACATGCAGCTACACGAGCCGCTATAAGGTCAGCATCCATGTATTCATCTACGTCATGAATACGCTTTAATACGAGGGCTAGCATACTAACCCCGCGCAGTTCACTAGGTCTGCGAGGCTTATGTAATAGAAAAGCCCTATTACTTGGCAGCCTTGCCTCGTTAAACGACCGTATTCCTAATGGATCTGTTTGGAATACGTGATATGCTATTGGTCTTCCGTATTTATTAACTTCCACGCCATTAACAATACTGTTGCCATTCTCGCTTACCGATACGGCTCCGATATTCTCGCCCTCGATAAGCTGTAATGATAGTGGTATATCTGCGCCTTCGGAGGTCATATTAACTAGGATTTCCCCGTCATATACCATTCGGCGCAGAGCCATTTCTTGCAACTCGTAGAACGTAGATATTCCTCGGATATCCGCGTTTTCCTTATCCACCCAGTCCGCCCAAGCTTCCTCAATTTTCTTATTGAGTCTTTCATTCAGCTTTCCTGCGCGGGTCTTAATTTTGCACTGTGGCTTTATTCCGGTACCTACTACATTCCGTAATAACGCCAAAACGACACTCTCAGCAAGATCACTATTAAGTTCTGCTGCACGTGCACGACCTCGAATCAAATCACGTTGACCAGATGCCACCTGTTCAGCTGTGCCAAATACAGGCATCCAGTCGCCGCTTAATCGGTCTGTTGACGCCGCATCATATCCACGTTCAAGCGAACTACGGAAATATGCTCTACGGGCAGCTCGTTCTGGATTGAAATATGCTATTACCTTATCGAGTATGCTCATCGTCGCTCCCATGACACGTAGGATGTCGTGCTATTACATTCCTCATCATCAACGCGAGCCATTAACTCACGCTCACGGGCGTATAATGTCGGCAGGTCATGCGTCTTAAATCGCTTACCACCTACAGACATCTCGGCGTATCCATTCGTCTCGATTTCCTCGATTATCGTTCGAATACGCTCCAAGTCTTCTCTTGCGCTCATGGTCTCACCTCCTTCTTAACTAAACCAACCTCGGCTATCTGCATTAAAGTCTTCATCATCCGTATCTTCGTCCTCCTCATCGGTATCCAGATTATATTCGGGTAAGTATTTAACACCTACCGAGTCCGCCACCATGGCGTTGTATACACACGTATCCAACAAGTGATTTGTTGGATGACTGGTTAATGGTTTCCATTGCACTGTAACTGCTCCGGTCTTTACATTTCGGATTTCTTGCTTTTCCTCCGACCGGAGGTGCTCCGAATATTCCTCTGGGCAATCCTTAAATAAATGGATTGTGCCAGGCTCATTAGCCGGACGTACCATACGTGCAAATATAAAGTCCTTCCAGTAATCGGTATTCACTACGTACAGCTTCATGCCTCCGATGACGCCCTTCTCGATGCTACTCATCTTATATGGCGGAGCTAGAGGACTGTGTGATGAATCACCTTTAACTGGCACGCATACTTCTGGGTACTGCGCACAGTACTGATATACTTCATCTGTTCGGTAGCCACTATCGATACCGGCCCTCACAATCTTACGGGCCTCACCATACTCTGATGGATATTCTCTATCGATGAGTATCTCGGTTAAGTCTGCCCAACTACTTGCTTGACCATAATCGACTAAGTAACTTGATACACCATGAGCGTAGGCTCTAACCTCCCACCAGAAATGATCTTGCTGCACATCGACAGATGCGATAAGTAGTGGTGCATGCTGTGGCACAACACCGCGAGGAACTTCTGATTGTGTAAACACGAGATTTTGTGTGCTTTTAGTTTTCGCAGATTTCCAAGGCTCCGCTAGCCACGAGCAGATTTCCAAGGCTCCGCTAGCCACGAGTTGATAAAGTTCATCAACTCGCTTGGCTTATCCTTTGATTTAACAAACTCATACGCTACATCCCCGAATGTGACCCATGGAGAATAAAGGGATGACAGATGATAGGCTACCGACCGGACGACTCGGACTTGCGATTCATTCACAGTCCGCCATTCGCCTTGCCGGAGCATATCCATCTTGTGTTTATCATCAATACGGTGCTTACAATGTTCGCACTCATAATATGCGGTATCACGTATCATATCCGCATTGCCATGGTGTTCCTCCGGCCATTTTATCTGTTTGAATTTGAGGGTCTGCGACACCCCGCAATGCGGACATGGCACGTAATACTGCTTACGTTCATTTGCGTCCATATATGACTGCCAAATATTGCCACTTTCAATCGTAGGAGTTGACACCCTTACAATCTTCTTATCAACGAATGTCTTGGTACGTTCCTCAGCCAACTTAATCGGATTCGCTTCCTTACCGGAGAAAGCTGGATACTTATCAATTTCATCAAAGAATAAGTACTTAATTGACCGACTTGATAAGCTGCTTGGTGAGTTCGCCCCAACAAGCACCATGTAGTTCCCATTAACGAAGTCTAACTCCAGCAGCTTACTGCCTTCGTCATATATATTCGCAAGCGGCTCTACGCTCCTAATCATCGGTTGCACACGTTTATCACTAGCGAATTTCGCGATAGTATCCGTTGGATAAACCATCATGACTGGTGATGCAGTTTGATGTAACGCATATCCGATCATATTGAGTTCGGCTTCCGTCTTACCTATCTGCGCCCCGAAACATAACGAGATGCTTTCAATAAGAGGGTCCGTAAATTTGTCCATAAGTTCCTTGAGATAAGGTGTCCGCGCTGTACGCCATCGTCCAGGTTCAGCAGATATATTAGTCAGTACCCTGTACTTATCTGCCCATTCCGAAACGGTGTATCTTTCAGGTGGCTTGAATGCTTCCAGTTCCTCGGGGAACCAGTCAACCTTTGGTCTTTGCTTTTCCCGCGGCTTTGACTTTCGGCGTGTACTCGCCTTCGCGTGCGTAGCTTTCAAGGTATTCTTCGACAAGGCCATTCACCACCTTTTCTACACAAGCACGTTCCTCAGGATCCGTGAATTCACTTCCGATACGCTTACCTAATTTGGTAAACGATGTTTTTAATTCCAATATTCGGTTAGCCCATGCCTGCGCCACATCAGCACGAGGGACATATTCGCCATTTAGCACATCTAGCATTTTCTTTTCACGCGCAGCCTTTGCTTCCTTATAATCAGCTTCGGCTTCTAGCTTACGAGTTGATGCGGATTTGCTTTTAGCGTTATCGCCTTTAGCCTGTCCTAAATACACGAGGACTTCCCGGAGATTCCACCAACCTACAGAGGCTTTAGGCATCCCTGCTTTATGATGTCGAGAAATAATTTCCGGAGTGACCCGCAAGAGGTCACATAGTTGAGTGCTTGATACGAGCAGATTGCCTGCAGCATCAAATTTCACTCTTGGTTTTGTGTCCGCCATAGGTGTACTCCTTTCTTAAATCGTCTTTCTACATTCAACAGGAAAATTTTTCTCACAGAGAGAGGACCATCGCGCCGGGGCGACCAGCGGCCATTTTTCTCCCGCGGAGTACCTTTTCCAAATTTTCATTTTCTCAATTAGGAGTTATCATTGATACTCAATAAGAAAAAGGGTAGACCTCAACTAAGTAAGGTCTACCCCGGGGCAGTGCAGCAGGCAGACATATTGTGCGGGCCAGACACTGCCTGCTATCTACTACATTTACATTATATTAAATTAAGAGTGTGCCATTCTATGCCATCTTTTCAAATTCAGCTATTGCTTTCTTGTGAAGTCTGTGAACTTGTCGCCACGAATACCCTAGCTCAACAGCTATCTGCTCCCATGGCAATGCATTAATGTATCTGAGATTCAGTACATCCCTGTATTGTCCGTCAGTTATTTGGTTGATGACTTGCTTGACCTTGTTTCGAGAATCAATCAATTCATCCCATTCTCTGTTCAGTTCCTCCCTACATTCTTGTAAGTGCTTACTAATTCGTGGCATAGCATCTCCCGATTCACATATCTGTATAGCTTCTGAATGTAAATCTCGGTTAATCGCACCTAGCTGAATCTCTAACGCACGCATTCGCTGCTCAGTATGGCGGACAGCTTGTAGTTCTTCCTTAGCCATCATACTCGATAATCTCCATATTTACTGACAATCATCTGTGCTCGTAGTAATCCGTCAATGTATCCGCTTTCACGAATTCTATCATCTAGCATAGGTGATCTCAGTTGCCTATTACGGGCTTGTATGATGGCAAGACTTAAATCTGACTGTATGGCACCTACAATCACATCTGCCCTACTCCTACGCTTTTGCATCCTTTACCTCCATACGTTCGACAATATCCTCAATGGCTTCTACCATGTCTGCTTTGCATTGCTCGACAGCAGTGAACATCTCCTCACACATGGCGTATGCATCATCACTCAGGTCATCATCTAATCTCTCGGCAACATTATCTTTGAGATTATCTACAACCTTAACTATATCCATGACAAGTTGATACGTGTCATCTAGATAGTGCCCTTTGTTAATTAGTAGACGCTCGACTTTTGTCATGCTCTTCCCTCTTTGCAATTTCCCGATTTAAATACCAACGGGCTTTTTTCAAATCCTTAATAGCATCATCCTTATGCCCAGCTCTGGATACATACTTCACAACATTACCTAATCGATATCCTAGTTTCTTGTCTTCGATATAATCGATAACCTCGATATCGCCTTGTGTATAATGACTAGGATGGTTGATATCATCACATTGCTTATCTATGCGTCTAGGAGGTTCAGGAGGTCTGGAAGGTCTATGAGGTCTATCTAGTATATTTCTTCCCATATTTATACCAAATCGATTCGTTGCTTCTCCGAAACGTCTCAATTCTTCATTCGCTATGTAACGACTTAGCTCTTCACTAGCTGATAGCCTAGTAGGTGGCGGCGGGGGATTATTTGGTTGCTCATACAATCTACCTGGGGTTAACCCGTACACAGTCTTGTATTTTCGTTTATCAACAATATCTATAACTTGAATAGTCGTGTAACACACTATTATTACAATAGCTCCGAATAATCCCGCCATTATAAAATGATCCATATTAATCATCCTTTCTGTATTTATCAATTCTTGCTTTTAGGCTTTGTAGCACATATTCCTGTGCTCGGTCTTTTTGGGCTAGTGCATCCATCATATCCTCATCACGAGTTCCCTCACATATTAGATGATGGATAATTACCTTCTCCATTTGACCTTGGCGATGTAACCGCTTATTAGCTTGTTGATATAATTCAAGACTCCAGTTTAACCCGAACCATATTACGTGGTTACCGCCGTCCTGTAAGTTAAGCCCGTATGCCGTACTAGCCGGATGTGCTAATAGAATATCAATCTCTCCAGCATTCCACGCTATCTCATCATCGGCACCCTTTAACTCACAGACTCGTAATTTAGTCTTAGCTAATGCTGCTTTTAACCGTTCACAGTCATGTTTAAAGTTGTAAAACACTAATGCAGGCTTTCCGTTTAACTGTTCTACAAGTTCCATAAAAGCCTCAATCTTACAGCCGTGTATCTCGTGAACGTTTCTGTCGCCATCATATACAGCACCATTCGCTAACTGTTGTAGCTTTGTGGATAATGCTGCTGCACTCAAAGCTGTGATATCTTCGCCGGCTTCAATCAACTCTAATACAGATGTGCGCTCCATATCTTCGTATGCCTTTTTAGCTTTTGAATCTAACTGCACATATTTAATATCGTTGATTACTGGAGGTAGCTCCAAATAGTCACTGGCTTTCATGGATATACATAACCCAGATATTGCCGCCATGATACTGTCATTTGAATCGGATTTAGGTTTATAGGAGTACACCATTTCGCGTGACCTCTGATCGGGCTCGAAATAGTAATCCCTAAATCCTGTGTACGTTTTTCCTAACGACTCACCTCTGTCTAATAAATACACTTGTGCCCATAGGTCGATTAATCCGTTAGGGGCTGGCGTACCTGTTAACAGCACCATGCGCTTGATGTGGTTATGCATATAGACTAATGACTTAAAACGCTTAGCTGTGTGATTCTTAAAAGAACTAGATTCATCCACAACTACCATGTCAAATGGCCATGCATTCTTGTAGTAATCAACTAGCCACGTTACATTCTCGCGATTAATAATGTAGATATCTGCAGGTGTGTTTAACGCCTTAATGCGCTTTGTCAGACTACCTAATACCGTAGATATCCTTAATATACCTACGCCGTCCCATTTTCGTGCTTCACGTTGCCATGTAGCCTCCGCCACTTTCTTAGGCGCTATGATTAGCACTTTACGAATGGCGAATCGGGAGTACTTCAATTCGTATATAGCGGATAATGTGATAATCGTTTTTCCTAAACCCATATCCAGGAATAGCCCTATTTTATTTTGATTAACGGTCTTGTCGATACAATATCGCTGATACGCATGCGGAATAAACTGCATATCACATACCTCCGTATAAAGTATGGAAACATAGAATATGTTTTCCAATTTCTTCAACCACATTTACCGTAACCGCGTTACCAGCCTGTTTATAAAGCTGACTATTGCTATTTACTGCGGCTGCTTTCTCAAACTGTTCATCTGTAAAACCTTGTAGACGCCAGCATTCTTTAGGAGTTAATTTTCTAATTCTGATAGGTTCACCATTTACAAGAACACCCAGATTATCACTTGTTGTTAATGTATTAAATCGTTGTGGCTGCACTCGACCTCTTCGTGTTTCGCTTTCTGGATATGCAATATCTGTGCCGTCGCCGACTGCTGCCATTGAATACCCTTGTTTTGTTGCATTTTTAATAGCTACTTTTGGAACGTGTTTATAATCGCTTGCCATTAACGTGCGTGCTACACCGCTTGCGTGTACTGTGTAATCATTTTTATAGGCAGTAACATTCCCTAGATTATGAATACCACTTTCCGTAATAGTGTACAATCCAGTTTTTGCACCCATTCCACCACCTTGTGCTGACAAAGTACAACTTGTTCCTTCTGGATCGTATACCCTCATTCCTTGTGAACCACCAACGATTTGTTTAAGAGTTTTTGCGTTTTCTCTGGGGTTAGGTAATAACTTTCTGGAACACATTCTTCCAGAATATCCAACAATATACACGCGTTCTCGATTTTGAGGGACTCCGTAGTCTTTGGAATTATACACTTTCCACTCACAACTGTACCCTCTTTCGGCCATTTCACTGATAACATTAAGGAATCCTCTTCCGTTATCGATTGACAACAAATTCTTAACGTTTTCACACACAAGCCACTGGGGTCTATTTTCTTCACATTCATCTAGCAACCTCATAACTTCATAAAACAATCCGCTTCGCGTTCCCTTTTTTATACCCTTTTGTTTTCCTGCAACGCTTACATCTTGGCAAGGAAATCCAAATGTCCATAAATCGGCTTTCGGTAGTTCGTGGCCTTTAACTTTTTGAATATCATCACCAAACCATAAATCTGCTGTATCATACATCGCCCTATACGATGCTTGCGCAAATTTATCAAATTCACACCATCCAACACATTGCATACCTGCTTTCTCTAAGCCACTATGGAAACCTCCAATCCCGGAGAAGAAATCAATAAACTGCATTACGCTTTCACCCCAAATTCTTCTATGAATTGATCCAGATAACCAGCCAGCGCATCTGCACCTTTTAACACAAATACTTTTTGATTTAGCTTTTGAAGTTCACGGGCTTGGACTCCCTGCAATCTCGAAAGTACACCTTTGGATGTCTTCAATTCTACGAAATGAATAACGCCGTTCGGCCATATGACGATACGATCAGGCACACCGATATTACCAGGGGATACAAACTTATACGCTTTACCTCCCGCGTGTTTGACGCCTGCAACTAATTTTCTCTCGATATCCTTTTCTAACATTTCTCACCTCTGAAATTTTTAAACGTTAACATGTTTACATACGTATATATGAGGGTTCAAATTAAGGCTGTAAAGGGCGTATTTTTTCTTAAAACTCTTTGTTTTGGTATTTACCAGTATATAATGTTAACATTGTTAACAAACATATATAAATATAGATAAATACTGACTTTATGCGTTAACAAGGTACGTTAACATTCTCCGAATTTGTTAACATTCTAATGTTAACAAAAATACTGAGAATGTTAACGCTTAATTGAGAATGTTAACGTTATAAAGTCAGTTTTGACTCGTTGATTCTGAACCCTCTTTGATGTCCATATTCACCAAATCTCATCAACTGACTTCCGCCCAATGTATATGGGGAGTCCGCCAGTATTTGATTAATTTCCCTGGTCTCGATTTTCTTCATGCGACTTGGGTCGTTACCGAAACACTCCCACCATACCTCTGCCGCACAAATACGGTCACGATATACTAACTCTTGACCCTCGGCAGGTTTAGCATTCATGCTAAGATACGTCCTCCTGGCGCTCCGACTCATCACATTCCAATTTAAAGGCACTTTGATTAATAAAAACTCATTAATCAGTCCTGCTTTGGTATTTGATTCCATGTGCGCCTCTCTAGCCGCATCAGCCAGTTTTAGTACGTTCGGGTCATCCTCGATAATGAGGCTTTCCCCGCTTTTATACCGATACAAGGCCTCCGCCCATAACTGGTCTACTTCCCCTGGAAGATTAACGAATATGTTCTTTCGCGGAGTCGTCATTTCAAGATCAATAGGCCAAAATCGGCGATTGCCTGTGATATCTTTTAGGAACTCATACTGATTCGTACTGCCAAAGAACACACACTGCCGTGGATACTCTTGTGTACGTCGGCCATAGGCTTGACGAAATACATCTACTTGACGACTTAAAAATTGCTTAGATGCATTTTCTTCAGCCCTCGAATACCCCGCCATTTCACCAGCTTCTATAATCCATTTACCTTGAATGCCTTCTGCAGCTTCCTTACCCTCAAAGGTATTTAAGCCATCAGCATACCACTTCTTACCCATCGTTCGGATAAGAGTACTTTTACCAATACCCTGACCTCCAATAAGAATTGGCATCGTATCATACTTGCACCCAGGCTCAAACGCTCGCGCTACTGCTGCCGTAAATGACTTTCTAGCGGCTGCACGGGTATATACATTATCCTCAGCCCCTAAGTAGTCGATGAATATGGTATCTAATCGGGCAATGCCATCCCAGGATAACCCGTTAAGGTAATCTAGTACTTCATTAAATCCATTTTGCTCAGCGCACATAATGAGGGCATCCATGATTTTATCTTTGCCGGTGATATCATATTTATTTTCCAGGTACCACCGTAAGCCCGCATCATCTGCATCGGTCCATATGCGAAGTCCTGGCGTTGGGTTCCATGGTAGGGCCCCTTTTGCCACGTATCTCGAACCAAATCTATCATAGGCAAGTCTACCGACAAGCGCCGGATCATGGTGCATGATTTTAAGCATGTTATCTAATGTGTTCTTAGGTCGACCATTCTCGTCGTACTTCAAAGTCGAGCTTTTCATCCAGTCGACGTTCGTTAACGCATTAGGGTCGAGGTCGGATGTCTCAGCGTGAGCCGATACATCCGTGATAATATCAGCAAATACATTTGATGCTGATTCTCGGGCACGGGCCATGTTGAGTTCGTTAACGACTACTGTATCTTGCATAGCTAGTTTAGACATAGCCATGTAAGATGGCAGCTTATGCCCAGGTGTCCCATCCTTAGCAGTCTCGTCTAAGCTGTGGAACTTATGCAGCCGGATAAGGTCAAAGGCATTAACCAGTTGACCACTGCACGGGTCAGTATTATGGTGACTGAACAGGAATGTATCGTCATCATAGATAACCGCCCCGGCTACCGTTGAGCCAGTAACGAACGTTAAGCGGTCCTCGCTGCCCTCAACATCAACATATGCATGAGGTATGAATTTATCAATCGCCTCACGGATACCATATATTCGACAAAAGGCACCTACAATACCTGGTTTTTCTCTCGGATCAGCTTGCTTTGCAAGTAGCTGCTTTTCATGCTGCGATGCTTCCTTACCTGGTACTTGTGGCCAAGAACGCACATCTCGCCAATCAGTATATTGGCTGAGCATACCGTCAGCAGATAAGAATGCCTTATCGCCTACGTAATATACATATTGCGCATCATTCGGGCATGATGGCCAATACATGAGCCGAGAAGCTTCGAACGTAGTTCCATCCATCATACCAATGCCGATGAGCTCTGCCAGCTTACGAGCAATAGGCTCATACTCATCAGGTGTCATCGTTCTATCAGTAGGGACGATAACACGTAACCGTGGACGATGCACCGTATGAGAACGGGTTGAGTAGATGACATAAGCCATGCCTAGGCTGTCAATCGTGCGAGCGACGTTCTCGGTTTCCCCAGGCGATATGGCATCCATATCAAGGGTAATTAGATCACGCCCAGACACGTTAATAGCTTTACGTTGTAGACCGCTTAAAGTACCACCAACAAAGCCGCCTATGTCCTTTAGCTTGCTTTTCTCAGATTTTGGCAATCTGTGGTATTCGTCCACGGTTTCTGTTGTACGAACGGGGATTTTGAGGCGTTCACAAAACTCGGACCACAACATCTCCGTACGGGTCCATTGCTTTGATGTGCGACTCGCACCGATACTGATGGTAATCAGTTTATCGTTTTGCAAGTGTATCCCCTCCTAATCTTTCATATAATAGTCGTTAGTAAATCCTGCGGATGATAATAGCAGCCCGTCTGCCCAAGGTATGGCGATTGAGAATATAGCATTAACATCATTTAACGTAGATTCTGCATTCTCCTTGTTGATTTCAAGTACAGCTTCATCATGGATGTGCATGATAATTTGATATCCTACATCCTCCAATCGGCGTAACGTTAACGCTAAACAATCGCGAGCGACTGCTTGTGTGATGTTTTCGACTAATTTGCCTCCATAGGTACTTTCAGTAACCCATGCAGCATTTACTTTAGTCTTAAAATGTACAGCATCCTTACCGAACGCATTCTGCTTAATGCTTGGGTTAGGATAAAATAGCTTACGTCCGCTAGGTAGTTCAATCGTCATATAACGGTAACCGTATATTGGATCAATTTCCAAACGGAACATAATGCCGTGGTCAAGGCCTATAGGATTCCCGGTAGTAACGGTGTACACGGCCGCATTCTCAACGGCATACCACAAATCTCGTATTCTAGGCGATGCGTTGCGCCATAAATTTACGATTTCAGGTAATTCCTCCTCATGGAGTCCCATATCAAGAGCTCCCATGGCTTTTAATGCATTTACTCCGCCTTGATATCCGAGTGCCAATTCAGCGACTTTACCTTTTTGTCTAAGATGCCCATTCTCGCCATGTTTAACAACGGGAACACCAAACATCGATGATGCGGAAGCACAGTATATGTCTCCGCCCTCAGCGAATACTCGCTGCCGCCAATGTTCTCCCGATAACCATGCAATAACACGAGCCTCAATGGCTGAGAAGTCGGCCACACATAATGTATTGTCCTTTTCAGCAATAATTGAGGTACGAATTAATTGAGATAGCGTATCCGATACATCGCCGTATAGAAGTTCTAACCCTTGACGGTTTTTGGTTTTAACGAGATGCCGAGCCGTGTCGAGGTTTTCGATGTAATTTCTTGGTAGGTTTTGCACCTGGATAAGACGACCAGCCCAGCGTCCGGTACGGTTGGCACCATAGAACTGTAATGTTCCTCTGAGACGAAGATCAGCGCCCATAGCGCCATCCATCATGGTGTATTTAGATACTGATGACTTCGCGAGTTTCTTTCGAATCGTAAGCACTTTTGCGGCAACGTCATCAGCATCCAACAGAGCATCGGCCACAGTGTCCTTAGTTAACTTCTCAAGACTGACATTAGTATTATTGTTTAGCCAATCAAGTAATTGATTCCGGCTGTTAGGGTTACTAAGTCCCGTGATTTGGTAAGCCTCATTCATCAACATTTCTCGATTTTCCTCATCAATGTATAAGGCACCCTCAACCAATTCATGGTCAATGCGTACCCCTCTACTATTGATTTGGATATCAAGATACCAATCTTTCCACGTATCATCAGGTACGGGGAATGAGGCTAATCTGTGATAACATTCCATCTCAGTGATAACGTCCTGGCGGTTGTACTCGACAAAAGCATTCCATTTATCCATATCGTGCCTAGGTAGATTACGGGTACGGCCCCCATTACGTTTAGTAGGCTTGCATGGTGTACAAAAGTACTTGATAAGTGCTTTGCCTGATGTGTCCTTTTTCTTATCCTGAGGTAACCCCAGGGCCTTGCCGAGTAAGGCTAGGCCCATAGGGTATCCTAAGTAGGCACCGTGAATCATCGTGCACTGCCACTGATCAACAGATGTGAGTAAACCTGCACGATTTAGACACGTAATTTCAAATTGTGCATTGTAAGCGTGCTTGATTACATCTGGGTTCAATAAATCACGAATTACATAGTAAGGAATTACCCCTCCCTGCGCTAAATCTACGACTTCAACAGGGCCAAAGTCGTAGGAATACGCAAATAGTAATATGTCGAAATCAGGTGATTCAGTATATTTGTACACTCCGAATGAGATATCAGTCGATGAATATGTTTCTATATCAATACTTAGATGCCTCATATCAGGCACCTATTAGTAAGGTTGACCAGTTACAGGGTTAATCCCTACAGGAGCTTGTTGTACAGATTGCTGAGGTGTCGTAGTATATGCCTGTTGTACATAACCCTGTTGAGCTGCTTGTTGTTGCACAGGTTGACCTGCTGCTACTGGAGCACCGGTATAAACATTAGCCGCACTACCTTGAGGTGCACCAAATACAGAGGATGCTGCAACAGGCATGCTACCCAACGCTTCACCGTCGCGTACTTTTTGAACAGGCCCCAAACCACATCCGATACCAGTGGATTGATTAGAATAGAAAAAGAATCGAACGAGTACATTGACATACATGCCGGAATATACTTGCGTAGGATTTGTGAGAGGATTACCTTGAAGATCTACTACTTCAACTTTATAGCTAGCATCTTGCGCTGCTGTAAATACCCAATGACCTTTACATTCAGGACCAAACTCCTTACCAGATTGTGTGTATCCATCGCCATCATGAATTGGTACTTTTGGCTGTGCTGGAACACGTGCGCCGAATTTAGTACGAGCTGATTGGATAGCAGCTTCGATAGCATTCATGAGAGCTTGGTGTTGAGCTACATCAGTTTTAGGTAAAAGAATAGTAGCTGAATATCTAGGTTTAGCACCAGGCTGTGTGGAATTAGCCCAAGGTTCTAATAGATGGCAGTAGGATACGCGAACATTTTGCAATAATACTTCAGTTGGTTGTGGAACGAATGACATAATTAATTACCTCCATTATTATCATTAGATACATTAAATATTTGCGCCGCAGTAGGTTGATTGGTAATCCGAGGGCGCTTATCGGATTCCTCAACTAGGGTAGGTTTGCCTGCTTTCTTAACTATCATGTCGCCTACCATATCATTAAATTGGGTTTTACCGATGGTCTTTTCCATCTGTGCCAATGTTAATGTCTTACGTTCATATAGAATGCTTTCATCGATGCCAGCTTTGATTAAAGTATCTATAGCAGCATCGGTGTCTTGAAAGGCTCGACTACCACGACCCTCTACTGCTTTCCAGCCAGGGACTGTCACTCCGTTAAGGGATTCGGTGAGTGCGTAGTCTTTCATATCCTCGAGCCAAGCAGCGACGTCTTTACCTCGACGAAGATATTCGCCGAGTTCTGTCATCGAGATAAGTCGAGGATCATGATTAGCAACTAGCGCACTGTGCAATGAGTCGTTTGCCTCATATCGGGCTTTGCACTGTTGTTTCGCCCTGCAGAATCTGCACCAGTCGCCGGGTTCAAATTTACCGTTGCCAGACATAGCCTCGTCTGCACGAGGTTTGACGAATGTATTACCCCACTCCAGTAGTTCTGCCGTAGGGATTTCCCATTCGCTGATATTATTAACACGGGGCTGCACGATAGTCATTTTGACCGTATTGAACATATAGAGTAATCTATACGCATCAATCGCACCAAGAGCGTATAACATCATTTGCGGATTGTGTTCCGCATCAACGACTACCCCTTTTCCGTGCTTGTAATCAACGATGTGCAAGGTGTCGCCGGATAGAATAATACAGTCAGCCGTGCCGAATCCATCGGGTACATAACGACTAAAATCAACGCGTTTTTCAATGGCTACTACTGGAGTTGCTGTGCAACCCAACATAACACCTTTGACATATTCAAGGTATGTTTCCGAGGTATCGTCCATTTCTGGTTGCCACAACTCATCCTTTTTGATTTTGTTGAACTTGCGAGTGTATGTGGATTTAGCCATGGCCGTGGTATACTTCTGTAGTTTTAACTCACACAGTTCGTGTGCCAGGGTTCCTTCCTTTGCATACACAGATGTACTATCGGGAAAGATCTCCTCTAGAAGAGGGGCGGCTGTACAATGCAGCCACCGGTGCGACCCCGATGCGTTTAATAATGCATGTGATCGAGGTGCCATTAGATTCTTGCCCCCAATCCTCTAATTGCATTTACTAATTCAGGGTATCTGTCCTCAGGTACTTCACCCAAGTATTGAACACCGAATTGTGCCATTAATTGTTGCAATTCTACAGCTTTCCCTGCGTCAAGTAATGGTGCAAGCGCCGCTTGAATTTCAGGCAATGTATACTTTTTAACTTCTTGAGATACCGGAGCAGTAACAGGTGTTTGCACAGGTGCGGTAACTGTTTGTACCGGGGTATCAGTTGCCACGCTGACAGTTGGTGCCGTAACAGCTACTTGAGTAGGAGTAACTTGTACAGCTGCATTAGGTACCGTCATGGATATGGAGTTTGGTTGCACAGCTACTGTTGTAGTAGGTACACCTTGATTTGTATCTTGTGGTGTAAGATTAGATACGCACACGGACGGTGCTGCTACTGTAGATACCACTGTATCTACCATGCCAGGGGCTTTATCATCCATTGCTCTATCGCTATCTACAAAACTTTTGAATTGATTTAACACAGCTTTTAGCTGATTATATACATCTAGTACATTAACTCCTTGAACTTCAACTTTAATCATTGTTTAACTCCTCCTGAATATTAATAATTGATTGGTTATAATACGATTCTTTTAGCTCGAACCCTAAAGCCCTACGACCCATACGAAGTGCCATAACTGGTACAGTACCGATACCGGCAAACGGATCAAGTACGATATCATTCGGATTACTCCACAATTCGATGCATCGAGCTACAGTATCTAGCTGCAGCGGGCATATGTGACGTTCGTCCTTATTGTCACGAGCTGCTTTATAATTCAGCGTATGCGTTTGACGGATGTCAGCCCATACAGGATTAGCGTATCGTCGCCATACTTGATGGCTATACATAGGCTCCGTATTGTATTTCTGCTTTTTATCAAACAACTCTGGATCAGGCGCAGGACGTTCAATTCCTTTGATGCCCTCAGGTTCCTCCTGCCCGAAAAACTGGGTAAACCCTTCTGGATGCGCGATGGGCTCCGGATTGTCACCAGGTTTACGCAACGTCACGATGTAATCGGGCGCCCCCATTCTACACATGGCAGAATCTTTTACAATTTGCTTGTGTAAAAGCCCTAGCGCCTTTGTCCGAGTAGCCTCAATGAGAGGGTCTTTCCAAATCGTGACTCGGGAATGCATCACGAATCCAGCATCCTGAAAGGCTCGAATAATGTCACCAGGAAAGTCTTTCATTCCGATAACACCGTCCCTGGATTTCGTGAGTGGTAAATCCATACAATGAACTGATACTAATCGCCCAGGCATTATTACACGATATAATTCAGTAATTAAATACTTGAAGTGCTGCCAAAACTCGCTATCAGTAGATGAGTTGCCCATATCCCTATCAGAATTAGAGTAGACATACAAACTACTAAATGGCGGGCTAAATATAGAGTAATGAACACTATCATCAGGTAGCCCTTTCAGCACTTCTACTGAGTCGCCATTATATATTGCAAATCGGGACTCAATTAACTGATTTAGCACGTTCACGTTGTAGGTCCTCCTTTGCTTTCTTATTTAGCGCTTGCAGCATTGCAAATCCAGCTAGGGCAGCTATAGCTTTATCCATACCTGCATCAACAGATAATCTAGTTAATCTGGCTGCTTTTAATTCATTGATATGGATGACTCTTATGTTATGATCCTTAGCATAAGCTAGCTCCAAATTGCACCCGGTTGAGTTCTCCCAGCCGTTGCACATTATGATTGCATCGCAACCACTTAGAAGGTCAATACACCAGCCTATGCCAGTATCATAATCAACCTTGTTATATAAATGCCCAAACATATGTATAGGTGATAGGAATATGTTATGCGTATCACTGCCAAAAGGTTCCTTTATCGGAAATACACCCATATCGTCCTGCAGCCACTTTAATACAGAGTCAGCATTCTTTTTATTTTTAGCCAATCCTCCGAATGGATGGCTGACGTAAATTTTAGTCATATAATAGCCCTCATTTCTGCCCAGTTAGGTAACACCATCGGCACACACGGATTGTATTCCGTTGCTTCCCGTCTAGTTTTAGATAATTCAGTACGAACAGCGTCACGAGTAAGCGCAATCATAGCGTCCCTCATTTTTATAGCATCCGCTTCCTTACGTTCGATATTCGCTTTAACCGCGCCTTCCTTTTCGGAAATTACAATATAGGCGTTCACCTCATGCTTCTGGCCAAATCGCCAGCATCGACGAAGCGCTTGATAATACTGTTCATAACTATCGGATAGTCCAACAAAAATCATATTGTGGCAGTTTTGCCAGTTCATTCCGAATCCAGCGATACTTGGCTTTGTTACCAAACATTTTAGGAATCCAGAACCAAAACCTAACATCATGCCCTGCTTTCGAGTCGCCTTATCACTACCTTTGACGTCCTCTGCGAGATCAATCATTTCTTTCAGCGTAGTTGATTCATCGTTAAGGTCGCACCACACTAGCCATTGCTCATTAGATGCATTGACTAAATCAGCTGCTGCTCTACATCTTGATTCAAGAGATGCTTTGCGAGCCCTGCGGCGTTCCAGTAAGGATAAAGTAGGGACATCATCACCTGTTTTATCAACAATAATTTCATGTACGTGTAACTCAGGCAATTCATAGCCATCATCTTCATAACCCAGGGAAGCCGGGTTATCTAGCACGACTGCCCATGACGCCATCCATTCCCAAAAGGTATTCTCCGCATGACCTTTTAATCGCCATTTAGCGGTATCGCTACCATCGTGCGTGAAATACATAGATAACATCTCATTACGGCTCATGATGCCGAGGAACTCTGCGTGATTGCCAAGTTCCATATAGTCATTCGGTGCAGGTGTTGCCGTACACGCTAGCCGATATGGCGTATTACTGAATCGATTAATCAAATCCGTACGCACTTTACCAGTGAATGATTTTAGGATACTTGATTCATCCAATACGACACCTATTAGGTTGTCGGTATTGAATCGTCCCAATTTCTCGTAATTTGTAATATTAACGCCTGGCACAATATCATCATCAGATTCGCATATAGTCACAGGAATATCGAAACGTTCACCCTCGGACTGTGTTTGAGCGGCCACAGCTAGTGGTGCTAATATGAGTACTGATCCACCTGTATGTAGATAAATCTCATACGCCCATGACAGCTGCATTAAAGTTTTACCCAATCCGCAATCTGCGAATATAGCAGCTTTACCTTTTGCCAAGGCCCATTTAACGATATCTCGTTGAAAATCAAATAGATGTTTGTTTAACATGCCTGAATCAATATCAAATCCATGAGATTCCGACATTTTAGATTTAGCGGATATGAACTCTTCATATTGTTGCAAATACGTCCTCCTTTAGATATAATCAACGTAGAATATTATTTTTCTAATTTGAGCTTGTTGATGTTGCCGCATCATCAGGCTCATTTTTTATGCCCAAATCCTCGCATTCATCAGGAATGCAGTAGTCTCGCTTTGGACAGTTGCTGCAATTTCGCAATTTAATCACCACCCTTCAAAGCACTTAAATCAAGCACCATCTCAGGCTTTCTAGCTTCCCATGTGTAATAATCTAATCCTGCTTCTTTTAGCTTATCGGCAGCAGCTCTACCTGACTGAGAGGCATAGATGAATCGATATGCGGCGTTACGTGTATGTTGAATAGCATATATTAGATCTTCATATGGTCTTACTACGGCGCATATGGCTGCCCAATTTTCATTTGGATCGTCATATAAAACTTGGCAACGGCTATTCAATCGACCAATTAGGGCATCCTTTGAAGGTAGCATATCGATAAATGCATCCCCGAAACCGGCATTCGATAGTGCTTCCGCAAATGTGAGAGCATTCGATAAGGCCTCTTCAAATTTTTTGAAGTCCTCCCTATTAGATAGGGCCTCTTCTAAAGCAGCAATCTTTTCTTTATGCAAAGCACTAAGACTTTCCTCACTAATTTGATACACAAATTCTATTAATTTTTGTTTGCTGACATAAGATTTTGTCATTTTCTGTCTCCTTTAGTTGTAATAAGGGTTTTTACAATAATCTCCGTGAGTTCTTACTCGTGGAATGTACGTGACATTTTCCTGCTCTTCAGCATCCATTTCGGCTTTATCTTTGTAAAAGCCATATAAGGATATAACGAGTCCGATTAACGATTGCAATATAAACTGTTCCCATCCAATATGGTCAACTTCTAAGGCGCCCATAGAACCTACGACCAAAAATGCCCCAAACAACATATATCCCATTATTCCTCGTCCTCCTCAATCCGTTCAGCCGTAATGCCATCTGTAGTCACGATAATACGGATTTCCGATTCATCATAATCACACATAAAATCTTGCAACTCATATGCTGCATCCATAATATTGCTATTGATGTGATTTAAAATACGATCAGATTCGATTGCTTTTAGATGTGCGGCCATTGCTGTTTCGTTTACTGGAATAGCTTTCATAATTACGTTTCTCCTATAACATCATCATTGATAAAATAGATGCTACTGCTGCCGCAGCCAAACTCAAATGCATTCCTGCGTCAATCCATGTCATGATTAATTCCTCCTAATGAATTCCTGCGGATTTAAACTCCGCATCAACTACTTTCACGTCCCAGCCTAATGAATGGACAAGGAACGTCCTAAATCCCTCTTTATCAATGACAAAGCTACGGGATTTCTTGCCCGGCGACTGCCAGGCATATGCAAACGGAAATCGGTCTCTTGCGATGCCCTCTCGGATAGCCGTTAGACTAACACCGAGCACGGTCGACATCTGGGCGACTGAAATCACTTTTCTAATCATGTGCACTGCCCCTCCTTTTACTTGATTTTAATTCAAGTTTCTAGTCAAAAAAATTTGGTCAACCGTACAGCCGAAGTACTCCGCCAATGCCACTACTTTACTAATGGCCACATTGGATATATCCTTTTCCCACGCGTTATACGTGGCAACAGATATGCCAAGATCGGCGGCAACTTGCGCCTGTGTTGCCCCTTTCCGAGCCCTCAACTCGGAAATATAAAATTTGTTTGGCATTACTACCACCTCCTTATCGTGACCTCATAATAACATGAATTAAATTCAAGTGTCAATAACGAATTTGATTTTTTTTCAAGTTTACGATAAAAAATATAAAATATAATTGAATTTAATTCAAATGCATTATATAATTAGTATATAAGTTTGGGAGATCGAGAGGAGGATATTATGAAACTTTCAGATAATATTAGGTACTTTAGGAAATTAAGAAACTTATCACAGGATGAGATTGCTAAACGGCTCGGGTATAAGTCATTTACTACTATTCAGAAATGGGAAACAGGAATGGCCGAGCCACCAGTAGGTAAATTATATGAACTAGCAGATATACTACATGTCAGTATCATGGACCTGCTAAAGGACAATTTAGATGCTGAAGAAAAGTTAACAGTGAGCACGAATTCCTATCACTACGTACCTGCATCTGTATCAGCGGGCGCGTTAACCACGATAGACGCCATTAACTTCATGCCTACCATATCTATCCCTGATTTCATGATGGGGCGCTATGCGGGCAATAAGAATATATTACTTATGGCTGTCAACGGCGAAAGCATGAATAATGTTATCCAAAATGGATCCGTTATTGCCATCTTAACAAATATAGAACTACCAGATATCCATGACGGAGATATTGTAGTTATTAAGAATGGAGGGGATTATACAGTTAAAAGATTCTACAATGACAAACAACATCAAGAATTTGTATTTAAACCTGATAGCTCGGATATGGCATTTCGGGACATCATATTTAGTTACGAGAATACAGATGACTTATACCTGATTGGTAAGGTTGTTATGTACAATGTAACTTTGTAAGAGATTAATATGGGAGATTAATAAGGGAGATAAACAATGAAATTCTATAAAATTTTATCTATCGCGGCATTATTTGCAACAGTTGCTAGTTCTTCATTTGCACAATTTATTGATGTAACCCCAGAAACGTATGATAAAATCTGGAGCACCGGGCAAAATTATAAAACTGATCGTAAACTTGAAAGCCCAATTAATTATGGAGTTGAACTTCGGAGTGGAGCTGGTGGCGCCGCGGTATTAATTACCCCAGCTACAATCACTAAATATGTATCATATTCCAAAGACGATCGTCTGATTTTTCCAGACGAATCTTTTAAGAAAGCCATACTAAACAGTAATGATTATGTATACATAGCTACATATGCACTTCATCTAAAGAATCCATTAGCCGGTACAGTAATGCCTCAACTACCATCACAACGATTACTTATAGAAAAGGACAATCAGTATATAATCCCAGTAGCGATGAATACCAAAATCTATGATATGATGCCGCATAGCTATGCCCTTGTCTACTATGCAATACCTAAACAAATAATTATGAACCCACCGTATACTATTAAATTTATTAATGGAAATGGCGATAAAATTGAAATACCTATTACCACTGATAAATTAGCAGAACTTATGGATAAAGAAAATAAATTAGTCTATAAGACAAGTGATTAATAAACGTAAAGCCCCTATCCGATACTACTCAGATAGGGGTATTTTAGGAGGTATGTAATTATGGCCATGAAACGCGCCAATGGTACTGGCACCGTGTATAAGATGAAACATAAGGCTCTACGTAAGCCATATCGAGCCGTGGTGACTCTTGGATACAATTCTGAGGGTAAACCCTTACGGAAATCCATAGGTACCTTTGCAACGCAAAAAGAAGCGTATAATGCCCTTGCCTTATTCTCTACTAATCCACAAATTCAAGAGGAACGCAAAATCACTTTTGGGCAGTGCTTTGATTGGCGTATGGAAGAAGCTGAACGCCAGGGGCTATCTAAAGGGCGTATTAAAAGCATGCACGTTGTCCGAAAATTGGTAGAACACCTATTTAATATCGAAATGAGAAACCTTAGGGCGGCGCATCTGCAGTCTATATTCGATAATTCGACGCACACAAAATCTTATCAAAAGTTAATTAAAGCGATCATAGTTTCGGTCGGCACACTTGCCGTAAAGCAGGAAGTCATCCCTCGTAACTACCTTTCTGATATTATCATCAACAAAAACGCAACGCCGATTAAGAAAGCTAACATATTTACAAATTTAGCGCTCTATGAGCTTTGGCGGCACGATGACGATATAATCTCCAAGCTAACACTCATATACGCCTACACGGGGCTCAGATTGAACGAATTACAAACAATTCGAGTTGATGATGTCCACATTAAGGAGCGGTATATGATTGGCGGTTCTAAAACGGAGGCTGGCCGTAATCGAGCTATCCCTATTGCAGAATGTATCTCCCCTTTCATCAAGGAACTCTACCAGCAAGCAAAATTTAAACGCTCCGAGTGCCTACTAGATGGCGTGATACATAAGGACATATACCGCAAGGAACTGCAAAAAAGATGTAAAGAATGGAACCTAGGCGAGCACAAGCCACATGATACCAGACATACTTTTATATCAATGTGCAGCAATATAGGTATTGATGAGATTATAATCAAGCGGATCGTCGGCCACGCTAACAAGGATAATATCACTGCAGATGTCTATACGCATAAAACACTACAACAATATATTGATGCGGTGAATAAGTTACCTTACGGAGGTGACCTATTAAAAGGTGAGCAACGGTTGAGCAACCGAGAAGAAATTAGGTGATTTATACCGTTTTGCAAAAATAAAAAGACCAGTAAACATAAGCGTTTACTGGTCTTTTAGATTTGTTGTACTATTCAGCGGAAATTACAGAAACTGGGCAAACGGATTCGCAAGAACCGCAATCGATGCAAGCATCGCCAATTTCGTATTTAGTTTCGCCTTCAGTAATGCAGGAAACTGGGCAAACAGATGCGCAAGAACCACATTTAATGCAACCATCAGCAATAACTCTCATAATTAGGACCTCCATCAAAATATAGATCAGAACTTTTTATTATCATTTAGAAAGGCACTTGCCTCAACTTATGTTCTCATTATCACACAGTTCAAATTGAAAGTCAAATGAAAATGATAAAAAATTATAGAATATTTTGCATAATAATTGTTCCTTTTTATCATAAAAAGCCTATATTCATATGCATTTTGATATTTCTTTTCATTTATGTAATTGAGTTTAATAATCAATAATTGAGAATGCACTAATTATCATTTCAATTAAAATACGTACTATTATACTAGGAATTCAATTATCAATATTTATTATCATAAAAACTATTTTTTTATTACAACAGATTTAACGCTTATCTATATTTTAATCTAACATATAAACTTCACTCTAAAAAAGGCCGAATCATACGATTCGACCTCATTTATATTTATAAAGTAAAGTAATATCTTTACTATTATTCACTATATAACAATAATACTATTTTTTTCTTATAGCACTTAGAAAGATGTTAAGAATGTTAGTGTACCTAAAATAACGCCTGCAAGGTTTGGTACGATTAAAATATAATCACGTTTAGGTGATTTTGTCCAACCATATAATACCCAGATCAAACAGGATACTGCTGCAAATAATGGTTGCCATGGTTGACTAGGTTGACCATGAAGATTAGCAATTATTTGTGGGATATAGGCTAAAAATACAAATACACCAATAAATGCACCAATAGAACCAACTAACATGTTAAATCTTTCTTTTGTCATAGATGACCTCCTTATTCAACATTACATTATTATATCTTACACAATATACTATATCATATTTTTTTCGATGTAGTCAATTGTGTAAAATTAATCATGCAAATTAGTTTAATTCATATTGCTTTTGATTACACTTATATGTAATCTATATTAAAATCATATAGACTAAAATCATAAAAAACGAGGCCGAATCTTACGATTCGACCTCGTGTGTGCTTGTATAGTAGAGTAACCTATTCCCTATTATTTACCAGGGAAGAATGGCCATACCATTGGAATGATAATTAAGCTTACTACGAAGCAAACTAAAATCAATGGAACGCCAGCTTTTACATAGTCAGTAAATTTGTATTGACCAGGACCAAGTACTAATGTATTTGGAGGTGTACCTACAGGTGTACCGAATGCGCAGGATGCGGCAACGCCGATAGCCATCAATACAGCATGAGGATCAGCACCCATACCTTGAGCAATGGAGATACCGATAGGAGCCAATAATGCACAAGATGCAGTATTAGACATAAATTGCGTCATAACACAAGACAAAATAAACAATACGCCTGTTGCAAAGTAAGGACTAGGATCGGAACCCATAACACCAATTACTGCATCAGCAATCATTTTACCTGCACCAGATTGATCAAGTGCAGTTGCCACTGGCATCATACCAGCAAACAAGAAAATTGTTACCCAGTCAATAGATGTGTAAGCTTGTTTTTCATTCAAACAACCAGTTAATACGCAAAGCATTGCACCAATAACAGCAACCATGCTCAACGGTAAGTTAATACCAAAGTGTTCTTTCAATGGTTCACCTAAAATCATGGCAAGGATTACACCTAAAAGAATAAGTCCGGAGAACAATTGTTTCTTAGGATCGTTAGAAATATCTTCAGCAGCTACTTCTTGTTCTACATCACCGGCATCAGTAATTTCATGTTTAGGTAATAAATGTTTACCAATGAGCATCATGAATACGATAGTAGCGATAGTCAAAGGAATGCCAATCCAAGCAAACTCAAAGAAACCAAATGGTTCAATGCCAAATTTAGTCAATGTACCACTTACAATGATATTAGGTGGTGTACCTACCATTGTAATGATACCACCGATACCTGCAGCGAATGCTAAAGGCATCAATTGACGAGATGCAGGTATCTTAGCAACAGCACAGATACCAACAACTACAGGAAGTAAAGCAGCTGTTGTACCAGTGTTAGATAAAAATGCGGACATGGTAGCTGTTACAAGCATAATCGCAAGCATCAAGCCATTTTCGCTAGTCCCTGCATGAGATACTACGGTTTCCCCAATTTTTTGAGCCAAACCAGTATAGAATAATGCAGCACCAACAACGAACATGCCTGCAAACAACACAACTGTACTATCAGATAAACCAGAGAATACAACCTTAGGAGTAATAATACCCATAAGGCCTAATGTAATTGCGCCGCCTAAAGAAGTAATAGCTAGAGGAATAATTTCCGTAACGAATAAAACAGCCATAACTGCAAGGACGATTAAGGTTTGTTCTGCAGTACCCATACATCATCATCTCCCTTCAGAGAAATGCACTGACATAATTATAAGAGATATAAAATATAACCTACGATACCAATGGCAGAGGCCATTATAAAAGTAATCCCATATCCCTCTCTTGTTTTAGGATACCCAAATAATAAAGTTTCACCAAGAAAACCTCGGCGGTTAAACCAAGAATATTTAGTTCTCTGCTGAAACCATTTAGCTTTACCTTCAGCACCGATAATCAGCGCAGTAATAAAAAAAAACAATAAATGCCCAAACAAAACAAATCAGTATTTTTAATTCAATTGATAACAAGTGACCACCTCTACTATATTTAAAGCACTAGAAGGTTATTCTGTGAAATCTTGCTAATCACCTAATGACCGATCTGAAAAGCATTTATTGCAAATATTCCCTTTTATGTATGATTACATAATGACCAAGGGCTTTTTGATTCACCAATAGGTGTACCAATTTAGGTACACCTGGGTGAATAATTATTAAATTATTAGTGGTTAGACAACATAGCAAGCATTGTACCTGCAGCTACTGCTGTACCAATAACGCCAGCTACGTTAGGACCCATAGCATGCATGAGCAAGAAGTTAGCTGGGTTAGCTTTCGCACCTACTACTTGAGATACGCGAGCCGCCATTGGAACCGCGGATACACCGGCAGAACCAATAAGTGGATTTGTTTTACCACCATCTACTAAGCTCATCAATTTACCAAATAATACGCCACCAGCAGTACCACCGATAAATGCAACTAAGCCTAAGCAGATAATAAGAATTGTTTGTACGCTTAAGAAATGTTCCGCACTCATTGTTAAACCAGTACCAGTTGCCAAGAAGATTGTAACAGTATTGATTAACGCATTTTGAGAAGTATCGGACAAACGTTCAGTTACGCCAGATTCACGGAACAAGTTACCTAACATCAACATACCTAAAAGGGATGTAATGGAAGGAAGCAATAAGGAAATGAAGATCGTTGCAACAATTGGGAACACGATTTTTTCAAAACGTGTAACTTCACGCAATTGCTCCATAACAATTTCGCGTTCTTTTTGCGTAGTGAAGAGTTTCATTACAGGCGGTTGAATCAACGGTACCAAGGACATATAGGAATATGCGGCAACCGCGATAGCACCTAATAAATGAGGAGCTAGTTTAGTAGCTAAGTAAATGGATGTAGGGCCGTCAGCACCACCGATGATACCGATAGCAGCTGCTTCTTGAGCTGTGAAGCCAAGCATCATTGCGCCACCTAAAGCAACGAATACGCCGATTTGAGCGGCAGCGCCTAAAAGCAATGTTTTAGGATTAGCAATGAGTGGACCAAAGTCAGTCATTGCACCTACACCTAGGAAAATTAAAGGTGGGAAGATTTCTTGGGAGATACCTGCGCTAATAAGTGCCATAACGCCTTCTTCGAAACCATTACGAGGAATATTGGCAAGTATACAACCAAACGCAATCGGACCCAACAATAAAGGTTCAAACTCTTTAGCAAATGCCAAATACAATAGGATCAAACCTACAAGAATCATAATAGCATTGCCTGTTGTAAATGCGAGGAACCCGCTATCTGTAATAACGGATTGAATCGCAACAGCAAAAGCCTCCATATGCGTTCCCCTTTCACAAATATAAAATTGTTAGATGACGTGGCGCAGCCACGTCATACAACACTTGGTATTAGCCAAGAACAACCATGTCGTCACCAGTGGATACAGTTTGGTTAGCAGATACGCGAACTTCGGAAACTACAGCATCATGTGGAGCTGCGATTTCATTTTGCATTTTCATAGCTTCAAGGATCAACAAAGTTTCGCCTTTTTTAACTGCTTGACCAGCAGATACTGCTACAGATAAGATTTTACCAGGCATTGGAGCTTTTACAGTTTCAGCACCTGCTGGAACTGGAGCTGCTGCTGCAGCAGGAGCTGGTGCAGGAGCTGCTTTAGGAGCTGGAGCTGCTGCTGGAGCTGCTTTAGGAGCTGCTGCAGGAGCCGCTGCTTTTACTTCATTAACTTCTACATCATATGATGTACCATTTACTGTAACGTTGAATTTTTTCATCTTAAATTCCTCCAAAATGTGTAGTTCCTACACAAAACTTATAAATATTTTTACACATATAAATTGAGTAATCCCACGGATTATCAAAATAGCCAATTATCTTATCGATTACCACGCAAACGGCCTTCCATTTTCCAATTGTAGCTTACGATTGGACGGATATGCGCGATTTGATCAGCGGAATAACCCATTGCCGCTAATGCACCAACGATTACTGCTACTACATCTTGAGATGGAGCTTTACCGTTAGTTGTTGTAGCATTGCTCATTACAAATGCCTCCTAAAAATATTTTAACCTCTACCGCTTAAGCGACCTTCCAAGCGCCATTTAGCACTGGTTGCTGTAGGTCGAATAGATGCAATTTGTTCAGATGAGTACCCCATCGCCACAATGGCACCTACGATAGCTGCTACTACTTCATCCTCATTTTGAGCAGATGCATTTGCTGGAGCTACAAAAGTAGCTGTTGGAGTAACAACAGGAGCAGTTGCTGCTGGTGCTTCTTTTTTCTTCCTAGTAGGATCGATTAAATGTACGATTTCCATAAGAATACCTAAAGCTATCAATACAGCAAATACAACTGTCATATTAATCGCCATGATTAACCAAGGATTGGTAGTAACTGCTTGTCCTTCCATAATCATTCCCCTTTCTAAAAAAGTAGTAAAGAAAGGTATCTCCCAAATTCGATGATATGTTTACCGAATCGAATTATAATGGAATATTACCATGTTTCTTTGGAGCACGGTTTTCGCGTTTACTTGCAAGCATTGCCAAAGCGTTGATAACTGCTGGACGAGTTTGTTTAGGTTCGATTACAACATCTACGAAGCCACGTTCTGCAGCTTTATAAGGAGTCGCAAACTCTTCTACATATTTAGCTGTTTTAGCATCTTTATCTTCGTCTTTCTTGAAGATAATATTAGCTGCACCAGCAGGACCCATTACAGCGATTTCGGATGTAGGCCAAGCATATACTTGGTCTGCGCCTAAATCTTGGGAACACATAGCGAGGTAGGAACCGCCATATGCTTTACGAGTGATAACAGTAATTTTTGGTACTGTAGCTTCAGAGTAAGCATACAACATCTTAGCACCATGACGAATGATACCGCCCCATTCTTGATTTGTGCCAGGCAAGAAACCAGGAACGTCAACGAAGTTAACGATTGGAATATTGAAAGCATCACAGAAACGGATGAAACGGGAAGATTTGTCAGAAGCGTTAATGTCCAAGCAACCAGCCATTACCTTTGGTTGGTTAGCGATGATACCAACGGATTGACCATCAAAACGAGCGAAACAAGTAATGATATTTGTAGCATAGAATGGTTGTACTTCATAGTATTCGCCATTATCTACAGTAGCTGCGATAACATCTTTCATGTCGTAAGGCATGTTACTGTTATCTGGCAACAAGCTATTCAAGCTTTCATCTTCACGAGTTGGATCGTCACCAGTATCTACCAATGGAGCATCTTCCATATTATTGGATGGCAAGAAGCCTAATAAGTAACGAATTTGAGCGATACAATCATCTTCATTTTCAGCTGCAAAGTGAGCAACGCCAGACACGGAGTTGTGCGCCATTGCACCACCAAGATCTTCAGCTGTTACTTCTTCACCAGTTACAGATTTGATTACTGCAGGACCAGTGATGAACATTTGAGAAGTGTTTTTAACCATGTAGATAAAGTCAGTCAATGCTGGAGAATATACAGCACCGCCTGCACATGGACCCATGATTACGGAAATTTGTGGAATAACACCAGATGCATTTGTATTTTCAAAGAAAATTTTACCGTAACCAGCAAGGGCATCTACTGCTTCTTGAATACGAGCACCGCCAGAATCGTTGATACCAACAATAGGAGCACCCATTTTCATTGCTAAACGTTGTACTTTAACGATTTTAGCAGCATGCATTTCACCAAGAGAGCCACCTTCTACAGTGAAATCTTGTGCAAATGCATATACTAAACGACCATCGATAGTACCATAACCTGTTACTACACCTTCGCCTGGTAATTCTTTCTTTTCTTGACCGAAGTTAACACAACGATGTTTAACGAATTGATCAAGTTCAACGAAGGAATTATCATCGAACAATTTAGCCAAGCGTTCGCGAGCAGTCATTTTACCTTGAGCATGTTGTTTCTCAACGCGTTTTTCACCGCCACCAGCTTTAACTTTAGCTAGTTTTTCGTGCAATAACTCGATTTTTTCCTGCACTGTTGCCATTATAGCACCTCCAAATAAAACTTGTTACAGTATCATTTTATTTCATAAATGAATAAAGTTCAAGAAGCATACATATTTAATATATAACGTAGGATTATATGTATATGTATATCTACAACTCATATATAATGATGTGAATTGGATACTGTATTATTTCATACGTTGACATAATTCAAGCAAAACACCGCCAGTTGCTTTTGGATGTAAGAAAGCAATTGAGGAGCCGCCTGCACCATAACGAGGTTTTTCGTCAATCATACGAACGCCTTTAGCCATCAAATCAGCAATAGCATTTTCAATATTATCAACGCGCAATGCAACGTGTTGGATGCCATCACGACCGCCATTTTTTTCGATAAATTTACCGATAGGGCCATCTGGAGTTGTAGTTTCTAAGAATTCAAGTTCAGCATCACCACAAGGGAAGAAGGATACTTTTACCTTTTGTTCTTCTACGATTTCGTCTTCAGGAAGATGTTCAATGCCTAATGCATTTTTATAGAATTCTTTAGTTGCTGCTAAATCATTAACACCAATACCGATGTGGTCCACTTGTAATACTTTAAAAGCCATTTTGATTATCTCCTTTTATAAGGCTAAATCTCTCATGCTATGTAGTCGCCGTCTACTTTAGCACATTTGACATAACGCCGTTAACAACTGTATATGGATCGCTCATGCGTTCATTTACAGCTGCCACTTGGCTATTAAATTCATCGCTAGTGACTATTTTTTCCGCCACATAACGACCAATTTGCTCATTAATCATTGCGATGATTTCATCACGCGTACGTTCTGCCCGGCGAGCATCCAACTCACCAGAGTCTTCAAGATACTCAAAATGTTCATCCAAGGCTTCGATGAGTTCATCTACACCTTGATCTTTGCTGGCAACAGTACGCTTAATCGGAGGTCTCCATTTGACTTCGCGAGAATCGAGATCAAGCATCATCTCGATTTCAACATTCAAACGATCGCAACCGTCCCGATCCGCTTTGTTGATAGCAAATACATCGCCAATTTCAAGAATACCCGCCTTGATAGCTTGGATATCATCACCGAGACCAGGAACTAGTACAACCAATGTAGTATCAGCATTTTTTACAATATCTACTTCAGATTGACCTACGCCTACAGTTTCAATAATTACTAAATCCATGCCAAAGGCATCCATGAGTTTTACAACGTCTGCAGTCTTTTTAGATAATCCACCAAGACTACCACGCGTGCCCATGCTTCGAATGAATACATTTTCATTTAATGTTAAATCATTCATTCGAATACGGTCCCCCAAGATAGCACCTCCAGAGAATGGGCTAGTTGGGTCGATGGCAACGATGCCGATTTTTTTACCTTGATCTAAATAATGTTTAACTACCTTATCGGTCAAAGTACTTTTACCAGCACCAGGGGCCCCTGTAATACCGAGAATACGTGCGTTCCCCGTTTTAGGGTAAATTGCCTTCATAATATCGATGGCATTATCATACTCGTTTTCTACAGCTGTTATGGACCGTGCTAAGGCTAGTCTAGAACCTTCAAAAAGGCCTTTAACTAAATCCATTCGCCTCACCACCTATCTTCGAATATGGGAATAGAGGGGAGCCAACTATTCGAGTTGCACCCCTCTTTGCCCAAGCAATTATTTTACGTTTTCTTTAATAAAGTTAACGATATCGCTAGTTGGTGTGCCAGGTGTGAATACTGCCGCTACGCCAGCTTTTTTCAAGCCAGGGATATCAGCGTCAGGAATAACGCCACCACCGATTACAAGAACATCCCCCATGCCTTTTTCTTTCAAAAGTTCAACAATTTTAGGGAACAATGTATTGTGAGCACCGGAAAGAAGAGATAATGCAACTACATTAACGTCTTCAGAAAGCGCTGCTTCAACGATTTGTTCTGGTGTTTGACGAAGACCAGTGTAGATTACTTCGAAACCAGCATCGCGAAGTGCGCGTGCTACTACTTTTGCACCACGGTCATGACCATCAAGACCTGGTTTTGCTACAATTACTCTAATACGTTTTTCTGCCATGATATATTACCTCCGAAATCAGCTGATATTATAATGTGGAATGAGCTTCGTATTCACCGAATACTTCGCGCAATACATTACAAATTTCACCCAAAGTAGCATATGTTTTAACTGCTGCAAGAATTAATGGCATCAAGTTAACAGATTCGTCAGCTGCACCAGCTTTCAAATCAGCTAAGGCTTTATCAACTGCGGCTTGATCGCGGTTAGCACGAACTGCTTGAGTTTTCTTAGATTGGTTAACACCTACGGAAGCGTCTACGCGAAGCAAGTCTTTTGGAGCTTCTTCTTCAACTTGGAATTTGTTTACGCCAACGATTGTGCGCAAGCCAGATTCAACTTCCATTTGCCATTTGTAAGCGGATTCTTGAATTTCTTTTTGGATGTAGCCTTTTTCGATTGCTACTACAGCGCCGCCCATTTCATCAATTTTCTTGATGTATGCCATAGCTTCGTCATAGATAGCGTTAGTCATAGCTTCAACATAGTAGGAGCCGCCCAATGGGTCAACTACGTCAGCCAAACCAGATTCGTAAGCCACGATTTGTTGAGTACGAAGGGCTACTTGTACAGATGCTTCTGTAGGAAGAGCCAAAGCTTCGTCACGGGAGTTTGTATGTAAGGATTGAGTACCGCCCATTACAGCAGCTGCAGTTTGAAGAGCAACACGAACGATGTTGTTATCAACTTGTTGTGCAGTCAACATGGAACCAGCTGTTTGAGTATGTACACGAAGCATCATGGATTTTGGTTTTTTAGCACCAAAACGTTCTTTCATGATTGTTGCCCACAAGCGACGAGATGCGCGGAATTTAGCAACTTCTTCAAGTACGTTATTATGAGCATTCCAGAAGAAGGAAAGACGACCAGCGAATGTATCAACATCAAGACCAGCTTTCAAAGCTGCTTCTACGTATGCGATACCATTAGCAATTGTAAATGCGATTTCTTGCACTGCCGTGGAACCTGCTTCACGGATGTGGTAACCGGAGATGGAAATAGTATTCCATTTAGGAACGTATTGAGAACAATATTCGAAGATATTAGTGATCAAACGCATGGATGGTTTTGGAGGGAAAATGTAAGTACCACGAGCTGCATATTCTTTCAAAATATCATTTTGAATTGTACCTTTCAATTCAGTGGAAGGTACGCCTTGTTTTTCAGCTACTGCAATATACATTGCCAACAAAACAGACGCCGGAGCGTTAATTGTCATGGATGTGGATACTTTACCAAGGTCGATGCCCTCGAACAAGATTTCCATATCTGCCAAGGAGTCAATAGCAACGCCTACTTTACCAACTTCGCCTTCAGCCATAACATCATCAGAGTCATAACCGATTTGTGTAGGCAAGTCAAATGCACAGGAAAGACCTGTTGCACCAGATTCGATTAGGTAGCGGTAACGTTTGTTAGATTCTTCAGCTGTAGCGAAGCCTGCATACATACGCATTGTCCAGAAACGGCCACGGTACATAGTAGGTTGTACGCCACGAGTATAAGGGAATTCGCCAGGCATTCCCAAATCGCGTTCATAATCAAAGCCTTCAATATCAACTGGTGTATACACACGGTTGTATTTTAAGTTTTGACGTTCTGGAGTTTTTGCGCATTTTTCGTCACAAAGTTTGTTGTACTCAGCAATTTGGGCTTTTAAGTTTTCGTAAGCCATGTTTTCATCATCCTCCTAAAAAAACAGGTTATTTTTTCATGCTTCCAGTTTCTGTGAAGCGTTTATGCCAAGAAAGAGCTTCATCAAGCAACATTGGTGTATGGGCATCCTTTGTTGCAGCTAATGCTTTTTCTAGGTATTCAGTTAACATAGGTTTGTAGTCTGGGTGAGCACATTTTTCAATAATCAAACGAGCTCTTTCCACTGGGCTCAAACCACGACAGTCAGCAACACCTTGTTCTGTACAGAAAATCATAGTGTCATGTTCTGGATGATCCACATGGGATACATATGGAACGATAGAACTGATGTCGCCATTTTTAGCAACGGAGTTGGTACAGAAGATAGTGAGATATGCACTACGTGCAAAGTCACCAGAACCACCAACACCATTCATCATTTTGCTACCCATAATATGAGTAGAGTTTACATTGCCAAAAATATCAAATTCGATAGCAGTATTCATGGCAATGACACCAATACGACGAGCAATACCAGGGTTATTGGAAATTTCTTGCGGACGAAGAATAATTTTTTTACGATATTCATCAATATTCGCATAGAAACGTTTCAATCCATCTGGAGAAGGACTCAATGCAGTACCGGAACATACAGTTACTTTACCAGCATCGATCAAGTCAAACATACCGTCTTGAATTACTTCTGTATAAATAGATAAATCTGTGAAAGGCCCTTGAGCCAAGCCACTGATTACCGCATTTGCTACAGAGCCCACGCCGGATTGCAATGGAAGCAAGTTTTTAGGCAAACGACCTTCTGCAATTTCTTGTTCAAAGAATTTGATAAGATGTTGACTCATTGCCTTTGCATCATCATCAATAGCAGCTAAAGGTCTTGTTGTATCAGGTACATCACTTGGAACCACAGCAATGATTTTGCTAGGATCACAAGGTATTGCTTCTGTACCGATACGATCGCCGGCCTGTTCCAACGGAATTGGTTTACGATGTGGCGGATCCAACGGTTCATAGATATCATGCATACCAACTAAAGATAATGGTTGAGATACATTTACCTCTACGATAACCTTTTTAGCTTGACTAACAAATGTTGGAGAATTACCAACAGAAGTAGTTGGTACTAAAGAACCATCTTCGTTGATTTGACATACTTCAATAATTGCTACATCTAAATCCCCGAAAAATCCATAACGAATATTTTGTGCCATTGTGCTTAAATGCATATCGATGTATTTAACATCTCCACCATTTAAAGCCTTTCTCATATCTTTATTGGTTTGATATGGAAAGCGGCGATTAATACCATTAGCACGAGTTAATGCGCCATCAGCTTCATCACCTACGGAAGCACCTGTCCACAAATCGATTTTGAATGGTTCTTTTTCCATTCTTTCTGCCAATGCCAATGGCACAACTTTTGCATAACCCGATGGTGTAAAGCCGGAAATACCAACTTTATCATTAGGGTTAATCAACTGAGCTGCATCATAAGCAGTGACAATTTTACCTTGCAGGTCCACATTTTTTACGCGGTCTTTGATGTCTATCACCATAACCATCTCCTTTAAGAGTAACATTGTTAAACGACAATTGAATCTCTTTGGTCTAATACGTTCCTTAAACCGACTTCATCGTAGTCCACATCCAATGTATTGTCAACTTATATGACTAAAATGTATTTTTTATCACACTCCGACTGTGCATTATGACCAAAACGCATAGGTTTTTACATTTTCACATAAGTTTTATTCACACCGATATAACTCACAGGAATTATCAATTTAATAGTATATATTGTTGTTTTTTATATATATCGAACTATCTCAATACAACATATAGAGCCTTATCAATATAATAAAAAAATAATATATACAAAAACTGACCGCTACACCTCCTATAAAAATATAGATATACAAAAAACCGGTTTTCAAATGCAAGCAATAATGTTCAATTATTCTAACATTAGAAAACCGGTTAAATATACTTAAGCTTACCCTGCTAAGGTATGTATAAATTATACCATACTATGAAATTGTATCGCTACCATAAAACTTACTGATTATACAAAATATACCTTTTACATATATTTCTTTGTGGAAAGTTGTACTTTCACAAAGGCCCCAACCCAACCAAGGAGTTGCCAAAAAACAATAGTAACTTGATGGCTATAGAGCTCAAAATCAGACAATCCACTAAAAAGAACTCCGATAGCTAAAGCACCTATACCTATCTGTGCAGCTTGTCGGAACATATCCCCTTTCAAACGAACAGATGTAATAACATGACCGACGATAACTGCTAGGAATGATAGCAAGCCAGGAATACCTGTTTCAGCCAATATATTTAAATATAAATTATGGGCATGATACATCAACACATTAGGACCTTGAATGTAATAGTTATACTCTGGATAAACTAAGTAAAATGTATTCCACCCAATACCAAAGATTGAATTTTCTCGTACGATATACATTGTGCTGTCCCATAGAGCCCAGCGAAGATCTGATGACGTATCATGACCTTGGAATATAGACCAAAGTCGCGAAGCAACTTCCCCTTCATAGAAGTATAGAATTAACGGTACCACTAACAAGGATAAGAATAGTCTTCGTTCTACGAAAATAGCCCAATACAGAATCATGGCCGCAAAACTAATCCAAATACCACGCGAATAGGTTAATAACATCGTTAAAAATAATACAACACCAATAATCAGCATTGTAACAACTTCACGAGTACGATTCTCTTTCATATAAACAAGAATATAGCTAATACATACACTTAGTACCATCAATAGATAAGCCCCTAACAAGTTAGGATTTTGCAATGTAGACGCCATTCGACGCATCAATTTAGGGAATTGTGCTGCATCAACCCATTCTTTTATATGTATATTGGGAACAAATATATACTGATAGGCCCCAATAATGCATACAAGAACGGCTGTACCTAAAAAAGCACGAAGAAAATAGTTCCACTGTTTAGGTGTTCGGATATAGGTACGAACTAAATAGTACATGCCCCCACCCGCTACAATTTGGTAGAACCAGCTCTGAATAGACCAATCCCAGTTTGGGGACATTAACGACGATATACCTGTCCAGATAACAAAGATCATAACAGTCCAAGATAAATAACCTGTCGGCAAACTCAATGATTTACTAGAAATCAAATCATATAATGCTAGACCTATAGCCAACCAGAGAAGTACATCTCCCACCATTGGCTGAAGTGGCATCGCAATGACAACACCATAGATTAATCGTTCAATATAAAAGGTAAGTCGTTTCTGATTAGGAATGAGTGAGAGTTCCATATTCTCACCTCAATGGCTCATCTCATGGAAAAACCACTGACGAGCATCCCCTAGAATATATAAAGAACCACATACAGCAATGATATCACCAGTCTTTGTATGTTTGTATGCCAATGCTAATGCAGCCTCAACAGATTCTGCAGTTTGAGCCGTCACCTTAGGTACAGTACGACGAATCACTTCAACCAAGTTTTCAGGTACCTCTGTTCTATCTGTTGGTGCAGGTACAGCGAGGACTGTGTCGCCAGATTTAACCACTTCACGAATAATAGCCTCTTGATCTTTATCTTTAAGGATAGCCATTACCACCGTTTTCGGTGTGTCCTTAAATAGTTCATTGTACGTCATGGCAAAAGACTCAGCCCCGGCCGCATTGTGAGCACCGTCAAATATAAAGGTACGATCTAAGCCTCGTTTAACTTCAAAGCGCCCCGCCCACGTAGTGCGAGCAAATCCTTCACGCATTGTTTCTTCACTGATGTTCGTATCCTCTTTCATCAACAGGCGTACAGCCATCAATGCACAAGCGAGATTTACAGATTGGTGAATGCCAGCCATCGTCGTAAACAGCATAGCAGGTGCAGCATCGTTAGAACTAACCGTAATCATTTGGCCACCCGTTACAGCGCTGCGGCTATCGATACCAAAATCTTTATTAAAAACATAAAGCTTAGCATGTTGTTTTTTAGCTACGTCCTCAATAACATTAAGAGGTGTATCTTGTGCAGCTGTCACTACAGGCACTTTAGATTTGATAATCCCCGCTTTATGGCGTGCAATTTCCTCGACAGTATCACCACAATATGCTTGATGATCTATTGTTACATTAGTAATAACAGATACTTTTGGAGTCACGATATTAGTAGAATCTAGTAAGCCACCTAAACCAACTTCTACTACAGCATAGTCGACACCTTGCTCCTTAAAGAATAAAAATGCAGCAGCTGTTAATATTTCAAATTGTGTTGGCGCTTCTATTCCATTACTAATAATAGTATCTACTGCAACCTTTACGCGACTAATTAATTTTCCAAAGGCTTCCTCTGTTATATTTCCATCATTAATTTGAATACGCTCCGTATAGGATTGAAGGTGAGGCGATGTAAATCGCCCCACCCGTAATCCACTTGTAAACAGTGCGTAGGAAATATATGAGGTAACCGAGCCCTTACCATTTGTACCTGTAACATGAACAATTTTATAATCTTCTTGTGGATTCCCTAACACATCCATAAGAGCCGTAATTCGTTCAAGACCAGGTTTAATACCAAATGAAGATGCCTGCTCCAAATAGGCTAAGGCCTCCTGATATGTCATATAAACCTCCTATTATAAGGTTTCAAGGAACGCTTCACGTTCCAATAACGCTTGTTGTTTTTGTTTATATTCTTCTAACTTTTCTTTTTCTTTTGCTACTACAGCTTCAGGAGCTTTTGCTAAGAAGCCTTGGTTAGACAATTTACCTTCCAAACGAGAAATTTCTTTTTCCATTTGGATTTTTTCCTTTGCAATACGCTCTCTTTCTTTTTCACCGTCAATCAAGTCTTTAAGTAAGAGATATACTTCCATACCATTGACAACGGTTACAGTTGCATTTTCTGGTTTTGGATCATCGATACTAAGAATTGTTACTTTCTCAGCCCAAGCCAATGTTACGAAGTAGTCACTATGTTCTGCTACAGTTTTAGCTAATGCTTCATCTGTTGGCGCTACGATAACCTCAGCTTTTTTACCTAAAGGCACATTCATTTCAGCACGCATGTTACGAATACCTTTGATAGCATCCATCATAACTTCCATTTGACGTGCTGCCCCTTCAAGATTATCGAATTTCAATGCTCCAGGCCATTTAGTAACAACGATGCTGTCCCCTTCGTGTGGCAAATGTTGCCAAATATGTTCAGTTACGAACGGCATGAATGGATGTAATAATTCGAGCATATGACGTAAGATTGTTACAAGTAAATATTGAACTGTACGACGATCACGTTCGTTGCTTTCACTATACAAACGAGGTTTCGCTAATTCAATGTACCAATCGCAGTACGTATTCCAAATGAAATCATATACGGAACTTGCCGCTTCACCAAGTTCGAATTTATCGAGATTAGATGTTACGCTTTGTACTGTTTCATTGTATTTTTGAACAATCCATTGGTCTGCTAATGTCAAATCATCTGCTGTTGGAACGAAACTTTCATCATAATTTGTAAGGTTCATCAATACAAATTTTGATGCATTCCAAATCTTATTGGCAAAGTTACGGTTAGCCTCAACACGTTCCATATAGAAACGCATATCGTTACCAGGTGTGTTGCCAGTTACAAGAGTAAAGCGCAATGCATCAGCACCATATTGGTCGATAACTTCAAGCGGATTAATACCATTGCCCAAAGATTTACTCATTTTACGGCCCTGGCTATCGCGAACAAGACCATGAATAAATACATGTTTAAATGGAATTTCATGTTCAAACTCAAGAGCCATAAAGATCATACGAGCAACCCAGAAGAAGATGATATCGTAACCAGTTACAAGCACACTTGTTGGATACCATTGTTTAAGTTCTGGAGTTTGCTTAGGCCAACCCATTGTAGCAAATGGCCATAAACCAGAGCTAAACCATGTATCAAGAACATCTGGATCTTGTGTAACATGACCGTGGCAATGAGGACATTCTGTAATATCTTCACGGCTAACGATCGTTTCACCACAGTCATCACAATACCATGCAGGAATACGATGGCCCCACCACAATTGACGAGAAATAGTCCAATCGCGGATATTTTCAAGCCAATTCACATATGTTTTTGTAAAACGTTCAGGAACGAACTCTACTTCGTGGTCTTTAACAACCTTAAGAGCTGGCTCTGCCAATGGTTTCATATCTACGAACCATTGTTTAGATACCATTGGTTCGATGATTGTATTACAACGGGAGCAATGACCTACTGCATGGTCATGATCATCAATTTTTTCAAGTAGGCCTAATTCTTTAAGTTCTGCTACTACTTGTTTACGCGCTTCTTCACGAGGTAAGCCATTAAATTTGCCAGCACCTTCATTCATTGTTGCATCATTGTTCATAACAACGATGGATTCCAAATTATGACGTTGGCCCATTTCAAAGTCATTAGGGTCATGAGCAGGTGTAATTTTTACACAGCCTGTACCGAAGCTAGCATCTACATAGTCATCGGCAATTACAGGAATTTCTCGATTAACAAATGGCAAGATCAATGTTTTACCAATGAGATCTTTATAACGATCATCATCAGGATTTACTGCTACTGCTACGTCACCAAACATTGTTTCTGGACGAGTTGTAGCAACAACAACAAAACGATTATCTTCACCTTTTACAGGATATTTAATATGCCGTAAATGGCCATGTTCGTCTTCATGCTCAACTTCAACATCAGATAACGCAGTGGCACAACGAGGACACCAGTTGATGATGCGTTCACCGCGATAGATCAAACCTTTTTCATAAAGGCTTACAAATACTTCGCGCACTGCATGGTAATACCCTTCATCCAAAGTAAATCGCTCACGGTTCCAATCACAGGATGCGCCAAGGCTACGGATTTGTTTTACAATAGTATCACCATATTCTTTTTTCCATTCCCACACGCGCTCTACGAATTTTTCACGGCCCAAATCATAGCGAGATTTTCCTTCTTCTTTAGCAAGCATCTCTTCTACTTTGATTTGTGTAGCAATACCAGCGTGGTCTGTACCTGGCATCCACAATACATTGTAGCCTTGCATGCGTTTGAAACGGATGAGGATGTCTTGTAATGTGTTATCAAGGGCATGCCCCATATGCAACATACCAGTTACATTAGGAGGTGGTAATACGATACTAAATGGCTCTTTATTCGTGTCTACTTCTTCGTGAAAGTATCCTTGATTTTCCCAATAAGAATACCATTTGCCTTCTATTTCACCAGGATTATATGTGGTTAAATTTTCGTAGGTTTTCATCGTTCCTCCTAAAAGACTCCTTAGCGCTTCATAATTTTAGCCAATACAAATAGGCTTGTTTCATATAGCAATATCATAGGTAATGCAATCATCGTTTGCGAGAACATATCCGGTGTAGGTGAAATGACAGCACCTATGATAAAGGATATAAGAATAAATATCTTTCGCTTCGTTTTTAAAAAGCGTGATGTAATTAAGTTGAAATATCCCAAAATAATTAAGATCAACGGCAACTCAAAGATAAATCCAAAGGGCAGTACAAAGGATAATACAAAGTCCATATACTGACCAATAGAAAACATCGGCTGTAATTCATCTGTAGCAAAGCCCATAAAGAACTTCACTGCTGCAGGCAATACGAGAAAATAAGAAAATACAATACCTATCCCGAATAGACCAATTGCTACTGGTAAGATCCAGTTAGATAGCTGCTTTTCTCGCACAGTTAGTGCAGGCTTAACAAATAGCCAAATCTGATGCAATATAATGGGAGCGGCTATGACTAAGCCACCTACAACAGACACCTTCATATATGTAAAAAATGCTTCAGTAGGTCTCATATAATAGAGCTTGCCAGCCGGTTTTAGGAGTATTTCCAATAATAAGTCTACATAATAATAAGAAATACAAGTTCCCACAATAACCGCTACAGCTATTATAATCAATCGTTTTCGCAGCTCTGAAAGATGTCCTACAAGGGACAATTCCCTTGCTTCATCCATCATCTTCTGCTCTATAGCCGTATAAACTGGTTCATCTTCCACATCCTCAGAAATGTGTTGAGTTGCCACTTTATATCGTTCTTGCTCAGACTTTTGTTCTGCTTCACGCCGTTTTTGACGAACTACACTATCAAAAGAAGGTTTTTGCATGGGATATTCGAAATCCGATTTTGGTTCGAATGGTTCCATATTATACCTTTCTATCAGCCAGATTTTCTACAGCCATCACAAGAAATTCCTTCCCTGGGAAATCACGCACTGCAGCGAGTGCCGCTAGAGCATCTTTACAATATTTATCAGCTACAGCTAATGTATTATCAATTCCACCTTGAGCAATAACATAATCAATAATGTCTTGCTCATTACCACCATTATTTAAGCCTTTAATCTCTTCAAGCAATTTATCTTTATTACCATCGTTAACGATGCTTAATAACGGATACGTCAATAGTCCCTCTCGAAGATCATTCCCTACAGGCTTTCCCGTTGTTTCCGCTGTTTCACGATAATCCATAATATCGTCTGTAATTTGGAATGCCATGCCTAATGCATGACCATATTTTTTCAATTCTATGATTTCATCCTCTTGCCAATCTCCTAAGAGACCACCAAGCTCCATACAGCCTTCCATGAAGTCTGCTGTTTTCTTTTGCGTCTTTGTCATATAACGCTCTATGCCTTGATCGATGCGATATACATCTTCCATTTGCATGAACTCACCTTCTACGAGGCATGTAATAATATGAGAGAATACTTGAAGATACTTCATATTCGTCATTTCAGATACGATTTTAAATGCTTTGGCAAATAAATAATCACCACTAAGGATAGCTACCTTATTGCCTTTATGCATGTGAATTGTATCCTCCCCACGGCGAATTTCAGCTTGATCTAAAACATCGTCATGGATAAGTGTTGCTAAATGAAGCATTTCAACAGCCTCAGCAATTTTAATGCGTTGACGCTCTATAGATGTACCTGCATTAGCAATCAATAAACACAATTGAGCGCGCAAACGCTTACCACCTGCTGCTGATAACGGTCGAATCAGTGCATTGAAGTCCTCTGCACCGGTATTAAAAGATGATGCAAGAGACTCTTCGACACGCTCTAAATCTAGAGCAATGCGTTCCATAATCTCTAATTCGTTCGTTTGACTCATGCTTCATCTCCTACCAAAATTTTATTGATTCGTTGTTGTAAAAGCTCACGTCCAGTATGCTTTAAAGAGCTGTACAAAATCGGCGGGGTAGCCGTTGGATATAGCTCTTTAATAATAGACAAGTTTGCAGACTTTTCTTTAGCCGTCAATTTATCGGCCTTGGTCACTACAATTTGTAACGGAACACCGGCTTCGACGAGCCAATCAAAGGCCACCTTATCAATGGCCATTTCAGGATGGCGACCATCGATAAGTAAACACAACAACATCAATCGTTCAGAATGTAAAATATAATCGGCAATAAAGGAAGACCACAGATTGCGGTTTCCTTTATTTGTCTTTGCAAAACCATAACCAGGAAGGTCAACGAGAAACCAGTTATATCTGCGTTCCTCGGTTTCAGAAATATCCTCTTTTGATTCAATATCAAAGTAGTTTATCGTCTTAGTCTTACCTGGCTGACCACTAACGAGGGCTAACCCACGATAGTTACATAAAGAATTAATCAACGAAGACTTGCCCACATTAGAGCGTCCAAGGAAAGCGATTTCTACGGTATCCCCTTCAGGATATTGATCCGCCTTTACACAGGAAGTATTATATTTTGCAGCTATAATACGAGGCCCCTTTGGTTCTTTTCGTGTATATTGTGGTTTTGGGCCCATTGGTTTAGTGGATTTTTTCTTCTTTTGCATTACACAAGTGCCTTTGCTAATACTTCATCCATTGTCTTAACTGGCGTAATGATGAGGCCTTCTTTCACAATGTCAGGTAATTCTGCAATATCCTTTTCATTGCCTTTTGGAATCAATACCTCTTTTATACCATGAGACAAGGCTGCTAATAATTTTTCTTTTAAGCCGCCTATTGGTAATACGCGGCCACGCAATGTGATTTCACCAGTCATGGCAATATCAGAACGAACCTTGCGGTTAGTCAAAATAGATACCATAGCTAATGTCATTGTAATACCTGCTGAAGGACCATCTTTAGGGGTTGCCCCTTCTGGCAAGTGAACGTGAATATCAAGCTTTTTATAAAAATCTTCTTCAATCTTTAAAGCTTTTGCATTATGGCGAATATAACTCATAGCCGCTTGACCAGACTCTTGCATAACCTTGCCGAGACTACCAGTTAAAGCCAATTTACCGGTACCATTCATAGTTGTAGCTTCACATGGTAATACTACACCACCAACAGATGTCCAAGCTAATCCATTTACATAGCCAACTTGTGCTTTCTTTTCTCGCTCTTGGTCAACAAAGATTGGTGCGCCTAAGAATTCGTGAAGATTCTTAGTAGTGACTTTTGGTGCGTCTCCGCCTTCTTCAACTACTTTGAAAGCAATCTTACGGCAAATCTTAGCAATTGTTTTCTCTAAAGTACGAACACCTGCTTCGCGAGTATATTCGGAAATTACCTTTCTTAACACAGCATCAGATAATTTAACCTTGTAATCTTCAAGGCCATTTTTCTTAATTTGCTTAGGTGTTAAGTAACGCTTAGCAATTTCTAGTTTTTCTTCTTCCATATAGCTGGACAACTCAATAATTTCCATACGATCTAACAATGGACCAGGAATATTAGATGCTACGTTAGCCGTAGTAATCCAGAAAACTTCAGAGAAGTCGAACGGTACTTCGATAAAGTGATCACTAAATGTGCTATTTTGTTCTGGATCCAATACCTCTAATAACGCTGAGGATGGATCACCTTTATAATCAGATGCTAATTTATCAATTTCATCCAATAAAAATACAGGATTCTTAGTACCTACATTTTTTAACCCCTGAATCATACGACCAGGTAAAGCACCAATATAAGTACGTCGATGTCCACGAATTTCAGCTTCATCACGAACACCACCTAAGGATGCACGGATAAACTTACGATTCATTGCTTTAGCAATAGAGGTAGCCAAAGAGGTTTTACCAACGCCTGGTGGGCCTACTAAACAAAGAATAGAGCCACTATTTTTACCGGTTAATTTACGAACCGCTAAAAATTCTAAAATGCGTTTCTTAACCTTTTCAAGGCCATAATGATCGGCCTCGAGCATAGCATGAGCGCCCTTAATATCTAAACGATCTTCCGTTAATTCGTTCCACGGTAATGCCAATACCCAATCTAGGTAATTGCGCAAAATTGTTGCTTCCGGCATCAATTGAGGCATGCGGCTGTAACGAGAAATTTCTTTATCAATACGCGTATGTACGTCTTCACTTAGGTTAAGTGCTTTTAACTTAACTCGTAGTTCTTCTGCCTCCTCCTCGGGATCCCCTTTATCCCCCAACTCATCGTGGATAACGCGGATTTTTTCGCGCAAGAAATATTCCTTCTGCGCTTTTTCCATAGATTGACGCACTTGATTATTGATGGAATTTTCCAAATCAGAGATTTGTAATTCCATATTTAAAATGCCTACAATCATGTTAAGACGACGAGCCACAGATAATTCTTCAAGTAACTCTTGACGTTTCAAATTATTAATAGGCAATAGAAATGCAACTTGGTCAGCTAATTCACAAGGATTGCGTAATTCCATAACGCGCGTTACACCTTCATCAGTAACTGATTTAGCTTCTTCTGCCCATTCGCCAAATTTAGCTTGAACCAAACGACGATAAGCTTCAAGCTCTACATCGTCTTCAAATTCAGACGCCACTCGTTCATAGTCTCCTATATAATAAGGGTCCATGCTAGTAATATTCATAAGACGAATACGAGTGATGCCCTCTACAAGAACACGTACTATACCACCTGGTAAGCGCAACATTTGTTTAATTTTTACTAATGTACCCATTTGGGCTAAATCATGAACTGTTGGTGCATCTACAGCATCATCTTTTTGAGTTACGACGGCTAAAATGCGGTCCTCATTCATTGCGGCTTCCACCGCCTTAATGGATTTGTCTCGACCGATATCGAGGTGAATCACGATATTCGGGTATACTACCATGCCTCTGAGAGGTACGGTAGGGATCCCAACTTCGAGTAAATTCATACTTCCTCCAGGTATATATATTATAAAAAGAAACTCATTCCTACACAGAAATGAGTTTCTTCGAATTACGATTTCAACTGGATGTCTTGGTCTGCCTCATTTTTGAGTATAGGTTCACCTGTGCTTAATACGGATTCACGATTCACAATGCACTTAGTTACTTCCGGCATGGAAGGAACCTCAAACATTACGCGTTTCATCACCTTTTCAATGATAGCACGCAAACCACGAGCACCTGTTTTTCGCTGTAATGCTTCATCAGCGATTTCTTCTAATGCATCTTCAGTGAAAGTTAACTCTACACCATCAAGGGATAGAATTTTTTCATATTGTTTTGTTAATGCATTTTTAGGCTTTGTCAAAATTTGAATTAATGCATCTCTGTCTAATTGATCTAATGTCACCATTACAGGCAAACGTCCAATAAACTCAGGGATCAAACCAAATTTTAATAAATCTTCAGGTACAACATCTTTTAAGATAGCCGATACATTACGTTCTTCTTTACGCTGTACATCTGCACCAAAACCAAGTGTTTTCTTAGCGGTACGCTTAGTAATAACCTTGTCCATACCATCAAATGCACCACCACAAATAAAGAGAATATTTGTAGTGTCGATTTGAAGCATTTCTTGATTAGGATGTTTTCTACCACCTTGAGGAGGAACAGAAGCAACGGTACCTTCTAAAATTTTAAGCAATGCTTGTTGTACACCTTCACCAGACACATCACGTGTAATAGAAGGATTTTCGGACTTACGAGCAATTTTATCGATTTCATCGATATAGATAATGCCCCGTTCTGCCCGAGCTATATCATAATCTGCAGCTTGAATAATTTTAAGTAAGATGTTTTCTACATCTTCCCCCACATACCCAGCTTCAGTTAAGCTTGTAGCATCTGCAATAGCAAATGGTACTTCTAGCATTTTCGCTAAGGTTTGAGCCAATAGTGTTTTACCACTACCAGTAGGACCAATGAACAATACATTAGCCTTTTGTAATTCTACATCATCTACTACATTATCTGTTTGTAAGCGTTTGTAGTGATTATATACGGCCACAGCTAAAGAGATTTTAGCATCATCTTGACCAATGACATATTCGTCAAGATGAGCTTTAATTTCTCTAGGCGTTGGCAATTCTTTTAAATTGAAGTCGTCCGTCTCAACCGCACCCAACTCATCTGCAATGATGCGTTCACAAACTTCAACGCATTCGTCACAAATATACACGTTAGGACCCGCCACTAATTTGCGGACTTCTTCGCTTGTGCGTCCACAAAAACTGCAGCGCATAGTATCTTTATCTTTTGCCAAGGGGCGCCTCCATTACTTGCTTTCTACAGGTTCTCTTGTGAGTACCTCATCGATTAAGCCGTATTCAACGGCATCCTGAGCACTCATGAAGTTATCGCGATCTGTATCGCGAGCTACTACTTCAATATCTTGTCCACTGCGAGAAGCTAAGATACCATTTAACTCTTCACGCATGCGAAGAATCTCACGGGCATGGATTTCAATTTCAGATGCTTGTCCTTGCACACCACCTAATGGTTGGTGAATCATAATGCGTGCATGAGGCAACGCATAGCGTTTACCTTTAGTGCCAGCTGTTAAAAGTACAGCACCCATGCTCGCCGCAGAGCCTACACAAATAGTAGACACATCTGGTTTGATATATTGCATTGTATCATAAATAGCCATACCTGCGGTTACAACACCGCCAGGGCTATTGATATACAAATGGATATCCTTATCAGGATCCTCTGCTTCCAAGAATAACATTTGCGCAATAACCGCATTTGCCACATTATCATCGATGGGGCCACCAAGGAAAATAATGCGATCCTTTAACAAGCGAGAGTAAATATCATAGGAACGCTCTCCGCGTTCACCTTGTTCAACTACGATTGGTACATACATGTAATCACCTTTTCATGTACCTAGTTGAGCAAACTATTATTCTGCAGATTCAGCGCCTTTTGCATTATCAATAATGAATCGAGCTGCTTTTTTGCGAGCTACAGAGCCTGCCAACATAGCTACACGACCTTCTTTTGCAATAATATCCCAAACTTCTTTAGGATCTGCCCCAAAGTTTTGAGCCATAATGAAGATTTCACGGTTCATATCATCTGGAGTTACTTCGATACCTTCAGCAGTTGCAATAGCATCCAATACTAAATCAGCACGTACGTTTTCAGCTGCGGAATCTTTGTATTCAGAGCGTAAATCTTCGATAGTTTTATTGGAGAATTTCAAGTAGTCATCAAGTTTCAAGCCACGGCCTTCCATATTCATAGCCAATTCTTGAATCATTTGTTCTACGCGATCTTTAATCATTACTTCTGGGATTTCTACAGTTGCATTTTTAACAGCTGTTTGAATCAAGTCCGCATTGTAAGTATCGATTGCACGACGGGAAGCTTCTTCTTCCATTTTAGTGCGAAGATCTTTTTTCAATTCTTCAATAGTTTCGTAAGAGCTTGCTTCTTTTGCGAATTCATCATTTAATTCAGGCAATTCTTTACGTTTAATATCATGAATATGAGTTTTGAATTCTGCTTCTTTACCAGCAAGTTCTGCTACGAAGTAGTCTTCAGGGAATGTTACTTTTACAGTTACATCATCACCAGCTTTAGCGCCAATCAATTGATCTTCGAAGCCAGGAATGAAGCTACCAGAACCGATCTGTAATGGGTAGGATTTACCTTCACCACCATCAAAAGGTTTACCATCAACGGAACCAGCAAAGTCGATTACTGCGAAGTCATCTTTTTGAATTGTAGCGCCTTCTTCAGCAACAACCATTTTTGCTTGTTGTTCACGAATATTGTTCAACTGTTCTTCGATTTGTTCATCAGATACTGTAGCATCTTGTTTTTCTGCTTCTAAACCTTTGTAATCGCCAAGTTTAACTTCAGGGCGTTTAGTTACAGTAGCTTTGAAAATCAAATCTTTGCCTTCTTCGAATTGTTCGCGTTCGATTTCAGGTTCAGATACAGGCACGATATCATTTTCACGAAGTGCAGCACTATAGTTTTGGCTAGCCAATACTTCAAACGCTTCTTCCAAGATAGCTTCTTTACCGAAGTTCATTTCCAAAATACGGCGAGGCGCATGTCCTTTGCGGAAGCCAGGGATGTTCACTTGACCTGCAATGCGTTTTACAGCTTGTTTAATGCCCTTATCTACTTCTGCTGCAGGTACTTCAATAGTTAACGTTACTACGTGTTGATCAACAGGATTTACAGTTGCTTTCATTTAAAATATGTCCTCCTCGAAGGGCAATATGCCCAAATTTCTGTAGTATATTATGCACTCCTAATAATAACATAAATGCAAGGTCAATGCAATTCTTCTCAATATACACTAAAAGACCACCCCAAAACGGGTGGTCTTTACATATTTTACATAATTATGCTAATTAGTTATCTTTAGCAATCAATTTGATAATGTCCCGACGAGACAAAATTCCAATCAAACGGTACTCTTTATCTACAACTGGCACATTTTTCAAATGTTGATCAAGCATAACAGATACAATTTCTTCTACATCTTTATCCGGTGTGGTTGTAATTACTTCATCAGTCATCAACTCATGAACGTGAGATGCCAATAATTTTTTAAATTGAGCATTGTATTCACCGATGCCATTGTAATAGATGCTAGCGCCTAATACATTAACATAATGAGGCACATGAGGACGTACTTTTTTATAAAGTAAATCACCTTCAGAGATAATACCTAACAGCTTATTATCATCATCCACTACGGACACAGCTGTTAAATTATATTTAACCAATAAATCAGCTACATCAGAAATCGGCGCATCTTTGCCAACAGTAACAGGGTATTTATTCATTACTTCTTGGATTTTCATAGTGAATTCCTCCTTATAAATACATCTTGCTTTATTATACTATTCGCCACAGTATAATAAAACTCCTTTTTTCTGAAAGTATTATACAAATAATTTTTAGGTCTACGACTTCTACCAATGATAAGGTTCATTGCGATTGATTTTTGATGCTCGATAAATTTGTTCTACAAGTAGCAATCGAACCATTTGATGAGTAAAAGTCATAGGGCTAAAAGATAATTTATAATTTGCAGTCTGACGTAATGTATCACTCACCCCAAAGGCACCGCCAATAATAAAGGCCATATCGCTCACACCATCCACCTCAAGTTTAGATACCGTCTTAGCGAGTTCTTCAGAGGACATCGTTTTGCCATACACATCAAGTAATACGGTATACGCATTTTTAGGAACCGCTTTTAATAAACGGTCTCCTTCTTCGGCAACAACTTGTTTGCGATCCGCATCACTCGGCTTATCTCCAATTTTACTTTCATTCAGCTCTGTAATTGTAATACCACCATAGGGACGCATACGTTTCACAAACTCTGCTACACCCTCACGTAAATAAGCATCTTTTAATTTACCAATACAGACTATATAAAATCTCATTTTTACCTCTTCACAGATTGGATGGACACGATTTCATTAGGTTGACCATGTTGCAGCTTCATTTCAGGTCCAATACGAACACCACCATCCACAAGCATTTTACCAATAGTTTGAGTAACAAGGACAGCGTTATTATTATTTTCAGATCGATGAGCCAATATAACTTGCATAAAATTAGGACGCTTCATCATGAGTAGAGCTTGTGCAGCCATTTCATTACTCAAATGACCTTCATCACTAGCCACACGTTGTTTTAAAAACGGCTGATAGGGTCCGAAACGCAACATATGCGGATCATAATTTGCCTCTAGCACTAACAGCGTCGTATCATCAAGCCTGCGTAAAATATCATCTGAAATCACACCTGTATCAGTAACAACAGTTGCCTTATCGTTCCCAGTAAACACATTTATTCCAATTGGATCAGCCGCATCATGACTTACCGAAAACGGCTCTACGGTGAGACCGCCCAACGTTAAACTGCCCTTTGTAAGCTCAATCAATCGATTCTTCGGTACGATTAACTTATCTTGAATTTCACGCCATGTGCCCTGCTTCGTATACACAGGAAGATCAAATCGTTTTAGTAATTGTTGTAGTCCCGCAATATGATCACTATGTTCATGACTGACGAATATGCCCTCCACCTGAGCCATGTCTATATGCAATTCTTTTAACCCATTGACAATGCGCCGGCAACTAATGCCTACATCATGCAATATGACAGAGTTCCCTTTTTTTATTACTGTACAATTGCCCTTGCTACCACTGGCAAGGACATGGACCTCCAACGGTGATGATTCACTCATCAAAACACTCCATATACTTAATCATAAATCTATTATTTCTGTAAAAGTCAATAGCTTAGTTATTTAGTTAAACATTGTATTAACTCATTTAAATTCAAGCTATTATTACGTTCTTTCAGATAATTTAGTCAAACGCTCTACAAAGTACGACATATTAGCCTCAATATCTGGTCCTCGACGGAACATGTCACCGCCAACGAGGAACATAGTATCATTTCCGTACAGCTCAACGAGTTCATTAAGACGAGCATCTGTAACACCACCACCCGGTGCCGGGCAAGCTGCTTTCATCAAGCCCATTGGTCGTTTAATGTAAGAGGAAATTCTCTTGCATTGTTCCTCTGTAAAAGTAAAGCGTCCACCATAAGATACGAAAATTGGCATATCAGCCCCAAAGATACGAGGTAATAAACCTAGTTGTAAATAGTCAGCTACTCCAGATACACCAGGGCTTACAAATCCACCAGAATAAGCTGGATGATGAATAATGGGCAATCGTAAGTTTTCATCAGTAGCTAATTTGTGTAACCAACCGAAACCAACGAGACCTGAGGCCACCATGAGAGCTGTAGCACCAGCCTCTTTGGCAAAATAAGCGCGTTCTAACACATCTGTACCATCACCTGATACGTTTGCAGCATATAAAGTATGTGTACCATGTACAGCATTCATTTCCTGTACCATAGCAGCACATCGTTTTACACGATCTTTATATTGAGAGAAGGACTGATTAGAAATACCATGATCATCCTTTATGACATCTGCACCACCACGTGTGTAAGCGCCACACATACGAGCCAATTCTACATTCGGTGTGCCCATCGGCTTTACAACGGCTTGAATCATTGGACGCGTCGGGGTTTCCACTAATCGACGAATTCCTTGTAAGCCAAATCGTGGTCCCTTAAACACATCGTAAAGTGTTGGACATAGTTCAATATCTACTACCCAAATGTGTGGCTGTAACGAAGAATTACCAAAGACAACATTTAAAAATTGTGTAGCCTCTAAGGCCGTGGTATCTACGTGATATGAAATACGAGCCAAATAGTAACGAGAGGTGTCAATTACAGCATTTAGCATCACACCTACATTGATATAAGGAGAGTCTTCTACTATAGGTTCAAGAGATTCTAGTCGACCAGTAATAGTTTCTTTAATGTATGTATCCGTTACAAACTCATAAGGAAATTCTATAGTTTGCTCCACTTGAACAGCCCAAGCAATTGATTTTGCTTCTTCATATGTACTCGCTTCTATTCTATATGTAACTATAAATCGCTCGTCTTTCATAATGCGTCTCCTTTGCAATAATATTATTTAATTATATACCAAAGTAGTATACGATTCCATAAAAAAAGACCTCACTCCAAATCAGAGTGAGATCTTTTTAACAAACAAAAACATATATATTGATGTTTTACCTATACTAACAAGGTTTCTACTGTGAGAGACAATACATATAATCGCATGAGAGTAAACTCGTCTAACTATATCTTATTGGTAGAAATGTTTAGGATAACCTTTGAATCGTGTGAAGTGGCGATATTTACGAGTCGCACGATTAGGTTCGTTAACAGTTTTATAACCAAAACCATTAAACATTACATTTAAAATAACAGCTACTATACTACCAGCTGTGATACCAGATTTCAAAAGAATTTGAGCCCATGCTGGAAAGTGTGTATAGAATTGAGGTGCTGCAAGAGGAATCATGGATACCCCAATACTAATGGCAACTAGCATCAGGTTATAGTTACCATCGAAACTAACTTTACCAAGAGAACGAATCCCACTGGCGATAATCATGCCGAACATAGCAATCCCTGCGCCCCCTAGTACAGCATTTGGAATACAAGCTACGATAGCGGCTAATTTAGGGAAAAGGCCTAATAAAATTAAAATTACACCAGATGCTGCTACAACGAAACGACTCTTAACACGTGTTACAGCAATAAGACCTACGTTTTGAGCAAATGCTGTATACGGAAAACTATTAAGGATACCACCAATAATAGTAGACAAGCCATCCGCGCGAAGTACCGCAGCCAATTCATTTTGACCAATAGGTTTATCTACAATTTCACCTACCGCAATACTATCACCAGTTGTTTCTACCATAACTACGAGCATTACAATAATCATAGATACAATAGAAGCAAAGTCAAAGGTTGGAAGACCAAAATAGAATGGTGTTACAACAGAAATCCATTGAGAACGTCCTACCTCTGAAAAATCTGTAATACCAACAATCATAGCTAAGGCTGTACCAAGAATAAGGCCAACTAAGATTGCCAAATTACCAAGGAAACCTTTACCAAATCGATAAGTTAATATAACGAGAACAAATGTAGCTACACCAAGAGCTATGTATAGTGGATCGCCAAAGTTTTTATTGCCTACGCCACCCCCCATCCAGTTAACAGCTACTGGCATCAAGTTGATACCAATAATAGTAATGATAGTACCTGTTACTACAGGTGGGAATAGCCGAATCAAACGACTGAAAAATGGTGCCACAAGGAATGTAAAGAGACCAGCTACGATAATCGCACCGTAAATCGTATTGATATCATGCTGTTGACCAATCATAATCATAGGGCCTACAGAAGCAAATGTAACACCTTGAATAAGAGGAATACGCCCGCCAACAGGTCCGAATCCTAATGTTTGAATCAATGTAGCTACACCACATGTAAATAAGTCAGCTGTAATCAAACGAATTAAATCTTCAATTGGCAAATGCATAGCTTGTGCAATAATAATTGGTACAGCTACTGCCCCAGCATACATAGCCAGAACGTGCTGTAAACCATAAGCGAATAACTGCGGGATTGGCAGCATACCATCTACATGGTCGACACCAGATGCACCTTTACTCATAAGAATCACCTCATATCTTACGTTTTAGTTACTAGTTAAACAATATAGTCATACTATCGTACATGATAGAGTTTAGAAATCTCATCGACTTCACGTGGGAACCTTGATGGCTAGGGGCAAAAGCCCCTACCATTAAGCAAATATTCTATTTTTTATAACCTGTATGTTTAATCGGCAAGGACCTACGTGGTTCTCCGTCGATACGACGATACGCATTTGCAATAGCCGGTGCAATCGGAATGCTAGAGATTTCGCCAATACCTTTAGCTCCGTATGCATATTGTTCTGGTGTCCCTTTTTCGATAAGACTTACATGAATTGGAGGACATTGGGTAGCTCTAAGAAGTCCTAGCGTACCGTATTTAGATGTTACATACCCTTCTTTATAAGGGAAGTCTTCTGTAACTGCATAACCCATTCCCATAATGGCGCCACCTTCGGCCTGACCCGTACAGGATTGAGGGTTCACTACACGACCTACATCGTATGCTACATGTAAATTAGCAATCTTATTGTCTTCACCAATTGTTGCTACACATGCACCATAACCATAGGCAACGTGATTTTTTGGATGCGATTTATCAGAATTAAATGGATCTGTTTCACCGAGGAACTCTTCATAAATCTCTACGCCATTCAGTTCTTCTAATGTTTTAGTATTTAACATTTCTTTTAAGCGAAGACTTGCTTTGCGCGTTGCTTCACCGGTAAAGAGTGTTTGGCGAGATGCAGTAGTTGTACCAGAATCTGGTGTGCGTACTGTATCAGGACGTTCTACAAATACTTTATCCGCCGTTAAGCCTGTTGTTTCACAAAGTACTTGTGTTGCCATAGTAGCCATGCCTTGACCAATACAAGCAGCACCCGTACGAATACGAACTTTACCATCACGTACTTCTAAAATAACACGACCCGTATCAGGTAGTCCTACACCAATACCACTATTTTTCAAACATACCGCAAGACCAGTACGATCAGAGGCATAATATGCATCTTTTACAGCTTCCAAACATTCTACTAAAGCGGTTTCTTTGGAACAAATTTGGCCGTTTGGTAATGAGTCACCAGGGCGTACAACATTTTTATAGCGGAATTCCCAAGGATCCATGCCTACCAACGCAGCTAATTCATCAATATTTTGCTCTTGACCAAAGATAGTTTGTGTTACGCCAAACCCACGGAATGCACCACCAGGAACAGTATTTGTATAAACACATACACCATCAAAGGCAAAATTATCAAAGTGATAAGGGCCACAAGAATGAGTACCAGCACGTTGAAGTACAGGACCACCTAAAGATGCATACGCGCCACAATTAGAAACGATATTTACCTTACTTGCTACCAGATTACCTTCTGCATCACAAGCTGTTGTAATATCCATTTCCATCGCATGACGTTTAGTATGGATATTAAGACTTTCTTGACGAGAGAATAGAACCTTAGTTGGTTTACCTGTAAGCCAAGCTACGAGAGATGCATGATGCTGTACGGTCATATCCTCTTTACCACCAAAGCCACCACCTACGAGCATGCTATGAACCTTTACAGATTCATTTGGAATGCCAAGCATACGAGCAACTTCACGCCGATCATCATAAACATTTTGGCTACCTGAATACAGATGAATTTCGTCTCCCTCACGATATGCAACGGCACATTCTGGTTCCATAAATGCATGGTCGGTTTGAGGCGTGGAATAATGATTTGTTACTACAAAAGCAGCCTCTGCAATAGCCTTATCTACATCGCCACGAGATAATGTTTGACGAGATAATACATTTCCGTCTGGATGTAACTGAGGAGCATCTGGTTTTAGTGCTTCCAATGGATCTAGTACGGGTTCTAATTCAGTATAATCAACTTCAACTAGAGCCAATACTTCGTCTAAATATTTCTTTTCTGTAGTTGCAACAAGTGCAACTGCATCGCCTACATAACGTGTAATATCACCTTCTGCGATAAGTACATCCCAATCCGGCACTAAATGACCAGTCTTATTGAATGGTACATCCTTAGCGGTCAATGCCGTTACACACGCTGGATGTTCAAGAGCTTTAGATACATCAACACGATCAACTCTAGCTCGTGGGTATTTAGAACGCAATGCTTTGGCATAAATCATGCCATCCATATAGATATCATCAGCATATTGTCCAGTACCTAATGCTTTTTCCTCAGCATCTACACGGTGTAAACGAGCGCCTACATTACCATTTGTATCCTTTTCTGGAACTGGTAAGTTCTCACGGAACATTTTTGCAGCTAACATAATGCCCTCTTCAATTTTTACATAGCCTGTACAACGGCAAATATTACCTAATATCGCCTTTTTAACATCGTCAGGTGTAGGGTCATTATTTTCGTCAATCAATACTTTTGCACTAATAATCATACCTGGTATACAGAAACCACACTGCACCGCTCCGCATTCACCAAAAGCATAGGTGTATACAGCTTTTTCCCTATCAGTTAATCCCTCAATCGTTACAATTGATTTGCCATCTAATTGGGATAATTTACTAACACAAGCTTTTGCCTTTTTCCCGTCTATAATTACTGTACACGTACCACATGCACCAGCACTACAACCTTCTTTAGTGCCCGTCAACTTTAAATCAGCTCGCAAGAAATCAATTAAACGTTGATCCTCTTGAACCTCATATTGGGTGCCATTCACTTGAAAGCGGTACATATATAGCCCTCCTCTCATTAAGGAATACATTCACCAAGATATGATTCTGTTAAGGATCCATCTTGTACCACATGGTGACCTCTAAGGATAACATCTCGAACCTTGCCAGTTACAGATATTCCTTCGTAAGGTATATAGTCAGCCTTTGTATGGGCGGACTCTTTTGAAAGCACATGTTCTATATGCTTATCTACAATTGTTATATCCCCATCACTACCTACAGCTAATGTACCCTTCTTGGGATACATGCCATATAGCTTTGCTGGGTTTTCACTAACTAATTTCATAAAATCTACAGCGCTCATATTGCATTGGTTAACCAACACATCATAAGCAATGATACCCCGTTCTTCGGCTCCAGGAATACCTCCAGGAATTCGGGTAAAGTCATACCGACTCTTTAATTTTTGATCATTAAAGGTAAAGCTACAATGGTCGGAACCAATGGTTTGAAAAACACCATTTACTAGTGCATCCTTCAATGCCATTTGATCTCGTATCGTTCTAAGTGGAGGACTCATCACAAATTTAACCCCTTCAAAATCAGGTAATTTATATCGTGATTCATCAAGCACCAAATACTGTGGACATGTTTCACAAGTGACTTGATGTCCTAATGCCCGCTCACGTAGAACTTCATCTACACCTTCTTTAGAACTTACATGCACAATATGCACGGGATACTCTAATGCAGCACCAATTGTACTAAATCGCTTAATCGCTTCCGATTCAATCATGGCCGGTCTTGTGAGTGGATGATTGTCTACATCTAATTCACCACGTTTACGTTTATCTGCTACAAAGGCATCGATAAGATCACCGTTTTCACAGTGAGCCCCTACAAGCGCCCCCGTTGGTTTTATAGCTTCAATAGCATCATAAATTTCTCGATCTGTTAAACGGAAGCCATACGCTAGGTACACTTTAAAAGACGATACACCAGCTTCTACAACCTTTGGTATTTCATGAGATACCTCTTCATTCATTTCTACAAGCTCCATATGGAATTTGTAGTCACAGGAGCAATGCCCTAAGGCACGCTCCTTGTGAACTTCTAAACCTTTACAAAGGGATCCTTCCTCAGGAGAAGCAAAGTTAATAATTGATGTTGTCCCACCAAGAATAGCGGCTTTTGTACCACTATCAAAATCATCCGCAGTAGACGCTAATGCATTTGTCATCTGAAAGTGTGTATGAGGATCTATGAATCCTGGGAACACATAACAACCTTTTGCATCAATTACTTTAGCCCCGTCTGGAACAGGAATGTGTTCATCGATGGCGACAATTTTGTCGCTATCAATTAGTAAATCTCCGGTAAGGATTCGATCAGTTAAGACCAAGTCCCCTTGTTGTATGATAATCATGATACATAGTACACATGCTCTTTACAGAAGGCATGTACAACTCCTTTCAATTCTTCAGGTAATGCATCAATGTCACATACGGCTTCTTCACCTTTAAAGCGATAACCACAGCTAGTACCTTTGATGTAGAAACCATCATTTGTACTATCTGCTAAAGCTTCAGCATTGTGGAAGAATGTAATGCGATCCTTGTATGGTTGACAAGGTTCTACGCAATGACATGCACAGTTACCACACTCATTACAGCTTTGATCAACATGGACGATCAATTTAGCATCATTTACAGTAACGACTTCATTACATCTATTAGGACATACGCGAACACAAGCACCACACACTACGCGGCAGTGGTAGTCAGAGCTATGTGTACCAGGGAAGGATGGCATTGCTTCGCGTTTTTTCTTCATAGCATCGCTCTTCTTGAAGATTTTGTTCTCAGCGATGTCTTTAGCGAGTTTAGCTATAAGTTCTTTATGAACTTTTAAAGCAGCATTGTAATCAGTAGATTCCACTTCGTCTGCTAAGCCTTTGAAAGTATTGTAACCTTCACCTTGTAGAAGAATTGTACATACTGTTACAGGCCAAATACCACAATCAAAGATAGCTTTGATATTTTGTTTTACAGCACCACCACTATAAGACATAGGTAAACGTTCGCCAAATTGAGCACTTAGGAGCTCAGCCACACCAATTGTTACAGGTAACAAGGATTTACCAGACATATACATTTGCTCGCCTGGCAATTCATTGTTGTGAATTTGTACAGGGAATGTATTTGTCAATTTAACACCGAAAATCTTATTGTGTTTTTCACCAAGAGCGATAAGACGCTCTAACATCGGAACAGCTTTGTCAAATTGAAGGTCAACTTCAAACTGGTGATCTTCAAAGTCAATGTACTCAAAGCCAGCGTTATCCAATAATTCTCTAATGCGTTTTGGACCTAACAATGTAGGGTTGCATTTTAAGTATAGGTGAAGACCTTTTTCACTGATAAGGTACGAACAAATGGATTCGATTTCTTCTGCTGGACAACCGTGCATTGTGGACAATGTGATTGCTTGACAAAGTTCATCACCAATGGAGTTGATGAAATCAGCATCGATATGTTCAAATTCATCTACGTGGTCAAGGCACCATTGTTTGCAAGTATCCCACATTGGAGATTGAGATGCACTGCGCATTGTGTTGATGAATTTATCAACCATAGGGCTCTTGATACCAGCCAAGTTGTAGCCAACACTCATGATGAATAAGAATCCATCTGGATCGCCTAATCCTAATTCTTTAGAGATTAATTTTAATGCGAACCAAGCTTTAATGTATTCATCAGCAGCTTCATCACAGCTATATTCAGAAGACCATTCTACATTATATGCTTCATCTACAGAGTAGATACAAGGTCTAGGAATACCTAGTTCTTCACCGTACATGATTTGTACGGTTTTTAATTCAATGCAACGAGCACCAGCTACATAAGATGCCACAATATTTTGTGCCAACTGTGTATTAGGACCAGCTGCTGGACCTACAGGATTTTCAATGGATTTACCAAAGATAGATAAGCGTTGATCATGATTCGTACGATGAATTTTATTTACATTGTAAATGCGATTGTACATCTTGTACTCAGTTATAATGTGGTTCATCAAATTTCCGAAACTTACCGGATACATAATGTCACTCATAATGTCACACTCCTTTAAAGCGCTTGCGTTATGGGTTTAGTCGTTTCCATAAACCTTTAGATGTTGCTAAAACTTCGTCCATTACTTCAGCTTTATCAATGCCTTGTAATTTACGATCAATCATGCGTAGTACACCATCACTAATAGTTGTTACCACATACATACCATTAGCACCGAATAGTAAGTGACCATTGATGTTGTTTTCATCAAGTGGTGTTGGTGCTGCGTAATCAAGAACAATTACGTCAGCTGCGGCACCTTTTTTAAGGATGCCTACCGTAGTATCGAAGAATTCATTAGCCATTTTGCGGTTGTTTTCAAATAGCATATAAGGTACTTCTCCCCAGCCTACATATGGTTTATGTTGCTCATGTTTCACAAGACAATTCGCTACTTTATAAGATTCGAGCATATCATTTGTATAACCATCTGTACCAAGACCAACAGTGATTCCTGCATCTAATAGTTTCAAGATATCTGTCGTGCCTACTGCATTACCCATGTTACTTTCTGGGTTATGTACGACCTTAGCTTGAGATTTTTTCAATAATGCCACATCTTCGTCAGTTACGTGTACACAGTGACCAGCGATGCTCTTAGGGCCTAAAATACCTGCCTCTACGAGACGTCTAACAGGTGTCATCCCATACTTTTCTTTACTATCTGCCACATCTTCAGGACCTTCTGCAACATGAACATGATATCCCAACTGATCCTCATTATGAGCTTTCACATAATCTAATGTTTCCGTGCTCAATGTGAAAGATGCATGCAAGCCCATCATCGCCGCCAGTCTGGATGGATCTTGTTTTGCTTCTTTACCAAAACGTACGTTTTCTGCAACAGCGGCTTTCATTTGGTCTACGCCATTGCGGTCGGATACTTCATAGCATAAACATGAGCGAACGCCGAATTGTTTAGCTACATCTGCAATGATGGATAAGCTGTTAGGAACTTCACCATAACTTGCATGGTGGTCAAAAATAGTAGTTACACCATTTTCGATACAGCCTAAATACGTAAGTAATGCACTTGCTTTTACATCTGGAGCCGTCAATTTATTATCTAAGTAGAACCAAAGTCCTTCCAAGATTTCACCGAAGTTAGTCGGTGCTGGACCTGGCAACGATAAGCCTCGTGCAAGAGCGGAGTAAATATGATGATGTGCATTAATGAAACCTGGCATAATTAGGCCACCATGAGCATCAATAATTTCTGCGTTTGCATAAGCTTTGCATAATTCATCATATTTACCAATATCAACAATTTGAGTCCCGTCGATAGCAACAGCACCATCATAAATGATAGGTCTATCAGCGTCGCGAGTAATAACAGTACCTTTTCCTAATATAATCATGTGGGCACCTCCTCAACGATTCGTTGAAATGCATACTTATAAACTTATATATTATTATAATACGATACGTGTGCCTGTTTTTCCTGCTATACCATCTTTAGATTTCTCTAATAATGTGATAATTGAGACACGGCCTTTTTTGGATTCTGCAAATGCTATAGCGGCTTCTACCTTTGGTTTCATCGAGCCTTCTGCAAACTCACCAGCTGATACATATTCTTTAGCTTGTGTAACGGTTATTTCATCAAGCCATTTTTCATTTTCTTTACCAAAGTTAATAGCAACCTTTTCAACAGCTGTTAAAATAACGAGAACATCAGCATCAATTTCTTGGGCCAATAAACTACTAGTCCAGTCTTTATCGATAACAGCAGCTGCACCATGAAGTTCATTGCCTTCTTTAGTTACTGGGATACCTCCCCCGCCACAAGCAACAATTAATTGTTTACCTACTAAACCTTTAATTGCTTCTAGTTCAATGATTTCTTTTGGTGCTGGAGATGCCACCACACGACGATAACCACGACCCGCATCTTCTTTTACCACATAATCGTAATTCTTTTCTGCGTATTCAGCTTCTTCCTGAGTCATAAAATGACCAATTGGTTTTGTAGGATTTTGAAAAGCTGGGTCATTTTGATCAACAAGTACTTGTGTAACCATAGTCATTGTTGGCAAATCTTTAATACCACGATTTAAGAGCTCTTCGTGAAGAGCATTTTGTAAGTCATAACCAATATAAGCTTGGCTCATTGCTACACATACAGATAATGGAGTGTTTGGTTGACCTTCTACTTCACGAGTCAATGCAGCCATCGCATTGTTGATCATACCAATTTGAGGTCCATTACCATGTGTTACCACTACATCACAATCAGCTTCTACTAAATCAATAATTGTTTTAGCTGTACTTTTTACAGCAATTTTCTGTTCTGGTAAGGAATTGCCTAATGCATTTCCCCCTAATGCTACTACAACTCTCTTTTTCATGTTATGCCTCATAACAAACTATTAAGAATAAAAGGAGCCATCAATACGGATGGCCCCTAAACTTTACTTTACGGTTGAACTCGTTCGGTTCCCTTCCGTTCTAATTCTTTTAAGGTTTCTACAGGATTTTTAAATTTGCTAAGGAAAATCATAGCTGCAATAACATATGGTTTGTAGCTTGCTTCCTTATAAAGAGGTATGCGATAGCGATCAAATACTGTTGCATCTACTTCGCCTTCTTCACAACTTACACCTGTAATATCTGCTGGTAAGCAATGTAAGTAAAGAGCTTTGCCGTCCTTTGTGAGACTCATCATCTCTTCCGTACATGCCCAATCTTTATGTTTACCATTTTCTTCAAGAAGAACTTTTTCTAATGCTTTAATACCTTCATGATCATTTTCACCATACAGTTTTGTACGTTTTTCCATTGCACCGAATGGAGCCCAGCTCTTAGGATATACGATGTCTGCATCTTTGAAAGCATCCTTCATGTCGTTAGTTCTACGGAATGAACCGCCGCTAGCTTCAGCTTGTTTCTTAGCGATTTCTTCAACTTCCGGCATTACTTCATACCCTTCTGGATGGGCTAATACAACTTCCATACCGAGACGAGTGAATAAACCAATAGCACCTTGAGGTACGGATAAAGGTTTACCATAAGATGGGGAGTATGCCCAAGTCATAGCAATCTTTTTGCCTTTAAGGTTTTCTACACCGCCGAATTCTTTGATGATATGAGCTGTATCAGCCATGATTTGTGTAGGATGGTCGATATCACATTGGAGGTTTACAAGTGTTGGGCGTTGCTCTAGTACACCATCTTCGTGACCTTCTTTAACTGCATCGGAAACTTGATGCATATAAGCATTACCTTTACCGATATACATATCATCACGAATACCAATAACATCTGCCATAAAGGAAATCATATTAGCTGTTTCACGAACTGTTTCACCGTGAGCGATTTGAGATTTTCCTTCATCTAAATCTTGAACTTCAAGACCTAGCAAATTACAAGCGGAAGCAAAGGAGAAACGAGTTCTTGTAGAGTTATCGCGGAATAAGGAAATGCCAAGACCACTGTCAAATACTTTAGTGGAGATATTGCGTTCTCTAAGAGCACGTAATGCATCAGCTACGGCCCAAACACCTTTTAATTCGTCATCAGATTTTTCCCAAGTTAGGAAGAAATCTTCGCCGTACATTTTACTAACGTCTAATTTTTGTAAAGTTTCAATACTTTTATTGAAGTCTGTCATCTGTAAGTCCTCTCTTTCAATTCCCTAAAGGGCTACTTAGGATCTAACTTTATACGATGCCTCATCAAATAGTGAGGCACTATATGAAATTCTAAATATCAACTATTTCCAGTTATTCCGTTTATATTAAATCTAATTCAATGTATGTGATATTAATTTTTGCAATATACGGATGGTAATAATGCATATACAGCAGCACATGTTACAAGATCTTGTTTCCATGTAATTTCGTTAGGTGCATGTGCTTGTGCTTCTGCACCAGGACCGAAGCCAATGCATGGAATGCCATTACGGCCCATGATAGATACACCATTTGTGGAGAATGTCCATTTATCAGTTAATGGGCGAGCTTTACGCATTTCAACTGTATCTTCTGCACCAATACGTTCATTGCCATATAAGCTAGTGTATGCTTCTTCCAAAGCTTCTGTTACTTTATGATCTTTAGGAATTACCCATGTTGGGAAGTAGCATTCGATTGGATAGGTTAAACCAGTCCAAGATGGACGAGCATATTCGTACATGGATACTTTCGCACCATATTCTTTAACATGTGGCAACGCTTCGATTTCTGCCAAACAACTTTGCCAAGTTTCACCAGCAGTCATACGACGATCCAAGGAAATAGCACAGGAGTCAGCTACTGCACAACGGCTTGGAGAAGTATAGAAAATTTGGGAAGTAGTTACTGTACCGCGACCTAAGAAGCGAGCTTCTTCGTAATGGTCAGGGTTGAATTTAGGGTCAAGCATTTTAACAAGACCTTTAATTGCTGTGCTTTCATCGGCAGAATTAGCATTCAAATCACGAATGTCTTGAAGAATATCTGCCATTTTATAGATAGCGTTGTCACCGCGTTCCGGCGCAGAACCATGGCAAGATACGCCTTGTACGTCTACGCGGATTTCCATGCGACCACGTTGCCCACGATAGATACCGCCATCAGTTGGCTCAGTGGATACTACGAATTCAGGACGGATATTGCGTTCTTTAATCATGTATTCCCAGCAAAGGCCATCGCAGTCCTCTTCTTGTACGGTGCCTACAACAAGTACACGATATTTATCACTTAGAAGTCCTAAATCTTTCATAATCTTAGCGCCGTATACAGCGGATACAATACCACCCAATTGATCAGATACGCCACGGCCACCAATTTTAGTTTCGTCTTCGAAACCATCATATGGATCAAAATCCCAATTGTCACGATTGCCAATACCAACTGTATCAATATGTCCATCAAAAGCAATGAGAGTTTTCCCTGTGCCCATATATCCGAGAATATTCCCCATAGGATCTACTTCAACTTCATCGAATCCTAGGTTTTTCATTTCTTGTTCTATACGTTTTACATGATCTTTTTCTTCAGCACTTTCTCCTGGAAATGCTACGATCTCACGTAAAAACTTTGTCATCGCTGGGCCATAAGTTGCCGCTGCTTGTTTAATTGCTTGTAAATCCATAATTAATGCCTCCTAACGATCTTCACCATACCACATAATGTTTTTATATCTTTCAGGATCCGTATCACCTTCAGTGGAGAAACAGAGTACCTTTGAAGACGCATCTAATTCTAACTCTTTTCGTAAGTCTTCATATTCCGGCATCGTCATAATTGCCATTACAAGACCTAATGGAACTGCACCAGACTCACCAGTAGTAATTGGAGTATCGCCTTTAATTGGTGCACCACCAACGCGCATGCCTAAACGTGCCACCCAGTCAGGCGCAGAAACGAATACATCTGCATGATTTCTTAAAATATCCCAAGAAACCGTGTTCGGTTCACCACAAGCTAAACCTGCCATGATTGTTTCTAAATCACCTTCTACGATACGAGGTTTACCATCATCAGCTACAGCTCCTTTGTATAAACAAGCTGCTGCTGCCGCTTCTACAACCACTAATTTAGGTTTTTTAGCCACATTGCTGTATAGATTAGTGAAGTAACCCACTACAGAACCGGCAAGGGAACCTACACCAGCTTGTACAAATACATGTGTAGGAACTTTACAATTATCAGCTTCTAATTGATTTGCTGTTTCCATAGCCATTGTGCCATAGCCTTGCATAATCCAGTTTGGAATTTCTTCATAACCTTCCCATGCAGTATCTTGAACTACAACACCGTTAGGAACTTCTTTAGACTTTTTAGTTGCTAAGCGTACACACTCATCGTAATTGAAGTCTTCGATTGTTACGGTAGCGCCTTCATTTTCGATTTGTTTTCTGCGGTATTCTGTAGAGCCCTTTGGCATAAATACTACAGATTTTTGACCTAATTTATTGGCTGCCCATGCTACACCGCGACCGTGGTTACCATCAGTTGCAGTAAAGAATGTAGCTTGACCAAACTCTTCTTTTAATTTTGCAGATGTTAATACATCATATGGTACATCCTCAACAGCTTTACCAGTTTGTTGCGCCACATATTTTGCCATCGCATAGGAACCGCCTAATACCTTAAATGCATTAAGGCCAAATCGGTAAGATTCATCTTTTACAAAGAGTGCATCAACACCGATATAAGACGCTAAATTCTTAAGCGATACAAGTGGAGTAATGCTATATTGTGGAAAACTTTCATGAAACGCTTTAGCTTTCTTAACCTCTCTAACATCCATAACGGACAAAAACTTGTCACTTGATGGTGCCATCGTATTACGCTTCCACTGAATTCGTTCCATATTTGCCTCCTAGGATTCTTCCTTTATAGTATTTAAATCACTATAAAGAGTAAACTTAGAAATATTAAAATACTCTGCTATCTTCTCAGAAGACTTCGAGATAAGAAAAGCCCCTTTTTCGTTTAAGTAGGTTATAGCTTTTAAGCGTTCCACCTTATTCATCAATGGTCCTGGTTTACCAACTATACGTTCTACGTCTAGTAATAAATCATCTAATAGCTCCGATACACTTGTCGTAATTTTTTCAACAGATCCTGCATCTTCCTGACCTGTATTGACCAGACTATCCAAAAGTCGATGCATCAAAACAAACTCTGTTATATCTTGGTTAATCCCCAACAAGTATGCTATACGACCTGTATCATCACGAATATACATGGTAGAAGATTTTAATATTCGGCCATCTTTAGTTTTTGTGAGATAACCAAATCTACCCTCGCTACCATCGTCATGACTCAGCACATCTAAAACCACATGCGATGGACCATCACCAACATGTCGATTAGTTATAGTTCCATTCTCAATATATACAAGAGACGAATTGATATCCCCTTTTAAATCATGAATCAATACTTCACAGGATGGGCCAAATTGCGCCGCTAATCCATGGGCTATGACTTTTATTCGCTCTAATGTACTCATTGAAATAACCCCTCTTCCAATGTCATTAATTAACCTTTCCAATTTAAATTACGCCAGCCCGATTAATAGCTAATATAAAATTAACCCTAACTATTTTTGTATTAACCTAAATTTTTGTTAGGTTCTTTAACTAAATTATAGGACTATGTGTACAAAAATGCAATATAATTATGCATTAAAGTTATTTATAATTATACGCTTATATACACGAATAGAGATAAAGATAAATAAATATTATGATTTTCATCACATTTACTTAATGATATTAAAATTTTTAATGACCTATGCTTCATCCTATCAATCATAAATACATACAAAAAAGGCTGTAATAACGACTTATCGTCATTACAGCCTTTTTATTATTAACTATTAGTATTTATTTAGTAGTTGAAATCAAATTAAGCATTTGCTAATGTTTTACCTAATTCTTGGCATTGTGCATTACCATCATCATCAGGTTCGCCCAAGATTGCTACGCCATCAGCCACTAATTCGCCACCAGCATCTTTAATTCGAGTGCCCCAGTCTTCCAACCAAGTGCCACCCCAACCATAGGAGCCAAAGATCGCTATTTTTTTACCACTCAACTTGCCTTCTAGTTCAGTGTAGAATGGTTCAAATTCGCCTTCTTCTAATTGTTCTGCACCCATATCAGCACAGCCAAGAGCTAATTTTTCATAAGCTGCTGCTTCATCAACAGATACTTCAGAAACGGATTTTACTTCAACTTCTTGACCTGCAGCTTTAATACCTTCAGCTACTTCATAAGCCATGCGTTCTGTATTGCCTGTACCGGACCAAAAAATTACACCAATCATCTTGTACCTCCTAGGCCGTTCTTGCGACCAATGAACTAAATGTTTTTCCCAACATCAATTGAGTTTGACAAAATTCACGACATGCTTTGTAACACAAGAAAGAGCGTTGCGCATTTACCACATCATGGTAAACCTTCCACTCTCCGCACATTCGGTATCCTCCACCACGATAAGAAATAAAACATTTCACATCCTTTAATGGGTAACCTAAAAAAATGCCGATTTCATGTGGAAACTCAATGCTTACTTCCATACGATATCTAAGATGTTCAAGCATCTCCATAATGCTCATTCGATCATGATAACCGTAGGCTTTCAAAAATAACATCACCGCAGGTTGGCGTACATAGTCTCTTAATTGCTTCTCACGGAATACCAATAATAGTCTTCGCGCTTTACAACGACATAATTCAAAGAAGAACAATCCTTTTTCATTGAACGCTTTATTATACTCTATCAATACAAATTGGATTTGTTCATTCATGTCCCGTGGAATAGAAACCAAGTTCGATAGCTTAACACCTCGAATTGCCGGTGC
>NZ_JAGZIJ010000010.1:0-81771 GCF_018366295.1 Veillonella parvula
AGTCATAACGCGGGAATCATCCATGATGCGCTTGCCCTTTTGGTCCAATTGGAATTGTGTGAAAGCATTCACTACGTCGCGAACTTCTTCGCTAGGCACGGAAAGGGCCACTTCTGTTTCAAGCACATTCAATGGTTCAGCCGGTTGTTCTGGCATCATCAATCGATCTTGAGCCGCATCCGCTTGACCTACCGCGCATACACAAGCAAGTGCCAATACAGGCATAAATGTTTTGAATTTCATACTTCCTCCTTATGATGAGCCGCCCCGGAAAGGGCGGCTTTCACAATCCTTACATGAGTGGTTAAAAACTCGAATATTCAGATTCGATTATTTTGTAAGACCTGCTTGTTGCATCAACAATGCGATTTGAGCTTTCATTTCTTCATTATCGCGTTGTACTTGATCGTATTTAGCAGTTAACTCTAGGTCATGTTGTTTCATACGTTCATTTTCAGCTTTTAAAGCAGTCACTTCATCCTGCAATACATATGCAGAGCTGATAGGGCCGGCTTTGTAACGTGCAGGAACCGCTTTCTTAGCGTCGGATGTACCAAATTTGTAGGATACGCCCGCATTAATCATGTTGTCATGACCGCCAAGAGATACGCCCATATGGAACATTGTAGATTCATTAGTATAGTGCGCCACGCCTACAGCTGCAGCTGTGCTGCCTTTATAGTGACCTACAGCAGCCAATACTTGAGTTGGTTCCAATGGATCATATTGTAAAGGTTTGAGGCCGGAAATAGCTGCACTAGTCGCACCTACATCAGCGATTTTACCATCCACACTACGCATAGCACTGCTCAATTGATTTACATTAACCGCATCAGTGCCATCTACACCAGGGCCAACATTAGTAATTCTATTACCACCGTTGTTAAGGCCGTCTTTAGTAAGGCTTACAGCATTACCTTGAGCAGGTGTAATTGTCACGCCGCCACCGTTCATAACAGTTGTATTACCAGCAGCATCTGTAGTAGTTACGGACTCAAGACCTTTCAAGTCTTTCGCCAACTTGATATTGTAACCATCACCAGCAGCGTTTTTCACAACACCGATATTGTTGTCTGCCAAACGGTTCACATCCGCACCGCCTTTAAGGTTCATAGTATCTCCCAATCCACGAACCACTTTACCGCTATCACCAGGTTGGTCACCTTGGAATACACGACCTGTTCTTGCTTTGTTATTGAAGTCGTCATTAACAGCTTTCAATTGATCTTCTGTTGCGGCACGACCAGGAACTGCTACAGGATTTTCAGGATCCCAAGTTTTGTTATCCAAACCTGTTACGAAGTTACCTTCTTTACCGTTGGAAGTTTGTTTCCCTACGACTACATCGCCAGCTTTCACAGTATTTGCCGTTACGGAACCGTCATTGCCGTCAATCTTAACTTGATTTCCGCCATTGCCAGCTGTAATTGTACCTGCAAAACCGTCGATGTTAACTTGTTTTGCTGGGTCTTGACCAAGAGTGATCTTATCGTTCAAGGCCATTTTGATAGCGCCGTTGTCCACGGAAGTTTTGATATTGCCATCACCTTTTACGTCGATTGTTTCGCCAAGAGGTTTCTTCACGGATTGACCATCTTCCGCTTTAAGACCAAAGCCTGTAGTTTTGATGTCTTCAATAGCTGTATGCAATTGACCACCGTTTACAGCGTCCTTGCTACCTTTAGCAACATTACCGTCAGCTACGTTCGTAACCTTCTTGCCTGCCGCATCAATGCCGTCTTTTGTTACCTTAGGACCGTTTTCGATAATCAAACCATCTTTATTAACAGTAACAGCTTTGTTGCCACCATCATTGATTTGCAAGCCGTCTTTCGTCAACTTAGTCGCTTCATTAGCGCCGTCTTTAATCGTAACGCCATTTGTATCCATCTTAGTGTCGCCTGTTGTTACAGTCTTAGCTGTTACAGTATCTACAGTGATGTCTTTTTTCAATTCTACCTTAACAGCACCGCCGTCTACGGATGTTTTGATATTCGTGTCATCACCTTTAACTTTAACAGTTTCACCAAGAGGTTTCTTCACGGATTGACCGTCTTCCGCTTCAAGACCGAAACCATTGGTTTTAAGGCTTTCAACAGCACTATGCAATTGACCGCCGTTAACAGCGTCTTTGCTATCTTTGGCAACCGTACCGTCTTGAACATTAGTAACCTTCTTGCCTGCTGCATCGATGCCGTCCTTCGTCATAGATGGACCATCGGTAATCTTCACGCCGTCTTTTGTAACAGCTGTCAACGGATTACCGGCTGCATCTTTAATAGTCATGCCTTCACCGTTCACAACGGTTTTACCGTTTGCACCGTTAGCTCCGTTGTTGAAAGTAATGGAGTTCAAGTCTTTAAGGTCTTTTGCCAAACGAACATTGAGAATATTATCTTTGCTGATAACACCAATATTGTTTTCAGTCAAATCATCTTCGTTTGTTAGGCCGCCCTTAATGTCCAATTGTTCATTAAGTTTTTTCTTGATAACATTACCGGAATCACCACCGTATGCCATACCATCATCTTTGGTTGCCACTTGATGTGTATTACCGTCTTCATCAGTGTATTTAATACGAGTGATTTCCTTACCGTTGAGGTCCGGATCACCTTTTTCAACAGAAATGTCAGCGCTACGGCCATCTTTACCGTTAAGACCGATGTGACCTACGCCGTCTTTACCGGAGATGGATACAGCTTCTTTGCCGTCCTTACCAGTAACAGCCACCTTGCCGTCTGTACCGTTCGCAGTGTCAGGACCTATAATGGACACACCGTCCTTACCGTCTTTGCCAACTTTCACGGATTCAGCTTTAAGGTTTTTATTCATCTTCACGTCAATAGTAGTATCACCGGTTTGTGCATCTTGCTTGATGAAAGTCTTGATGTTTTCGCCGCTGTAATCTCCGTCAGCTGCAGTACCTTCACCTTTAATAGTCACTTTGGAGCCAAGCTTGTTAGTTTTTTCGCCGCCTTGGTTAGCATCGAATTTCAAACCTTTATTAGTTAATGCGTCCGCACTATCTTTAATTTTGTCATTCAAGTAGTCCACATTAACCGCTTCGCTGCCATCATTGCCTGTAGCATATGCCACATTCGTTACATGAGTACCGCCTTGTTTATTGTTATATGCAGGACCTTCGTAAGTTACCTTGGATTTATCAGGATTACCAGTAGGGTCCAAATCATACTTAACAGCACGGTCATTCAATTTATCAAGTTTGGATTTAGAAGCAACATCTTTAATTGTAACAGTTTCTGTTTGATCCGGATGGTTCTTATCCTGTACAGTCAACGCTACATCGCCGTTCGCATCCACTGTGTAGTCTCCATTGGAGCCTGCCGCCTGATTTTTGATCAAACGATAATCAGTGGAGTTAGCACTTTGAGCATCCAACGCTTTTTTCAATTGATCTTCTGTTGCCGCACGACCGGATACAATCTTACTTGCATCCCAATCTTTATTATCAAGGCCTGTTACATAGTTGCCTGTTTCGCTGTCGCCAGCTGCGTTGTTAACAGTTTGACCACCCATAATAGCGTCGCCTGCTTTCACAGTCTTAGCAGCCGTTACGGAATCAAGATTTTTAAGGTCTTTCGCCAATTGAAGTTCCAATTTGTTAGTGCCATCAGCTTTTACGTTGATATTGCCGGCTGCGCTCTTGAACGCTGCAGATTCAGCTTCAGTTACGCCTTCACCTTGTACTTTCACCAAGGAATTCAATTTTTGTTTATTCACAGTACCAGAATTGTTACCAGTGAATTGTAAACCGTCCTCCATAGTCGCAACTTGATGCTCGCCGTTGCCGTCTTTGTAAACGATACGAGTAAGACCGTTTGTACCGTCTACACCTTTTTCACCTTTAACGCCTGTAGCAGAATCATCGTAACCAGGTTTTACGGACAAGTCGATACCATTTGTACCATTAACGCCGTTCGTTCCTGCAGGGCCTGTCAAGCCGATGTGGCCTACGCCGTCCTTTCCGGAAATAGAAACTGCTTCTTTACCGTTTTTGTCAGTAACAGCTACCTTGCCATCTGTACCGTTCGCTGTGTCAGGACCTGTAATAGATACGCCGTCCTTACCATTTTTGCCAACCTTCACAGATTCAGCCTTAAGGTTTTTATTCATCTTCACGTCGATAGTCGTATTGCCTGTCGCCGCATCCTGTTTGATGAAAGTTTTGAGGTTTTCACCACTGTAATCAGCGTCTGCTGCAGTGCCTTCACCTTGAATTGTAACAATAGATCCTAATTTGTTAGTTTTTACACCGCCTACATTGGCATCGAATTTTAGACCTGTGTTAATCAAATCATTCTTGGTATTCGTAATTTGATCGCCAAGGTCTTGTTTTACTTGATGTAATTGACCGCCGTTTACAGCATCTTTAGAGCCGGCCGCTACATTACCATCTTTCAAGTTAGTAATTTTTGTACCGTTAGGCCTTCCAATGTTACTGTGTCATGGCCTGTATTACCGTCATATTTTACGGAGCGGTCTTTTACCTTATCCAGTTCAGTTTTAGACGCAATATCCTTAATCGTTACAGTTTTAACATCACTGGATTTTTCGTCTTTTACCTTCAAGTCAACTTGATTGTTATCAACTTTGTAAGAGCCGTCTGCAGCGTTGTTCGGATTAGCAATTAAGCGATAATCTGTAGCACTTGCATTAGACGCTTTCAAAGCATCGCTAACCTTCTTAAGTTGGTCTTCTGTCGCTGCGCGTCCTTCTACATACGTAGGATCTGAAATGTCCCAAGCTCTATTATCTAAGCCTGTTACAAAATTACCAGTTTGGTTGCCACCTTTTTTATCCGCTACCGTATGATTACCTACAGTGGCAGTGCCTGCTTTCACAGTGTCGGATGCCGTTACGGATTGCAAGCCAGTCAAGTTTTTCGCCAATTGCAATTGTAATTTTGCATTGCCATCAGCGCCAACAGCCGCAGAAGTAACACCGATATTATTGCCTGTCGCAAGATCAGAAGCGCTTGTTACACCACCGTTGATGTCCACTTGTTTGTTAAGCTTAACATTGGATGTAGCACCCATGTCACCTTTGAATTTAAGGCCGTCGTTCAAGGTTGCCACTTCTTCGTTGGAGCCATCAGGTTTTTGGTACGTAATACGTGTTGTAGTCGTGCCAGGAGCGCCGTCTACACCAGGTTGACCGTCACGAGTAACGGAAATGTTAGTTGTTACACCATCTTTACCGTTGATGCCGATTTTACCGTCTTTGCCGTTTGCACCGGTTGCAGTAATTGTCTCTACATTAAGGTTTTTACCAAGTTTCACATCAATTGTGCTGTCGCCGTTAGCGTCTTGAGAGATTTCCGTAATGATATTGGAGTTATCCCCTTTAACTGCTACTTTAGAGCCCAATTTATTTGTTTTTTCACCGCCGTTATTAGCGTCGAATTTCAAACCTTTGTCGATAAGATCTTGTTTAGTTGTATCAATCTTATTGTTTAACTCATTCTTGGTATTCGTAATTTGATCGCCAAGATCCTGCTTAACTTGATGTAATTGACCACCGTTTACAGCATCTTTAGAACCTGCTGCTACATTACCGTCTTTCAAGTTGGTAATCTTTGTACCGTTAGCGCCTTCCAAAGTTACTGTATCTTTGTCAGTTTCACCATCATATTTCACGGAACGATCTTTTACTTTATCAAGTTCTGTTTTGGACGCAATATCCTTAATTGTCACAGTATTAACTGTACCGGATTTATCGTCCTTCACTTGTAAATCAACTTTATTGTTATCAACCTTATAAGAACCATCTGCCGCATTGTTCGGATTAGCAATTAAACGATAATCAGAAGCACTTGCGTTAGCCGCTTTCACAGCATCACTAACAATCTTAAGTTGATCTTCTGTTGCCGCACGGCCAGATACATAGGCAGGATCAGTTAATGTCCAATTTTTATTGTCCAAACCGGATACAAAGTTACCGTTCTGAGTAGCACTTTTGTTATCTGTTACAGATTGGTTACCCATAGTAGCAGTGCCAGCTTTTACAGTCTTAGTAGCTGTCACCGTATTAACATTGATGTCTTTACCTAATGCAACCTTAATTGTTGTATCGTCGCCACTTTGTGTAATTGTAGTGTTGATGTTAGTGCCATCACCAGCTACTGTTACCTTGGAGCCTAATTTATTTGTTTTTTCGCCGCCATTATCAGCATCGAATTTCAAACCTTTATTAATAAGCTCCGTTTTTGTATTATCAAGTTCTGTTTTGGATGCAATATCCTTGATAGTTACAGTTTTCTTATTCGCAGGGTTTTTAGCATCTTGTACAGTTAAGTCAACTTTATTGCCAGATACAGTGTATGCTTTATCAGCAGCACTGCTGTTTTCAGTCAATTGGTAATCTGGAGCGTCTACGTCAACTTTATATGTTTTATATGTACCGTCAGTACCTTCTGTAATCGTTGTATTTTTACCAGCAACAACTTTTACTGCTTTTTGCGCTTCATCACGGATAACGGATTTACCGCCGTCTGTAATATTGGACAAGTCTTTATTTGCCGCATTGTCAATCTTGTTCTTAGTAGCATCAGTCAACGCTACATCGATTGTTTGGTTGTTAACAGATGTTGTAACATAAGAACCATCGCCTTTTACAGTCAATGTTTGGTTGTCCAATAAAACGTCATTGTTACCGCTGTTGCCGGCTACTTTCAAGTTAACATTGCGCAATTGTGCCACGTTAACAGCATCAGTATCCGCAGTACCTGCAGCCACATTTGTGATTTGACGAGTTTTTGTACCGCCGTCACCTACGGACACCGCACCCATAGTGGAAGTCAACGCAGCGCCTGTCAATCCGCTATATCCGTTTGTACGGCTGTCTGCAGTTTTCACATTATAGCCTGCTTTGCCTGCTGCAACGGAAGCAATGGAGTTTGCACCCAATGCAACGCCGTCATCTACACTGGATTTAGCTTTATAACCGATTGCAGTGCTATTCGCATTCGCTGCAGTTGCATCAGCACCGACAGCTGTCGCAAAGTTACCTGCTGCGGAAGTACGTACGCCGGCTGCTGTCGCATTATTGCCTGTAGCACCTGTGTTATCGTAGTTCGCATCGGCAGATGTGCCTTTAGCACTGAAGAAATTCGTTTGCGCCGCTTCAACAGCTTCTTTTACCGTATGATACGTGCTGTTCTTGATATTGAAATCAGGCGCTTTATATGTAGAACCATTCGCTTCATAGCCCGTATAAGTAGGACCTGCGATGGATTTTGCCAAGTTACTGTTTACAAATTTTAATTGTTTTACATTTGTTGCGTCAGTATCGTTTTCACCGCCCGCCACATTGATGATACGGCGTTCAGAACCTACGTTACCTACCGCAACTACACCGTTTGCAATATTGTTATTTTGTTGGTTAGTGAAAGCAGAGAAACCATTAACCAAGGCACCTCTTACTTCCGTACCAGTACCCAATGCCAAGGAATTATTGGATTCTGCAACGGCATTTGTACCGATAGCCATGGAGTTAGTACCTGTAACAGTAGCACCAAGACCGATAGCTGTCGTATTAGTATTGTTTGCTTTCGCTTCTTTACCGATTGCAATGGCACCATCTTTAGAGGCATTCGCCGAACCACCAAGTGCAAGCGCATCAGCACCCAAGGATTTAGCATTACCACCTAATGCGATGGAGTTGGATAATTTTGCTTGGGAAGAACTACCCATAGCAATAGCATCGGCACCAGCAGCATTAGAACTACTACCCATAGCAAAACTGCTTACACCACTTGCATTTGCACTTTTACCCATTGCCACCGCATTTTGTGCGGATGATTGCGCAGTATTACCGATGGCAAAGGCATTCTCTGCACTAGCATTAGCACTATAACCCATAGCTACCGCATTGGCGCCACCAGTGCTGGATGAAGAACCGAATGCCATAGAATCAGCTGCAGCAGTAGATGTTCTCGCCTTTGTACCAAATGCAAGAGAACGAACACCTTCTGTTACGGTATTACCATTGGCATTATATTGTGCACTAGGAGTACCATGTTGTTGACCAGGTAATTTTATAGTTTCTGCTGCACCGATTGCAATGGATTGATCCGCTTTTGCTGTAGCAGAATAACCCATGGCGAAACTACCATTACCCTTTGCCCAAGATGCAGTACCTAATGCTGCTGAGAATTCACCTTCTGCAGCGGATTGACGCATCATAGCCAAGGAGTTAAATCCGCTCGCCTTTGTAGCTGTACCAAGAGCCATAGCAGATGGTGATAAAGCCTGAGCATAATGACCTAAAGCAAAAGAAATACCACCTGTGGCCTGAGCATAGTTACCAATAGCTAAACCGGAATAATAAGTTGGATTACCAGCTTCCTGAATATTTGTATTTTTACCGATAGCAATGCCAGCAAAACTATTTTCTGTATAGTTACCTCTATCTGTACCATTGTACAAATGACTGTTATCAAATGGTGTCAGGTTCCCAGGGTTTTGATAATTGTATAAATAACTACCTTCACTATAAACTACATTACCAGTAGCATAACCAGCGCCATTTACATCATTAATCGTCATAGCAGTATATGTAGCAGCATTAACTGTAGTAATATTACCACCCATTAATAATGCAGCCACCGCCATAATCGCACTCATGCGTGCCCAGGTTGTACCGTTTTGTACGGATTTCACCTTACCGCCACCTGTTTTTACAATTTCAGATACTACAACGTAGCATTTTTTTGTCTTACTCCAAATAACATTATAAATTCGATTCATGATTATCCTTTCTTACCGAAAACTCAGTAAAACACACCACTTGTGTTGCATAATATTGCAAAGATAATAAAAAGAAGAAGTATAAAGATTAATTATCATCTACACTTCTTACACCAAATATTAGTATTCCAAATTACGATCTGAATACTATAATTATTCATGATTCTTCATCATATACTCATCCACGGCAATACAATATCAAAAAATTTCTATCTTGTAAACAACTTTTTCATCTTTTCTTCATTTTTGTCATTTATTTATTTCTATTTTAATACTTTTTAATTTTAAGAAATAAAATCTTCATCTTTCCTATCAAAATTTACGATAAATCCACATATCGGAATATAACGATTATTGTAATTACGTAATCAATTTCATATTTTTAGACTTTTCAGTTTAGTACTTTCATAGATAAGATAATTTTATATACAGAAAAATTATCATCTACAGGTACACGAAAAAGCCGAGGCTCTAAAGCCTCGGCTTTCACAATATAAATCATATATATAAGTATTCTATTTTTTATTGACCCTTACACGTTCAATAGTCGGTTGTCCCTCATGGTTCTTGGCAATAGTATCCACACGGAATAACGCCATTTCAGGACTAAATTCAGATACGAGTCGATCATCGACAACAACACCGTTTTGAATAGCTCGGTACACAATTTGAGCAAATTCATAACGGGTCAACATACGGTCTCCTCCGAATGTACCATCAGGATAGCCTTCCACAAGACCCCGTCGAGATAAATCGCTAACCGCTACATATGCCCAGTGATTATTCGGCACATCAGGGAATAATGTGCTGCGGTCTGCTTTCATATTCGTTCCGGCCAATCCATTCAAAAGAGCCGTCAACTTTTGAATCTGTGCATTTTGTACCGCTACAGTTTTCTTAAGTTCCAAAACTTCCTTACCGATGGCCACACGAGAACGAGATACATTACTGTGAGCACCAACTTTCACAGACATACCGGCATTCACAACGGTTTCGCCATTACCGACAGTAGATCCTACACTAAATTGCAAGTCCTCATTCGGTCTGTAGAAAGCCCCCAATGCAGCGGCGTTGCCATCATGATAGTGGCCATAACCAGCAGCAAAGTCCCATTTTGCATCAGGATCGAAATCCAATGGATGCAAGGCGGCAAGTGCAGCCGCTCCGGCCACAGATTTGTTAACCTTTTTATCGAGACGAGCTACATTCCGTCCCATATTGGTTACGTCCTGCTTGATATTAGTAATGTCACCTTGAATATTGGTTACATTCTTTTTAATATTGGTCACATCACCTTGTATATTGTTAATATTTGTTGTGTTATTTGTAATCTGATTCGTTATATCGTCAGATAGACTTACCTTATAATCCTTAGTAGTTCCGTTCGTCGTAGTTGTCACATTAATATGCTTGCCTGCACTGACGGTAGTAGAGCCGTTCGCATTCACTTGATTTTGCAACTTTTTGAGCTGTGCCACATTCACCGCATCCGTATCCTTTGTGCCGGCTGCTACGGATGTAATCTGACGCGTAATATTGTTATTTGCATCACCGACAGATACGGCCGATTTAGTCGCCTTCCACGTAGAATCCGTATTCGTAGACTGTGCCTTTGTGCTCGGATCATACCCAACGGCTCCAGCCGCCACAGTAGCCTTCGATTCGCTGCCCAATGCAACACCACCCTCTACGGTTACATTCGTATTATGTCCGATAGCAACCGCATTATTAACAGATGTCGTAGTCTTGCTGTCTGTGGAACCGATGAGAACTGCATGGTTGGCATCTTTCACCTCACGATTATCCCCCATCACAAGACTGTTCTTAGAATTAGTCACCGTATTTTCAGACCCTATTACGGTCGTATTGGACACATTATCCGCCGTATTGTGAAAGCCCGTCAACATGGTATTCGTACTTTCTTTGCCTTGAGAGCCGGTCAATGTATTATTGACACCCATAAGTGCGGAGCGAAGTGTATAATCCGCCTTATTACCGCTACCAAATGCCATAGTAGATCCGCCACCGTTAGAATTTTTCACAGCGGAACGTAATTTCTCAGCTAATTCCTTAGCGGAATTACCACCATCAGTTGGTGTATCGCTTATAGATTTTACTGAATTTGTTATTTCATTGCCTGCACCAAATACGAGAGACCCATTGGAGTTAAAGGTTCGATTGGCAGTGCCTACGATACTATTTCCAACACCCGAATAATAGCTACCCGTTTTCGATTCAATACTATTCAATGTACCATTAATGGTGGCACCGAAATTCTTTGTAGAATTTGCAAACCGTCCACCATTATAATCACTGGAGATAATATTATATACGCCTGTACTTGTAGTGAAAGCTCCATTGCTAAAGCTATTGGCACCAATTGTTGTAGCATATACATTTAATGCATCTTTTCTTGTGGACGCACTATCTACCGTAGTATCACCAAGTTCCCCTTTATAATTATGAGATCCAATCATGGTGCTGCCAGTACGAGCAAATGTATTGTCACCGATAGCGACACTGCCTACCACCTTTGTAGGATCTTTAGGAATCCTCGCCGATGATAACCAAGTACCACTGTAGGTCGTCTGCCCCAACGCAAAACTAGCCTCTCCACCACCGGCCATATTTTCGACCTTTGCATTTTTACCGATAGCTATACTACCGCCTTGGCTAGCATAGTTATTAATACCTGCACCATTGCCGATAGCTACATCGCCCGTAGCCACACTAGCACCATTCGAGTAAGAAATACCGGCACCTTTGCCAATGGCTACGTTTTCCGTCTTTGGTGCATTGCTACCCGTACCGATGGCTACACCGTTACCGCTGCCCGGTGCCACATCCACCGCTCCGGCCACATATAGGCTCGATAACAACACACCATTAATCAACACAGATAATATAAGTTTACGCTTGCTCATTTTATCCTCTCCATTCCCTAATGAATTCCACGTGTAACTTATTCTTCATTATAGATTCATGAATATTGTGCCACTCTTTTTCTATTTTGTAAACAAAATAAATTTTTATGAATTAATGTATAAAAAAAGGAACTGTCTTTTCATATCAGATGACAATCATCTAATACGATAAAACAGTTCTCTATGTTGCTTTTATCTAAAAAATAAATATGGATTCTTATGCTACTTTTATCAAAATAATAAATATATATATCTCAATCTATCAATCAACATGCACCGTATGTTGGCGACGCACATTTTCCAGCATATTCGCACGAACCGATGCTTTTGTATCCGATCGATGGTTACCACCAAACCATGCCGTATCAACACCGGCTAGACGGAACATAATTTTTCCGTACGGACTGCCGTGCTTATGCTCCGGCTTGTTATAGCCCATGTCCACGGAAATCCTCGGCGTGAGCTGCAACTCCGTACCGATGCGCAAGCCATGCTTATCCTCACTATGCCGCAACTGCCAACGATAGGCTTCCATGTACACGCGCGCCCAACGAGCATTCTTAAAGCTAGTCCCATATTCCGCAGTATATCCGTTAGACACATTTTCCAAGCGTGACGCACCATCAAGGGAACGCTCGCTAGACACACCGCGATACCAGTTCATGCGAAACGCACCGATCCCCGACACGTACTCCAACCCGACACTCATGCGACCGTGATTGCCTCTGAACCGATGGTCATAAAACAGATTGCCACCGTAATAGTGTTCATCGTTTGCTGCGATTCGGCGATAGCCGATACCTATATTCGCCGTCGTTCCTGTATCCGCTGCATTCGCCAAACGCTCCTGTGTAAACCACACATGGCGAGATGTCTCATCATAATGACCTAGTGGTTGCAAGGTTTCCACGCCATACAAGGGCTTCCAATTTTTCTGAAAGCGCAATGATACGACGGTTCTCTGCATCCACGGTTTCGCCTTTGATCCGTGCATTGCAGAATGAAGACCCGTCATGACCACCGCCTGCAACGCAGAGTTGACTGCATCCGTATCGGAATAACGAGTCGTCTTTTTATCTGTGGAGTCCGGCATCTCCAATCCGCCCTGACCGATAACATGATCTGGAGTATGAGACGAATTAACATGGAATGTATCTAAATCGTCAGATAATACGGTCTTACTTTCACTATGAACTTGTTTTACCGTAGTCCCCTGTATAGGCTGCGCTGTTCTGTCCACCTGTTTTCCCAACACGGGCATAACGGACATACACAGGGCCACTACTAACACAACTATATATTTCATTACACACTCTTACGTACAAACACACTTTTCATTACGCACATAATTATTTATTTAATTATGTACTTAATACGTCATTACACACGATTACACTCGCCGATGACTCATGATTTTATCATGAACAAAACATGAAATTATTTCTATTTTATATAAATATATAGAGGCTTGTCAATGCATATAGAATGCAATGTATACATATAAAATGCTAGAATACAATTTATAGAATAAATAAATATTTAAATTTTATAAATATGTGTCAAAGGTTTCTTATTAACTATAAATACCTATAGAATATATTGTATATTTATTGAAATTATGTGAATATTCTATTTACAATATACCTTTTTGGTATTATAGTAGCCATGTAAGTCTTTTTATGAAAGTTTTGTGAAAGTTTGTTTGTACACAAAGGAGTGTATACGATGAGTAAGAAACGTTTTGTATTAGCAAGTGTTGTAATGGTAGCTTTATCCGCCTCAGTTTATGCGGCGCCGGTCAATATCGTTGATAACAACGGTAACATCGGCAAGGAAGGTCAAACTTTCACCGCAGGAACAAGCGGCAATATCACCCTCGGTGAGAATGCCGGTGCGGCGAACGGCAAGGGTAAGAATGTTAATGCGCAAGGTAATAACATAGCCTTAGGTGCAGCTGCTGGGGCCGGCTCATCAGGCGGCGGCAATATCAACCTTGGGGCGAAGTCCTTCCGAGGCAGTACTGGCGATTTTAACGTAACCGTCGGTTTCGCCGCAGGTAATGCAAGCCAGTTGACGAACTCCATTGTCATGGGGACTCAATCAGGGGAAAACTCCGCAGGTGATAAAAACGTGTGGATTGGTAATTTTCAAGGTGCTAACAGTAAGGCCAGCAATTCTGTAGCCATCGGCTCGAATTCAACAGTAAACGGTCAGTTCGACCTTGCCGTAGGGCATTATGTGAATGTAAAAGCCGCCAAAGGTTTGGCTGTAGGCTCTTATAATACACTATCAGAGAAAGCGACCGCATCCGGTGTATTCGGCCAGGGCGAATACGGTAAAACAGCCATTGATGCGGCCAATTCTTACAGTATAGGTAATTACAACCACATTTCTGGAGAAAACACCTTTGTTCTCGGCAATAATGTGACTACCTCTCTAAAAAATGGGGTTGTCCTTGGCAATGATTCCGCTGACGGCGATATAGTCGGTACAGCAAGTCATACCTTTGAAAATGGTACTACCGTCAATTATGCAGGTACCGCCCCTGTATCAACAGTATCCGTAGGGGCTAAGGGCAAGGAACGGACGATTACCAATCTCGCAGCAGGTCGCGTGAGTGCTACCTCTACAGATGCGGTCAACGGATCCCAACTCTACGGCGTTCATCAAATGATTGATACCCTTGGTAAAAGTACAAGTCAACAGCTTAATAATTCTATTAGCACTATTGAAAAATCTGTACAACATGTATCTCAAGAGGTACAACGTGTTGAATCTGAATCCAATAAAGGTGATGCTCGTGCCGCTGCATTAGCTGCATTACATCCATTACCATATGATCCGGATAATCGCGTTCAATACATGGCGGGCTACGGTCATTATAAAAATGCAAATGCAGTAGCTCTAGGTGTAAGCTATTATCACAAAGATAATCTTTTACTCACCACAGGGTTTACAATGAACAATCACGTTATGGCCAATATAGGTATCACCTATAGACCAGGAAAGTCTTTGTCTACTGCTATGTCCCCTGCCTCTTATAACGCACTAGAACAACGCGTACAAGCATTAGAAACTCAAAATAAAGATCTACAAGAAACAGTAAAACGCTTGGTAGACAAACTTGAAAAATAATAAGATCACTTTATGGTAGTCCTATGACTACTTTTACACAAACACACTAAAACCAAAACACAAAAAGCTGTACACACATAATCGATTTTTGAACCACCTTTGATGTTACATTCGTTTTGACATCAAAGCCATTTAGTCTAATCTATGTATGTACAGCTTTTATGATTATTTATATGGAGTTATTATAATAATGTATTTCATCTCAATTTGACGATATATATTTTTATCCCTATAATATAAGTAGATAGCCAGACGAGTGGTTCCGTTAGGCTCATCTCAGAACTATAAATAATTGATGAAATGGCCTTTCAGTTATCCAATTACTGGTAACGAAGGGCTATTTTCTTTTTCCAAAGCAAAAGAAAAGGCAGAGATTATATAACATGTCCTCCATTACTAGATGTTCAGTAATGGAGGACATATCAATAATTCCTGCCTTTTTTGTTTATCTACGGGCCACGCGCATGGCTGCCATCATGCCTGGAGACTTCCATACAGATTGGCCATTATCCGATACGAGTTTATTATTATCGTAAAACACGTCTGCATTGTAATAGTTGTCATCACTAGATGTCACTTTATAGCTAAGACCTGCTGTTGTGTACACCGTAAAGTTGAGTATATCCCCCACTCGCTTTACAGAGTCTTGATCTACATACCAGCTATTACCGAGATATGTCGTAGCATACACATCTTGACGAGCTTCTACATCGTTTGTGCTAATGCCAATTAATACAAGCAACGCCGCTAACATATATAAGAATTTACGCATTATAATTACCTCCCGTTTTATGGTAAGAATACTTATATATTATACCAAAAAACACCGATAATCGCATTATAATGGCAGCACTTTCTCAACCCTTGACTGAATCCGCTCGAGGCTCGGCGTGATTGCTTTCATCACAGGTTTTTCTATGAAAGCTAACCGCACATAGTCTACAATCATACCGATAACAAAAATAAGCACCACTACAAGAACTGCATACAGAGGTAATAGTATTGAATCATAGTACTGATACGTTGCCAATACATTGTCCCACATGTAATGAAGGAATAGCTTATTATCATGTAATAGGTATATGCCAAAGGTAGTAGATGCTACCACATTGATCCAAGGGTGATAAGTGATCTTTGCTTTCAAAAAAATAATAAATAAGCCAATGCCTAATAGCAATTGAAAAAAGCCATAATCATTTTGCGTAAAGTAGAAAATCTGTTTCATATACGCTGGATCCATCATGGCTAGTACATCGACAAGGATGTCCCCTAGAAAGGCCCCTACAAAGCCTATGGCGGTAAAAATAATACCTATTTTCTTTGTTATATGTGAGCCGTACAGCTTGATGTACGCCCCCAGCGAATAGAACACAACAAAGGAAAAGATATGTTTAAATCCAAAAGTGGTATGCGGTACATTAGGCCATAAATTCAGCGCCGTCGGTATTAAGAACCAGATTACCATGGAAACCACTAGGAGCATAACGTAGTATGTATGCTGTAGCCAATAAAGTACTCGATTAATAATAGGCGTTAGTAGATAGAGTACTAAAAAGTTCTGGGCGAACCAACTCATGGCACCAATGGGCAATAAAGCGAGCATCATATTCCTTGACGTCACCGTATCGAGTCCTAAACCCATAGCTACGCCCAGCATGGCAATGCTGTAAATCCAAATCTGCCCTACTAATTTGGCAAACTTGTGGAGCTTAAAACTACTAGAAACCATAAAATAGCCTGTTATCATAACAAAGGCAACTACACCAGCCTTGCCTCCAAGTCCAAATACTTGGAGAAACACCTTATTAAACGTTAAATCTGGCGTAAAGGGGAAACAACCATGCACGCTGAAATGGTGCATAATAATTAGTATCATCGAAATGATACGCAACAATTCAATATTGCTCGCTCTCATTCTCTATACCTCATATTCTTCCTCTCAAACTATATGAATACTACGCCAACTAGTAACTACCTAGATGACTTGTATACATCATAAAATACATGAAATATATGAGAATGTTGTGACAAATTTTACACATAAAAAAGGCAGCTAATTATACACCAGCTGCCTTTTTATTAAGCTATACTTATTACGATAATAATTAATGTACAAAAAATTAGCATTTTGTACATCAATCTACTATTTAGAAAAGTGATGTTCAAAAATCCTTCTTTCTGAACATTAATTACTAAAATTTGTTAGTTATTAATTCAATAAACATTCTCTTTGAACAAGTGAATCCCTATTTAGATTATACTCATACTAAATACATATTAGAAAAGTAATCTAATCAACTAATAGTTTTTGGCAATCGTATTTTCATTTTCCTACTACTTATAAGCTCCTCTATTATTAATTTCTTGATAACAGCACATTTCTTTATCGTATCAAAAACTGTAGCAAACATAATGCCTGTACATATACAACTTAAAATGAGAAAAAATAAGTCCATAAGAATAGAGTGTTCAAAATGACTCCAATAACCTATTCCTATTATTCCAACAAATAAAATACCATAAAATCCAATAGATTTGAACTTAGAAATACTCAAAAGCATAGTTAAAACAAAACCTACTATACTACAACCTAACAATACTATTATAGTAATTATTATAAATTGGCTATAAGCAAAAATAATACTTTCACTAGCACCTTCCTTCAAGACTTCTATTGCCAAATTTGATCCTATACTTACTATAAGAGCCAAAATAGCACCTAAAGAAATAGTTCCCCATATAAACATATATCGGCTCTCAAAATCACTTACTAATAATTCATGTATAATTCGTAACTCTGAATTAGATTTATTAATTAATTCTTCTTTTATATATAAGCGATACTGTGTATATAAATCGGTTATCATAGAATACCAAATAAATGTTAATAGTTTGATTATGCTATTCCTAATTCTACCATTTATATAATAATTATTTAACTTCATTAATTTATCCAATCATTTACAAGCTTCATAGCTTCTTCTTCACTAACATTATGGTGATTTGAGCTCTCATAATTTAAAGAAAAAGAAGCCAGTTTAATCTGATCTTCTAATGTAAATTTATCCAATAGTCGTTTATCAAACGCTTGAATTTTCTCATATATTGTATCTTTAGAAACATATGTTAAATACTTATCTGATGGAAAATCCCATTCCCTGTCACCATTACTACTCGTCCACCTACTTGCAATAGCACATATGAATTTAAGTATATTAATATCCTCTTTCAATATATTGTCTAAATAATTTTGTGCTTTGTCTTTATCAATACACTCCCATAAATAAAAAGCTATATGGAACCCATTTATATCAATAATTGATTCAGATTGAGTAATCTCATTAATTTTTGAAACATAAACTGACTCTATATCATTTAAATGCTGTAAAGTAATAAGTTGTTTCTCTATAGATTCCTCTTTTCCTGCGAACCTTCCATGAGATAATTCTATTCTTTTGATAAAAGAAGCCAATGTTCCTAGTTGTTCTTTATTTATATTTTCTAGTACACTTTTAATCAAATTATATCGTTCATTTTCATCATTGATTTTACTCATAATATCATAAACAAGGAATTCTGCTTTAGTATATGCTGATAACATAAGAAATTGACTATTTTGAGAGAATTTATATAATACATTTAAAATGACAGATGATAGTAAACCTAAACGCTCTTTAGGAATGGTACCAACTAATGACCTTAATTCATCTATAAAATATTCAATATTGCCAGTATCATTAATTTTACTAACTACAACATTCAAATCATTTAACTCTAATTCATTTATACACTTGTTAATAATATATCTTGAAATCGGAATCTCTTTCAAATCAAACATAAAATATGAATCAAATCGTTCTTCTTGTGCTACTCTCATCGTCTCCCTAATATTTGATGATGTATAGCTAACACTACGTTCATTAATATCATTTGCAAACACAGGAAATAATGTTGTGAGAAACTTTATCCCTATATCCGTATTTATACCTATTTTTTTAAGTTCCTCATATATTGATGTACGATAATCACTTTTATCCCTAGATAAAGCTGAAAAACTATGAGAATATGTACTACAAAGCAAATCTTTATTTCTACCAATCCACTGATATAATTGAGGTTCTAAAACCTCAATAGTAGTAAGAGCCACCATATCTTCAAAAGCAGTTTCTTCATATAATATTTTATATCTAAATTGAAATGTATTTATAACTCGATTTACATCTCTTAATGTTTCAATATAAGGTTCTATACAATTTGTAACCACTTCACTCCAATAAGATTGATCAATTTTTGGATTATCAGAAATAGCTTTAACTGCCTTCTCAAGCTTTATTAAAAATAGCTCGCGTAATCTTGGCTTCAGAAGTGCTGGTATTTCAAATGGAATCTGTACAATTTTTTCTAAATAGTCTGCACCATCAATATTATGTACGCTTTCTAAAGCTCTGCATACAACATCTCTATCCATGGATAAAATATATATTATATTAGGAAAATTACCAACTTGCTTAACTAGTTGAAAAATATCTCTAATCTGTGTATCGGTTAAACGATCAATATCATCTATAATCACAATAATTTTTTGATTACTTTTAACAAGTACTTTCTCTAGATTTGTCTTTGCTTTAGCTAGATTAGTATCTTCTAATATCTTGCCTCTAATATATTGATAAAAATATTTTAAAGGATACTTTAACATCATAATCCAATTCTGATTTATTACAACTGATGTATATGATAACAAATTTAAGACTCCAGAATACTGATCTATAGCTTTAACTATTTGTTTCATTTTTTCATTATTACTATTAAATTTTATCTTTTTTCTCAAGTCATCAAAGAATATACTGATAAGATTATCTTTATCGGTATAATTCCAAGGAGAAAAATTTACAATAATAGGCCTCTCATCATCACTTTCAGACAAATAATTTATTTCATTTACAACCATATTCAAAATAGATGTCTTACCAGTTCCCCATTTACCAAATACTCCTATAACTAATCCATCTTTTCCATCATATTTGTATATTGCTTCCCCTAACTGTTTGGAGAATGTTATTCTCCCAAGTAAATCCTGTTCTGAAGATTTAATTGGTTTATCTGAGTTATAGTTCATAATCTTTTTCCCCTATTTAATACTACAATTTCTACACCTTATAAATATACTAATCTATACTATTTACATTATCATAAAAAACAAAAATAAATTACTTATTTTATATCAAATGATCAATTTCTTTTAATAACCAAGTGTATAATAAAGATAAATACATCATTACATTACTATATATATCACGCTTAATACTCATATATTAAAAAGAATGAGTCCGATAAAATATCGAACTCATTCCTATCAAATAATAAATATTATACGAGAAGCTAGATACAAGATATAAATACCACTTGCTCTACACTTATTCTATTTTGTTTTACATTAAAATTGGTATGTAAGATCTACACGATAGTAGTTTGGAAGTTTATCGTTTCACCAATGCTTTTATTTATTTTACTATTAAAGCCATAGTGGCCTGTTACGTCTACATTATCTTGCAATGCATAATAATACGCTGTTGCCAACCAACCTCTGTAGCCACGGTACACGGTAACATAAGCAGGACCACCAACAAAGTTAAGATCATAGCAGCGGTTTATCGCATCAAATGAAACTTCCCATCTGGAGGACTCCATAGCAATATTGTCACCGAATAAGAAGTATTGAGCATTCACATCCCAAGAACCTCGTTTAGCGATAGCATAGTTACCATAGCCAAGGTCTGCCGACCATGCAGTGCTATTAGATACACTAGTAACTTTCACCCATTCGCCGCCAACCCAAACTTTATCAAAATTCAAATCCATGCTAAAACCATACATGTTTTTAGACATACCATCAAAATGTTTATTAACTCGTGTATAGAAACCACCAAGGTTTATATGTTCATTAGGTTAACCCTTTAAGCCAACATACACCATGGTAAAGTTATCATGTTTATCAATTGTATTTTGACCATAAATATCGGTAGCAAAACCGCCTTCAATACCATAACCATAAGCAACTTGGAATTGAAGCTTACGATTGCCTGCATTGAATTGAACACCGTCAAAACCATCGTCATAAATCAAACCATTGCCAATCATTTGGTTGAAATGACCAGCTTTCATGGAAACATATTGACCAAATTTATGATTTACATAAAGTTAACATCCGCATGACCCACAGAAGTGGAATCAACTAAGTAGACAAAAAACAAAGGCCTAAATTACTATATCGTTCTAGTGAATTTTTGCCTTGCTTAATAAACATCCAAGAGTCCTCATAAGAATCACAACAAGAGAACTCTGATTTACATAAAAATAATATAAAATCCTCAATATTATCTATATATTTTTCTGAAAAATTAAATGCATTTTCTTCTTTCTCCGTATCAGTAGCATTTTGAAGATTATATAGTACATGATCTAAATTACAGGACATATAATATACCTTATAGGGTATGCCATTATAAATACCACTTGTATTAGTACTCAGTGTATTTAGATTTTCTTTTTTCTGCGCATTTCTAAGACGAATTCCCTCTACATTTGAAGTTTTTATGCCTAAAAGTGAATAATATGGCTCTTCATATTCTTCATCTAGTTGAATGAGATTATCATCTATATAAGCACCATCCATATCAACAATATGAATAATCCGATCTATATCTGACTTTCTAAATTTATCATTTATAATCCACGATTTAATCTTATTGCCCAAATGTGCTTTTATTCTCGATTGATCAATATTTCTATCAGTAGTAATATCTCCATGTATTATTTTTGTTACAATACGCTCACTATCGAAGTATTTAACAAAATAACGCTCTAATGCAGAGGCATCTGAAGGGCCTTCTACGATTACTAATACTATTTTTTTTCTAGCCACCTATATCCACCAGCTTTCTTAAAAGCATATGAAATCTCAGCATTTTGTGTAGGTTTATAAACTTCTTCCGATTGCTCGCCTAATGTAATATCTCGATAGTAAAAATCTCTTAAATTATTAGATGCTTTTACATTTTTAGGGCGAATATAGCGATTATTAGGATTTGTCGTTGTAAAAGCAATGAATCCTTTATCCAGTGTTTCTAACGGACGCAAATTATGCGAAGTAAATATAAGTTGACCTTTACCTTTTTCAGCAATAATTCTCAATAATTCGCCAAGTAGATATTCAAAAATACCAGCATCCAATTCATCAACAGCAATAGTAACCGATGATCGATTATAAACAGCAATCAATAAACTTAAAATAGATATAATTTTACGTATGCCTTCTGATTCGTATTTTAAAGGTATACTCTTGTTATTCTTATTAGAAACTAGTATAAGGCGCTTACCACTTTCACCATTTTCTAATAATTCAGCCCCTAAATCAGATGCTGAAATTTGTAGACCTGGTATAATTTCTGATAAAACTAGATTCATCATATTAATAATGTTATGGATCACATCAACAATGGGCATTGGAAACGTAATAGATTGATCTAATGGTAGTGTGATAGTACCAATCCTTCTCATATCATCTTGCTTTACATTAATCTCTAATGGTAAGACATTAAGACTATGTAAACCACTATGAGCAGTCAAGACAACAAATAAATCATGGTTACCATATTGCACTAATAGACCTATAATCTCTGTAATACGATTATACTCAGTAATATTTCGAAGAAATTCTCGTCTAGAATTAAGCCGTTTCAAAAATAATGAAGAAAATAAAAAAGATCTAGATTCAGCTTGACAAATCCGTTTATCGACCAGAAAACCAGTCATATCCTCATAGTCTTTACCAAATAAGATTTCAAATTTACTTTTAGGTACGAACACTTGTGTCGTATTAGTGTTAGCAATTATATTCTTTCTAATTGATGTTATACTATTTTCTAATCTATACTGTAATACTTCTTTTTTTACAACAGGGATAGATTTTATAGAATCTAAATCATCTGTATTATTATCACTGGCAGGCTGAATTCTACCTAATTCTACATCGTAATAAACATATATATGATTATCATCAAATTGTATGGAAAATTCGAAGAATAGTTCTGCCACTTCACTATTTATGTTAATATAATCAACTAAATATTCTGATAATCTCTGACCCATCAATAACTGCTTTAATATATCAATTGCATTAATAAGAACTGTTTTTCCTGAACCATTTTGTCCATATAATCCTAAAAGACTTGCTGATGAAGGTTTCTTATCTAAATTAAGTTTAATATGGCCATATTCAACATTCTTTAGATTTTTAATGGTAATAGATTCTAAACGAACAATAGGAATATTCATAGTAAATTCTCCTTTTCTTGTCAATAGTGTATCATAAACTTGACAAACCAAAAAGAAAAATAATAAAACAGAATAAAAAATTTCGTTTCTATCATTCATATATAGAAAATTTATCCTATCCAGTTTTATTTACATTACTATTGTCAATATAATCTCTGCAAAAGTTATATGTAATTACTATTAAGTTATTAATATGATTATTAAATTCTTTCTCTTCTATATCTTCATCTACACTAATCTCATTATGTACCTTATTTAAGTATCTTAGTAATTCTTCAGCTGATTTATTATCTTGTAAACGTAATATCAAAGAATATCTACACTCAACAGCTATACTTCTATTAATTATTAACTTTTCTAACTCAATCTTTAATTTTGTTTTATCTCTTGAATTCTTTGTCTTATTAAGACTTTTTTGTAAAAAAACTTGCCGCCTACAACCATAATAATATCCAGAAATATCTGTTATATATTTAGAAATCAAATCCATTATTTCATTACTAAATAATTGTTGCTTATCTTTTTTATATTCCAATTCATGTAATCGTTGTATTTCATCAGTTTTACTAGTGCTTATAATAACTGCTATTATAGTTCCAACACCACCAATAATTCCACTAGATACATTACCTAATAAACCAATTAAATCAGATTCAACAGGTATTTTATATAGATCTCTGAAATAATATCCTAACCAAGATAATATAACTGCAAAGATTAATGATACAACTATTGTCAATAAGATATATAATATCTGTTTCCTATAATTACTCTTACATCGTAATAAGTCATTAGCCATATCTATACCGCTCTTTCGTTTGAATTAGTAACTTTTTTAAGTTATGATGAATTGTAAAATATATTGCGACAAATAAAAAGACTCATATTGGAGATCTCGTGTAAAATGTAAATAACCACAAATACATAACACGGAGGTCTCTAATATGAGCTATATACATCTTACCATAGAAAAACGAAGTCAAATAGAAGTTTTAAGAAAAGAAGGATACTCTGTTCGTAGAATCGCTAGTTTAATCGGTGTCCACCATTCTACTGTAGCCAGAGAATTAAATTGCGTTGAAGGCGAATATTCTGCGATTAAAGCACAGCAGTTAGCAATTAGTAAGTCTGCTAATAAAGGCAGACCAATAAAGTTAACACCTCAATTAGCGGCTTTAATTGAATCCAGGTTACAACAAACTTGGTCTCCAGAAGAAATAGTAGGTGCTGAATTAGTTGGAATTCTAAGCTTTAAGACAATATATTCTTGGATCCATCGTGGTTTTCTTGCTGTAACAGAAAAAGTACTTCGCAGGAAAGGCAAAAAGCCCGGTACACAAGAAGACCGTGGACGCTTCAATGTTAAAAGGACCATTAAGGACCGATCTCAAGAAGTTGAAAGCCGTGAAATTTTTGGTCATTGGGAACTAGATACAATGGTTTCTTCCAGAGGTCAAAGTAAAGGTTGTTTAGCTACATTTGTTGAACGTAAAACTCGATTCTATGTAGCAATAAAAATGGATGATCGAACTAAGGATTCTATGTTTTTAGCTATTAGTTCCCTATACAACATATTAACAAGTAAATTACTTAAAACCTTTACAGTTGACCGCGGTAAAAAATTTGCGTGCTTTGAACAGGTTGAAACCGAGTTTGGGATACCGATGTATTTTGCTGATGCCTATGCAGCATGGCAACGTGGATCTAATGAAAATAGTAATGGTTTACTTCGAGAATTTTTTCCTAAGAAAACCGATTTAGCTAAAGTAACACTAGATAAACTAACAGAAGCACTAATGTTGATTAATAATCGACCTAGGAAATGCCTTGGATTTAAAACACCATTTGACATGTTTAAACATGTGATTAGAAAATTGATTTAATTTTGTCGCATTACTTATTACAATTCAAGCATTATAATTTATTGGCTTTTACTAAATTAGCAATTTTATTTACCACATTAGTGGTTGAGTATCCGTCTTTAAAAGGTAGAATTTGTACTGAGTCTACAAATTCACGTCCAATTACTTCATCTACTTTATAGTCTCCACCCTTAACAAGTATGTTAGGTCGAATAGTTTCTAATAATTGGAATGGAGTATCTTCATCAAAAAGTACAACACCATCGACACAACCCAAAGCACTCAATAAATAAGCCCTATCTTCTCCCTCTACTAAAGGACGAGTTTCCCCTTTAAGGCGCCTTACGGAAGCATCAGAGTTTAGGCCTATAATAAGTCGATCACCTAGTTGAGCCGCTTCTTGCAAGTACGTAATATGCCCTCTATGAAGAATATCAAAGCATCCATTAGTAAAAACAACTGTATCTCCTTGATCTTGCCATTGTCGAACTAAAGTCTTCATTTCTTCCCAAGAATAGAGTGACTTTTCTATAGATTTTCCTTCTTGAAGAGACATCCACAAGTCAATTAATTCTTGTCGATGGATAGGATAAGTACCCACTTTAGATACTACGATACCAGCTGCTCCATTAGCTACATGAAGAGCGGTCCGCATAGAGAGATTAGCCGCGATAGAGCAAATCATTGTAGCCACAACTGTATCACCAGCACCAGATACATCAAAAACATCTTGTTGAGTAGCTGGATTATGCCAAATTCGGCCATCTCTAGCAATAACAGAAATTCCTTTTTCAGATCTAGTAGCAATAATATATTGAATATTATTAGTATCTAGAGCCTCTTTGGCTGCAGTCACTATATTATCATCATCATTTCTAATAGAGTAACCAACTCGTTCAGATAACTCCTTCACATTAGGAGTAATAAAGGTAGCCCCATCATACTTATTCCACTGAGCTCCCTTAGGATCAACAATAGTCGGTATCATATATTGATTAGCCAAGTTGAAAACTTGTCTTAAAAGAGTTTCTGTACAAACCCCTTTTCCATAATCAGAGATAACAATTCCATCTAATCCTTTTTGGCAGAGAATAGTCAGCCAACGAATGAGTTCCTCCTCTTCCTGTTGGTCAACATCTCGAACTGTCTCAAAGTCTAGCCGCATCATTTGTTGACGAGCACCTAAAATTCGCATTTTAGTTATAGTAGATCTTTCGCTAGAGATCACTACACCGCTCTTATCAATACCATTAGAATCTAATAAGTCTTGTAAAAGGTTTCCATGGGTATCTTGTCCTGCTACTCCACCGACATATACATGAACATCCAAATTGGCAAGATTCGCAGCAACATTTGCCGCTCCACCAAGGACTTCTTTCATCTGTTTTACTCGATTCACAGGGACTGGAGCTTCTGGAGATATACGACTTACGTCACCAAAAACATAACGATCTACCATTAGATCGCCAATGACAGCTATACGAAGATTAGGCAGACTATCATGTAAGAACTTATTAATAGTTTTCTTAATCATAATCTTCCTCAACAATTTCACAGATAATATGCCCTACCATTATATGCATTTCTTGAATTCGGGCCGTAGTCTTAGACGGAACAGCTATCACGGCATCACAAAGAGCACCAAGTTTACCGCCACCTTCACCAGTAAATGCAACTGTTTTTAGACCTTTCTGTCTTGCTAGTTCTGTAGCCTTAACCACGTTCTTAGAATTTCCTGATGTAGAAATGCCTATTAATACATCTCCAGCCTGTCCCAAACCAGCTACTTGACGAGAAAAGACATCATCATAAGAATAGTCATTAGCTACAGCTGTCAAAATAGACGTATCTGTTGTAAGAGCAATAGCAGGTAAAGACTCTCGTTCTTTTACAAAACGTCCTACCAATTCAGCTGCCAAATGTTGAGCATCAGCAGCTGATCCCCCATTACCACAGAAAAGAATTTTATGTCCTTTATCAAGAGCATTCTTACATATATCCGCAACTACTCGAATCTCTTCAATATAATTACGCATCTTCGTATGAGTATCTAAATGATCATCAAATCTTTGTGTAATAATATCCATAAGTAATGCCTCCTATTAATAAAATGAACTAATATTAATACTAAAAAGTATATTTATTCCCTAAACAATAAATTCTAAATAATCTCTTTACTTTTAAGCCACATATTTAACCGTCCCGCTAGCGATTTTACTAATGGATCCATTGGCCGTTCTACAAAGTAGATACGTATCTTATCAATAAGCACACAGGTTATAAAAACAAGTAATACTATCGCTATTAACCATAAAGGGAAAAACCATTGAGTATAAACATAAGAGTCATCTAGTAGGCTAAGGAATATCCAATTTTGCAAACGCCCTATATGGAGAAGATATACACTAAATACAGATGTAGAGAAAAATGTAATTATCTTACCATAAGGTAATTGTAAATCCTTAAAACCTAGAAATAGGCATAATGCTGTTAATAATCCAGGAAATCTATATGTTGGCCATACTAAAGTAAAAATATCTATATTTTTATTAAAAGTCTGATTTATATATGCTGAAGACCACATAGAAGTACCTACAAGGCCCATTAATAATACAGCATATAAAAGATACTTTGTATTGCCTGGAATAGAATAGATTCTAATATAAGCCCCAACTGCATATAGTACTATAAAAAATAGTATCAAATTATTTGAATCCATCCAAAAATAACGAGTTATTGTTGGAATAAGACTAAATATAAGTATACCAATACCTATAAATCCTCTATACTTATTTCTTGATATATTCTGTAATAACGGATTTAAGAAAGGTACTAATAGCATTAAAATCAGATAGGACGATATAAACCAATATTCATTATAGGTAATTGGCAATAGCATCATTATAACTCTTTTTATACTTACATCAATAATTCCTATTTTAAAGGCTATAAGACCACATATAATAGAATAAAAAAGTGTTTGTAGCCATAATTTAATAACACGACGACTATCAAACTCTTTCATGCATAACAGATATCCACCAATTATTACAAAGGCGCAATTTCCTATAGCACCACCGAGCCTTGCAAAAGCAAGAGTTAGCCAATTTCCTGTAATAGGCATAGAACTATTAATAGATATGACACCATGATCTGACATATGAAAAGCTATGATTAATAACATACAGACTATACGAAATAGTTCAATCCCCAAATTCTTATTCATATGCTTACCTTTCAATTAATACGTTTATAATAAAAATATATATTTACACAATATAGTTTATCTATAGCTGAAATTTTCTGAGTTAAATAATTTAGTTAATATTAGAGAGTCTAGATACAATTTAATTATCTGTCTTAAATACAGCAATTCCAGCAAAAGACAATAGAATCCAATACATATAAGTTAAATAAAATGATGTTGTAAATCCAATTAAGGTAAAACCTAATAAACTTATTAATATAGCTACAGAGAACATATCTAAATTGCTATCAGCATAAATTTTCCTAACTAATATAAACAAACAAACTAGCTCTGGCACCATAAACCATAGTAATCCTAATATACCTTGCTCGGCTAATAATGTTGTATATTGACTCGCTACAGGGAATATAGCCTTAATAATTCCTACTTTTTTTTGCATATAAGTCCAACGTTCTAACTCATTATTCATTGATTCAGGATTAACTAAATCTGTCTTATACATCCCACTTAATCCAGTTCCAACACCTAATATAGGATGAGTTTTAAAGATTTCAAACTCCATTCTAATATTTTCTTTTCTTGAAATATTACTGGAACGAGTCTCTTTAGAATTATTACTATCTAATTCTAAGTCTTTAATAAAACCACTAGAATTTTCTAAGTTTTTTTGAGATTCATCTAAATTTTTTTTATTGTGATATATATTATTAGTTAAATTGATATTATCAAACAACTTATTAATTGTACTAACTGATATAAAATTATTATTCATATAAGTACTAAAATTTACAACTTTACTAAAATTCTCTACCGGTGGTGTCATAAAGTTAGAAATAAATTGAATCGAACAGAACAATGCTACTATTGTGACACTTATTATATGTACAATATATTGACCATTAAATCTCCAAGTTTGGGATTTAATACTATTAATAAATAAAATAATAATTAAAATAAATAATTCTAAAGCAAAAGCTGTTGTAGCTGTTCTAGATTGTGTCAAAAACAATAATATAGTAGAGATAAACAAAATAAATATCCATAATCCCCTATTAATATTGTCTCTTGTTTGATATATTTTATACCAAATAAAAGGTAATAAAAATCCCAAAATCATTGCAAGAAATGATGGCTCAGGTGTAACAGATCTAAATTGATATTCCCAAATCAAAGGAGGCCACTGTCCATTCTGATCTTCGCCGATTAAATAAAAATGTGGATTTATAGATTTAACTATATCAGTTCCCCATGCAATCCCAGATAAATGAACGGCTTCAATACAACTGAATGATATTAAAATACCTAATAAAATACTAATCCCCTTTAGCAAATCTTGTTTTAATTCTCCTAATCGATTCCAATAACAATTAAAAATCATGTAGGATATACCAAAGGTCCAAATATAACGAATAATTGCTGCATATATTAATTTACTTACTATAAGTATAATACTAAATTGATATATTAAATCAGTTGGAATTTTTAGACGTTGAACTATATTCAATATAGAAGTTACTTCTGGCAATTGTTGATTTGCGAAAATTGGAATCTGATCATAATAAGGATATATCAATAATCCTACAATTGAAGAGGATAATAAAAATATAATATAAATAAGACTATAAAATATAAATACTTTTTCCTTGTAAAAAGGTACTTTATATTTCCATCTATTATATAAGACAATACTTACTATAATAATTAAAGGAAATATGGCTAATTCACTACTCATTATACCTGCTAAAAACCTTGGTCTAAACTCAGGATAAATACGATTGAAAGGCAGACATATTAATAAAATTACAAATAAGTATCGAATATATTTAAATAAGCTCTCATGTATCATTTATTATCCTCTCAATCTATCTAGATATTCATCTATGAAACTATATAAAATACTATAGCTCTATATCTATATAAAAATTTTTTCTAATACCCTCTCTACTATATCCATTACTTGCTGAGGTGAAATTTCCGTCAAACAACGACGATGTTTACAATAAATATACCTATCTGTTCCATAACAATACTTGCAACTCACCTCATGTTCTACAAAGTAACTACATGTTGAAAACGGCCCTATATATTTAGGGTTTGTAGGTCCAAATATAGATACAGTTGGTACAGATAAAGCTCCTGCAATATGTTGCATCCCCGTATCAATACCTATAGAACAGGTACAACGCTTAATAGCTGCCATACTCTGCTTAATACTACATTTACCTACTAAATTTACAACTTTTGATAATCCTAAAAACTCGTGTAGTTCCTCTAATAAAGGCTCCTCTTGACTTCCACCAATTAAAACAACTTGATAGTCTTTATTTACTAATAGCTTTATAAGCTCACGCATTCGAGTAATTCCCCAAGCTTTAGGAAAGACACGTCCCGTCCGTAACCAACGATTAGTAAGAGATGGGTCTGCATTACCAATACATAAACCAATAATAGGTCTTGATTGGTCTAAACCATCAAAATAATGACATATGGATTTATCACTATCAGTATCTACATATAACTGTGGTCTTAATTCATCATTAAACTCTAAACCTAACGTCTTCACATTAGCTTCCACAAAATGCATATCATAGTCATATTTATTAGTGCCCGAAGCTTGAAAACCTATATGTTCCTTTACTCCACATAATTTCATAAAAAGTTGTGATTTTTTTACTGGTGTAATGCCAGCACTAATACCTATATCAAAATTTTGTTTTCTTAAATTCATTATTGTTTTAAATGATGTATATATATTCTTATATACATCAAGAACAATAATCTTATCTATGGGAATATATGAAGATTCAATAATATCACGGCCTGATTTCATCTTACAAAGTACTGTTAGCTTTGCATCAGGATATAAATATCGCACCCCTTTTAATAATGCTAAAGCACATACTGTATCACCTAAACCATGCATAATTTCTACTAAAATATTTAATTGTTTAGTACTAGCCTTTACTGTATTCACAATAGAGCTCCTCTAAACGTTTAGCTTCCAATTGAATATTATAGCCCTCAGTATTTATACAATTATTTATACCAATACGAGGATTTACACCATCATGAAGATGATTTATATCATTATAAATACGCTTAGTTTCATTAATCCAAATGTCTATATCTTCATCAGTAATGCCTATATGTTTTACTAATGAAGAATCAATAATAGCTTCATCTGGTACAAAATTGCTCATCAATATTGGTAGTTTTGCTGCTTGAGATTCAATAGCTACTACCCCTAAACCTTCATACCAAGACGGAAAATAAAATACATCAAATAGACTATACAATCTATATATATCATTACGTAAGCCTAAATAAGTCACTCGCTCAAATAAGTCTAATGATTTCAATTGATCTAATACACTTTCTCGCAATGGTCCATCTCCAACAAGCACAAGATGTGCAGATGGCAATTGTTGAGCCACTTGATAGAAAAGTCGTATTAGATATGCATGATTTTTCTGATATACAAATCGCCCTATATGTCCAATGACAAACTTATCCGCCAATCCTAATTCACTTCGCAATGCTTGACGCGTCTCTTCTTTATATTGAAAACATTCTACATCAATTGCATTATTAATGATTTGTGAATCTTTATCAGAACCATATAGCCAACATGCTGCCACCTTACTACATGCAAAGTATCTATTAGCTACAAATACGGATAGAGGTCGTAAAGCCATTTTCATAATATTGCGCTTAGTTTCACTTTTAACAGTTGTATTATGACCATGTAAAATGCGAACCTTAGCACCTGCTAGCCATGCAGGCCCTAGTGAAAACACGCCCAATGTCGTCATATGGCAATGAACAATGTTATACTTATGTTCCTTTACTATATGATAAACACCTTGCATAAAACCAAATATATTTTTAGAGTACGATGGTACTTTATAAACTTTACCACCCATAGACTCAACTATATCTGTAATATCTACTATATTGTCATCATGTACAACAAAATCAAATTGTACCTTTGAACGATTTATATGTTTATAATAATTCATCACAACGGATTCAACTCCGCCACCAGCTACGATTCCAATGACTTGCAAAACCCGTATTGGTTCTGTGTTCATAATTTACCTCTTAACCTTACTAAGAGCACTTTCAATACCTTTCACAATAGATTCTATCCAATTCATCTCCATTTCTTTATGCGCCTTATTGAGCCAGTACCAACTGTTATACATTAATTGAGATAAAATTATCCCACCAAGTAACCCCAAAATACCAAGATCGAAAAGTTCCATAAATACAAGAGATAGCACAAGACCCATTACAGAAGATAGAATGAAGCTTTTTACATAGATAATACGATTAGTACAAGAGAAATAAGATGTATAACAGTTCCGATAGTAAATAACAAATTGCATAATACTTGCACCCCAAAGAACTGTATCAGAAATAACATAATTAGGCTTAATCATATTTAACAATGGTAGCCCAACAAGCCATAAGCCAAATATACCAACCCAGTAAATCACAATAAATAACGTCACCGAAAAAGAAAATAATTCTCTTAAACGAGGCTGATCCTTAGTGATATATGCATTTTGAAAGGCCGGTTGGTATGTATTATATAGTGTACTAGCAACAACAGCTACTGCAGTAGTCAGTTGAATAGTAATGGAATACATACCAGTTTGTGCCAAACTTAAATAGAATGATGAAATAATAATAGTTGCTTGAGTTGATATATAATTAGATATAGATACAATCCCATCTCGCCACGCATTATACCAAATAGTTCGGAATATATCTGCTGTAGATGTAGTAACAAGATTTGTAGCAGATCTCAATTTCTCGCCAATATGCTCATATTTATAAAAGTAACTATGCCCAAAGAGTTTAAATCCAAGACCATATATAAGGTAACCTATACTCGCCCCAATAATACCAAAGCCCAATAAAAGTAAAATAATCGTAAATACCATTTGCAATAAACGAGCATAAACAATACTTTTATTAGCCAATGTAATAGCACCTACACCTCGAAGAAATGAGATATAGTAGCTGTAATAAAGGTTTAAAAAAATTCCAAACCCATATGCTGCCCATGCGATATAGCCTTCCCAGCGAGAACTCGGACTAACTAAGCTACCTATATAATACATTCCTAAAGTGTACATTAAGACTAAAGCACTACCACCTAAGATAGCATAAATCGATTGACAAGCTTTAAGGACAGCTTTTAATAATGAAAAGTTAACTTCTTTTGATTCAGAAAAAGCAACATGTTTTGCTTTAAGTTCTTGAGCACCACTCCAACAATACGTGATATTACGAGCAAAGGTAATGGAAAAACCAAAATCAAATAGTAAGGCAATAGATCCTATACTAATAAATACATACCATAGTCCCACCATATCAGGTGTAAAGAAATAGATATAAAGTGGCAATAATAAGAGATTTACTGCCATCGTGAGAGCCATACTTCCATAAGACCATAGAATATCTCTTTTTTTGATGGAAATATTCATAATCTACCTCTATCTCTCAAAAATATGTAATATAGAATCTAATACAGCCGCTACTGAGATTCCTTGCATACATTTATTATTAGTACATGTATAGGATTGATCATAGCCTAAACACGGTGAACATTCTACAGTATGATGAATAATCTCACTATACGGACCAAATGGCTTAACAATAATGGGATCTGTACATCCAAAAAGTGTTAACGTAGCGGTTCCTTGTATAGCGGCTGCATGAATAAGGCCTGTATCTACACCGACAACAAGATCTGCTTCTCGTACCACTTGAAAACTCTCTTTAATAGAATGTTTTCCTATAAAACTAACAATACGTGAATCTAATTCATCGTGATAAGGTTCAATCATACCTTGTTCCATTGAACCACCGATAAGGATAACCTCATAACCTCGTTGAACAAGTTTATTCCCAAGTTCAACCCAATTCTTAGTTGGCCATGACTTAAGACTTAATGCATAAGGATCATATAATTTTTCATTCGCTACATGACCAGATCCTATACAAAAAACGATAGACGGATGGTTGATTACGATTGGTTTTGATGCAGGATTCTTATCAAGAAAATAAGATTCACGCTGCATAGCTATTCGTTCAAAGCCTAATTGTTCAAGAATATCATTTTCCAAATTATATATATAGTAACTCTCAGGACGAATAATCTCTTTATCATAAGTAGCCCCATTATAGGGATTATGAGCACCTATCGTGGTTTTACAACAAAAATTAATAATTTTGCTTGGCCATGACGACATGTATTTAGAGTTCAAATGCTCGAGCACAACACCATAATCATAACTATGATAACCTGCTTTCAACAAAAACATTAAAGAATGAAATGGTTCATTCTTGGTATAGTAGTAACAATGACGAATATCCCCTTGTAATTCCACCATCGTTTTATTCAAATTAATGCGTCTCTTTTCGCTGCATGTGAATATATCAATAACAGCTGTTGGATCTTGCGATTTAATACTCTGAATGAGCGGCATGGCAATAACAAAATCACCGATGCCATGCGCAATATAAATAAGATATGTATTCATATGACTTCCTATGAGGTACATGGTTATGGTAAAAGCTTAATTAATAAGCACCTTTAGACTTCACCACAGCCAATACTGTTTTTAATAAGTACACTATATCAATCCATACAGACCAATTATGCACATACCAAGAATCCATGAGAACTCGTTCTTCATAGGTGGTATCACTACGACCACTTACCTGCCAAACACCAGTAATTCCTGGTGGTACAAGGTAAAAGTCATTAATATAATCGCCGTATTTTACAATTTCATCTCGAACAATAGGTCGTGGACCTACGAGGCTCATGTCCCCAACAAGAACATTCCACAACTGTGGCAATTCATCAAGACTTGTTTTTCGAAGGAATTTACCGATTCTTGTGACGCGAGGATCATCTTTCAATTTAAAATCTCGTTCCCATTCTTCACGAGCAACTGGATTATCTTTCAAATATTGCTCCAAAGCCTCTTGCGCATTTGGTACCATAGATCGGAATTTGTAACAAAGGAATAATTTTCCACCCTGTCCAACACGTTTATGGCCAAATACGATAGGTCCTGGAGAATCCAAGTAAATCAATATAGCAATGATACCGAGAATTGGTAAAATCAAAATACCACCACATACGGTAGCTACAATGTCAAAAATACGTTTGAAAACACGGTTAGACTTGCGTGCTAGATTATTTTGTACACGCAATATGACGGCTTGTTCTTCCATCATGCCACGAGCACTGATATTACTAGTAGGTAAACCAAATAATTCAGGTACAAATGCTACTCGTTTTACCAATAATTGTAATTGATTAATCAAGGATACTAATCTTTTAGACTCAAGTCCGGGCGCACAAATCAGTACTGTTTGAACTCCTGTATCTTTAATAACGCTTTCTACATCTTTAAAGGCGCCAAGGCATGGGTATTCTTTAGCGATGGATGATGATTTAGGATTATCATCTACATAACCAATAATCTTATAGGTAGTAATCGGCATGCGATCTAAAGACCTCTTTACAAGTTCTGCAGTCTTCCCCGCTCCAACAAGAAGGATTGGAATTGTTAGATATTCTGTTTTTGAAAGTATTTTTCCTACGATAAAACGCTCGCTAAAGATAAATACGAGCATACATATATAAGCAAAAGCAACAAATAAACGAGACACATCATTAATTACATGGCCCGTGTACATGAGAACAATCGATACGACAACCCCTATGGTAATGCTACGAAATAAATTTTTCATCGTATCCCAATAAGGTGTTACCACAGAATAGGCATTATTAAGCAGCAAGATAGTTAAAAATACGATAGGCACAACACCATATACGTAAATTTCTTCTACCTTAAAATTTGAACTTACCGGTAAAATTGATAAGTTTAAACGCAAATAATAGGCTGCTAATGTCCCCAAAACAATAGCAATATAATCTGCTATAAGCACTATAAGCTTACTAATAAATAACTTTTTATTATTGTTATTACAGATAGAACTATTCATACTAATACCCCAAATTATAAAAAAAGATTGTTTTCTCAATATATTTTCAAGAAAACAACCTCTCTATCATACGAATACAATGTACCAATATTTACATATATTGTATCATATTTAAATATGTAAAACTATAAAAAAACATAGACTTCACCTATCTTTTATATAGTTCTTTGTTTTTTATGCCTATTTAAATTATACTCTATTGTCTATTAAATAGTAATTAATTACTTTCTAAAAAACTATATCATTCTCAATTATCTCGCAATTGAAGCATTATCCCCATAACAATCCAAAACATTCGAATACCAGATGAGTTACCCCAAGTATAATCAACAGATCCAAATAAAAATAAATAACTAATAAAACCAACAATGATTGATAAATCATAAGGATTTGCAGACATAATATAATTTTTTACTGATTTATAGATTGTAAAAATTGAGAATCCTAAGAAACCAATAAGCCCTAATATGCCAGATTCAGAAGCAATTTGTAGAATATTATTATGGGAATGACCTAAATTTTGAGTTTCTTTTTCCAATTTGTATTCTTCTTTATATTTCTTTCCCCACAAGCCAGGGCCCACCCCTATCACAGGATGATCCATAATCATTTGCTTATCTGCTTCCCATACATAGATACGGCCTAAATTTGAACCATCAGTAGTTATATTAAAAGTACTTTCTAAACGCTCCATATAAGATTGATTACTAGTAAATGCATATCCTATGCCTACAACAGTCACAAATAATACTAATATATAGCGAATATTAACAAAGCAATAGCGCAATGTAATCAGTACGCCGTTAATTCCATTAAATAACCAGGAACCTCGGCTTTGGTTTCCCCACATTCCCAATAACATACCAAACAAAGAAAATACAGCTGATATTCTTACATACGAAGGAAATCTTTTATCATAGGCAACAATTAAAGCTAATGGAAAAGCTAATGTTAACAACATAGCTAGTCCCATCATAGAGCCATGAATAACGCCACCTGCGCGACCTCCTGGACCTACATTATATCCTAGTAAATATTGTACAAAGGCAGATAAAGCATCAATGCCCATATATACAAAAAATACTGATAATATGGTGTATAATTTGCGAGAACTTTTAATACATAACAGGATTGGTACGATGATTAATACCTTCCAAACCCAAATATTAAAGAAATATTTGGTCGTCACTAGTATATCATCGCTTATAAATGCTGATGGCAATACACACAGCAACATCACTAAATAAGCCCATCCATATTGGCGTATCGATTGTGGTACAGAGATTTCATGTCGTCTATACCAACAAGTTATTAAGGTCATCAAAATAATGAGACCATACATCAAATTCCCAAAAGCCATAGATGACCGTGTCATACATATCATAATCGAAATGAGTATCGTTAGTACCATTTCCGCATTGTTAAGTATCCAAGATTTCATACTAACTCCCTTATCCCTTATTCATATTATTTAATAATCAAGCATTGTTACTGTTTACATATACTTATTTTATTAAATGTTTCATATGGTCTTGAATTTCTTGCTCATATTGATCGAGTAAATCATAGCGTTTACGATATTGACTACGTTTTTGTGACTTAATTTCCTCGATTGGTTTTCGGTATTCCTCCAATGGAATTTTGAAAAACCGTTCATCGCTGCATACTACACCACCAGATTCCTCCCATAATCGATCTAGCTCTGCAACTTTAGCACGATGACCGCGAACTAAGTGTGTATTAGCATAGAAACCTTCATCAGATACAGCATAGATAGATTCTACCTTACAAATGGCTGCTATATGACGCAATAGGAACATAATAAAGTTTTTTGGTCGATAACCAAACATATTCTTAGTAACTGTTTTAGCATTATCAAGACCATCTTTATAGCCTTGAACAGTGCCTATCCACATGGCAGGCTCCCCATTAAAGCCTTTCCCAAAACGGAAGTTAGCATGGTATACACCTTGTTTGCCCAATGTTAGTAACAATGTCAAAAAACCTTCTTTTCGTTGACCTGGTCCATAGTATAAGCGAGCTACCATATCAAGGTCTTCCGATTCCCATACTATGTAGCCACGATTCATACGGCTTACGTCATCATAAAAATTATCTGGATCTACAGAGTACATTTCACGAATAGCATCATCGGTAAATACAGCTTTTAAATAATCAAAATGATTAATAATAGCCTCTAATCGTTCCTGTGGTGTCGAATTTTTAAACAAAAAATATCTTGTCATTAACTCATATAAACCAACTTGACGGTCTAATAGTACTGAATCAGGTGTGTAGCTTGCAAAATAATTCTCTAAGTCCTCTATTTCTCGTTTATTGCGGATAGAGCGCATTGTATGAAGGAAAGTACGTCGTGTCTCCCTCCAACTACGTTTGCCATATATTTTTCGGCCTTTCCTCCATTGATTTTGTATATACTGTAACACCTTATCACCTCAAATTACAAACTATCTTATCTATGGAATCCACCATCTTGTCGATGGTAAAAGTAGACTTCACACGTGTATATCCATGTTCAATTATAGATTTTCGAACTCCATCATTCTCCATTAAGCCTTGAATAGCCTCTATAATAGATTCACTATTAACCGTATCTATGAGAATACCAGATTTTCCATTCTCAATAATCTCTGCTTGCGCCCCTGATGTACTTGTTATAACGGGCACCTTGCAATACATAGCTTCACATAATACGAGACCAAAAGCTTCCTGCACCTTAGAGGGTGCTACTAAACAATGAATAGATCGATACCATCGATTCATATCCTTTTGAAAGCCCATGTACTGCACATATTCTTCCATCTGATGCTGCTTGATATACTGATTCATTTGTTCGATATCAGCAGACTTACCGTCTCCACATATAACTAAACGAACCTCATCAATTTTATTATGAATCACTCTAACCGCATCTAAAAGATCAAAGATTCCTTTATTTTCAATGATTCGACCTGCATAACCAACGATAAATGGCTTATTTGGAATATTATCATCAGAAACATCAGAAAAACGACGTGTATTAACGCCATTGTAAACAAGATGGTATTTATCAATTATGTTTGGAATGACTTGTGCATCGTAAACCTTTTTAGACACACATATAAAAGCATCTACCTGTGATTGAATCCACTGATGGTACATATCTGTTTTAGCTTTTATTACATTATGCTTATAAAAAATGAGTTTAGCACCCGTTAAACGCTTTAAAGCCAAGCATAATAAAATATATTTTCCTGAGTGACATTGAATAACTGTGATTCCCTTCTCTTTTATATGTTTTACAATAGATAAAAGAGAAGTAAATCCTTTATAGGAATAAAGATTAGCTGTTAAAACCTCTGCTACTTGCTCAAATCTTTCTTGCAATTCATGATTTGAAACATCAATCAAAACAAAAGAAGGTATCTGCCGTCTATGTAGTTCATCGCACATATCATATACGTATTGCTCTCCGCCGCCCCAAACTTTGGCGCCTACTACGTTCAGTATCGACATAGATACCCTCCTTCAAATATATACTGTAGTTAACTATATATAGTTAATCATATATGAAATTATTTTTCATCTATTTTTTAGAAAACAATATCTTTTCATGATTAATGAACCACATAGTCAATAATGTCCAATCACGAGCATCATTCCCATGATTATTAATAGGACGAATTGGCTCAACCGGTTTATAGGATGGTATATTGCTTTCACCATAATCCATACGAACATCGCCCATCATATGAGGCGTAATCCATTGATACGGTGTAACTAATGTATCTGGCTGTTCATCAAACAAAGACGGTACGATGGAGTAATATTCAAAACCCTTTGGTGCAATAGCTTCAATAATGGTAGGCATGAGACTCATATGCGTGCCAATTGGCGCTGTAATCGTGTCTTTAGTGAAAGCAGGATGTTGCAACAATCCTACGGTACAGAATGTGTCGCGCAAGGTATAGTCTCGTTGAATTAAGGATGTATTATTCAAAAAGCCAAATAGATTAGAGTGGTCACCAGTGACAACGAATAAACTATCTGGAAAGGCCTTTTTCATAGCATTAATAAAGTTAAAAATAGCCTTATCACTATAGCGATAAGTAGCCAATTCCTTATTGCGTTTCTTATTGGATTTTAAATCATCTCCAAGGTTTGGCATGACCTGTTTAGGATCATAATCTAATAAGGAATCCTCCATTTTATAAGGACCATGATTGGATGTAGTATAAATAAAATGGAATGTAGGATGTTCTAAGGATTTGATTTCCTCTTCGATATGTTCTAAAAATACATGGTCATAAACGCCTACCCAAGTCTTAGGTGCATCGGGGCCGCAAAAAACAGAAGCGCTTTCCACTTGATCAAAGCCTTGCGCCTTACCAAAGTGATTAAAGTTGCCGTACGATGCATTGCCACCATACCAGTAAATCGTATCATAGCCTAAATTCTTCATTTGAGATGCCAAAGAAGTCGGCAATGGTTCATGCCAGAAGGCTTCCCGTTCATTGATTTCCATACCCGCATCATAAACACCGGATAACAGACTCACAATGGATGGGCGAGACACATTACCAGCAGGCAAGAAATTAGGTACTTGCGCCGTATGAGGATTATCTTTAAAATCCCATAAGCCAGGGCATATATTGAGATCCTTGTAAGGTTCATCAAGAGACCACTGAGGGATACTTTCACCAACAATAAAGAAAATATGCTGTGGTTTATCAATACGAGGACCTGATGCAACGCGCTTGAATGCATGAAGTGGTGTATTCAAATCCTGCCAAGAATCTTTATATTCCTTAGGAACAATACGGTGAATCGCGTCATCAATGTCCTCAGCAGATGCCGTATATTCATCACGAAGTGGATGTTTTAGCACTGTTTCTATGGCACATAGATCTGGCACCGTTGCACGAGCAAAGAATATATCCTCTTTTATCACTGTAGGAATCGTATCCCACTCAGGTTTATCATCATGAGATAATGTTCCACCATAGCGGAACCAATAAAATCCCAAAACAGAGATAGCCACAAGCCCTATATTCCAAACTATAGTAGGCCAAGTTCCTTCAATAGTTGGATATGGTATAGATGGCAATGATAAAAAGAAATTTCCTATGTACCAGGATATAAATGTAATAGGAATTAATCCTAAGATGACAAGCATTCCTCGATCTTGATTAAAGAATACATCAATTAAATTATGTTTTTCTGCATGATTTCCATAATGAACCATATAGTTGTACGTATCATGGAAATGCTTGTAGAAAATCATTTTTCCTGCAAAGGCTGCATATAATACGCAGGAATAAATGGTTAATCCTACCAATCGTACAGCATCTTCTATTTGATGATACCTATCAAATAATAATGCAGGGAGCGTCACCAATACTAAGGGTAGTAAGAATACATAAGCATCAAAATCCATGCCCCACCAGAAGCCGTAACGCAATGAACCCAATACAGATTTCCAGCGTCCCTTCCATGTGGGGTAAGGATTATACACAATCATGAATATGATTCGAAAGATGGTACTCAATATAGGGGCCCAAAGCATTAGTTTTATATTTTGTTGTAGGGATAGAAAAAATTGTTCACTCATTTATGCTTCCATATCTACATCAAGAACAATACTTCCCCATAGCAATTTACTATACTAAATCACTTATTATAATTGCCCATTAGATTTATTTAAATAATATAATTTCACATATTTCGTCATGGTGTACATCATATGGTAAATAGATAATAGAAAGCCTATTTTTCCATCTAATATGCCACCTTGCAAAATATATATCTTAAAAAATGCCCATGTTGGACGCAATAAAATATCCCCTAAAAAACTACAAGACTTCCCTTGTGCCTTGTATTTGTTAGCTGCTGCTGTCGTATACTTATTAAACTTCTCAAAGAATTGATGCCAGTTATCATACGTATAGTGATATAATTTTCCCTCTAATGTAGCTTGTGGATAGGGACTGATAAAAGCTTCATGAACAGCACCTTCTACAGTTGCTCCCTCTCGAGGCATCAATCGTAACACCTTATCAGGTCTTACCACACCATGAGTTGCCTGATTATGATGGAATAGATTATATCTATGTAACCAATAAGCCTTCGGTTCACCTTGGATAGCTCGTTGAATAGACTTTGCTAACTCTTGTGATACGCGCTCATCAGAGTCGACAAATAGAATCCATTCACTCTGGGCTTGTGAAATACCAAAGCGTCGTTGTTGTGACCAATCTCCATTTAAAGGATGCGGTATAACCTTTGCACCCAGTTCAGTAGCAAGTAATACGGTTTGATCTGTACTACCATCATCGATAACTAAAATTTCATCAGCAAATTGAATACTCTTAATACAATCTACAATATGTTGTTCTTCATTGCGGGCTAAGATAATAGCCGTAATTGTTGACATAAGTTGCCTCAATATTCATATAATTTCAATCCGGATATAAAATTAATTACTTATTCAATTATAAAGATTTCTTGATTCGTTCTAATCCAAACATCATATGACCATACAGTTTTGAGATAAATGGAGCATGGAGTGCACCGTATAATAACACTTGATATTTGGCACCAATGGAAGGTATATCAGAAGACCGTTCCTCTTGTTTTAAATACTCTAGCATATGCTCTATCTGTTTTTCTTGTAATTCTGGTTTTGCTAAGTTAAAACCAATTCCCCCAACAGCACTGCGAATGGCTCTATGACGACAGTATCGCACAAAGTCTGTCATACCTAGTTCCTCAGCTAATGGTTGACGATATAAATATGAACAAAATAACCCATATTTGCTCTTTGCACTCCAATTACTTGTAATCGAATTTTCATTATCACAATTATAAAAGTAAAGGGATTTTTGTAAATAGTATACAGATGAAAGATTTTTAAAGACCAACGGCATAATCATAAGGTCCTCAAAATCTGTATTTTCTTTTAATCGAATTTCTTTCCACGCATTTGCTTTAAAAAATTTATTACATAAATAATTTGGAATTTTATCCTCAATCAATGCTGTGTATGCACTTTTAATATCTATGAAATAACGTTCATCCATATGTCGTGGACTTATCTTGCCATTTTCTACAACAGCGATATCAAAAACAACTACATCTACTTGTTTCTCATTAATTGTTGATAAGCAATCTTCTATCATAGTCGGTGCTACGTAATCATCACCATCTACAAAGGCAATGTATTCCCCTTTTACGATAGCAAGTCCATCATTTCGCGTCTTACTAACACCCATATTACGCTCATGATGAATAACAGTAATTCTATCATCTTTTGCTGCATAGTCATCACAAATTTGTCCACTATTATCTGGTGAACTATCTTCAATCAATATGATTTGTAAATTACTATATGTTTGATTTTGTAAACTTTCGATACACTTACCAATATATTCTTCTGCTTTGTACACAGGAATAACTATAGATACTAAAGGTCTATATTGATTTTCCATAATTAACTCCCTCTTATTTATAAGCTTTTCCCGCTTTATATCCCTTTTTATATTTTGATTTTACTTGTAAATAATCTAATTTATCTTGTAATTGATTACACTTCAAAGCAAACCAATCTTTAAAGGTACCTTTACGAATAGTGCCTTCACAAAATACAGAACCATCAATAGACTCTAGCCGCAATTGTAATGGCTTAGTTGTTAACTCCCGTTCAATCAAAATCTGTAATACAGATTCATCGATATATTTATCATTGATAAGCCATCTATATGTATTTTTTTGTTCTGATTCTCTATATGTAAGCATATCTTTTCTAATGCCTTCAATATAAGACGTAATCATAGGGATTTTTTCGCCTGGATACACCACCCAATTATACATAAAATGATTATCTGCTAATATATGACAATAATCATACTTATCATTAGTAGCACTATACAATTCTATTTCAGATAACCCCAAACATTGTTTATCAATATATATATCAATCCACTCTAAGAATAATGGTTTATCAAAAATATAAGATATACCCTGCCCTATATGAATAATTTCATCTAGTTGCACATGTTTACCAGCACTAGTTTCAATACGAATAGAGCATAATTCATGAGACTTATGTACACTACCAAATAACTGAATTACCTGTATCTGAGTAATTTTTGTAAAAGAAATATGAACCTTACGTTCTGTATCATCTACTGATGGCATCCACATATAGTTATTTGCATCATATACATTAGATTTGACATCTACAGTGTTAAAACGTAAAAAGTCATTGAGATAGTTAGCATTCCCAGATGAAACTGTTATATCTGCATGTAAAGCTATATTATCGGTTCTTCTTTTCCAAAATACTTGATCACCATTAATAAGTCGAGAACCACGTTTATACCCTTCTTGACTCACATGAGACGCCATAGCCTTAAAAATAGGATTTTGTATTAATTTCTTTTCTCGACATGCTTGAGGAACCGAAATTCTTAGACGATGTATCCAAGATAAAGTTGGATTCCCTGTACTAAATTCATCAGTTGGTAATGCTTTTTTATTTATTACAGTAGATAATAGGTGATTATTATAGTAATCATCTATCGTTTCATAGCCTGTAGCATAAGCAAAGCCTTTTAAAAGTTGAGGTCTAAACTCAGTATATTTTATAATCCATTCCATTGCACTTTCAACTGTAAATGTACATAATCTATGGTCTACATGAGTATCATAATCCGTTGCTATAATTGTATCTGGTTTAAAATGTAAAATTGCATCAATCACAGATTCTACAATACCATTCCAAGAATATGGTTTGGGCTTAGACATTACTAAACTAGCAAAATCAGCTCCATATGTTTGATTATGATTAGCATGACTCGTAATAATTGCCGATTTATTATAAATGATTTCATGACCAATAAAATCGCCAAATCCTAAGAAAATAATATTCTCTTGAGGTAATCCAATTTCTTTAGCCATTTGATATGTCTCATTACATCGCACATCAAAAGTATATTCATAATCACCATTTGTAAGAAAAACTACATATACCTCTAGCCCTTCTTGTATCGCCCCATATATAGTGGCACCAGCCATATTAATCTCATCATCTTCGTGAGGAACAATAAACATAACTGAATGACCATGAAAGAATTTTTCATAAGAAAAACTAGATGTATTCATAAATAGAAAAACTCCCAATTACTAATTCTATATATTATTTACAATTACTGTATAACATCCCCATGTTTAATACGCCATGCCGCTAATTCTCGCATGTTTTTAATCATATCCCCATAGGATTGAGGCATGCTCGCACTTTGTTCTAGGACTTTTCCGTTTTTATCTAGGTATAATCTATGGTTAAAGACAAATTCCTCTTGTGTAAACAAACTAGGCACCATGGCTTCATAGGTTTGACCTGGACGGCCTACCAATTCCGCCAAGGTTGGAATGATTTGAATACTCATGCCGAACGCATTAGGAGCAAGCCAATCTTTATGAATACCTCGACCATAGAAGATAATCGGAATCGTAGATGCCACATTAGGCCCTACTTCACGAGCAAAGTTAAAGCGTTCACTATGATCACCAGTGATGACGAAGAGCGCAGACGGATCTGCTTTTTCTTCATTAGCAATAAAGTTCCCCATCACGTGGTCTGCGTACCAAATATGACCCATTTCATTCAATTGCTTTTCATCATCGGAAATAGAATCAGGTACATGACCTTTCACCTTGCTCGCATCAAAGCCTTCCTTGGCCACATTGATGCTATACGGCGGATGATTAGAGGTTGTCATAATCACATTGAGGATTTTTTCCCCTCTATGCTGATCCATGTAGGCAGAAATAGCTTTAAACAAGTCTTTATCGCCTACGCCCCAAGCATTGCCGTCTTCGCTTGGCATTTCAGAGGCATCGTGGAATTCATCGAAACCTTGAGATAAAACAAAGTTTTTAACATTTTGCCATGTGCTAAAGCCACCATACCAAAATACAGTCTTGTAGCCTAGCTTTTTCATAACAGGACCAATGCCTAAACCGTAAGGTTCTTTGAAACTTTCACCTTCATAGTTAGGATATAGCCCTGTATCAGGCATCCCTGTCAACAAACCATTGATGGCTGGCATCGTGCCTGTGCCTTGGGCAAGAGCTAGTTGCGTGCTCATCGCTTGAGGGCTGGCAGCGTATTTACGACCTTGCTCAACGAGGTACGCACCAGGCTCGTTATATTCAGCAAGGAACGGCCACAAGCCATAGGATTCTCCAAGAACGAGGTTTATAGACTGCGGTTGATCCGCTAATCGTTGTGTCGTAATGGTTCTCGTGAAAGAACCGTCAAAATTTGTACCGTTAAACTTACCACCAACGGAAGTGATTTTTTCGTTTAACTCTTGAGGTGTTAAGTTGATAACCTCCAGCTCAGCCGTCCGTTTCGCAATGCTTTTAACACGATAGAGCGCTTGTACATCATCGAGGATATTTTCGTTTAACAGATTTGAACTAAGACGGGCTGCACTTTCCCAGTTGATGGAATTTGTATAGCTGAAAGCGCCGCCGAATCTAAAGAATAGGCCGAGTACACCGATAGCGACAGTTAATCCAATGCCCGTCATCCATTGCGTTTTCTTCGTTTTAGGATACCAAGTAGTACAAAGTCGTTGATGATCTGCAGAATCACTATTTCTTAGATTATCCGCATCATCACCATTCCTTAGGTCAACAGCGTAGTCACTATATTTCTTCGTGTTCCACGCTAAAAAACGAACTAGGAACCAGCAAAGAGCTGCACTCAATACAACGGCCCCAATGATGTACATGAGGGCATTATATTCATTGATAGCGGTATTTACAATGGCACCGATATCATCGTTTTTACCATTGATAAGCATTGCGTTGTAGGAAGAGTTGAAAATTTTATAGAATGGAATGCGTCCCAAAAATAGGAAAGTCAACAATATAGTCGCAATGGAGTAGATAACCTGTTTAATGCGCAAGGACGGCCATTTTGGCACAAAGGTATGTACCAACGTCCCCCCTAAAAATCCCAATAAACACAAAGAACCGACGGTCTTGAGACTCAATCTAAAGCCTAGCCACAAGGATGTAAGAATATTCTCCATCGTCACGGAAGCCAGTTGTGATTGAAATACTGCAAGAAACACGATTCTAAATGCAGTCAACAAAACAGAGAAAAAAATAAATACCTTAATCTCTGTTCGTATGCCTTCAAATAATCGCTGCCATCGGTTCATCATTAACCCCTAACTGTTGAATCTTATAACCTAATTGGTATATCACATAATCCAACTATATTGTTACAAATGTAACAAAACTACATTACTATACTGCCTAAATGAGTAATAAAACATCATAAACTAGATATACTACATATATATTCTACGTAATATGTTATGTAATATTCTAGTAATTACATAACTATCAATTATTTCGGATATTTCTTACATTTAGGACCTTTACATCGTTTGCATTTACCGCATCCACGGTCGATAGTCTCAGCACCTGCTGATTTCTTTGCACTAGCACTCTCCATGACCATCTTTTCAGAGGCCTTACTATTCCATACGGAAACTATCGATTCTGCTTTTTTGCGGATTCATCCTTTTTGGATTTTTTATCCGTTTTCTTGTCTTTCTTCTTATCTTTTTTCTTGAAAGTATCAGCTAAGAAGACTGTTTTTAACTTATCGTTTAAGACTTTAAGCTTCTTTTCAGCCTTGTCTTTCTTTTTCTTTAACTTTTCTTCGTCTTTAGAACGTTTTTCTTCCTTAGACTTCTTGTGTTTTTTCTCTTTTTTATCTTCTTTAGACTTTTTATCTTTCTTAGATTTTTTATCGTCCTTAGATTTCTTATCTTCAGAACCGTTGATACGCGCCCATTCATCGTCAACGCATTTCAATTTCTTTTTAAGAAGCTTCTCCATCTTCTTATTTGTTTTATCGGACTCTAAACCGGCTTTACCAAATAATAAAGCATTCACCGCCGTGTATGGATCGATAGACGACATATCCTCATCATCCACGTTAGCTGCCTCTGATTTCTTATCTTTTGAAAGTTCATCAAGACCATCTACATCTAACGCTTCATCCTCATCTAAATGATGAATTGCTAAGCTTTCAACGCCTTCTAATGGTTTTACATCAAGGTGCTCAATCGCAGTATCTTCAAAATCCGCCATTTCCTTACCAGAGCTTTCACCAAAACCAGTAAAGAGACCGCCTATAGATTTTAATTCATTCAATTTAATATGATTCATGCCCACCGTAGAATCATGATGCACAGGAACATCAGATAATTGTACCTGTTCCATAGCATATGCATCATCATTATAACTAGCGCCCTTGCCAAGTTCAGATGTATTAGAAATGACGATATCTTCCTTATCGTCGCCTAACACATCACCAAATAGATCTTCTTCTAAAGATTCGTAAGAATGCAATAAGGCCATACGTTTTTGAACATCTTCAATTTGATTCCACAAATCAACGAGAGAAGATGTATAGTACACCCGTTCTTTTACCTCTAAATACGCTTGGTAAACGATAGATAATTCGGTCTCATTAAGGCCTTCCTCTGCACCAATTTCTTCAATCATTTGTTGAATCTGTTGATCTCGGTCATATCGTTTAATTAACGCTTTACGAATGCGTTCAATCAACATTGTATCGATGAGTTCCATATGCACCTCCTATATTCAATACACTCAGTCCTACCCGCTACATTAGCGTATACGAATCAATGTATAGAATCATAAAAATAAATTGATTTTATAATCTCTAATATATTATTATAGCAGAATTTATCTGCTTTTTCCTTAATAATATGTGTAAAAGTTCCTTAAAAATAGAATAAAACCTTAATTTAAATACGTTCCTAATAGTATGCATTTCATACTACTAAAACACTATTCAAACCGAGGTTATTTAATCAAATTTATATACATCATATTCATATATAAACTTACTATATTAAAATCTTATATTTATTTGTTACATCAATCTAATATGTATTGCATCCATCGGATTTTTAACTATTACATCAAAATATATCTAATTGTTACATAAATGTCTTTAAAGGTCTTAAATTATTTTATTATAAAAGTCTTAAATTACTGCACTAAAACAAGTTAACTGAATAGACGAGAATTCGTTCCTTTGTATCGCTTCCTTCAAAGAGGTCACTACAATCAATAGGTTCCTCTTGTTCCAAGCGCACATGGTTATTTAAAAAGTTCTCCACCTCTTCATTAACATAGTAGAAAAATAACTTAATCTCCCGAGGATTATGATATAGCGAATCAAAAATATTTCCTAATACCCGCTTAATCGTATGGAGTGCAAAGGGATTAAAGAAAAAGCATCGATCAGCCTGATCTGGCAATTCATACAGCGCTGCATCACCTAGTACAAAGCTTACACGATTACGAGTTGCCGGGCTTTCACCATTAATTAAAGCCTTTTCATAGAGCCGTTCATCGTATTCGATGCCTATAGAATGGCAGCCCGTTTGGTAAGCCATGAAAATACTCACTCGGCCCTTGCCACTACCATAATCGATGAGCGTATTTTTCTTGCGAATATGACCACTATTTGCTAAACGCTCCAACACGCAATAATCCGTCGGCTCGTACGGATGATGCTCCGTATCGGAACGACTATCATCGCGACCAGAGGTTTTAATTTGTAATACACTTTCCCACTCTTGCTCTGTTGCCATCTATATAATCCTATTATGAAGCCTAAATTATATGACCTAATACTGATATTAATCTTAATTTCTATACATACTATACCCTTATTAGGGTACTATTTACTAGTCCAGTAACACCTATAGTATATAACAAAAGCATCCACATCGGGTGCTTTTGTTATATGAAACACTTATTAATGTCGATATGGTATACTAGGAGTAATATTTCTATTATTCTCATGTGCAGAATTATATGTCATTAAAAAGGAGTATCTACTTACATGGACAGTGATCTGACCTTAGATTTTATCATTATCATCGTATTAATCATTGCAAATGGTTTATTCTCCATGACGGAGTTAGCCATTGTAAATGCGAAAAAACGTAAACTTGAAGAGTTAGCAGAATCAGGCAATGAACGCGCGAAAACAGCCTTTGAATTATCAGAGAACCCAAATGAAATGTTCTCTACCATTCAAATCGGCATCACCCTCGTAGGTATTTTAACTGGTTTGTATTCTGGTGCCACCTTCTCTAGTCCATTAGAAGAAATTTTAGTATCAAATATTCCAAGCATCGAACCATACGCAGCCTCTGTGAGCTCCTTCATTATCGTTGCTATCATTACCTATTTATCCCTCGTTATCGGCGAACTTGTGCCTAAACGCTTGGCCTTAAATAGCCCTGAAAGCATTGCCGTTGTAGTAGCAAAACCAATTTACTGGCTATCTGTAGCGTTAAAACCAATCGTTAGCTTCCTCGGCGTTTCCACAGAATTCCTCTTAAAAATGCTAGGCGTTACTGTAAAAGAAGAAGCCCCTGTTACAGAATCTGAAATTAATAAAATGCTTACTGAAGGCGTTGCCATGGGTGCTTACGAAGAGGAAGAACCTATCCTCGTAGAAAATATCTTCCATCTCGCAGATATGAACGCAGGTGACATCATGACGCCTCGTACACAGCTCAAATGGATTGATCTTAATGGCACGGAAGACGAGATCATGGAGGTCCTCAAGAATGCCAACCATTACCGCATTCCTGTAGGTACCGATTCCTTGGATGAATTAAAGGGTCTCGTTACCGTATCCGATGTATTAGTTCAAATTATGCAACGTCCTAGTGAAAGTTCCATTCACGATATCATCAAAGCTTGTTTGAAAGAACCTGTTCTCGTTCCTGAATCCATTTCACTCATGAAATTATTGAACGTTCTACGTACAGAAGGCGTTCACGAAGCAATTATCCTCGACGAATATGGTGGTTTCACTGGCCTTGTCACCTTGCATGACATCATGGAGGAAATCGTAGGCCTTATGCCTTCCGGTGAGGAAGAAATCAAGGAAGAAGAAAACAAGATCATCGAACGCGATGGAGCATGGCTCGTAGATGGCCTTCTCAACGTAGATGAATTTAAAGAATTCTTTCACATCGATCAAGAATTGCCAGGCGAAGAAGACGACTTGTACAAAACTATGGGCGGTCTTTTAAACGTCCTCTTCGGTCGTATTCCAAAGGAACTCGACAAGGCAAAATGGAACGGCTATACCTTTGAAGTCATCGATATGGATCATACTCGTATCGATAAAATCCTTGTAACCTATGAAGAACCTATTGTAGAACAAGAAGAAGAAAAATAAAGTTCAAAAATAAATAGACAAAATCTAAAGAAGTGAGTTCTCTTACTATGAACTGTACCCCAAAAATTGGACATATTTTTGGGTACAGCTCAATCAATAGAGGACTCACTTTTTTTGCTACATTTTTGTATTCATAAAATAAGTAATACATATACTGGCAAAATATAGATTACTTTTAAAAATTATCGTTAAAATATATCATCAATTATATAAATTAATTATATAATTCTTTTATTTTCTGCATAAAGGCTAGAACTTTCAATATAAATATAGTATTATTAAATTGTATAAAATATATAATTAGTTTTTTCTATAAAATATATAATTAGAAATTAGAGTTTTCTAATATACATATAGAGTCCTATGATTACTACCTATGTGTAGTTCTGTGTCATAGGGCTTATATGCGATAGTCAAAGGAGAGATTCTATGAATCAACGAATCATAGCAACCATAGGAGCCCTATTAATAGGGACCGCCATCATAAGTGGTTGTGGATCAGAAAAGCCCCCTGAAGATACAAGTCTCAAGGTGCGTACCATCACTATAGGTGAAGAGTCTGGAACTACTGATGCTGGCTATGCAGGCACCATTCATAATAAAACAGAAACAAACTTAGCCTTTCAAATTGGAGGGCGTGTCATCAACAAATTTGTAAATGTTGGTGATGTAGTGCAAGCAGGCCAAGTGATTGCTCAAGTCAATGGTTCAGATACATCAGCTCAGGTGCAAAATGCTGAAGGTGCTGTAAAAGCTGCTCAATCGGCCTACGAATTGGCAGAAACCAATGCTAAACGATACCGCGAGCTTTATGCACAACAAGCGATTAGTAAATTGCAATTAGACCAAGCTGAAAACCAATTGAATGCCACATCTGCTCAATTACAACAAGCACAAGCAAACCTTAATTTGAGTAGTAATCAAAATAGCTATACTAATTTAACGGCTCCTGATACAGGTATTATTACAGCTTTCAATATTGAAGCAGGACAAGTCGTAGCAGCCGGTCAAAGCGTTGGTACCTTAGCAGCTGGTCACAATCCAGAAGCAGTCATTGCCCTTCCTGAACAAGAGTTGAGTAAAATTCATGTAGGAAGCCCTGCTACTATTACCTTCTGGGCCTTACCAGATGTAACAGTACAAGGCGTTGTACGTGAAATTTCACCAGTTCCTGACCCTGTAGCGAGAACGTATACCGTAAAAATCACCTTGCAAAATGCGCCTAAAGAGGTACAACTAGGTATGACGGTCAATGCTAATCTATCTACCACAGATAGTACCAATATTTCTATTCCGTTAACGGCTCTTGTAAAAGACTCTAACGGCAATAATGCGGTCTATATCATCCGCGATAAGAAGGCTCATCTTGTGCCTATCAAGACTGGTGAGTTCGGTAAGAACTCCGTCATCGTCACATCTGGTTTAGCTAAAGGTGACATTGTCATCACCGCAGGTACCCAACAATTACAAGAAGGGACGGCGGTTAGTCAATGAAACAATTTAACTTAGCCGAATGGGCTCTTAAACACAAGTCCATTATCTACTACTTCATGGCTGTGCTCCTCACCTTCGGTATCTTCTCATTCACCCATATGGGACGCATGGAAGATCCTGATTTTACGATGCGAACTATGGTGGTCGGTGTTGCTTGGCCGGGGGCTTCTCCACAAGAAATGTCGGATCAGGTAACGGACAAACTCGAAGAAAAACTACGCGACCTTCCTGGTGTAGATTATACAAAATCTTTCACAGATGGCAGCAAATCCGTTATTTATATCAATTTAAGAGAGGATTTGCCATCCGATAAAATTCGTCCCGCTTGGGAAGAAGCGCGGAATATGATCAACGACGAATGGAAATCATTGCCTGCAGGCGTTCAAGGACCGACCATCAACGACAGGTTCGACGACGTATATGGCATTATCTATGCCATCAGCGGTGATGAGTATTCGTACGAAGAAAAACGACAACAAGCAGAAGACCTAAAACGTCAGCTTTTATCTGTGCCTAATGTTAAGAAAATCAGCCTCATTGGAGTTCAACAGCAAACCCTCAATGTAACCATAAACAAGGATAAACTCGCATCCTATAAAGTCAGTACACAACAGCTGTTAACAGCGCTTAAACAGCAAAGTATGATGGTTCCAGCTGGTGTGATTACAACAGATACAAACAATGTATATCTCCGCGTCAACGGCCTATTCGATAGTCCTCAAGCGGTGCGAGATATGCCGATCCGCATCAATAATCAAACGTTGCGCCTCGGTGACATGGCTGATGTAACCATGACCTACCAAGACCCTAGCGATCCACAGTTCTATTACAAAGGTAAGCCAGCCATTGGCATCGCTATCTCCATGGATGCAGGGGGCAATAATATCGAATTCGGCGAAGCCATCGACAAAAAACTCGGGGAATTACAGAAAACGATTCCTGCCGGCCTCGAACTCAATCAAGTATCGAATCAACCGCATATCGTTAAGGAATCCATCGGCGATTTCTCTCAATCCTTATTTGAAGCCATCGCCATCGTATTGCTCGTAAGCTTTGCATCTCTCGGCTTACGAACCGGTATCGTTGTAGCCCTCACCATTCCAGTCGTTGTGTCTACAACGTTCATCTTGATGTATGAAAGCGGCATCTATCTACATAAGGTTAGCTTAGGTGCCTTAATCCTAGCTTTAGGCCTCCTCGTAGACGATGCCATCATCGTTGTAGAAATGATGAGCGTTAAGCTCGAAGAAGGATGGGGTCACTTTAAATCGGCTACCTTTGCTTACGAATCGACAGCATTCCCTATGCTATCTGGTACACTCATTACTTGTGCAGGCTTCTTGCCGTTAGCACTAGCACAAGGCATGGTAGCAGAGTTTACAAAATCCCTATCCATCGTTGTATTTATGGCACTTATTCTATCTTGGTTTGCCTCTGTTCTCGTCAGCCCTGTATTGGGTTATAAAATCATCGAAAACAAGGCTCCCAAGCCGGAATCGGAATGGACTAAACGAGACCGTATCATGCACAAGCTCAATGTGACCTTCTATGATAAGTTTGAAAAACTATTACATTGGGCTCTAGGACATCACAAGATAGTCCTACTGGCCACATTAGGAGCTTTCGTTTTATCCTTGCTTTCACTACCATTGATCAAACAGGAATTTTTCCCATCATCAACGCGTAATGAAATCATTATATCCATGCAATTTCCTCAAAGCTCATCTATCGAATATACTGCTAACCAAGCAAAACTCATCGATGAACATTTGAAAGACGACGAGCGCATTGCAACCTTCACCTCCTACATTGGACAAGGTTCTCCACGTTTCGTCCTCACCTTAGAGCCAGAATTGCAACGGAACAACTTCTTGCAATATGTAATTGTTACAAAATCCTTAGAGGATCGCGATAAACTCTATGCTGAATTGACTCCGTATTTAAACGAGCAATTCCCATCGGCCCTTGTAAATACGCAATTCTTACAAATCGGTCCACCATCCAAATTTCCAGTCATGCTTCGCGTTACTGGCCCTGATCAAAAGGTGGTAAAAGAAATTGCAAATCAAGTAAAAGCTAAAATGCAAGACGATAAAGACTTACAAAATATCGCCTTTGACTGGCCAGATACAGAACCTGTAGCCAATATTCACATCGATCCAAACAAGGCACGTTTACTCGGCATCGATAGCTATGCTGTATCCTTGCACTTGCAAAGTCTATTGTCTGGTACTAAATCTGGTGAATACTATGAAGGGAACCAAACCATTCCTATTACCTTCCGTTTAGGTGACAATGAGCAACATAACTTAAGTGCTCTTTCATCCTTGCCAATTCAAACAGGAAATGGCTCCTATGTACCACTTAGCCAAATTGCAACCATTACCATGACACAAGAGGATGGTATTATCTGGCATCGCAATATGATGCCAACCATTAGTGTGCATGCCAATGTAAAAGCAGGTGTATTGGGTAATGCGAAAACGAAAGAGGTTTACAAATCCTTACAAGACATTCGCGATTCCTTGCCTACAGGCTATTCTATTGACCTAGACGGCGCCGCTGAAAAGAGTGAAACAGCCGTTCAAAAGCTATTAACACCAATGCCAATTATGCTCTTTGTAATCATGACAATCCTCATGTTCCAATTAAAGCGTATCGCCCTCATGATAATGGCTCTACTCACTGCTCCATTGGGACTAATCGGTGTTGTATTAGCACTCAATATTACGAGAACGCCATTAGGCTTTATGGCTATTCTAGGGATTATCGCCCTCTCGGGTATGATCATCCGTAACTCCATTATCTTGTTAGACCAAATCGAAATTCACAAGGCAGAAGGACAAGAACCTCGTGAAGCGATTATCAACTCCGCTACACTTCGTTTCCGCCCTATCATGCTTACCGCTATCGCAGCGATTTTAGGCATGATTCCTCTCATGGGATCTGTATTCTGGAGCCCATTGGCCATCGCCTTTAGTGGCGGCTTACTAGTGGCGACGGTTCTAACACTCATCGTATTACCAGTCATGTATGCAAGCTGGTATAAGGTAAAATAAAAAAGCAGTAATTATTTCTGCTTTTTTATTATCTATAAGATATATAGATAAACCACAATACAAAAAACCCCCTATAAAAGTTTCTAATACTTTTTATAGGGGGTTTTTTAATAAATATCATATAAAAAAACAGCAGGGCTTTCCCCTGCTGTTTTTTTAGTCACAATAATACATTACGACTTACTTATTTCCCTTAGGATTATATTAATAATTATATCTGACTTAGTCTATTATTTATTAAACTACAACGGCTGTACCATTGCATGTAATCATAAGCATGCCATTTTGTGCACCTACTGTGCTGTATTGGAAGGATACACCAATAATAGCATTAGCACCCAATTTAGAAGCTCGTTGAGACATTTCGTCGAGAGCTGCTTTGCGCGCATTCATCAAAGAATCTTCATAGCTGCCACTACGACCACCAACGATATCGCGAATGCCAGACATGAAATCTTTCACAAAGTTACGGCCTTCTACGACTTCACCAAATACAATACCTTTGTACTCTTGTACAGGTTTGTTTTCAATATGCATAGTTGTAGTAATAATCATAATTGTATCCTTTCTAATTGATTACAATATATTTTAATTTATTATAACAAGACTTTTAGATAAAAACAAATATAGCTTTCACATAAAACAATTACATATTGTATCTCCAAAAATTACATACTATATATCAAAAATTTACATATTATACATCAAAAATTTACATATTATACATCAAAAAAAGACCTGTTCACTACTTTCATAATGAACAGGTCTAATTTTATATTTTTATCTATCAAAATCGCGGTCTAAGTTAACTTCTTTCAACGGCACAACTTTAGTTTTGTTGATGTATTTGTAACCAAGGTAAACTGCGAAGAAGATTGGTAAGCCAATGTAGGCAACGGATACGCCGTACCAGTCGATGGTATCACCTGTGAAAGCGGAGTAGTTTTGACCACAGATGATAATGACGCAAAGAATGAACGCCAAAATTGGGCCAACTGGGAATAACCACGCTTTGTATGGCAATTCACTAAGATCTCTGCCTTGTGCGATGAAAGCACGGCGGAAACGATAGTGAGACACGGCGATACCAACCCATGCGATGAAACCACATAAACCAGAGATATTAACAATCCATGTATAAGCTGTACCTTCACCGATAAAGCTTGTTAGGAACGCAAATAAACCGATTGCTGTCGTTAAGATTAACGCAGGCACTGGAACGCCACGTTTATTTAACTTAGCAAAAATTTGAGGTGCTTGACCTTCCTTAGCGAGTGCGTACAACATACGCGTAGAAGAGTACAGACCAGAGTTACCAGCACTCAATACAGCTGTTAAGATGATAGCATTGATAAAGCTAGCAGCAAAGGCAAAACCAAAGCGGTCAAATACGAGTGTAAATGGAGAAATAGATACGTTCTCTACACTAGAGTTCAACAAATTTGGATCTGTGTACGGAATCAAGAAACCGATAACCGTGAAAGCACCGATATAGAATAATAGAATACGCCAGAAGATTGTATTAATCGCTTTTGGCACATTCTTTTCAGGGTCTTCCGCTTCACCAGCGGCTACACCGATCAGTTCAGTACCTTGGAAGGAGAATCCTGCCACCATAAAGATAGCAAGAATAGATTCCCAGCCACCTACAAATGGAGCTTCACCTACAGTCCAGTTTGCAAATCCTGGAGATGTGCCACCAATGCCAAAGATGAGCATAAAGCCACAGAATAGGAATACAAATACGGTAATCACCTTGATGCTAGAGAACACATATTCACTTTCACCAAAGGAACGAGTAGATAAATAGTTCAAGCCGAATAAAATGAGCAAGAACAGAGCAGACCATACGATGGCAGGTACATCAGGGAACCAATATTTCATGATGAGCGCCCCTGCTAATACTTCAGCAGCCAAAGTAATAGCCCAATTAAACCAGTAATTCCAACCTAAGGCAAAACCAAAGGCAGGATCTACATAGCGTTTTGCGTAAGTCCCGAAGGAACCTGGAATTGGCAAGTATGTAGCCATTTCCCCAAGAGATGTCATGAGAAAATACACCATGATACCAATGAGGCCATAAGCTACAAGAGCACCACCAGGGCCAGCTGTACTTACCACTTCACCACCAGCAACGAATAAACCTGTACCGATAGCACCACCTAAAGCAATCATATTCATATGACGCGCTTTTAAGGACCGTTTTAGGTGTTGATCTTTGTTAGACGTAAACTCTACGTTACTATTATGATTTTCAGACATGGGTCACCTCTTACAAATCTAGATTACGCACGTATTTCGCGTTATCTTCAATAAATTTACGACGAGGCTCTACCTTATCACCCATGAGGACTGTAAAGATTTTGTCAGCTTCGATAGAATCTTCTAAGCTAACTTGTAAAATCGTACGATTATCAGGGTTCATTGTAGTTTCCCATAATTGTTCAGGATTCATTTCACCTAAACCTTTATAACGTTGAATTGTAGTACCATCGCGACCTACTTCATCAAGTTTAGCAGTCAACTCTGCATCAGAGTATACATACCAGTGAGATTTACCCTTCTTGATTTGATACAAAGGTGGTTGAGCAATATAGATATGACCTTCCTCTACCAATGGTTTCATATAGCGGTAGAAGAATGTTAATAACAATGTACGGATGTGAGCGCCGTCAACGTCCGCATCTGTCATTATAATAATCTTGTTATAACGGGATTTTGTAATATCGAATTCATCGCCAATACCTGTACCAAAAGCGGTAATCATGGAGCGAATTTCGTTATTAGCCAAAATCTTATCTAGACGTGCTTTTTCCACGTTGAGGATTTTACCACGCAATGGCAAAATCGCTTGGTAACGACGATCGCGACCTTGTTTTGCAGAACCACCTGCAGAATCACCTTCCACAAGATAAATTTCAGTCATAGATGTATCTTTTTCGGAGCAGTCCGCCAATTTACCAGGAAGGCTAGATACTTCCAACGCATTTTTACGGCGTGTTAAGTCGCGGGCTTTACGAGCAGCCTCACGAGCACGGCTCGCCATCGTTGCTTTTTCGATGATTTTCTTCGCATCTTGAGGATGTTCTTCGAAGAATGTTTTAAGACCTTCTGTAACGATAACGTCTGTAATACCTTTAACTTCGCTATTGCCAAGTTTAGTTTTTGTTTGGCCCTCAAATTGAGGTTCCAACACTTTTACAGATACGACAGCTGTCAAACCTTCACGTACGTCTTCACCGGAAAGATTAGACTCACTTTCCTTGATCAAACCAGATTTACGGCCATAATCATTGAGGGTACGAGTCAAGGCAGCACGGAAACCAGATAGATGTGTACCACCGTCAATCGTATTGATGTTATTTACGAAGGACAACAAGTTTTCGCTATAGCTATCGTTATATTGCAATGCTACATCTACCACAACATCGTCTTTTGTATTTTCAATGTTGATAACAGTTGGATTAATTGCTTCTTTATTTTCGTTCAAGAAGGTAATGAAAGAAACCAAACCACCTTCATAGTGGAAGCTTTCAACACGAGGTTCCTCTAAGCGCAAATCGCTCAATGTAATGCGAAGGCCTTTGTTAAGGAATGCCAATTCTTGTAAACGCATTTTCAATGTATCAAAGCTAAATACGGTAGTTTCAAAGATTTCTGCATCTGGCTTGAAAATAACTGTAGTACCAGTGCCTTCGGCCTTGCCAATTTCGTGCAACTCGGAAGTTTTATGACCACGAGCAAAGGAAATCTCTTGAACAATACCATTTTGAGATACTTGAACCTTAGTCCATTCACTCAATGCATTAACTACGGAAATACCTACGCCGTGAAGACCACCAGATACCTTGTAGCCGCCACCACCGAATTTACCACCGGCATGCAATTTCGTTAATACTAGCTCTACCGCAGACATACCAGATTCATGCATCCCTGTTGGGATACCACGACCATCATCGACAACGGTAACACTGTTATCTGGATTGATGGATACTTCGATATGTGTAGCATAACCAGCAAGCGCTTCGTCCACAGAGTTATCTACAACTTCGTATACGAGGTGATGCAAACCACGAGCAGACGTACTACCAATATACATCCCTGGGCGTTTACGCACCGCGTCTAGACCCTCAAGAACCTGAATATTCTGAGCGCCATAATTTTGTTCAGGCATGAAACAAACTCCTCCTAACAATCTATCATACTGCACTTGATTGAAATAAAGTAACAAAACATGTACAGGATTAAACTTTATCTCTTTATTATACTATAAAACTCATCAATCCGTCTCATTAAAGTCTTAATACTGATACCAGATCCATACACACAGTCATCTGTGACCACATATGTCTTGATTTGCTCCTCTGGCACCATGGCGATATATTCTAGCGTTTCATAGTGATGAATAGGACTTTTATGGGACTTTCCGCCCTTTGCGTGCACCATAGTAATGATAGATTCGATAGGCACGGAAACGGTATCCCCAATATGAACGTACATAAGAATCCCCCTCTACTTTTCTAATGTCCCATTAAGGGCATCAATTTTGCGCTGCTCCTCTTCAGCAAGGAACTTAGACCGATATTTATTACACAAATTAATAACGTGCTGATCCGTCAATTCATCAGGTTTTTTGTGGGTAATGAGCATGGCCACCATAAACATATGACGGCGATTGATAGATCCTTTATAAATCTTATCAAGGTAAAAGTATATGGATTCTCGCATCGCTTCTGCAAAGTCTGAAAAACTACACTGTATAAATTGCTGACAGTCGCTGTATTTAAAGTACGGATATTTTCTAATCACAGACTTAATGTCCTTAATATGTTTTCGATGCAATTCATATTCACAGGTTGGACAGATTTCCTTTTTAGATTTCATATGCATGCCACATCGTTTACAACGATGGTATCCATGCTGCTCTAAATAGATTTCTCTCTTACGAGCCGTAATCTGTACTTTCCGGAAAGCAGCTTTTAATGCTTCGTTATCCGTTTGTTTCAACGATGTATCGATAGCGTCTACGTCTTCTTTTGAAAGCACGATATCTGCAAAGTTAATACGTTTTGTAATAATTTGTTCATCAGGAATCGTAAGAGACGTATTAGTTTCTACTTTCACATAGCTCTGACGTTTCATGATGAAGCGAATATCGATGATTACCTCTTGGCGGTAATACTTGTTGATAGCCTCGATGATACGACGTTTTTGCATCTGTAATTCCTGCATCCACATGGAATTATCTGCACTGATAACCATATTTGGAGGCTTGATGGACACAATTTTTGTATGATCCGCGATAACATCACCTACTACATCACGCCACTTGTGAACAAGGGTATTTAATTTATATTGTTCCAGTAAATTCAGTTCTGCTAAGGCCTTTGGTAAACAAAGATCAAGGCTGTCCATACTGAACCTGTCCCCCTTCACAAGAAATAAATTGAACGGATTTCAAATCTTTAAAATCGTGAATATCTGTAGTGGTAATAAATGTTTGAATTCGTTTATGAATAAACTGCAATAAATTCGTTCGTCTCGACTCATCAAGTTCGCTCAATACATCATCCAAGAGAAGAACTGGATATTCTCCTACCTCTGACTTGATAAATTCAAGCTCACTCAACTTTAAGGACAATACAGCGGTTCGTTGCTGACCTTGGGATCCAAATTTCTTTAAATCCATAGCATCGGAAAAAAATCGTAAATCATCGCGATGAGGGCCAACGCTAGTACTCAATCGATGACGATCCTGCGGCAACGCTGCTTTAATGCGTTCGTAAAAGCCTTCCTTTGTATATTCCAATGCACCATTGTCCATATACGGCTGTTCATAACCAATGGTTAAATTCTCAAGGCCACCTGTCAATTTACGATTCATCAAATCAATGAGCAAATTAATTTTTTTTAAGCTTTCTAATCGTTTCTTTACGATAAAGCTCGCCATATCTGCTAGCTGCAAATCCCATTCTTCAAGAGGAATATTATTCTTTCCTCTATATTCTTTTAGAACTGCATTTCGTTGCTGTAACAACCGATTATACTGCATCAATTGATGATAGTAAATAGCGCTGGTCTGAGATATTTCCATATCGAGAAAACGCCTACGTCCAGACGGAGTTCCCTTGATGAGCTGTAAGTCTTCAGGACAGAAGATAACTGTATTTAATGTACCAATCAGTTCTTTTTGAGATATTTTTGTGTCGTTTAATCGAATATCCTTAGGACCTTGACGGAATAATTTAATATTTACCTTTTGAGGCGTATCCTTTTTCTCGAACTTTACCACAATGCCAGCTTCTTCAGCATTGAACATGAGCATATCTGACGTATCATTCGTACGATGGCTTTTACCAATCGTACCAACATAAATCGATTCGAGGATATTCGTCTTACCAGCCCCATTAGTGCCATATAGAACAATAATCTCAGGATTAAACTGTATCTGTACATCCTTATAATTACGAAACTGAAATAACTGCAGTGAGTCAATTCTCACCGATTATGCCTCCTCTTGTGTAATCACGAGGTCTACATCGAGACCTTCACAAGAAATCACATCACCAACGCGGCATTTCTTGCGTTTTTCCGTTACAACCTGACCATTCAAGGTAAGGATGCCTTCATCGATGAAAGATTTTATTTGACCACCTGTTTCAATGATGCCTTCTAACTTCAACAACTGATCAATTTGAATGTACTCCGTATGAATGGGTACCTGCTGTTGCTCTTTCATAACGTTCTCCTAAAGTGATAAAGGTCAAGCATTTGTGCGAACTGGTGTTACTACGTATGTATAGTTCGGATTATTGTCTTGGCGAATGACAACAGGACCATTTTGTTTTAAGAACAAGTGAATATTATCGCCTGTGCTGTGACGCAAGATGTCAGAGATGTAGCGACCATTGAAGGAGATTGTGAAAGGTGTACCTTTAAATTCAACAGCTACGTCTTCTTTTGCCATACCGATTTCAGTATTTTGAGTAGACAATGTGACATTGCTTTCAGACCAATCATAACGAATTACATTATAGCTGATGTCTTTAGCCAACAAGGATACGCGATCAACAGCACCAGCAAATTCGCGGCGATCAATTACAGCGCTAGAATCGAATTGAGAAGGAATTACCTTTTCATATTCAGGGTATGTACCTTCGATTAAGCGAGAAATAATATAAATAGATTCAAAATTGAATACGATTTGTGTGCGATTCCAAATAATATTGATCATAGCTGGATTATCTGTTGGTAATAAACGAGATACTTCAGCTAACGTTTTTGTTGGAATGATAGCACGCATTGGAGTCGTTGCTGGTTCATCGATGGTAATTTTTTTAACAGCCATACGGTGTGTATCGGTAGCAACCATAGTCACTTCGTTTTCTTTGATTTCAAGAAGAGCACCGGTAAATACAGGTCGGTCTTCATCAGTAGCAGCTGCATAATTTGTTAAATCGATGAGTTCTTTCATAGCAAAGCTATCAATGTTTACATGATCTTGGTCGTGAATTTGTTCTACCAAGGAGAAATCATCTGGGTGTAATGTAACAAGGTTAAATTCGGAAGATCCAGATGTGATGGTCAAAGAATTTCCATCTTCTGGTTTGTAAAGTTCAATAGTATCGCCAGGTAATTTGCGAATTAATTCTTGGAAATAGCGGGAGCCTACCACTAAAGTACCAGGTTCTTTAATGTCTCCATCGATGGTTAAGCGAATGCCGAGTTCAAAGTCGTTACCTTGCAATTCTACTTGACCATTTTTTGTAGTCATGTAAATAGCGCCTGGTAAGTTGGAACTTGTTTTATTTTGAGATACCTTTTGCAATACGTTAATTGCTTTTTGGAGATTTGCTTTTGGGAATGTAATATGCATATGTTACTCCTTTATGATTTTTATATATTGTAAAAGCACTAATAATTACTTGCTTTGTTTGTAATATTGTATGTTTATTATCGTAGATGCTCTATAGATATTCTACTGTAGATCTATTTCTACTGGTTTTTTGATTGTTTGTTAGTTTTAGTAGTAGTAATAGTAGGGACCTGTTTATATGTGTAAAAGTGATTTGGCGCCACTAACTGTGTGAATTATGAGTTGTGTATAACTATGTTGATAGTTTGTACCTACTTATCCACATATTAACATCAAAGTATGAGTTTTAGGATATCCACAAAGTTATTCACCGTATATCCACAGAGTTATCCACAGCTTGTTAATTTTTGTTTAATTTCTGCAACCATTCGTTTAGTTTCTTCGTTTTTTTCAATTTCCTTCGTTATTTTATCGTACGCATGGAGAATTGTCGTATGGTCACGAGAAAAAGCTGCTGCGATTTGAGGATAGCTTTCATTGATCATATCGCGGCATAGATACATGGCGATTTGCCGTGGAAATGCGAATTGGGCTTTTCGTTTCTTGCCGAGTAGGTCTTGCTTTTTAATATTGAAATAAGAACTTACAAAATTCTGGATGCTTTCAATATTAACCATATTCACCTCTTCGGTATGAACGAGGCCCGCCAAGGCGTGTTTAGTATATTCAAGGTCGATAGATTCGAGACGTTGATCGATAGACGCTGTACCGATGAGCTTGGTGAAAGCACCTTGCAATACGCGGACGTTTTCGCTAAATTGCAGCGCTACATAGTTGATTGAATCATTATCGATACGAATAATGCGATTCTTTTTATATTCTCGTTCGAGTAGTGATCTGAAGATGGCGATGCGCGTTTCTAAATCTGGATTTTCCATTGTGGCAATGTAACCAGCTTGGAAACGAGAGCGAAGACGATCTTCGAATTGCTCCATATCGTTTGGCATCGTATCAGAGGTAAGAACGATTTGCTTGTTGTTATTTAATAATTCATTGAACGTATTAAATAGCTCAGTTTTCGTACTTTCACGGCTTTCAAGGAACTGAATATCGTCAATCATGAGCACATCGATATTGCGGAATGTGTTGCGGAACAATTTACCTTGGTTGCGCTGTAATGTTTCGACGAAAATATTCATAAAGTTTTCGCTCGTAATAGACATGACCTTCATATGTGGATGATTTTCCTTGATAGCATTACCGATGGCGTGCATCAAGTGTGTTTTGCCGAGGCCCGATGGACCATATATAAAGAGCGGATTATAGTCTCCACCAGGAAATTCAGCTACATTTTGTGCAGCCCCAAATGGTATACGGTTGGCATTACCTGTTACGTAGTTATCAAAACGGTACGCCGGATTGAGATTAGATAACGATAAATCCACAGGTACATTGTCAGACTGCAATGTTGGCGTTGTTTCTGTAGATTTCTTTGGTGTCGTTACCATTGGTTCGTCTGGAATCTCCACAGGCGCTGGTGCGCGGTCGATATAGACAGGATCTTGATAGACTGGAGTGTAAAATTCCTCTTGATGAGCCTTTTCCTCTACTATAGGTGGTAAAGGCAATGGTGGTGCCACAACTGGCGTATCGATGAGACTTTCATCAACAAAGGTAGTATCTACACTCTCTTGATTGAAATCGAATAACACCATATCTCGATGGGAACCGATAACCGTAGTAATCGCATCCTGCAAAGCCTTGCTAATTTGCGGCTGCTGGTCGATTAAGTTTTTTACAAATGTTTGCATGACCCCAATATGGATCGAATGACTTTCGAGAGACATGGGAATCAACGATGACGTGACGCGCAAATACAATGCGTCAGGTAAATGCTGCATATTCTTTTTCGCCTCTTGCAATATATGCTCCCATATATTATTTAAATCAAATGATTGCATGACGTGCCTCTTGTGAATAACTATTGCGATAAATGTGTATAACTTTAGGAATAATGTGCATAACCATTGTAAAAGCTGTGGAAAAAACTATTATTCCTGTGAATAACTTGTGTATAACCTGTGAATAAGTAAAAATAAAAGTCTATTTTATATAGATAATTACTGACTTTTCAGTTTTTATAAAATAAAAGAGAAAAAATGTGGATAACTTCGAAAGTTATCCATCAAAAACCTATAAAAATATATAATTTTTCCTAATTTCAAGTATGATTGTACCAAAAAATAAGTAATTTGTCATTCAATCTGTGGATAACTTTTATAAACTGTTTATAATGTATATTTTAATTTTCTCTTGGTATATCTATTACTTTTGGGATAGGAAGTGAAACTACTTTTATCGCTCCATCCTGACGCAAGTCGCTCAAAAAGTAGTTTCACTTCCCCTCCTCCAACCATATAATTTTATGATTTTTATACATATAACCAAAAAAGTAATAGATATACCTTCTATCAATCTACATTAGATCTGTTTATAAAACGTTATCAACACAACTTAAATGAAAATCGGGGAGAGAAGTCAGAGGAAATTAATAGTATCAATTGTCCCCCTTTCCTATCAAGAGGTTAAAAGGTAATATTTGTTAAATCTTAGATCCGTATTCTGAAAGACTTTTAGATTTCCTATAAAAACTGATACTACTTTTTATACTGGTGGTAGGTGTATTAGTAATCATTAGAGTGTGTTAGGAGCAGGAATAGATGTGGATTTTTGACCGACTTACGATGAGTATGGAGGGAGAAAACCACATCTATTCCTCCCCTCTCTTCAAATAGAGATAAAAACATAAATTTGCCAAAGTATAAAAAAATTTGAATTGTGAGTTCTTGTATGTTGATAAATTGATGTTACGTTTACATCATGTAGTGGTGTTGAGGATGACATTAGGGTTGTCTTAGGGAGGGAATATAGGGTCCTTTTGAGCGACTTTACGATGAGTATGGAGCGATGAAGGAGCCCTATATTCCTCCCCCTGGAAACGTAACATCAATTATTCCTATTTCCTCTCTCCTCAAGAGGTTAAAAGGTAAGATTTGTTAAATCTTAGATCTGTATTCTGAAAGACTTTTAGATTTCCTATAAAAACTGATACTACTTTTTATACTGGTGGTAGGTGTATGAGTAGTCATTAGAGTGTGTTAGGAGCAGGAATAGATATGGATTTTTGACCGACTTACGATGAGTATGGAGGGAGAAAACCACATCTATTCCTCCCCTCTCTTCAACTAGAAATTAAAATGTAAATTTGTCTAATATAAAAAAATTAAGGTTGTGAGTTCTTGTATGCTGATATTGATGTTACGTTTACATCGTGCAGTGGTGTTGAAGGTGAAATTAGGGTTGCCTTAGGAGGGAATATAGGGTCATTTTGAGCGACTTTACGATGAGTATGGAGCGATGAAGGAGCCCTATATTCCTCCCCCTGGAAACGTAACATCAATTACAGGATAAAATGTGTAGTAGAATTATTTTCAGAAATACAAGAACTCACAGCAGAACCCCTTTATTATATTGACAAATTTACGTTTTACCTCTATAATTACCCTGTTATGGTATAAGTAAAACAATACAGAATGACGAGGAGGTGTTTTACTAATGAAACGTACTTACCAACCAAATACTCTTTGGAGAAGACGTACCCATGGTTTCCGTGAACGCATGAAAACTATTGGTGGCCGTCTCGTTTTGAAAAGAAGACGTGCAAAAGGCAGAAAACGCTTATCTGCATAATATAATAGCTGTTAGGCAGGAGAAAAAACTTGGCGCTGCTGCCAAGTTTTTCTATTCTTAGGACTTAAGGACAATGCATATGGATTATTGCCTTGATAAAGCAAGACGACTGACGCACAACAATGAATATCGCCTTGTGTATAAGCACGGAAAATACGAAGTAGGCCGTATGTGTGTACTGTATCGTATGCCCGTGGCAAAGCAACCTACGCGCATTGGTTTTGTAACAGGTAAAAAGGTTGGTTGTGCAGTGGAGCGCAACCGAGCTAGACGCCTGATGAAAGAGGTATATCGCCTCAATCAGCACGCCATTCGCGAAGGGTATCATATCGTAATTGTTGGACGTGGCCCTCTGAAAAACGCTACCTACGAAAAAGCGGAAAAGGAGATTTTGTATCTCTTGCGAAAAAGCAAATTATTGATACAAAATGATAAATAGGACCACAAGTTAGAGGCTTTGGTCCTTTTTGTGTATATGGAGGTTTCCATGAAACGCTGTATAACCATGCTTTTACGACTTTTAATTAGGTTTTATCAGCTCGCCATATCTCCCTTAAAACCTGGATGTTGCCGTTATTATCCGACATGTTCCACATATACTCTGCAGGCCATCGAAAAATATGGTCCTTTGAAAGGTAGCTGGATGGGTTTAAAACGCATTCTTCGCTGTCATCCTTTCCACAAGGGTGGCTACGATCCAGTTCCCTAACCCACGTGGGATTAGGCTGGATGTGTTCTGTGAAAGTAACTTTCACCATCACCATCGAGCACAGTTTTGGAAATACCTGAGCATCTGTATGGATGAAATTTAGACCATACCATAACGATATATAGATGCGCAAAGGACGATTTCGGACTGTATGAAAAAGGAGAAACAATGGACTTTTTAAGTGGTATTTTCCAACCTATCGTTGATTTAATGAGCACATTGGTAACTTATGCATTCCAATTGACTCAAATGATAGGTTATCCAAGCTACGGTGTGGCTATTATCCTTTTAACAATCGTTATTAAAGCGATTTTGGCACCACTTACTGTTAAGCAAATCAAATCCATGAAGGCTATGCAAGAATTGCAGCCTCGCATGAAACAATTGCAAGATAAATACAAAAACGATCCTGCAAAACTGCAAGCGGAAATGGGTGCATTGTACAAAGAAATGGGCGTTAACCCATTGGCTGGTTGCTTGCCATTGTTGGTACAAATGCCATTCTTGATCGCGATTTACTGGGCTTTGAAAGATTACCCATACGATCCAAACTTTGTACAATTCTTGTGGTTGCCTAGCCTTGGCGATCCAGATCCAATGTATATTTTACCTATTTTGAGTGCATTATCCACATGGGTTATGTCTCGTCAAACTAGTAATGGTGCAACTGGTGCAGCTGCGCAACAACAAAAGATTATGACAATCTTTATGCCTTTATTCATTGGTTACATTTCTTTGAGCTTCCCATCTGGTCTCGTTATCTACTGGGTAGTTTCTAACGTATTCCAATTGATTCAACAGCATTTCATTTACAAAAATTTGAACGCTAAGTAGGAGGCAATTATGGAATTTATCGATGTATCTGCTAAAACCATTGAAGATGCCATTGCTAAAGGTGTAGCTCAATTAGCCGCTGAAGGCCAAGAATTAGTAGAAACTAAAGTCTTAGAACAACCTTCTAGTGGATTTTTAGGCATTGGTCGTAAACCAGCAGTTGTTCGCTTATTCTTCACTGCTTTGGCTCAATCTGCTACTGCAAAAGAAGTAGCTAACGCAGAAGAACAATCTGTAGCTATTGCTTCCGAACCAGTGGCAACAAGCGAAACAGAAGTACAAGATACAGCAGTTGAAACTTCTGAAAGTACTATAACGGAAAAACCTTCTAAAAAAGAACTTTCAAAAGAAGATCAACAAGAAATTGCTGAAAAAGGTAAACAATTCCTCGATGATATGTTTACACAAATGGGCCTCACTGTAGTTATCGAAAAGATGATGACTAAAGACAAGATTACATTCCAAGTACACGGCGAAGATTTAGGTATTTTGATTGGCAAACATGGTCAAACATTGGATGCTATTCAATACTTAACAAATCTCGTGGCTCACAAGGATGTATCTGGCCACTGCCATATCGTGGTAGATGTGGAAAACTATCGTTCTCGCCGAGAAGAAACATTGGTAAATCTCGCGAAACGCTTGGCTTCTAAGGTGAAACGCAACCGTCAAAAGGTTTCCTTAGAACCGATGAATGCTTTTGAACGTAAAATCATTCATACTGCCCTTCAAGGGGATAAAAACGTTGTTACCAACAGTGAAGGGGATGAACCATTCCGTCACGTTGTGATTTCGTACAAAAAATAAAATATAGTGGTGCAGCTTTCAAGTAACTGATATCCTCGGTTGCTTGAGGGCTGTTCCCTTTATTCTTTAGGTTATGGTGAAAGCTAACCTAAGTTAATCTTCGCTTGCAAAGATTAGTTTAGTTTAACTTTCACAGGCGAAGAACATATACAAAAACAAATACTAGATAATCGAAATACGGAGATATGTATGTATATAGATGATACAATAGCGGCCATTGCGACACCGCCCGGCATCGGTGGGGTTGGTATTATTCGGGTCAGCGGCAAGGATAGTTTTCCTATTGTAAATAGCCTGTTCAAGAGCACTGGCACCGTTCCTTTGATGGACCGCCAAAATAGAACGATTCAATATGGGACCATTGTGGATCCGATGACGAACAAGACCATCGATGAGGTTCTTGTACTATTAATGAAAGGGCCTCATTCCTACACGGCGGAAGATGTGGTAGAAATTCAGTGTCACGGCGGCATTGTACCGGTTCGACAAATTCTGAAACTCCTCGTCAATCACGATGTGCGCATGGCTGAAGCCGGTGAATTTACAAAGCGCGCCTTTATGAACGGACGTATCGATCTCACTCAAGCAGAGGCGATCATTGATATTATTGAAGCAAAAACGGAGGACTCCCTCTCCCTCGCTGTATCTCAGCTAGATGGGACTGTTTCATCCTTTGTGAAAGATGTGCGAGAACAGCTCATCGCCATGATTGCTCATTTAGAGGTAACCATCGACTATCCTGAGGAGGATATCGAGGATGTAACGAGCCAAGAGGTTCGCGATCAGTTGCAGCCTATTTTGAAAGCCATGGATGATCTCTTGTCCACAGCGAATACAGGTCGCCTCATTCGGGACGGTATTACGACGGTTATCGTAGGTCGTCCAAATGCAGGTAAATCGAGCCTCATGAACGCTCTCTTGCGCGAAAACCGCGCTATCGTAACGGATATTCCGGGGACGACGCGGGACAGCATTGAAGAATATATGACTGTAGAAGGCATTTCTTTACGCCTCATCGATACGGCAGGTATCCGCGATACACAAGATACGGTAGAAGCCCTTGGTGTGGAGCGTGCTCGTGATTATATCAACAAAGCAGACATCGTGCTCTGCGTTATTGACGGATCTACTCCGCTAAACTCTGAAGAAATCGAAATTTTGATCTCTGTGAGCGGTTTAAACACCATCGTACTCCTCAATAAGTCCGACGTGGCACAGGTCGTTACAGATGAAAATATTAAAGAACACGGCACCTTTACAGCCATAGAACGCATTAGTGCTAAAGAAGGGGAAGGCTCTGCAGTTCTCTCTAAATGGGTACAAGAACTCGTCTATGGCGGTCGCGTAAAACAAAACAACAGCGCCATGATTAGTAACGTGCGCCACATTAGCCTTATGGAACAAGCAAAGGGACAAGTCGAACAAGCTCTCTCCTCCATTGATATGGGCATGCCTGTAGACTTTGTAGCTACCGACCTGCGTAGCGCCTGGGAATTACTAGGCGACATCACAGGCGACACAATCCGAGAAAGCATGATAGATGAATTGTTTAGTCGTTTTTGCCTTGGTAAATGATTTAAACTTTCACAATAAGATAAGTAACAAATATAAGGAATTTAATTGATATGTACACAGTAGATAATTATGATGTCATCGTCATCGGTGGTGGTCATGCTGGTTGTGAGGCGGCTCTCGCTACTGCCCGCATGGGTCATCGCACGTTGATGGCGACCATCAGTTTAGATAATATTGCGCTTATGCCGTGCAACCCTGCCGTGGGTGGTCCTGGTAAAAGCCATCTTGTTTACGAAGTTGACGCATTAGGCGGTCAAATGGGTATTAATGCGGATGCTACGGCTATCCAAATGCGTATGCTCAATATGGGTAAGGGACCTGCCGTTCATTCTTTGCGCTGTCAATCCGACAAGATTAAATATCAACATTTGATGAAACAAACATTGGAGAATACAGATAATCTCAATGTTAAGCAAATCATGGTGACTGAGCTTAAGGTTGAGGATGGCAAGGTAACAGGCATCGTTACAGAGCTTGGTGAATTTTATGGCGCTAAGGCGATAATTCTTTGTACGGGTACCTATTTGAAAGGTAAAATCCTCATCGGCGATATCGATTATGTGGGCGGTCCAAATGGCCAACGCGTAGCGGAACATTTCTCTCAATCCTTGCTCGATAATGGTGTTGAATTGATGCGCTTTAAGACGGGTACACCAGCACGTGTAGATAAACGTACTTTAAACCTCGATAATATGGTAGTTCAAGAAGGCGATGCACATCATCACGCATTTTCTTTTATGGATGAATGGATTAACCGTAATGAAGATGTATGCTGGTTGACGTATACTAACAAGGAAACGCACGAAATCATTCATAGCAATATTCACCGCGCTCCTATGTATAGTGGCAAAATCGAAGGCGTAGGCCCTCGTTACTGCCCTTCCATCGAAGATAAAGTAGTGCGCTTTGCTGATAAAGAACGCCATCAATTATTCGTAGAACCAGAAGGTACGGGTACAAATGAAATGTATGTACAAGGTATGAGTACATCCCTTCCAATGGATGTACAATATGCGTTCTTGCGTACCATCCCAGGACTTGAGAATGTTGAAATTATGCGCCCTGCCTATGCTATCGAATACGATTGCTTGAATCCAACGCAATTAACACCAGCCCTTCAAGTGAAACATATTGAAGGCCTCTACTCTGCAGGTCAAGCCAATGGTACATCTGGCTATGAAGAAGCGGCTGCTCAAGGCCTCATGGCTGGTATCAACGCAGCATTGTGGCTTGAAGGTAAAGAACCGTTCATCCTTGCTCGCTCTGAAGCGTACATCGGTGTTCTCATCGATGATCTTGTAACAAAAGGTACAAATGAACCGTACCGTATGATGACAAGCCGCAGTGAATACCGATTATTGCTTCGTCAAGATAATGCAGACATGCGTCTTACGGAAAAAGGCCGTGAAATCGGTCTTGTAAAAGATGATCGTTGGGCTAAATTTACAGCTAAAAAAGCTGCTATCGAAGAAGCAATGGACATGTTACGAAATACACCTGTCAATCCATCCAAGGAAACACAAGCTTTGCTTGAAAGTCTAGGTACAGCACCTATTAGAACAGGTATTCACGCTTATGATTTAGTAAAACGTAACGAACTCTCTTATGCCGTCGTAGCCGATGTATTTGGTTTGAAACGCTATACACCTGATGTAGAGGAAGCTGTCGATATTTCCATTACCTACGAAGGTTACATCAAAAAGCAAATGGAGCAAGTCGATAAGGTTCGTAAACTAGAAGAAAAAATTCTTCCAAAAGAATGGGACTATACACAAATCAAGGGTATTTCCCTTGAAGCTCAACAAAAGCTCAACAAAATTCGCCCTCACTCCATCGGCCAAGCAAGCCGTATCTCTGGCGTATCACCTGCGGACGTATCTGTTCTGTTAATCCAACTCGAACAATACAACAGAAGTAAATAAAATAGCATGTAATAACATGCATTTTATATGAACTTTTTAGAAGATATTTCTTACAGATTTTAAAAGATATTTCCTACAGATTTTATTGTCCTATACATATTAGACAATTCATTAGGAGTACTTATGAAAGAAAAATACGATGTGCCTATAGCACCTCAGTCTGAATTTGTTTCGTACATGATGGAGCAAATGAGCCATTTTGGCTTGCCTTGTACGGAAGAGCAAGCCAAAGACTTTTACATGTATTATGCGCATATGATTGAAACAAATAAATATCTCAATTTAACGGGTATTACGGATATGAAAGAAGTCGTGGTTAAGCACATGATTGACTCCCTCTCCTGTTATGATTCTGAAATTATCAAATCTGGCATGACGATTATCGATGTTGGTACCGGTGCAGGCTTTCCGGGTATTCCATTGGCTATCTATGACCATAGCCTCAAGGTTACCCTGTTTGATTCTTTGAAAAAGCGGCTTACCTTTTTGGAATCAGTTATAGATGAACTAAAACTGACGAACTGTACTATCTTACATGGACGTGCGGAGGATTTGAGTCACCAAGATTACCGTGAAAGCTTCGATATTGCTACGAGCCGTGCCGTGGCACGCTTGCCGATTCTTTTAGAATGGACTGTGCCATATGTAAAAGAAGGTGGCTACGTCGTTGCTTTAAAAGGCGCTATCTACAAAGAAGAAGTGAAAGAATCTAATAAAGCCCTTAGCACACTAAAAGCTACTATCGAAGAAGTAAGAACCGTTACTTTGCCAACCTTAGACGATAAACGTGCCATTCTGTACATCAAGAAAACAGGTAAAACACCGAAACAATATCCACGAAAACCAAAAGAAATCAAAGACAAACCGTTAGTATAGCAGCTAATGATTTAGGCGTAGAAACTAATATAAATAAACTCTATGCTATATTGCTACATAAAGAAAAAGAGGATGCAAATCTTAGATCAGCATCCTCTTTTTTTTTCTTAGTAACGAATTAGTTTGGATTCCCTCCCCTACCCTATATCTATTAAATGATATCGTTTACAACAAAATTATATATTTTGTTCACTATATGAGGCGGAGATAAAGATACATATAACACCTTTCCCTAAGAACGACTTAGTTCACTATGGAGGTCGTGGGAAAGGTGTTATATGTTAATCTTAGAATGACTTTATACGTGGTCAATAATATATAATGTTGTATCGATATCATTTAAAGGCATAATATGTACGCCTGCTGCTATTTTCTTGATTTGTTCAAGTGTTTCGATTGCGATTTCTGTACCCGCTTCTTTACCACCTTTTTCCATGCGGTCCAAGATTTCTTGAGTAAGATTGATTCCAGGCACTTTTTCATGGAGGTATGTAGCCATTTTAAAGCTTTTAAGTGGAATCAAACCTAGCATGATAGGTACATCGAATTCAGACATCTTATCAATGTAGCGTTTTGCCTGTTCTAAATCGTAAATTGGTTGTGTTTGTACAAAGTGAGCGCCATTTTGAATTTTAGCAGCTAATTTTTGGCGTTCAATCTCTAAATCTGGAGCACCAGGATTACCAGTGGCACCGATGTAGAAGTTTGTAGGTGCGTCTAGGTCATTACCTGCAAGGTCTTTGCCTGCATTTAATGTCTTAGCGATGTTGAGTAGTCCCATACAGTCGACTTCAAATACGGATTGTGCAAATGGATGGTCCCCATTATCTGGTTTATCACCAGTGAGTGTTAAAATATTATGCACGCCCAAAGCTGCTGCACCGAGTAATTCAGATTGCAATCCGATAATATTACGGTCGCGGCATGTAAGGTGGAAAATAGTTTCAATTTCTTTGTTATGTTGTAATAAATAAGAAAGAGAAATTGGGCTCATGCGCATTTTGGACATAGGGCTATCAGCGATGTTGATAGCATCCACCTTCCCTTTCAAACGGGCTGCTTGTTCGAAGGTCTTTTCTGCAGAACTGCTTTTAGGAGGATCCAATTCAACAGTAATGGTGAACTGCCCTTGTTGATGTTTTTCTCTTAATGTCATCATGTACCTCGTTACTATACATTATTTTTCTAGTGTTTCAAAGAAATCGTTAGCATGGTTAACAGCAGCGATGCCGTCCTTAGCGTAGATATCTGCGCCTGCTTGGTCTGCGTAGTCTTGAGATACTACGGCGCCACCAACCATGACCTTAGTTTTAAGGCCTGCTGCACGGATAGCAGCGATAGTATTGTCGATTTGTGGCATGGTTGTCGTCATCAAGGAACAGATGCCAACGAGGGCAGCTTTGTTATCTTTAATGGCTTGTACGATAACTTCTGGGTCAACGTCCTTACCAAGGTCGACGATTTTGTAACCATTGTTTTCGAGCAATGCTGCTACGATGTTTTTACCTAAATCGTGAATGTCGCCTTTAACTGTAGCTACGACAACGGTACCTTTATCTAAGCTTTCACTAGCAGGAATAATTTCTTTAATGGTGTTGAAAGCAGCCTGCATTGTTTCAGCAGCAAGCATTACTTGTGGTAAGAATAACTTACCAGAACCAAACTTATCCCCCACTACGTTCATCGCTTCAGATAAGCCTTTCTTCGTAAGATCTAATGGATCGATACCATCTGCTAAGGCTTTTTTTACAAGCTCAATGATAGCTTCTTTTTCGCCTTGTTCTACACATGCGCGAATATTGGCTAAAGGATCATTACTATCGAAGGACTTTTTATCTGGCCCTTTAGGAGCAGAGTTACCAGGAGCGGTAGTTTCGTCTTCATAGCCGTATTCTTTAATAAATTCAGCAGAGCCTGGATCCCAGCCTAGTAAGGTAGTACTGGATACAAATGCTTTTTTTGCTGGATAATTGAGTGGATTCATAATTGGTGTTGTTAAGCCACATGCAAGGGCCATTGTTAGAAATTGGCCGTTCAAATAGGGACGCTGAGGCATACCGAAGGAAATATTGGACAAGCCCATTACTGTTGGGAAGCCAAATTTTTCTTTATATAATTGTAACGTACGCAATGTTTGGCGTGCACTATCTTCCCCACTAGCAAGTGTTAATACCAATGGATCGAGTAATAAGTCATGTGGTTGAAGACCATAACCATAAGCGCGATTTACGATGCTTTCAGCTAAAGCAACGCGATCTTCTGCTTTTTCAGGTAAGTCACCACTACAGATTGGCAAGCAAAGCAATGCTGCACCATACCGTTTAGCCAAAGGCATTACGTGCGTAATAGACTCCTCCTCCCCATTTACAGAGTTGATGAGGGCACGACCTGGATAGTTTTTAAGAGCTATTTCCATAGCTACTGGGTCTAATGTGTCAATGGATAATGGTGTTTCTACGAGCATGGATAACTCGAAAATGGCACGTTCCATTAAGGGTGATTGATCCATGCCAGCTACGCCCATGTTTACATCGAGGATATCTGCGCCAGCTTCTACTTGATCCAACGCATCACGTTTAACACGGATGAAAGAGCCATCGCGCAATTCTTGAGCAAGGACTTTACGACCAGTTGGGTTAATACGTTCGCCAATGATAAGTGGTTTTGTATGATGGCCTAATTCTAAAAGTTTAGTACGGCTTGTAATAATTGTTTTAGGTGCAATGTGGGCGCGTTCTTTTGGCGTATGAGCTTTCACAGCATCAGAAATAGATTGAATATGAGCTGGTGTTGTACCACAGCAGCCACCAACATAACTAGCCCCTGCATCAACGATAGCAAGCATTAATGGACCCATTTCTTCTGCTGTGAGTGGGAATACAGTTTGTTTATTAATCAGTTGAGGCATACCAGCATTTGGCTGACAGCTTATTGGTAAATTTGTAACGCTTGCAATTTCTTCGATAAGTGGTGTGATTTGCTCAGGTCCAAGGGAACAGTTGATACCAATGATATCTGCACCCATAGCTTCTACGATAGTAGTTGCTACTGCTGGTGGTGTACCTGTAATAGTACGACCGTCTTCACTAAAAGAAAATTGACAGATGATTTGTACATCATCTTTTGTCTTCCCTGCTGCTTCACGAGCATCTAAAGAGGCTAATAAAGCGGCACGCATTTCTTGTACGTCGATGATAGTTTCAATGATAATAAAATCAACGCCACCTTCGATTAATGCTTCGGCTTGTTCACGATATGTATCATAGATAGAGTCAAAGCTCATATTGCCTAATGGTTGCAAAAAACGGCCTGTAGGACCCATAGAACCTGCTACACGAGCAGTTGGTTTATTCTCTGCAATGGCTTCTTTTGCTACCTTCACAGCTGCAATATTGATTTCTCTTACGCGATCCTGCAAGTCATAATCTTCTAATTTAAGACCACAAGCACCGAATGTATTGGTAGTGATTACATCACTGCCATGTTGTAAGTATTGAGCATGAATATCCTTTACTACTTCTGGTCTTTCAATATTAAATAGCTCTGGACAATAGCCTTCTTCTAAGCCTGCCGCTTGAAGCATTGTGCCCATAGCACCGTCAAATATATACATAAACATCTTCCTTTAACATCCTAAATTACAATGTTTCACGTGAAACACTATTGTATTGGTTGCCCCTTCATGGCAATACCAGAAATGTCGGCAGTAGTTTTACTACCTTCCTCTTCTCCCCCATCTTGGGTGGTGACTGTTGCCTTCTCTGGTAATTTTCGAGATGCACAATTTTGTTGTGAACAAGATGTACAGCCTCGTTTAGTTTTAATATCTTCGTTTGCTGGCATTAAACCGATGATAGCCGTTACAGACTTACGTGGGAATAATAAATAGTTCTCTGTTACTTGTAAGCCAATCATCTCTGTTTTGATGATTTTAGCTAATTGTGGTTGAATTTCTAGTGGCCAGTTGCCATAACCAGGGCTAAAACGCCAAGTTGGCTTATAGCCTTGTTTTTTAGCAATTGTATTGATTACTTCGTTTACCTGATCAGCTACCTGTTCTACAGCAGTTGTGGCTGCTGCATCAAGTAATAAGCCTACCGTATAGTTACCTTGTTTAAATAACTGCTCACTACGAATTTCTACATCTTCTCCAACTGTTACACCTAATACGTATACTTTAGTAGATTTTTCTAGATGTTTTTCAATGATAGACCCTTCAATTTTAAGCGGTGGATTGCTTAAAATTGTTTTTGTTTCTGCATCGTAATCATATTCTTGATATACACCCCTAGGTGTAGCCAATAATTGGATTTCCTTACATGCTTCGTCAACATAGTTTTGTGGGAAATCCTCAGCATGACGAAGTCCTGCGTATCGTTTTACTTCTGCTTTGTCGATGGCAGGAAGCATTCCGTTATAGATGGGCATAGAAACGCCTCCTCTTCAAAATAAAAAGCTCTGCGTGTCCGTAGAGCGTGTGCTTACTGTTATTAATTGTATAGTAAATCTTATAAAGTGATTTTTCTAGACTCTTAAGATTATCAATCTAATTACTATCTAACTAATAGTATATAGATATGAATAATACCTGTCAAAGTATATAGGGCCTGTATTCTCATATAATTTAGTAGTATATAGGTATAGTTTAAAGTTATATCAAAATGGTTTTTTGAGCGTAAAAGTTATTGATGATGAAGACTTTATGTGTTTAATGTTAACCTTAATGTTTCACGTGAAACAATTTGTTAAACATAATCTAATAGTTTGTTATGAATATATAAGTATATTAATATTAGTTCATTACATTTCGTATATTATTGTTATATATAATGTTACCGATCAAAAGTTGATTACTTTATACTTTTCGCTGATGGTGTTGTTCTATAAATAAAAAAATGATATAAAATAATTTTGTATATATTTGTCTATTGGTATAGATTTATATTAAGGCAATAATTTTTTACTGTAAAATTTTTTATTAATTCTATAACTTAATTTTTGCGTTAGATTTTAATCTTTAAATGTTTCACGTGAAACATTTAATTGTAAAATTTATAGAACATTTGATGTAATTTTTTTTATTTTGTGTTGTACTTATATAGTAAAGGAATAAATTGCTATATTTCACGTGAAACAATAAAATAAATGTTATAACCATATTAATGAAGTTATTTATCTATAAATTTATGGGCATAGTATAAATGTAAGCAGGAAAAAATGTAGTAGATAAGTAAAATAATGTAGTAGATAAGTAAAATAATGTAGTAGATAAGTAAAATAATGTAGTAGATAGATAAATTAATGAGAATTTGATTTATAAATACCGTAATTAGCATTGTTTTATGTTATAATGGAAAAGAAATATTTTGAACGAAGATGTGAGGTGAATTAAGTGGGCAAAGTTATAGCTATTACTAATCAAAAAGGCGGTGTTGGTAAAACTACAACATCAGTAAATTTGAGTGCTTGTTTAGCTGATGCAGGTAAGAAAGTGTTACTGGTTGATTTGGATCCACAAGGTAATGCTAGTTCTGGGTTAGGTATTGAAAAGGATGATTTAGAGCTCTGTGTGCATGATGTTCTAATTGATGGAGAACCAATTGCTGATATTGTACAACCTACAATGCTTGAAAATCTATTTGTGGCGCCTGCAACAATTCAACTAGCTGGTGCTGAAGTAGAACTAGTTTCCGTTGTTTCACGTGAAACAATGTTGAAAAAAGCATTAGCGCCAGTACGAGATACATATGATTTTATCGTCATTGACTGTCCACCATCTCTCGGGTTATTAACATTAAATGCCTTGACTGCTGCTGATAGTGTATTGATTCCAATTCAAAGTGAATTTTACGCATTGGAAGGGGTTAGTCAATTAGTTAAAACAATAACAATTGTACAACAAACATCAAATAAGGATCTTGAAATTGAAGGCGTACTATTAACTATGTTTGATGGCCGCACAAATTTATCTATTCAAGTAGCCGATGAAGTAAAAAAATTCTTTGGCAATAAAGTATATAAAACAATTATTCCTCGTAATGTACGCTTAAGTGAGGCGCCTAGTTATGGGGAGCCAATCATTGTATATGATCCAAAATCCAAAGGTGCTGATGTATATACGAAATTAGCTAAAGAAGTAATTAAAGCATCTAAAACTAAATAAGCACTAAGAGATGAATAAGTACTAAAGCTCAATAAACACAAAAGCGAAGTAAGTACCTAAAGGTAATAAGTGTCTGGTAATATGTAGGTATCTAATGCTAAGTATATTAGTTTTTTGTGGTTTGCGTGATTTACATATTTTAAATTTGTAAATATTTGTAAGGCCGAGAGAGGTTAGTTGTATGCCAAGAGAAATTAAAAGCAAGAAAAGCAAAGCGTCCGGATTGGGGAAGGGCCTTGAGAATTTGATGAAGGTTGACTCTGTAGAGTCTGTATTGCCTGATAAGGAGATACATGAACTGCCGATTTCTGAGTTAGTTCCAAATGTAGATCAACCACGTAAAAGTTTTGATGAAGATAGTCTAGCTACATTGGCTGAATCAATCAAGAATCTTGGTATTTTCCAACCGATTGTAGTTCGTAAACAAAAGAATAAATATCAAATTGTAGCTGGTGAGCGCCGTTATCGTGCTGCTATGATTGCTGGATTGAAAACAGTACCAGTTATTGTTAAAAAATATAATACCGAAGAAATGACAGAGGTTGCTCTTGTAGAAAACTTACAACGTGAAGGATTAGATCCCATTGAAGAAGCATTGGCTTATCAAGGATTGATGGATACTTATAAGCAAACGCAAGAAATGATTTCCGCTCGTCTTGGCCGTAGTCGTTCATATATTGCTAATATGGTTCGTCTTTTAAAATTATGTGATTCTGTACAAAAGGATCTTATCGAAGGTGATTTGACGGTTGGTCAAGCTCGTCCATTATTAGCGTTAAGAAGTGCAGCTCAACAAATGGAAGCAGCTGAACGTATTAAAGAGGGCGAGCTAAGCGCTAGACAAGCAGAGGCCCTTGTTAAGTCTATGCAAAATAAATCGTCTAAAGCAAAGACTGGTAAACCTCAAAATACGGCAGAGGTTCGTGCTCTAATGGACCGTTTAAAACTAAGCTTAGGGTCTCCTGTGAACATTAAATTCCGTGCAGGCAAAAAGGTACAAGGTAAAATTGAAATTGCTTTCTCCTCTGAAGCTGAATTAGAAAGACTTATTGCATATATGGATGGGCAAGATCAAACAGAAGATGCGGAAGCAATAGAGTTTAGAGTATAATTGGCTAGCAAAAGCAAAAGCAAAAGCAAAAGCAAAAGCAAAAGCAAAAGCAAAAGCAA
>NZ_JAGZIJ010000016.1:0-13445 GCF_018366295.1 Veillonella parvula
ACAGGTTTGACTAACACTGCATGGACTCTAGGCCAAACACAACCTGTATCTGGTCGTGCAGCTACAGAAGACCAATTGAAATACGTTGATGATCAAGTATCAGAAAATAAAGCCAAGATTGCTGACAATACAGATAAGATTGGTAAAAATGCAGAGGCTATTGCGGATAACAAACAAAAAATAGCTGATAATAAAGCTGCAATTGATAAAAATGCAGTAGATATTGCTACTAACAAAGATAATATCGCAACTAATAAAGCCGATATAGCAACTAATAAAGATAATATTGCGACGAATAAACAAAATATTGCAGATAACAAAGCGGCCATCACTAAAAATGCTGGCGATATCGCAGCCAATAAAGCTAATATTGATAAAAATACAGAAGCTATTGGTCGTAAGATTTCCTTAGGTGGTAATACTGGTTCAACTGATGAGAAATCCTTAAGTACAGGCGATGTGAAATTCAATATTAAAGGGCAAAATGGTATTGTTACTGAAGCTAATGGAGACGATGTAACTGTCAAATTAGATGATGCTACGGCTAATAAAATCAACAATGCAGCAAATACGGATTTGAGCAACTTAACAGATGCTGGTAAACAACAAGTTAAAGATTTATCCGCATGGAACGTAGTAGCTAATGGTAATACTGCTGAAAAAGTTGAAGGTGGCAATACAGTTAAGTTTATCGATGGTGATAACATTTCCATTACTCAAAATGGTAAAGATTTCACAATTGCTACTAAACAAGACGTAACTTTCAATACTGTAAAAGCAAATCAAACTATTACAGCACCAAAAGTGAAAGCTACAGAAGGTGTAGAAACACCTCAAGTAACGGGTTTGACTAACACTGCATGGACTCCGGGTCAAACACAGCCTGTCTCTGGACGTGCCGCCACAGAAGATCAATTGAAACATGTTGATGATCAAGTAGCAGAAAACAAAGCCAACATTGCTGATAATACAGATAAGATTGGTAAAAATGCTGATGCCATTGCGGATAACAAGCAAAAAATAGCTAATAATAAAGCTGCAATTGATAGAAATGCTGCTGATATTGCAACTAATAAGGACAATATTGCTGATAACAAAGCGGCCATCACTAAAAATACTAGTGATATTGCAACTAATAAGGATAACATCGCAACCAATAAAGCTAATATCGACAAAAACACGACAGCTATTGCTCGCAAGATTTCTTTAGGTGGTAACTCTGGTTCTACCGATGAAAAATCGTTGAGCACAGGTGATGTGAAATTTAATGTGAAAGGTGAAAATGGCCTTACTACGGTTGCTAATGGCGACGATGTAACTGTTAAACTCGATGATGCAACTAAAGGCAAAATTGATAATGCTGCAAATCAAGACTTGAGCAACTTGACAGATGCTGGTAAACAACAAGTTAAAGATATATCTGCATGGAATGTAACGGCTGCTGGCGGGACCGTTGAAAAAGTACAAGGTAGTGATACCGTAAAATTCCAAGCTGGTGATAATCTTGTAGTTAACCAAGATAGAACTACTTTCACATATGGCTTGGCTAAAGACTTAAAAGGCCTAAACAGTGTTATTGTAGGTGATGAAAACGGTGTATCTACTAAAATCACTCCTGCAGGTACAACTGTGAAAGATGCAGCTGGCAACTCTACTACAATTAATGGGGGTGGTATGACTATTACTCCTGCAGATACAGCAGCTAGCCCTGTATCACTTACTGTAGACGGCTTAAATAATGGTGGCAACAAAATTCATGGAGTAGCGCCTGGCACAGCTGATACTGATGCAGTAAATGTTAGCCAATTGAAAGCATCTAATGCTGGTTTACAAGAAGCTGTTAACCGTGTCGGTACTGAAACACAACGTGTTGGTGCTCATGCGGCAGCTATGGCAGCGTTGAAACCAATTCAATATGATCCATTGGAACCAACACAAATTATGGCTGGTATCGGTAACTACCGTGGTGAAACTGCTGGTGCCATCGGTATTGCTCACTACCGAACTGAAGATACTATGTTCAACGTAGGTGTTTCACTTGGCACTAGCCATAACATGGTAAATGCAGGTGTAACGCATAAATTTGGTGGTAGTCGTGAAAGAAAAGACGCTATCCCAGAGCGTTATAAAGCAGGTCCTATTAGCTCTGTTTATGTAATGCAAGATGAAGTATCTAGTCTCAAAAAAGAAAATAGTAATCAAAAAACTGTTATTGCTAATCAAGCAGCACGTCTAAATACATTAGAAGCTGAAAATGAACGTCAACGTCAAGAATTGGCTGAAACTAAACAAGGCTTAGATGACTTGCGTGCCGTAGTAAATCAATTATTAGCCGCTAAAGGTTAAGGGTTGAGAGCTAGTTTTGATAATAGTTTAAGATAATTATTTTCCTGTAGACTTAAAGAACCTCTTATAGACTGTTATACCTGATAGGGTATATACATTTTGTATAAGAGGTTCTTTTGCTATTTTGATATGTATTCTTATTTAAAATGCATAACATATGAATGACTTCTCATATGTTGTGTGATATAATACAGTGGAAATAAGAGGTAAAGTGATACCTCTATTATGTATGATCTTGCATGAATAGGAGATAGGATGTTAGACCGTATACAACGATGGCTTTCAATAGACACCATGTTGCCTGTTGCAGAACGATTAGGAGCTGTAGGAACTACAAAGCAGCTATATGGTAATTATTTAAAAATAGCTTGGCCAGCTACATTACAAGGCTTGATGTTACAATTTATGACTGCCATTGATTTGGCGATGGTTGGTGCCTTAGGTGCGTCAGCTCTTGCTTCGGTAGGCATTATGGGGCAACCTGAGATGGTAATGCTCATCTTTTGTCGAGCCTTATCCATTGCTGTGACGGCAATTATAGCTCGTCGTCATGGTGAAGGTGATGTAGATGGTATGAATGCCGTACTCAAGCAATCTATTTTATTGAATTTTTTAATTTATGTACCGTTATTATTGATATGTTTCTTGAATTTAGAGCATATTCTACGTTTTACGGGTGCTGAAGATGGCTATATTGAAACAGCCGTTTGGTATGGTCGTTTCATAGTTATTAGCTTAATATTTCAGTCCTTTAGCCAAATCGTAGGGGCTGCACTCATTGGATATGGTAACACTAAAGTTATTTTTAAATCTAATGTAGTAGGGAATATTTTGAATACGATAATGAATTTCTTCTTGATTTATGGTATTGGTTTCTTCCCTGAACTTGGCGTTATGGGGGCAGGTGTATCCACTATGATCAGTAGTGCTATTATTGCATTATTGTTGTTGCGTACGATTTCACAACATACTTCTACTGGATTAACATTGCGCCATCCGTCGAAATGGACTTTTGAAAGGCCCGTATTACATACAATGTTTCATGTCGGTGGCAGTTCTTTAGGAGAACAGTTCTTTGAGCGGTTCGGTATGTATACATACACTATGATTGTTGCTTCCTTAGGTGCGGTACCTTTAGCAGCACATTACGTATGTATGAATTTAATGGATATATTTTACTATTTTGCGATGGGTCTTGGATTTGCAGGTGCATCACATACGGGGCAAAGTCTGGGACACAAACGACCAGATATTGCACGTACTTATGGTAAAATTGGTGCTCGTATTGGTTTAGTCGTGGGCCTTGTAAGTGCATTAATCTTTATTGGTCCTGGTGATTTTTTAGTACAGTTATATACTCGTGAAAGTGATGTTGTTACACTTTCAGCCACTTTGATGGGCATTATGGCTATCGCTGCATTCCCTCAAGCATTACAGCAAGTGTATTCCGGTGTGTTGAAAGGGGCAGGAGATACATATTACATCATGAAATATTCTCTTGTAAGCGTAGCAATCATTCGTCCTATTATTACTTATTTATTGTGCATTACACTAGGTTTAGGGCTTTTTGGGGCATGGTTATCTTTGTGCTTCGATCAGTCTCTAAGATTATGTTGTTCTTATTTGAGATTTATTCGAGGAACATGGCAACATAAGGTTGTTTAATGAGATGTGAATATAGTTTTAATTTAACTTTTGCTTTATATTAAAAATAGGCTTCATGTAAATGTTAAAATTTAAAATACTAATACTCGATATAATTTCAAACGACAGATAATAATTATATATTTTGTTGATTATTCTTTTTTACATTGAAAGTTTTAGAAGAATTCATGAAAAAATAGTGAATAAACTCTTGTCTATTAAAATTTTTTGATGTACAATACTTAATGTGAAAAAAATGACACATTGGGGAATGTGTTATCTGACCAGAAACTTCTGATTTCACGTATATATGTAAGGGATATACATATGAAATGATAAAAGCCTCCTTAGTGTATAAGGGGGCTTTTATTTGTTCAATTATAGTTAGATCTATTAGTGGATATAATAATGATTTTGATGAACTTACAGGACCAGTGATTTTATTGTTGTTAGAGAATTTTAAAAAAGATAAATAGTATTACAATTACTGGACTATAATATGTGCAGAGAATCGCAGTGATTAGGCAATATAGAGGTGTTAATATTTATATTTATAATATTTATAGATAGATATAGTTGGAACTTCATCAAAAATTCATGAAGAATATTGAATTATATTGAAAAATTGTGTAAAATATAAGCATATTATTACAAAAGCCTAAGTATTTTAAGGGCTATTTTTGGAGGGAATTATAATGAATAAAAAATTATTAGCTTTATTGGCAGTTGCTGCTGTAGGTGTATCCGTAGCAGGTGCAACTCCACAAACTCAATTCAATAAAGGTGAGTTTCAAGTTGATCTTGGTGCGTCTGATTCTAAAGCAAAAACTAAAGCTTGGACTTCTGATGCAAAATGGAACTTTGATGGCGGTGTAACATACGCTTTCACAGATAAAACAGCGTTGCAATACCAATACCATGGTTTGAATGATAAAATGTTCGGCACTAGCTATAGTGATAGAATGCAAGAAGTTAATTTGGTTCAATCCTTGAACAAAAATTTCGCAGTATATGGCGGTTATGCTCACATTTCTGGTGATACATTCCCTAAAGCAAATAATATTGCTCAATTAGGTGTAATTGGTAAAGCTAATCTTGGCTCTAAAGTAGACATTTATGGTAAAGCGGGTGTAGGGACTAAGAGAACTACCACTTGGGAAGCAGGTTTAGGTTATAAAGTTAACCAAGACTGGGATATTAATGCAGGGTATCGTTATATCAATACTAAACGTGATGATAAGTCTAATATTTCCTTCCAAGGTCCTGTAGTAGGATTATCTTACCGTTTCGGTGGTCACAAATCCGTAGCTCCTGTATATACTCCAGCACCAGCTCCTGTATACACTCCGGCTCCAGCTCCTACTGTAGAAGCGCCTGCATATAAAACTCCTAAATTGGACTACTATGTACAATCTATCTACTTTGACTCCGACCAAGATGTTGCTCGTGCAGACCAATATCCAAACTTAACGGCTGCTGTAAATGCTGCTAACCAATATTCTCAAGACCAAGTTAAATTAATGGGTAACGCTGATACTGATGCAAACCCTCAATACAACATTGCTTTGTCTGAACGCCGCGTACAACATGTGGCTCAATATTTAGTTAACCACGGTGTATCTGCCGATCGTCTTATCGGTATTGCTAATGGTGATGTTAAACCAGTTGCAACTAACTCTACAGCAGCAGGTAAAGCTGAAAACCGTCGTGTAGACGTTTATATTCATCGTTAATTTCTAGACTTATCTAGATTAGCCCTACAATAAGTCCACCTTCAATCATGCTCTCTTGTTCATCGGGAATTCGAGCATGCGACAAGGTGGACTTTTGTGTTATACTAAGCTTGCATACAATACTAGGTCATACAATGTTCATTATGCTTTGGTAATGTATGCGATGTGAGAATCGTATAGTTATATAGGTGTAGCTTATTAATAGTGTTATGTGAAGTAGGTTATTATGAAAGAATTTAAATATTACAAACAGCTCATAGGGGCTATTATACTAGCGGGCATTATGATTATGATGGCACTACGTATAAGTGATATTGCTAGTGGTCTTGACGCTATCTTTACGGCCTTTGTTCCGCTCATTGTGGGTGCTTGTATTGCTTTCGTATTAGATATTCTAGTCGTTCGTTATGAGCGATGGCTATGGCCTAAGTGTGACTCTGGATGGAAGTATAAAATACGTCGCCCACTGAGTCTTTTGCTATCTTTTGTAACAATTAGCGTTATTGTGTATTTTATTGCTCGGATGGCTTTACCTCAATTGATTCATTCTATGTCGATTATTGTAGCTGCATCACCGCAATTGTATACGGACTTCCAAACATGGATGCAACATATTACAGAAACAATTCCAATGGCGTCGAATCAAACGATTATAGATGCCTTAAGTGGAGAGAATCTTGCTAAATATACTCGTGAATGGGGGACAAAAGGTGGCACATATATTGTAAATGCAATGGGCACCGTATTGTCGTGGACTTTGAACATTGGTCTTGGCTTAATTTTTGCTGTTTATATATTGCTTGATAAGGAACGCCTTATGTTACAAGGTAAACGTATATTAAAGGCTTATGCATCAGATGAGTGGGTAAATCGAGTTAGTTATGTAACTCGCGTAGCAGTTCAAACATTTAGTAATTTTTTTGTAGGTCAGTTTATAGATGCTTTGGTTCTAGGCGTGATGGTAGGTATTACTTTATGGCTATTTAATATTGAATATGCTACAACGATTGCTTGTGTAATTGGCCTAACTGGTTTGATTCCACTATTAGGTATTTATGTTGGTGGTATCATTGGAGCCGTTATGCTACTTACTGTTGGCCCTATGGATGCTCTCATCTATGTAATTATTTTAGAGGTACTTCATCAAATTGAAAGTAACTTTATTTATCCGAAAATTGTAGGTAATTCTGTTGGATTACCAGGTTTGTGGGTATTTGCTGCCGTTATCGTAGGTGGTAGTTTGATGGGAGTTACTGGTATGTTGATCGGTGTGCCTTTAGTGGCTACATGCTATAAATTGATTATGACTGATGTAGATGGGCGACTTGCATCTAATGAAGGTTTATAGTATATTGTCTAAATGATATGATTATTTACATATTTTAGTGCTGTTGAATATAGCATGAACTTATAGAAATTCTAGCGTACTAATAGTTTGATTAATAGAAGCATAGTATCTAGTAGGAGGATTATAATGAATAAAAAGTTAATTTCTATGGCATTGACGGGTGTATTAGCGGTAGGTATGTTATCCGTTGCTACACCAAGTGTGGCAGATGCACGCAAAACAAAGCCTGAAACAAGTACGGATATCTCTGTAAAACGCGCACCTGGCGAGTCCATAGTTATGACTATGAGCCAAATTGGTACTATTTTCCAAAATCGCTATCCAAATGCGGCGCTTCATTCTGTAGAGCTCAACTCTAATGACTTGAACTATGGTTATAAAGTAGTTGGTTATAGTAAGTATCATCAGTACAAGATGAAAATTGACGTAATCACTGGTAATGCTTCTGATATGGAAGAGGGGGGCAAACCTAAGAAAGTTATTGGGGAGATTTTCAATAAAGATAAAGTTATTGAATCAACTCAAGCAGAACGTGTTGCAAAACAACAACTTGGAACTGATGCTGTTATGAAGGGCTGGAAGATTGAAGCTCATAATGGTAAGGTTTTATACTATGTGACTATGCATCAGGATGGTAAAAAAGTAGTTGTTACAGTAGATGCTGAGACAGGTGCTTATGTAGAACAATCTAAATCCTATAAATTACCACCTGAGCCAGATCAAGGCTTCGATGGTCGTAAAACAAATCTCGTTTGGGGTTCTGATATAGATATGGGTCGCTAACCTATCTATTGATGATTAATAATAAAAGAGCCGAAGGCAATGCCTTTGGCTCTTTTTTGCGATTCCGATACTATAAAATATCGGTTGATAGTGCTCTTGTGTTAGAATATTATTTTTTTACAATAGATATGTTTACAACAAAAGGACTGCACCCTAGGTTTAGTCCTTTTATTATTTATAACTATAGTTGTATTACCAACGATTTTCGTAGTATACTTGTGTCCACATAATCACCTCAACGAGGGATGGGTGTGGACTCATTGTTTCGCCTACAGTGATAACGGATTTAGGATCCATTTTGCGGGCAATACCTTTTTCACGTAATCGTTTTGTGCGTTCAGAAGCGATTTCTTCATTAATTGCTGTCAACGGAGTTACACCACTATTCATAAGGTTCACATAAGGCTGGAAGAGGATAGAGGCTTGAGGGCCTACGACATGCATACCAAGGATATGGTTGGTGTCTTTATCTACCACAATTTTTACAAAGCCATCGTTTACATCTCCAGGGTTAATACCCATTGCATAGCCTTTAGCTGTAGAGGAGTAGTAGTTTTTACCCACACCTACATTGTAACCAGTCTTAATAGCTTCTGCTTCAGTAAGACCTACGCTACCAATTTCAGGGTATGAGAATGTGACTTTAGGCAATGTATCATATCGTGCCCAACGGTAATCTTCTTCACTTGTTGCGTAGAAGAGATTGTGAGCAATAATATCTGCTTCGTAGTTTGCACGATGACGGAAGGCAGGTTCACCATTTACATCACCTAAAGCGTAGATACCATCAACGGATGTTTCTAAGAATTCGTTAGTTTTGATCCAGCCTTTAGGCCAAGTTTCAATACCAGTGTTTTCTAGGTGAAGTTCTTCTACAGCTGGACGGATACCTGCAGCTACAAGGATTTCTTCAACTTTAGTTTCTGTAATTTCGCCAGTAGTACGATCTTTAGTAACGACTACTTTAAGGCCATCTTCTTGGCGGATTTCAACAGTGTCTTGATTTAGAAGTACGTTGATACCACGTTCTCTGTAGTTGTTAAGTAAGTGTTCCGATATATCTGCATCTTCTTTAGGTACTAAACGTACATTGTGTTGAAGAATTGTTACCTCTGTACCAGCAGAATCAAATACGTGAGCAAACTCAACACCGATTGGTCCGGCACCAAGAACGGCAAGAGATTTGTATGGTTGTTTAGGGAATTTATCGCCAAAGAGGCTTTCACTAGTAAGGAAACCTGCCTCTTGAAGACCAGGTACATTCGGTACATTACTATAGCCACCTGTACCAAGGATAATTGTAGGCGCTGTAATTTCTTCAATGCCAGAACCATCGTTAAGATGGATGTTCATCACTTTATCGGATACAAAACTTGCTGCACCACGATATACATCTACGTTGTCATAGGCATTGTAATAATCATAAATGCCTGCAGATTCGTCAATTTTATGCCAAGTACGCTTGGACACAGTATGCCAGTCCATAGTAGCAGGTCCAACGTTAACGCCAATTTTTTTGAATTCTTTTGTTTCTTGAATTGCATTAGCTGCTGTAACCATAACTTTTGTAGGAATACAACCGCGAGTTAGACATGTACCACCAAATTTACCTTTTTCTATGACTGCCACTTTAAGGCCTTTTTTGAGCGCAGCATCAGCTACGATGGTTGCGCCGCCTGTACCAACTACAATAATATCGTATTGTTTCATGTTGATTCCTTCCTATATATCTACTAATAGTTATTATCATTAACTATATTATACCACTACATTGAAGAAAATCAATATAGTTTGTTAGTGATTGGTGAAAGTTTATATTTAGTTTATCCAAATACATAATATTATTTCCAGAAAATTAAGAGGCGCGGATATATGTAACTTTCACAAAGTCCTATAAAAGAATGTACAATTAGTTTACAAAAAAAAGACGGTCCCAAAGGACCGTCTAAAAAAATTTTAGTTCCAATCTTGATGATAACCGCGTTTTGCATAATCAGCAGTAGCAGTGAAGAGGATATCTGTGCTAGAGTTAAGTGCAGTTTCCGTGGAATCTTGTAATACCCCGATAATAAAGCCTACGCCTACAACTTGCATTGCTACATCATTGGATATACCGAATAGGGAACAAGCCAATGGAATGAGTAACAAGGAACCGCCTGCAACACCAGAAGCCCCACATGCACCAATAGTGGCAATAACAGATAATAGGATTGCGGTAGGAATATCTACAACGATACCTAATGTATGCGCCGCAGCTAATGTCATGATTGTGATTGTAATTGCTGCACCACCCATATTGATTGTAGCTCCTAATGGAATGGATACGGAATACATATCTGGATTAAGTTTCAATCGTTTGGCTAAATCAAGGTTTACGGGAATGTTTGCAGCAGAACTACGTGTAAAGAACGCATAGATTGCAGATTCTCGTAAGCATTTGAATACCAATGGGTATGGATTACGACGAAGGTAAATAAAGGATAAAATTGGATTGATTACTAGTGCTACAAAGATCATAGAACCAAGTAATAATACGAGTAATTGAAAGTACCCAATCAAGGCTTCGATGCCGTTAGTAGCAATGGATTCTGCTACAAGGCCCATAATACCAAGAGGGGCGAATCGAATGATCCAACCTACTACAGTAGTAATAGCTTGTGCAATGGACTCCATAACTTCCTTCGTATTCATCGGTGCATGGCGTAAAGCACCACCAATGATAAGTGCCCAACCTAAAATACCGATGTAGTTAGCAGTCATTAATGCTTTTACTGGATTATCAACTACATTTTTTAGTAATGTTGTCATAACCTCTACGATACCTTGTGGTGGTGCGGCATCGGCGGCACCTGCTGCTAGGTGTAATGTAGTAGGGAAAAAGAAGCTTACGATTACTGCTAAAGCCGCAGATAGGAATGTACCTAGTAAATATAAGGTTATAACAGAGCCCATACCTGTCTTTTGTCCAGAGCGATGTTTACTAATCGCAGCAATTACTAAGAAAAATACGAGGATAGGGGCGATACCTTTTAGCGCTCCAACGAAGAGGACTCCTAATAAAGCAAGTTCATTGGCCACATCGGGCACATAAAGAGCAGTTAAAATACCAATAATCAAACCTATGATAATTTGTTGGATTAGACTGACTCTATTAATTGATTTTACAAATCGATTCATAGTACACTCCAATACTTATATAAAAACAAATAAAATCCCATGATAAAGTATCCTTTCAACATGGACATATGTCATTATACAACGAACATGAAATGGTGGCAATAGATATTATAATCGATAGTCGTATATATTTATTTATGAATATAGGTAAAAAATAAATATGTGTGTTTAGTTCTATATTATGTAGCGGAAAATACTAAATACCAGTGTTTTTAGTAGGTATGTATATATTACATAGTCACTATATAGAGTATATATATTAGGATTCTTTTTAGCGTTCCTATAGTGTGGTATACTATGCCATATATAATTCTTGAACATAGTTCTTGATTTGTGAAAGGTCCATAATGAATACTAAAGAATTTAAAACGTATGCAGATAAAGAGAAATTTGTACAAGGCGTTTTTTCTAATATTGCAAAAAACTATGACTTAATGAATACGGTGTTAAGCTTTGGACAAGATTATTTTTGGCGTAAATTCTCTGTAAAAGCGATGAATATCGGTCCTCACCAATATGTACTTGATGTGGCATGTGGCACTTGTGTATTTACGAAGGAAGCATTACGTCAAGAGCCCACTTTGAAGGTAGAGGCATTAGATTTTAATAGTGAAATGCTAAATCAAGGTCGTGTTCGTATTGAGGCTGCTGGTTTACTTAATCAAGTAAATTTAGTACAAGGTGATGCCATGGCCTTACCATATGAGGATAATACATTTGATGCTGCAATGAGTGGCTTTGCAATGCGAAATGTTCCAGATATTAAGCAGGTATTGTCTGAAATGCAACGCGTGGTAAAACCAGGGGGGAAGGTTGTGGTGTTAGAACTTGCAAAACCAAGTATGTTTGGGTTTAAACAGTTATATAACTTCTATTTTTCATATATATTGCCTATTATAGGAAAATTGAGCAAAGATAACTCTTCCTATGCATGGCTTCCAGAATCTTTACGTAGATACCCGCATCAAAGTGAGATTTTAGAAATCTGGAAATCTCTTGGATATGAAAATGCCACCTATCATGAATTGACAGGCGGCATTGTAGCTGTACACGAAGGTGTGGTACCAAAAAATTCTATTGTAGATAATAAGTGATGTTAGCGTCTTGTGAAACTATTAAAGAGCCTTTTTCTACAGGTGTAGCAGTTTCGAGAGCTGCTTTTAGCATTACTGGGTTACGATAGTAACCAGAGTCCATTGTGCTAGTTTCAGTTGTGCTAATGGAAACAGTTTTTACTGGTCCCAATGTACGACCGAGGGCAGCTGCGATAACTTCTGCTTTATGGCGACCGTTTTGAATCGCTTCTGTAGTTAAAGAATCAGATAATTGTTGAGACACATCATTTTGGAATGAAAGGTTGTTGATGTCGTTAGCACCAGCGCTAACAGCGGCATCGACAACCTTTCCTACGTTATCAAGGTTATTGATCTTAACTGTTACATGATTTGATACATTGTAACCTGTATTGATGCGTTTGCCGTCTTGATAGTCACTCGTTGGATTGATGGAAATGCTAGATGTATAGATGTCTTTTTTTGCAACACCTAAGTTAGCTAATTGACTAATTAAATTACTCATAATACGATCATTATTAGATTTTGCAGCATTGATATTGGTATTTTGGCTTGTAATACCAAGTGTTAAAATCGCATAGTTAGGTGCTACAGATCGAGACGCTTGACCAGTAATATTAATTTCTGAAGTATCAAATGTACCTTGTGGTGCAGCAAATGCAGCAGTTGCCATAGTGGCACATACAGCAGCTATAGCTATAGTTTTTGATAATAAATGTTTTGATAGTTTCATACTCAATCTCCTTACACTAATGTAATATTCATATTGATAAATGCTATTAAAATAGAGCCAATTTATGCTAAAAGTTCTTTATTACAGCTCTATTGTACATGATTGATTGCGTAAAATCAATTATTGGTTTTGTGCCTTAAAATGAAAATAAAATGAAATTTTTGCGAAATTGAGAATTGGGGGTTGCGATTATATTTTCATTGTACTATAATATGCATACAGTCGTTTGAGCGGCTGTTTCTTAATGAGTGTAGCAATACACTTAGAAGTTTAAATTTAACTTCAAAAAAGATTATAAAATGTATTGACATGAAAGTAGTCAAATGTTATTATAATCAAGTCGTCAATTGAGGCTGAACTTTAGATGAAGTGATCCGAATTGATAACAGATCTTTGAAAACTGAACAATGATAGGTAATCAATCGAAATGATTGAACATATGCCAGAGTGCGGGTTTTGACAAAGTCAAAACCAACCATAATTCAAAGCTACTTAATGGTAGCGACAACAAAACAAATGAGCTATTCAAATAGCTTCAAGATATCTTGGAGAGTTTGATCCTGGCTCAGGACGAACGCTGGCGGCGTGCTTAACACATGCAAGTCGAA
>NZ_JAGZIJ010000011.1:0-77062 GCF_018366295.1 Veillonella parvula
AACGATGTCTGCATGCACTGCCAATAAAGCAGGAATGATATCTGAGAATCCAAATTTACTTGCTACAGAACCGCCCATGGTAGCAGTATTTCTAAATTGAACACCAAGAATCTCCTTAACGCCTTTAACTACGGCACCGCCGCAAAATTGTTGTAAAGGCTCAAAGCGTTCCACATCTCCTTGTGTCGCCATAGCGCCAATTACAAACTCCTTATCTTCTTCACGAACATAACGCAAATCAAGACTCGCCATATCAATCACCGATGGCCAAGTTCGTCGTCCTAGACGCAGCCAACAGCCGCCTGCTAGCATAGGAGCAGTTTTGTTCTTTGTGGCTAATTCATAAGCCTCTTCCACCGTCTTCGGTTGTAATACTTTCATAAATGCTAACATAATCTATCCTCTCAATGGTATACTAATACTAACAGAATTACGGTGCTAACTATAAAAATACAGTTGTCACCAAACTACAAACCTAATAAAAATCTATAGAATCCCACGCATTTCTTATACTTTTATTTTACCAATTATTTACCACTAAATCTACGATGAAAGATATAAATTTACAGGAAATTTGCAAAGAATTACATATTTATGAATTTGGAATTGCCTCATGGCCACTGCCTGAACAGGCCAAAACTATTTTATTTGAAAGCAACCCATGCCCCTTTACTACGGCAGATGTAGAGGCAAGACTACTAGGAACGACTCGGTTTATGCCCAAAAGTGCCATCGTTTGTCTATTCCCGTACCATGTACAACACAAAGGCCATGCCAATCTATCGCGCTATACATGGTCAACAGATTATCACCTGGTCATTAATGAATATTTAGAACGTCTTATTGAAAGATTACAAATAATTGATGACTCGGCTCAGTTCTCCATTCATTGCGACACCTCTCCTTTAGCAGATCGGTACATGGCCTACTTAGCAGGTCTCGGCTTTTACGGAAAGAACAACTGTTTTATCAGCCCTAAATGGGGTTCTTATGTCGTTATTGGTACGATTTTAACAACACTAGAACTCAAACCAAATACCCCTCTTGAGCAGTCCTGCATGGGATGCAATCGTTGTATTACAGCGTGCTTAGGTCAATGTTTAGGCCATGACGATTTTAAATACAACACTTGTAAAAGCTTCTTGACGCAGAAAAAAGGAGAACTCACCGATAAAGAGGAACATATTCTCGCTAAAACACCACTCGTATTTGGTTGTGATGTGTGCCAAGAGGTATGCCCCCACAACAAAAATATTCCAACTACGCCCATCCCAGAATTCCAACAGATAGAACCGTATGTCAATATAGACGAACTGGAAGCACTAACGAACAAAGAATTCAAAGCAAAATATGGCCATCGAGCCTTCTCGTGGCGAGGTAAAAAAATACTAATGAGAAATCAAGAGATTATAGATAGGAAAAGTAAACTATAATATTCAATAAGGGATAATAATTAACAAATACGCTTATAATAATTATTATTAAACAAACTAACAAAAATTTGATAAAGCATTAGCAACATAATCTACAAATCTTTAGAATCAAAAAGAGACGGCCCAAATGAACTATACCTTCAAAATTGTGTCCAATTTTTGGGGTACAGCTCAAGAAGTCGTCTCTTTTAGTAGTTATTTAATTTCGTAATAGTTCAACTCATCCAAACTCTTACCAAGAGCAGGGATATATAATTCAATAAACATATCTACCTCAGGCATATTTAGAGTTTTCAACTTAGCTAAGATAGAGTCATGTGCCTCTTTAAACTCATCATTCCCTGCCTTGAGCTCTTTGACGCATTTCATATAGGCTGAAATTGTATCGGCAGCCTTAACGAGAGGCCATTCTGGACTAGTTTCTGCATCAACAAGTATAGGCTTATAAACAGATTGTAACCGGTCTGGCAAGGTTGATAGCATTTTTTCTTGCGCCAAAGTTTCAACCTCACCATACAGTTCCCGCAACTTTGGATCAAAATACTTGATTGGTGTCGGCATATCTCCTGTAAAGATTTCGCTCACCTCATGATACATAGCTATGACAGCTACCTTATTGATATCTACATTCCCACCGAAGTATTCATTTTTTATGGCCCCTAAGTTATGCGCTACCATAGCCACTTCAAGGCTATGTTCTTGAATATTTTCTATTTCCGTATTTCGCATGAGGCTCCATCGATTGATAAAGCGCATGCGTTTTAAAAATGCAAAAAATGAACTCATATGTCCCCCATTACACAATAGGTCCTTAAATTACCCCACGGAGTTTAAATCCATAATCAAGGAATTGTACAGCTTCTTCCCAACGATTATCATCATTAAGCATAACTACAATCATAGTATGTCCCTTCCGTGTGGCAGACGCAATCAAACATTCTCCTGCTGCGTTTGTAAAACCTGTTTTCAAGCCATTCGCACCTGGATATTTATTGCGAATAAAATGGTTTGTAGTACGAATTGTTTCTGGTGCACGGTTTTGATACGGCACCTTGTAATAATCATTAGCAACCTTGTCACGGAACATTTGGTATTTCATGCCGTACGCTGCAATCATCGCTAAATCACGAGCCGTAGAATGGTGACCCTTTTGTGTTAATCCATGAGGATTCAAGAACACACTATTCTTTGCACCCGCTTTTGCAGCAATACGAGTCATATCCTTAGCAAATTTATCTACAGAACCGCTTACATTTTCGGCTACTACAACGGCCGCATCATTGCCACTAGCAACCATCATACCTTCAAGAACACCTTCCAATGTAATCTGATCGCCTACGCGAACCCCTAGGTTTGATTCTTCCATGCTCGTTGCATAGCTACTTATCGTAGCTAATTCATCAAGCTGTGTTCCCTTTAGTTCTAAAGCAGTTAACAAGGTAACCATTTTCGTAGTACTAGCTGGATGCATCCACTTATCTGGATTCTTTGCAAATAAAATTTCTTTTGTATCTGCATCAATAAGGACTACGGCCTCACCAACAGTAGAAGGAGGTGTAATGTATGCAGCTTGAGCAACACCAGCACCTATAAATACGATTCCTATAAAAGTTATGGCCAATACCAATTTCTTATAAAATATATGAATATTCGTCGTTAAAAGTGTCATCACTCTCGTTCTACCTTCCAGTATCCTAACTTTCAAGACTATTATCTATTTCTACATTTGTAGTAGTTGCTTTTTTCTTTGTCCCTTTAATTTCACCTGTCGATGTATCTACATTTTGAATATATACTACATGTTGAGGATCATTTTGAATATATACTACACGCTGAGGATATGGAATGTCGATGCCATATTTATCAAAAGCATCTTTTACATCAGACATAATGCCGTATTGAACAGCGAGGAAATCCTTCGACTTAACACGAGCATAAGCGGCAATTCGTACAGAATTATCTCCAAATTCAGAGATACCTATTTCCATATTCTTCGGATTAAGGACACGTTTATCTGCTGCAAAAATATTTTTTAAGATTTTTATTGCTTCATGATGATCATTATTATAACCAATGTCAAACGTAAATGGGATAACCCGTTCTGTAGTATAAACAATGTTAGTTACAGCTTGTGATGTAAGAAGAGAGTTAGGTATGTATACATTCTTTTGATCTTTTGTAGTAATAACTGTATACATAAATTGGATTGATTTAACACTGCCGACTACATCACCTACCTGAATAACGTGACCCGCTCTAAAAGGCTTGAAGATAAGAATTAATAAACCAGATGCTAAATTAGAAAGGTTATTCTGTAAGGAGAGACCAATACCTAAACCAAAAGCACCAAAAGCAGCTATAAAAGATGTTGTAGGAACACCAATTTGGTTTAAGCAAATCAATACTAACCCTACTAGCAAGGCGTAATTAATAATTTGAGTGATAAAGCTCATTGCTGCTGAGTCATAGGAAGCTTTTGTCATAATGCGAACAGCAAAAGCTTTTACCCATTTAATAGCATATCGCCCTATCCAAAATAAAATTAACGCTAATAAGATATTTCCAGCTTGTGCAAAGAACCAGTCCCTCATTTGAATTAATATATTAGCGTCTTTAAAAAGAAATTCAGAAATAGCACTTAAGAAATTAGCCATAATAACCATCCATAATATAAATCTATACAATAACAAATATACGTCTCAACATAATGTCAATATAATAACAGTAAACATATATGCTATAATTTTACATATGCATTCGCAATACGATAATAAAGATATTATATCGTTATATTCCATATATAACAATCATAAAACTAGGGAGACTTACATGTTCAAAAATCTATACGAAGCACCCCAAGAGCTCGCTACTGGAGGCTATGTAACTAGAGAGTTACACTCCGTTACGGTACACTTTGACGATATCCACTATTCTCTTTCGAGCGGACAATTAAATGGTGGCTATCACCATACGCTAGCGGTACGCAACCAACAGCTAACATATCAAATCGAAACAGAAAAAGATTTACCCGGTGGCTCTGTAGCCGATTATTTGGCTCAAGAATTTGAACATATTGATACTCCTGTTCATTTTAGTACAGCACTTCTCACGTCTGCCACAATGCATCTACACGCCTATGCCAAAGTTGAAGAACATGATACTATTGTGGAAACTATCGTGACTGCAGGCTATGAAAAAACGGCACATCGCGCAGGTACAGGCTATTGTTACGAAGAGCGTGATGGAGACTTCATAGTGCCAGGCACAATCAATATCCTCGTATTTACAAATAAAGCTTTAACAGATAGCGCTATGGTAAAAGCTGTTATGACAATTACCGAAGCAAAAACCGCAGCCCTTCAAGATTGGAATGTTGAAAGCGTACGCCTCCATCCGTTTATTAATGAATACATTCCTGATGCAATTACAAAAGAACGAAAAACATCTGCCACAGGTACCTCTACAGATGGTATCATTCTCACCATTGATACAAATGGAGATATCTTAACAGATGCTGGTTCCTTTTCACTATTTGGAGACACCTTAGCCAAGGCCGTCTATGTAGGCGTACAAAGAGCACTAGAAAATGCTATCGGCGCTGAATAATCCTATTTTGTAATATACAAAAATATCTAGAATGATACCCCAAAAATTATTATTCAATACCCCACTCATATATGAAAAATATAATACAAATGAAAAACCGCACATCCTAGGCGATCGGAATGTGCGGTTTATTGCATATAAAACTGTTACATATAGTATAATTTTTGAAAATGAATATCAAATTAAAATTTGAGATATTTTCTCAAATTTTTCAAATTAATTATTAGATTCAAAGAATTATTATGTTTCATATGTTCCATGAGTATTATGTGCCTTTAATATTCATGGAAGAATTGTTGTAACTTTTTAAGATTTTTAGTTTTTGTAAGCCCTAGCATCAATAAAATACGCGCTTTTTGTGGACTTAAAGTATCACATACTAGATAGTTTGCCAGTGCATCTTGTGGCACTGCAGATACCATACCACTACCGGTACGAGAAGCACGTACCGTTGGAAACTTTGTATTCTGTGTGATTTGACGTACGTTTTGTGGGATTGTACCATGACCAAGACCTGTTAAAATTAAACCGTCAGGATTTGTAGCAACTACACTCATAGGCACCATATCATCCATACCACCATAGCAGGTCATTATAACTACACGAGGTAACTCAGACAATTTACTCACATCAAATACAGAGTCTTGAGTATGACGTCGAGTAGACACTTTATAATAGTGGGCAACACCATCTTGTACAATACCAAGATGCCCCACTAATGGACTATCAAAAGTCGCTACATTAGTAGTGTTGCATTTAGATACATCCCTTGCCCCATCAATGTAGCCATTTAATACGACTATCACACCTTTACCTACAGACGATGGTGTTCTCGCTACTTGGATAGCTTGCAATAAATTAATTGGCCCGTCTGCACTAATAGCACCTGCGGGTCTCATAGATCCAGTAATAACAATTGGCTTGTCTGTATGAACTGTCAGATTCAGAAAATATGCCGTCTCCTCCATGCTATCTGTGCCATGAGTAATAACAACACCACCGATATCATCTCGATTAACCAATTTTTGCACCAACTTAGAAAGTTCTAACCAGTGATTTACGGTAATATCGGAGCTTTCAATATTACTAAACTGAGTATATGTATAAGGACCATACGGTTTTGTACCAGGTACGGAGGCTAAGATTTTGTCAAGTCCTAACACCCCTGCCGTATAGCCTGTTAAATCAGTATTTGAAGTACCTTTTCCTGCAATAGTTCCTCCAGTACCAATCAAAGCAATTTTTGTATCCATATTACCTCCACTATAAAACTATAAAATAATTATTGTTATTAAATTTAAACTAAGTACGATTCAATAAGGCTGGTCAATAATGGCCAGCCTTATTATATTCTAAAAAATTATTTTATCTTATTTTATGGCTTCGCCCCTATAGATTCATGGATTCATCTCTATAAATCGAGATTTCTGCCTTATCAATTAAAGCTTTGGGTCAAATGATGGCATCAACTCCAATTTATGTTTATTAATTCGATTCAGATAGTCGATTCGCTCTTTTGTTGGCTGATCTTCAATTTCACCAGTTCTGATATAACGATCCAGTATAGCATAGGTAAATCCCAATTTATCCTCATCGGACTGACCACTAAGACCATCACTTGGCACCTTATCAACTAGGTGCAATGGAATATCAAGAAGTTTTCCTATTTGACGAACTTCTTCTACTACGAGTTGTGCGAGAGGGCTAAAATCACCTGCACTATCTCCGTATTTTGTAGAGTATCCTACGTAGTCTTCAGATCCATTACAAGTATTTGCTACACGAGCACCATTTGGTAAATTTTGTCCTACTGCATAGAGAGTTGCCATCCGGAGACGAGGCGGCGTATTAATGGCAGCATCTTTAGATAAATCGGTTCTCCCCGTTACAACATCATACCCCTTAGCCTGAACGATAGCATGAGTTAGCGCCTCATAGGCAGCACCAATATTGACCGTCATGTGCGGAATTCCTAAATAATTTACCACTGCCTGAGCATCATCAATATCCGATTGCACTCCATTTGGCATAAGAACACCAACTACGCGATCTGCACCGAGAGCTTCTTTGCAAAGAGCTGCCACGATAGTCGAGTCCTTACCACCTGAAATACCAACTACAGCACTACAGTTAGGACCATTTTTACCAAAATAATCTCGAATCCATTGAATGAGGGCATCCTTTGTAGCTTGTGGATTTTCTAACATAGGCCCTCCTACTTTTTCCGATAAATACGGTTCAATAAATCCATCTTCAATTGATAGTAGCTAGGACTCATATCAAGGTAGTGACGATGTGGATTTTCAAAGCGTTGCTCTTCAGGCCAAATTTCATTAGCTAATTGATCTTGCACATATGCTCGAATTTCCTCTAGTGTTGGTAAGTCCACAACTAATTTACCATCCTTGATAATAAGCTGCTTCATCTCTTTAAAAGTACAATTTTCAAAATATAATTCACGCCAAGGTTGCTCAGGATCGATATAACGATATGGTTCCTCTGTATCAGGTACCTCTCTCAACAATGTTAATAGATCTGCAATCGCACGACCTTTATCATTATAAACACGATATACCTTTTTAAGACCTGGATTAGTAATTTTTTCTACACTTTCAGAAATCTTGATACGAGGTTCCCACATACCATCTTTCTCGATGCTAGCAATTTTATATACCGCACCAAATACGGGGTCACTCTTAGAGGTAATGAGGCGTTCCCCTACACCAAAAATATCAATAGGGCCACCTTGTATGAGCAAAGATGTGATTGTATACTCATCTAGACTATTAGATGCCATAATTTTACAATCTTCTAAGCCTGCATCATCTAGCATGCGCCGCGCTTTTTTCGCCAAATACGCAAGGTCACCAGAATCTAGGCGAATTCCTTTTAAGCGTTTCCCCATTGGCTCTAATACATCCTTTGCTACCTTAATAGCATTGGGCACGCCAGAGTTTAACACATCATAAGTATCAACAAGGAATACTGCATTATCTGGATACACTTCAGCATAGGCTTTGAAAGCATCGTATTCAGAGCCATAGTACATGACCCAACTATGCGCCATAGTACCGCTGACAGGAATGCCAAATTGTTGCCCTGCTAAAACGGTTGCAGTGGACTGAACACCACCAATATAAGCGGCTCTTGCACCGTATACGGCTGCGTCTACATTATGTGCACGACGAGCACCAAAGTCAGCCACAATACGCCCATCCGCAGCGCGAACGATGCGATTAGCTTTTGTGGCGATAAGAGATTGATGGTTCATCATAGTAAGCACTGCAGTTTCTACGATTTGTGCATCTATGAGAGGCGCCACAATTGTAATTACAGGTTCATTAGGATAGATGATAGAACCTTCTGGGAAGGCATATACATCACCGGTGAAAGAGAAATCTTTTAGATATGCTAAAAATTCTTCACTAAAAATACCCTGACTCCGTAAATAAGAGATATCACTTTCATCAAAGTGTAAATTTAAAATGTACTCAACGATTTGTTCGAGACCACCAAAAATAGCAAAACCGCCCTTGTCTGGATTACGTCTAAAGAAAACATCAAATGCGACGCGATCCACATTTTTTAATTTTGTAAAGTAGCCATGTGCCATAGTCATCTCATAAAAATCCATAAGCATGCTAATATTGCGGCTTTCATGTTGCATTGGTTCACCAACCTTCTAAGATCTATAGAAATTTAGTTAATTGTTATTCGTTATTCGTATACCCTCATTATACAATATTATTCCTATATAGCTAGCACCTAGCATAAGCTATCCTAATAATCTTTATTGTGATATAACTATATATATACAATAATAATTTATATAGTTCGTATGTATGAAAGGACCTAGTCTAGACTGTAAAACAAGCGACCATTACGCTATAATATTTTATTTTATATTGTTTTAAAAGCTTTCAATAATACATACATGTCTATTTTACATGAGAATGAAAGGTACCATTATGGAAACAATCGTTCAAGCAAAACGCGTATTAGAAATTTTTAAAGAAATGAGCCAAATTCCTCGTGAGTCCGGCAATGAAAAAGGCATCAGCGATTACATCGTGAACTTTGCTAAAAATTTAGGTCTTGAAGTTCATCAAGACGAAATCTTTAATGTAGTTATCAAAAAAGCTGCATCTCCAGGTTATGAAAACCGTCCATCCATCATTTTACAAGGTCATATTGATATGGTTTGTGTTAAAGACCATGACTCTAACCACGACTTCTCTAAAGATCCAATCGCTAATATCATCGAAGGCGAATGGATGCACGCAGACCATACAACATTAGGTGCCGATAATGGCATGGGTGCTGCTATGATGCTTGCTCTCCTTGAAGATGAAAGCCAACAACATGGACCAATGCAATTATTATTCACTACCAACGAAGAAACTGGTATGGATGGTGCCTTTGCCATTAAAGAAGGTCAAGTAACTGGTGACTACTTACTCAACCTAGATACAGAAGTAGAACATGACTTCACCGTTAGTTGTGCTGGCGGTTGCCACGTACATGTAAAAATTCCATTGTTACGCGATAACAATCAACCAGGCTATGATGCGGGCTTATCCATTACAGTAACCGGTCTTAAAGGGGGGCACTCCGGCATCGAAATCAACGAGCAACGAGCTAATGCAAACCAAGTACTAACCCGTGTACTCTATGATATTCAACAACAATATCCTATTAGCTTAGCGTCTTTCGAAGGTGGCGTAAAACATAATGCAATCCCGTCTAAGGCAGTAGCTGTACTATCCGTACGCTCTGAAGATGTGGCAGCCATTAAAACATTGCTCGCATACCAAGAAAAACAATACCAACACGAATATAGCGTACAGGATCCAGGCCTTACATTTGTAGTTGAAGATGTTCCTACTCCTGAAATAGTATATGCAGAAGACACAACAGAAGCACTTATTACATATATCTATCTTGCACAAGATGGGGTTCATTCTGTAAGTAAGTCTATCCCAAACCTTGTAGAAACATCTAATAATATTGCTATCGTACGTGAAAATCAACATACCATTGAAATACTCATTTCTATTCGTAGTTCCAATAGCAATAGTCTTGAATTCTTAACGAAAAAAATGATGCTTCTTGCAAAAGCACTTGGCGTAGCTGCAGAGCGTACAGGTGGATATCCAGCATGGGAATACGACAAAGGCTCAAAATTGGAAGAACAAGCGATTTCCTTGCATAACGAAATGTTCGATACACCAGCTAATGTAAATGCTATTCACGCAGGTCTCGAATGTGGTTTGTTAAAAGGCGTATTGCCAAATACACAAATGATTAGCTTTGGGCCTACTATCGTAAGTCCTCATACACCATCAGAACGCGTTCATTTACCTTCTGTTGAAAATGTATATGTGTACCTCAAAGCATTATTAGCAAAATTACAATAAAATAAATAATTACTATATTTTTGATGTATAATTTGTTATACTATAAGCAAATAACACATCAAGTTACGAGACCCATGTAATAGTGACTCTCCAACCCTCCTACAAGTAATTCAGCCATCTCTCCAACTGAATTATCTTGTAGGAGGGATTTTTTTCATAAAAATTTTTCAACTACATAAATAAATATTTATTCATATAGGAGTATTCTTTCATATATGAACAACATGGAATGCATCGTTTTATTTATAAATAATTATGAATATCAACTACATGTGCCAGTATACTCATATATAGTATATAATCTATAAATTTCAAAAAAGGCTGTTAAACTCTGACTCATTCACTAGTCTCCATATACCCCATAGAGTATTTTCTGTGTTATCCTATAGGTGTATACTGTGTTTACATTACGCAGGAGGTATATATGATTCCAATAGTTATCATATCCGGATTTCTAGGTTCTGGAAAAACAACATTCTTACAACATATACTAAAAGAACATACATCGAAAGATAAAATTCTTATTATAGAAAACGATTTTGGTGAAACTAGCCTCGATGCTGCTAATCTTGCAAAAACAGGGGCCACAGTCCGTGAAGTAACATCTGGCTGTATTTGCTGTAGCTTACAAGGAAATTTCCAACAAGCACTACTTGATATTCTGCAAAATTACAAAATCGATATGATCTACATCGAGCCATCAGGTGTCAGCAAACTCAGTGAAATCATCCATACTTGTAACGACGAGGACATTGCAAAATCTGCTTACATTCACGCATCAATAACGACTGTCGATGCTATGCAAGCACCAATGTTTATCAAAAATTTTGGTCTTTTCTTCAAGGATCAAATCACTCATAGTGATGCAATTTTTTTGAGCCATACAGAAGATATTCAACAGACAAGCATTACAAAACGTATGATTCGCGACCTCGCGCCACATACACCAATTCATGAAGAAGCATGGGATACCATTGGTTTGCGTGATTACATCAAGCGCCTGTATCATTGTCATGATGATCACTGCTTACACGATGAACATTTATTTATGAGTCATACCTTTAAGGATTTGCGCACCCTTAGTCTTGCACAATGGAAAACCATTTTAGAAGGCATGCCTGATACGGTGCTTCGTGCCAAAGGGATTGTACCAACCACGGAAGGTCCTCACGAACTCCAATACGGCACTCATTACTGTTCGCTTTCACCTAGTGAAACTAATGACTATAGTTTAGTCGTTATCGGCACAGATTTTAATGTACCAATGGTACATAACGAAGTGTGTCAATCATGATACCAGTTTATATCGTTACAGGGTTTATTGGATCCGGTAAAAGCACGTTCATAAACGAACAATTACAATACCGTAAAAAGCTAGGCGGTACCGCAATAATCAGCGCCGAAGAAGGCAGTGAACCTCTCATCAAAGAGCCCTTACAACTCAATGCGGATGAACTCAATGCCATTGTTCCTAGCGATATCAAGTCTTACGAATTGATAGCCTGTAAAATCGGGGATTATTTAAAACGACTACAGCCAAAAGAGCTATGGATTGAGTGGAATGGCATGGTAAGCTTTCATCAACTAGAAGCCTTACTATATAGCGATATATTAAGCCACCTAGTACAAGTAGAAAAGGTATTGTATATTTGTACCGATCAATTTGTTTCAACCATACTCCCTGGTTTAGGTAATGATGTAATGAGTCAATTGTATAGTGCAGATTGTATTATCACAGAATCCAATACACATCACGCTTTACTACGCACCTATAATGGAGAAGCCAAAATTATAACAGCTCCTACACCAGAAAAAGTAGAACAACTGAGCCGGAATTCCACATGGGGACTCATTCCTAATCTATTAGTTATTGGTATTACAACCTATATACTGTTGGTCACAGCTTTTCGCCATGACATCCCCTATTCCATTCACCAATGCTTCGCCATAATCACGGGCCTCATCATCGAGGCCATTCCATTCCTTTTATTAGGCACGGTAGGCTCGACGATTATTCGCTATTTCGTGCCACAACGAGTGCTACTAAAACTATTAGGTGACCATTCTTTGAAAAGCTATGGGGCTGCTATGGTCAGTGGCTTTGCCTTGCCAATTTGTGACTGTGCTATTATCCCCTTATTCAAGGCACTAATAGATCGAGGCATCCCTTTATCAGTAGCTCTTTTATTTATGCTCGCTAGCCCGATTATCAACCCTATCACCATTCTTTCTACATGGTATGCGTTTCCTGACAATCCCATGCTCTCCGTATGGCGTATCGTTTTAGGACTAGGTGTTGCCTTGTTAGTAGCCCTATCGTTCCGATTTTGGCCTCCAGCCACATCTATTTTGAAAGCAAGAACACCACAGAATCTTAGCTACGAAGAAATCGTTTTAGAAGCAACTAAAACTAAACATATCGATAAAAAAAGATTGTTAGTCCATATGGAACAAGAGTTTTCTCAACTCTTATTCTATTTTTCCATGGCGGCAGCTGTACTATCTATAGTTCAAGTCTATGGCAAACCTTGGCTTCTCAACGCAGGATTAACCTTACCAGAATTTACGGCCATTCCAATTTTGCTGATGTTAGCATTCTTCTTCTCTATTTGCTCTACATCAGATGCCATCATCGGTAAATCCTTGAGCACCTTATTTCCTATTAGCTCTGTGATGGGCTTTCTCATCTTAGGTCCGATGCTAGATATCAAAAACGTATATATATTAAAACAATATATGCCTACCTCATTTATCATACGATTAAGTATAACGATTGCCGTTATGTCCTATATAGCAGCATTAGTATTCAAATTCTTTCTTAGCTAATTTACAAACTTTTATAATCACTATCTCAGTTCTTAATTAATTAAAAGGAGATGATTTCATGACATTAGGACTGAAAGATCGCTTTTCTATCGTGAAAGGTCTATTGTATCTCATCTTAGGTATCTGTTGTATTTACCTCATTGTGACAGGTCGTTATTTGAACTATATTGCACCGCGTTATGAACTTTTACTAGGTATTAGTGGCGTTGCCCTTATTTTAGGCGGTCTAGCGACGATTATTTGGGCGCCGTCAAAATACTACAAGCATAACTGGAAATCTATCGTTCCGATTATTATTCCTATTATGTTGCTCATCGTTCCTCCCGTTCTTGTACCATCAACAGGCGTTCATGGTGCCGCTCGTGTAAACGATGATACTAACAATTTTGACTTTACAAACGATGCTATTGGAGAGGTTGTCACTGTTAACAGTGAAAGCAAAGAGCCAGGAATTTCCAAGGACAAAAAAGAAATCGTTTTGAACTCAGACAATTTCTATCAAACCATTGTAAAAGTTGGATCTAATGCTGAGCAATATAAAGACTACACCGTTTATATGACAGGCTATGTGAACCGCGAAGATAATACATTAAAATCTAACGAATTTACTATTTCTCGTATGGCTATGGCTTGTTGTATTGCTGACGTTGCCCCTATTGGCATGACAGCCTATAAAACAGATGGTGATAGCTTACAAAATGAACAATGGGTATCGATTGAAGGAAAGGTTTCTACACGAGACTTCCACGGTCGTAAACAACCATATGTAGAGATTACAAAAATCAAATCTGCAGAACCTATTTTAGGCTATGTATACCCTTAAGAATTACATAAAAAACGAGGCTTAACGCCTCGTTTTTAATAGGAATGATTCTGTTGAATAAAATAACGTATATTTCATAATTCAATATCTATATGAATCTACAATAGATTGATTCCTTATAATAGTTATTATATTTTTTCTAGTTATTCTAATTATAATAGTTATTAAAAAATAGTTATTAAAACGTTCTATTAGTGCTGTAATTCTTTAATAATTCTCTTGCCAAGAGATGCTGCTACAGCGCACAAGAAAATATCTGGGCCAACTGGGATTAGGAAGCAAGTAATAATGACAGCTTCCACACCAATCGGTTTACCTAAATACAGATTCATAATAAAGTATAGGTACACCATGCCAAGTCCATATACAATTAATAGATTTAATATGGATCCAGCTAGCAAACGTTTAAACGATAGTGTATCCATTGTCTCTGCAATGCGTCCTACTACATACGCACCAACCATAAAGCCAATTAAATAACCAAAGGTAGGTTGCAAAATATAACTAGGACCACCACCAGATGTAAAAATAGGAACCCCAACAAGGCCTAGTACAATATAAATGCCAACACTAGCGGCACCTAAACGACTACCTAAAACAATGCCCGCTAATGTAGTAAATAAGATTTGCAATGTAAACGGACAATTCGGTAATGGGACCCGTATGAAAGCACCAACCGCGATTAGCGCCACAAAGAGTGCTGTCATCGTTAACTGACGGGTGGTAATGCGAGTTTGTTTTGATACAGTAGAGCTCATGGTATACCTCCATTCATAACAGACCTAAGCAGGAATTTGTGCTATCAATGGAGAATAAAAGTCCAAGATAACACGGAAACAAACTACTAACTATCTAAATTAAAGCACTTGTATTTTTAATTGTCAACTATAATGGTTGACTTTTAGTTTACTATATAGTCTAATACTATATATACTATATTTTTAGTACTTTTTAATTTTGACTATAGCTAATAGTTATTATCAATAGTTCATAATAACTAAAAGATATACTCATCTTCATACAAAAATCATCTAATTTCACCTTATTTTCATATAACAAGATTAAATTATATATAAGTAGATTGAGTAAAATCTACTTTCACAAAATCGTAACTAAACGAAAATTATAATTTGGTATCAGGAGGCATTGCTTATGAAAAATGTTAAGAAAGTATCCAAAGTACTATGTGCATTTGGCGTTAGTACAGTATTATTAGCAGGTGTAGTTGGTGCAGCTAGCAACCATGGTTACAACAACCATAGCAACTGGAATGGTGTTGGTAGCGTTGCTCCATCCGCACAAGCTAACTATTCTGTTGACTATATGGGCGCTGTTACAGTATTCCAACAGCAATTCCCTGGCGCTACTGTAAAATCTATTTCCTATGATGCAAAACACAATCCTTACTATGAAGTAGAAGGTTATTATGGCAACCGTGAAGTAGAGCTTAAAGTAGACGAAGCATCTGGTCAAATCGTTGGTAAAGAAGTAAAAGGTTACTCCAAAGCTTCTAAAACAATTAACGTTCAAAACATCATCATTCCTGAAGTAGCTGAAACAAAAGCTATGGAAAAAGTTGGTTCTGATTTCCAAACTATGGATTGGACCGTTGAACGTGAAAACGGCAGAGTTGTATATGAATTCGATATGACAACTGGCGGCGGTAAAAATGCTGAAGTAAAAGTAGACGCTACATCCGGTAAAGTTATTAGCGCTAAAGTTAAAAACACAAAATACTAAGATTTTCATTTCATCAAGTGAAACCCTATCCTAACCCACTTAGATGACACACTACACATATAACACACATACTATACACACTGTATCCTTTGGATACACTCTCTAACACACTCTCAGAGAGCCCGTAACACTAACCACGGACTCCCTAAATCCTATCTCACACAATAGGAAAACGGTCTGTGCACACACCACAGACCAAACGTTACACACACTATACTCCCTTAAAGACCTTGGATCATTAAATCCAAGGTCTTTTTATGCCCATTCTATCAAGATTATATTACACCTACACAACATTTCATTCTTATAAAGACAACAACACACTAATAACAAAAAAGCCTCCCTGCGGGAGGCCTTTTGTATAAGTTTTATAGGTTTGATAGTTATGTGTTCTATTTCTTAAGCAAAGTTCAGCTTAAGGATGTCATTTGTAAGTTTTAAAGGTTTGATCTATAGTTTTCCAAACAAGAGGTACGAAAATTATGCTTTATCTAAAGCTTGTGCCAAGTCTTCGATGATATCATCGATATTTTCAAGGCCGATGGATACACGGATCATATCTGGTGTTACGCCAGCAGATTTTTGTTGTTCTTCGTTAAGTTGTGCATGTGTTGTGGATGCAGGATGGATAACAAGAGATTTAGCATCTGCTACGTTGGCAAGGTTGGAGAAGATTTCCAAGGAGTCAACAAGTTTAATACCTGCTTCTTTACCACCTTTTACACCGAATGTGAATACTGCACCAACACCTTTAGGGAAGTATTTATCAGCTAATGCTTTGTATTTGCTGTCTTCTAATTCTGGATAGCTTACCCATGCTACCTTAGGATGTTTGCTCAAGAAATCTACTACTTTACGAGCATTTTCTACGTGACGTTCTACGCGCAAGGACAATGTTTCAATACCTTGTAAGATTTGCCATGCTGCAAGTGGAGTAATGCATGCACCAGTATCACGAAGTAATTGAGCACGAATTTTTACAGTGAATGGGATTGGCAAATCACCAAATACTAATCCATTGTAGTGTTCGTCACCTTCGGAGAAGCCAGGGTATTTACCAGAACCTTTATAGTCGAATTTACCAGATTCTACAACTACGCCAGCCAATGTTGTACCGTGACCACCAAGGTATTTAGTAGCAGAGTGTACAACTACGTCAGCACCATGTTCTAATGGACGGAATAAGTATGGAGATGCAAATGTATTGTCTACAATCAAGATGATATTGTGTTTATGTGCAATATCAGCTATGGCTTGTACATCGATAAGATTAATACCAGGGTTACCAATAGACTCGATATAAACGGCTTTAGTCTTTTCATCGATAGCTGCTTCAAATTCTTCCAAATGATCCGGATTTACGAATTTAGTTTGAATCCCCAAGCGAGGCAATGTAGCAGTAAACAAATTATAAGTACCACCATACAATGTGGATGCAGCAACAATATTATCACCAGCATCTGCTACATTTAAAATAGAGTACGTAACCGCTGCAGAACCAGATGCTACTGCAATACCAGCAGCACCGCCTTCAAGTTGTGCAACACGAGAATCCAATACATCTGTAGTAGGATTACCAAGGCGAGAGTAAATACCACCAGGATTAGTCAATGCAAAACGACCTGCGGCTTCCTCAGCATCTTTAAATACGAAAGATGTAGTTTGATAAATCGGTACTGCACGAGAACCTGTTGGATCCACCGTATGACCAGCGTGTAATTGTAATGTTTCAAATCTGTATTGTTTACTCATTATAATAACTCCTTTATATTAACTATATTTTAAGTTCGTTCTTTATGCCTAGTATATTACTATGCTTTAAAAGTTATGTCTACTATTTTTTATATTCTTTTCTCCATAACTTTAAACTATGGTGGACAAAGGAGGATAAAAGCTTTTACCAAAACCGCTAAAGCGAACTAAGTCATTTATGAGAAATAAAATCCCCTAATTACTTCCAAAGAACTAGCTCCCTTAAGAGATGTTAGAAGTAATTAGGAGTACATAGTACTATCAATAGATTAGAAATAAGTACTTACATTTAGATGTAAGCGCCTAAATTTTTATCCCGTTCAAATTTCATTTTTTGGATTTGTTCAATGATGTACGGTGTTTCTTGGTATACATAGTAGTTCAACCAGTTTGTAAATAATAGTGTACTTACAGAGCGCCAGCGCACGATGGGACGTTGTTTCGGATCATTATCTGGGAAGTAGTTTTCAGGAACCGCAATATCCATACCTTTTTTGATATCCCGCACGTACTCACGATTAAGTGTATCCCAATCGTATTCGGCATGACCAAATACAAAGATATGTTTATTGTCTAAACTACGAACGATAGCAGCTCCTGTTGGTTCAGACCCAGCCAAGAGTTCCAAGTCACGATTTTCCTTAATTTGTTGCAACGAAACTGTGGTGTGCCGTGAGTGTGGCATCCAAAACTTTTCATCAAATCCACGCATGAGCACTGGTCGATCATTATAAATATCGTGTTCGTAAACACCAAATAATTTCTCATCCATAATGGATTTATTAATGCCAAAGTGATGATATAAGCCAGCTTGAGCACCCCAACAGATATAAAACGTAGAGTAAACATGCTCTTCGCCCCAGTTCATGATTTCTACGAGTTCAGACCAATAGTCTACCTCTTCAAAAGGCATTAACTCTACAGGAGCACCGGTAATAATCATGCCGTCAAAGAACTGGTCTTTTACTTCATCAAAGGTGCGGTAGAAGGTTTCTAAATATTGTTCATCTGTATTTTTAGCCTTACGAGATGCGGTATGCAAAAGAGTCAAATTAACTTGCAATGGGCTATTACTAAGAGCACGTAAAATCTGAGTTTCCGTCACTTCTTTAGTAGGCATCAAATTGACAAGCAAAATTTGCAAAGGTCGGATTTGTTGATTCTCCGCCCGTTCAGTATCCATGACGAAAATATTCTCTTGAGCTAATTTCGTTATGGCCGGTAAATTTTTTATTACTTTAATAGGCATAGTGTCACCTCTACATATTCTACAATTTGATAACCTAATCTAATTAAAAGTCTTTAGCCTCATAGGCACGACGCCAAGCTTCAAGCCCTTCTTCCAAGATTTTACGAGGACAAGCTACATTAATGCGTTCAAAATCCTCCCCATCGACGCCAAACATAGAACCTGTATCGAGCCATAGCTTGGCATCATTGATGATCCATTCATCTCGCTCTTTAGGGCTCAGCGGCAATTGAGAGCAATCCAGCCACATAAGATATGTCCCTTCAGGACGATATACACGAATCTTTGGCATATATTTTGCTACATAGTCAATGGTGAATTGAATATTGTCTTGAATATATTCTTTTAAATCATCAAGCCAAGGAGCCCCGACTTTGTAGGCTCCTTCACAGCCCACAATTCCCATCGTATTTAACTGGCTATAGCCAGCACGGTCAATTTCTTTTATAAAACGACGGCGTAAGGAATCATTTGGAATGAAGATATTACTCACTTGTAAGCCTGCAATGTTAAAAGTCTTGCTAGGCGCTGTACATACAACACAATGTTCTGCATAGCTTTCACCAAGGTCGGCAAAGACCTTGTGCGTATGCCCTTCCCAAACAAAGTCAGCATGGATTTCGTCGCTCACGATGAGCACATTGTGTTTAATACAAATGTCGCCGAGGCGTTTCAACTCGTCCTCAATCCACACGCGTCCTACTGGATTGTGCGGATTACACAAGAGAAATAATGTTACATTCTCCTCAATAATTGCACGCTCGATGCCTTCAAAGTCGATAGTGTATTTTTCGTCGCCTTTGATGAGCGGCACATTGATAAGACGACGATCGTTATCGTCAATAACCATACTAAAGGGGTAGTACACAGGTTGATTAATGAGCACCCCTTCGCCAACCTCGGTAAAAGCACGAACCGCCATCGCTAAGGCAAATACGATACCAGGCGTTTTAACAAGCCATTTTTGTTCTGGCGTCCAGTTAAAACGCGTAGCAAACCAATTCTTCAACACTTCAAAGTATTCATCGTCAGACTCTGTATAGCCGAAAACACCATGCTTAACACGATTCAATAAGATTTGTTTTAACTCAGGGGGAATTTCAAAATCCATATCCGCTACCCAGAATGGCAACACATCCGCAGGTTTACCGCGCTTTACAGCAAAGTCGTATTTCAATGATTTTGTATGAGTTCTATCTAATATTTGATCAAAATTATATTGTCCCATAGGAACTCCTTTATTTGTTAAAAGCCTGTTCCAAGTCCGCAATCAAGTCTTCTGTATCTTCAATGCCTACAGATAAACGCAACAAACGACGTGTAATACCTTTGCGTTCCGCATCTTCAGGTTTTAAATCTGGATGTGTTTGCGTCACAGGATACGTCAACAAGGATTCTGTACCACCAAGACTTTCAGCGAATTGAATAAGCTCAATACCTTCTAATACTTGTTTAGCCGTTTCTTCACTATCTACTTCGAAGGATAACATGCCGCCAAAGCCTGTTGTTTGGGCTCTATTGATTTCATAACCTGGATGTTCAGGAAGTCCTGGGAACAATACTTTTGTTACCTTAGGTTGTGTCTTTAGCCATTCCGCAAGAGCAATCGCATTCTTTTGGTGTTGCTCCATACGAAGTGCCAATGTTTTTACGCCGCGAATAACGAGCCAGCTATCCATAGCGGATAGGCATGCACCAACTGTTTTGTATGTTAAACGCAATTTTGCCGCGATTTCTTCATCTTTTACAATAGTAAAGCCAGAAATTACATCGTGATGACCACCAATGAATTTGGTACCACTATGAACGACAATATCGGCACCCAAAGTCAATGGCTTTTGGAAATATGGACTTAGGAAAGTATTGTCGATGATTACTAGTGCATTACGTGCATGCGCCAACGCACAGAGTGCACGAATATCGGTTATCTCCATCATAGGATTTGTAGGAGTTTCAATATATACAGCCTTTGTATTCGGTTTAAAAGCTGCTTTCACCGCATCAAGATCAGAGGTGCCTACATAAGTAAACTCAATGCCGTTCTGTTCGTAAATATTTGTGAACATACGGATAGAACCACCATATAAATCATCACCTAAGATGATGTGATCTCCAGGAGAGAATAGGTGGAATACTGCGTCCACAGCTGCCATACCGGAGGAAAATGCCAATGCATCTGTACCTTCTTCAAGGCCTGCCATCAATTGTTCTAAGCGGTCACGTGTTGGATTAGACTCACGTGAATATTGGTAACCTGTTGTATCACCCAACTTTGGATGAGAGAACGTACTAGACATATAAATTGCAGGGGAAATCGCACCGGTATCATCCGGTTTACCACTGCCATGAACGCATTTTGTATTAAACTTCATTCCAATCAACTCCTCATATTTGTATACAATATGTTAATTATAAGAGTAGACAATGATTAAGGTCAACAAAAATGGGCACTCATACATCCTGAGTGCCCCTAAAAAGACATATCTATTTTGAATGGGTTGTCATAACTCTAAGTTAAGTTGACCTAATTTTTAGTGCGTTTTGTAATAAGTAATGCCAAAATAATACCTAATGACGAAGTTACCAATTGCGGCCAACTAGATACGAAAAGCATGGTATTTACAATCTTTGGTGGAAATTGGAACAAGGAGAAAAACAAGGAGTACCCGCCAAAGAGTACGCCGGCTTTTACCAAAGCCGCCACAATGATAAGCAATGCTTTTGGTTTATGTTGTAACCAGTGGGCTACGAATACATACGCTGTCGTTCCTAGGGCCGTAATCAAAATGAACGGCGGCAACGGCAACATGCCTTGTAAATGCGCCACTACTGGTGCAATCCAAGCAATAACAAGACCATTCTTCCATCCATAGCGCCATGTGGCGAGTACAAAGGTTGCGGACGTAATAGACCCGATGAGGAACATGCTCACCTGATTAGGAATAAAGGGGAAAATGAGGCGCAAGCTTTGCGCCAATAAGGCAACGGCCAACAAGAGACCTGTGCCCGTAATAGATTTTGTAGACATAAGAACCTCCTACTATACGATATAGATTTTACAAGAGGTACCTACCTCACATTTAAAATTAAGCCTCTACAAAATATAGACGTGCTCGATCATATACCCAATTATAAATATAAGTATAACCTAATATGACTAATGTCATCGTTATATCTGTAGCAAAGGCCATCCAAAAGCTCATATGCATCATGTACATGATTATCGGTACCGTTGCAAGCATAAACAAACCTTCAAACAACACCGCATGAATTATGCGGATTACAGGACCTCGCGCTAATCGGTCACCTGGTACTAGTTTATCAAATATCCAGTTAAACACAAAATTCCAAACCATCGCCAACAAGGAAAAAATAATCATCAAGACCAAAGGCTGCCCCTCATGCGGAACAAACTGCATCACCAAACAGCCAATCAAAACACAGCCCAGCTCATATAAAACCGACTGTACAACACGCTCTGTAGCAGACATAATAATAAACTACCTCCATCAGAAAACTCAAAAAAAGATATTTACTATCATATCAATATTATATTATATTTATTTTCTTAGATTTGTCGAATATTGCCATTTTAAGATAGAAAAAGCCGCCATATGTCTGTCCAGCGACTTGCCCTCCCGAAGTGAGCTATGCCATTTTCGGATATAAAGGAAGCCCCTCGTAGCGTTCTGTAAGCTCGACTTGCTTTTCCCAAAGTGAGTATTGCCATTTTAGGATAAAAAGAAGCCGCATTGTATCTACTAAGCGACTTGCAGCGAATGGAGCGCAAGGAGATACAATGCGGCGGAGCACTTTATCCTAAAAGTGGCATTACGAACTGAATCCATGGAATCCCCACCACGATAAATATCGCAAGGTAGATAATCCCAAAGATAGCACCTAATTTCCAGAATTCAGGACCTTTGTTATAGCCACTAGCAAACCAAATTGGGCTGTGACCAGTACCATATGGTGTAAGGATACCCATAATACCCATTGGTACTAAAAGAATTAACATAACTTGAGCTGGATCAACACCAGGAATTTGAAGAATTAGAGTAGCAAACAAGCCTACCATAGCTGTTACATAAGCAGTGCCAGAAGCAAAGAAGTAACGAAGTAAGCAGAATGCTAATAACAAGCCAAGAACTGCCATTGTAGGATCTAAAGAAACCAAAGAACCACCAGCAGATTTAGCAAGCCAGTCTAAGAAGCCTACATTTTTAAGGCCAGAAGCCATAGGTACGAGTGTAGCAAACCAAGTCAAAACATTCCATGCTGGTTTGTTAGCAAGAAAGTCTTGCCATGTCATAATCTTAGTGAAAATCATCAAAATAATAACAATCAAAGCTGTTGTTGTAGGGTTTACTTTGAATGTAGAAGCACCAATCCACAACACAAGAGCCAATACAGAAATTAAGGCCATGAAGATTTCACTGCGTGTCATGGAGCCTAATTTCTTATATTCATCCCTTGCCCATGCTGCAATTTCAGGGGACCCTTTTACCTCCGGTTTACAGAATACATAGGTCAATAATGGTGTGATGATAAATAGTATAATACCCACTGGCAAGAATGCTAGGAACCATGTGCCCCAGTTCGCCGCTACGATACCAGATTTAGCAGACAATTCTAGGGCCAATGGGTTTGGCGCTGCACCAGTCAAGAAAATAGAACTAGATACACACGTAGTAGCCAATGCTACCCAGTTCAAATAGGAACCAATTTTACGAGGATTCTTATCTGGATAAGAATCGAACATCGGACAAATACTGGATACGATTGGATAAATCGTACCACCAGAACGGGCCGCGTTACTTGGAATAAATGGAGCCAACACAAGATCAGTAATAGCGATAGCATAACCAAGGCCTAAAGAGGACTTTCCAAGCTTGGCTACGAGGAACAATGCAATACGTCGGCCAAGACCAGAATTTTCATAACCGATACCAATCATAAAGGCTGCAAAAATCAACCATACGATGGCATTAGAGAAACCACTAAGCCCCCAGCTAATAGCTTGAGCATCAGTAATTGCCTTTGCTACACCAGTTGCTTTATCTACAATAGGTGCTGGACCAACCTTAAATAACATAGATACGGTAACAGCAATGATACCGATGAAAGCTGGTGGCATTGGTTCTAAAATCAACCCCACCACAAGGCCTGCAAAAATACTTACATAAATCCAAGAATTTGGACTAAGACCTTCAGGCGCACCGATGAGCCATACAAGAATAGCTACCACAAGCGGTGCGAATAATTTCCAATTCAACTTCATTAAGAACACTCCTTACTAAAAATAAAACTGCAAAATTGCTAATACAGTATAGCAGATTTTTTTTAGTGAGAATATAATATTCGTCATAATACTTATTGATTAATACTAAACTTTTAGTAATAGTTTTTACTAGATATTTTTGGTTTTATACAATACAATATAAACATCGAAAATTATTAATCTATCGAAAGATATGTCGAAAGGATTGAAATGAAATTAATTTCTAGTTATATAAAACCTTTATGGTTTTCTATTATCATTGTGTCACTTCTTTCGTTACTCAATGTAGCAGGCACTTTATATATACCAACCTTAACGGCCACAATCATCAACGATGGCGTAGATATTCGCGACGTATCTCGTGAAAGCTTACACAAAACGGTAGGCATGGTACTGTAAGATACTTGGATTTTTACCGGCACTATCACAGAACAAGGAACACACCACGAACTCATCAAACGCGGTGGTCACTATAAAGAACTATATGAAAACTATGCTGCAGGAATGACAGTATAAGACAAATACAAAAGACGTACACATATGCTTTCACAGGCCAAGTCTGTCTCATTCGAGACAAAGCCAAAATTGCTATACTGTGTACGTCTTTTTTATATATAATCTAATCACCTAAATCGATTAAACAAGAATAATGACCCCAAAATGATAGGTGCCCCAATATAGAGCCCCATATTAGGAATTTCTCCCAATAAAAATGCGGCTACAATAGCTGCCACTATGGGCGAGATATACATAAAGTTGGTTACATCTGAAACCTTTTCCGCATGTTCCAAGGCATAGCTCCAGAAAACAAAGCCTAACGCACTAGAAAGAAATGCTAAATAGGCCATGGCAAATTTTGTACTAATCGGTGCCACAGCTATCATTTCAATGGCATGTTCCGCAAAAGGCAAAGCCATAATGGCACCTGTAAACATAGACCACATGGCGATAGTGATAGGCTTATATCCTTTTAAACTAAGACCACGATTAAGGATATTATAAACTGCAAAGAATGTCATCCCTAGCAAAGTCCATAATGCACCTATAGGAATTGTAAGGGTTGAATTCCAAAGAATAATTATGGCTACACCTATAAAAGCTGTTATTGTAAATAACCAGCCTATGGGGCGTATTTTATCTTTATAAACAATCATGGCCATCAGTGCCGTCGTCATCGGAGTCAAGGCCATAATAATACTGGATGTGGCCGCCGGAATTGTGCGCAAACCTTCATTAAAAACAACTTGGTAAACAAAATTCCCTGTGGCGCCTAACAGAATATATAGTCCCCACTCACGCCATGTTGTCGGTATGTGTAAGCCTTTTACAACACCGATTACCAGCATAAGTAAGGCCCCACCCATAACCCTTGCCACAGAAAGTGTTAATGAATCTACGGATTGTAATGCTATTTTACTGAAAGGAAATGCAGTAGCCCATACAGCAATTGTAGCAGATGCACCTAAAAGTGCTTTCTTTCGATTTGTCATTAACATCCGCCTTTCAATAGTATTCGCATATACAATCTTATAATCCACTTTGATTAACGTATATTCTATCCAAATTATTTTTATCTTGATTCATTCTACCAAGATCATGTTATCTACATGTTTTATATCTTAATAACACAATCTAAATTGTACCATAATATACCACTGAAACTACAAGAAATCAAATCATACCTTTTTTCACCGCTTGAACTATGCACAAATATAAGCTATCCAATATTATTGAAAAATCTGTATCCAAGGTTTCTTAACAATATTGATATGCAATTTCATATTATTATATATACATTAAATAAAATCACAAAAAGTAAAAACTCATACAAACCTATATACACTGGTATCTTCAAACAATTTAGCTTATGGAAGTTTATGAGATACTTCACAAAATCGCATAGTATGTATTGAAAATCTATATCATTTATTCATTGTGGAATTGTTACAAACATTGTACACTATAGGCATAGAAATCTATAGTTATATCCTTTTATGGAGGTGCAAAATGCAACATACTGCATGGAAAGATTTTAACACAGGTGTGTGGGATAAAGCCGTTGATGTACGCAACTTTATTCAAAGAAACTATATTCCCTATGAAGGGGACGATTCCTTCCTTGCTGGTCCTACAGAACGAACAACAAAATTGTGGGAACAAGTAATGAAGCTTTATGAAGAAGAACGTGAAAAAGGCGGCATGCTCGATGCTGATACTTCTGTGGCCACACACATTACTGCCCATGCGCCAGGATATATCGACAAAGAACTTGAAACAATCGTTGGTTTGCAAACTGACAAACCTTTAAAACGCGCTATGTTCCCATATGGTGGCTTGCGCACAGCAAAATCCGCTATCGAAGAATACGGCTTCAAAATGGATCCGCAAACAGAGGACTTCTTCAAGAAACATCGCAAAACTCACAATGATGGCGTATTTGATGTATATACTCCAGAAATGCGAGCTGCACGTACCGCTCACATTGTAACTGGTTTGCCAGATGCGTACAGCCGCGGTCGTATTATCGGTGACTATCGTCGTATCGCTCTTTACGGTGTTGATTATCTCATTGAAGATAAAAAAGAACAATTTAGCATTACAATGGGTGACATGCTAGAAGATGTTATTCGCGACCGTGAGGAAATACAAGATCAAATCCGTTCTTTGAAAGAATTGAAAGAGATGGCAGCGTCCTATGGCTATGATATTTCCAAACCAGCTAAGGATGTTCGTGAAGCTATGCAATGGATTTACTTCGGCTATCTTGGTGCCATTAAAGAGCAAAACGGTGCTGCTATGTCCATTGGCCGTAACTCCACATTCCTCGATATCTATGCTGAACGAGACCTTCGCAACGGCACATACACAGAAGAGCAAATTCAAGAATTCGTAGACCATTTCATTATGAAATTGCGCATGGTTCGCTTCGCACGTATCCACGAATACAACAATTTGTTCACAGGTGACCCTGTTTGGACCACTGAATCCATCGGTGGTATGGGTACTGACGGCCGTACATTGGTGTCCAAGATGTCCTTCCGTTACCTACATACATTGACTAACCTTGGTCCTGCTCCAGAACCAAACCTCACTGTATTATGGTCCCCTCGCATGCCGATCGGCTTCCGCCGTTTCTGTGCGAAATTATCCATTGAAACATCTTCCATTCAATACGAGAATGACGAATTGATGCGTCCTAACTCTGGTGATGACTACGCAATCGCATGTTGCGTATCCCCAATGCGTATTGGTAAAGAAATGCAATTCTTCGGTGCTCGTTCCAACTTGGCTAAATGCTTGCTTTACGCTATCAACGGTGGTGTTGACGAAAAGTTGAAGAAACAAATTGGTCCTAAATACCGCCCTATCACTTCCGAATACTTAGAATTCGACGAAGTATGGGAAAAATTCGACGACATGATGGAATGGTTGGCAGGCGTATATGTAAATGCATTAAACATCATTCACTACATGCACGATAAATATGCTTATGAAAAACTAGAAATGGCCTTGCATGACCGCAAGGTAACTCGTTGGTTTGCAACTGGTATCGCTGGTTTATCCGTAGTAGCAGACTCCTTATCCGCTATTAAATATGCTAAAGTAAAACCTATTCGTGATGAAAATGGCATCGCTATTGATTTCGAAATCGAAGGCGACTTCCCTAAATATGGTAACGATGATGACCGTGTAGATGGCTTGGCAGCAAAAGTTGTTTCCACATTTATGAACAAAATTCGTAAACATCCTACATATCGTCAATCCGTTCCTACTATGAGCTTGTTAACAATTACTTCCAACGTAGTATATGGTACTGCTACAGGTTCTACTCCGGACGGCCGTAAAGCTGGCGAAGCTTTCGCTCCTGGCGCGAACCCAATGCACGGTCGTGATTCTCACGGTGCCGTATCTTCATTGGCATCCGTAGCTAAAATGCCATGGCGTGATTGCTCCGATGGTATTTCTAATACCTTCTCTATCATTCCGGACGCATTAGGTAAATCTGGTGAAACATTTGTTTCCGTTAGCGATTTTGATATTGAGTTAGACCCTTCTCAATTGCCTAACAGCAATACAAACTTCGCATGCAGCGAACCAAATGTTACTATAGAGGAAGATAAGTAAAATCTTCCACAGTATCGAACTGCTTTCACCGGCATCGATACGCGTGTTAGTCTTGGTTGAAAGGAGGTTATACCCATGAGCAACCAACAAGTTGATAACTTGGTAGAGTTATTGGATGGTTATTCCCAAAAGGGCGGCCATCATTTGAACGTTAACGTGTTTACTCGTGAAACATTGTTAGACGCTCAAAAACATCCTGAGTTGTACCCTCAATTGACGATTCGTGTATCCGGTTATGCGGTGCACTTCAACAAATTGACAAAACAACAACAGGACGAAGTTATTTCCCGTACATTCCATCAACGTATCTAATCGAGGTTTCCTATGACTGGACGTATTCATTCGGTTGAAACGATGGGTACGGTTGATGGTCCAGGCATGCGCATGGTGGTATTTCTTCAAGGATGCCCCATGCGCTGTGCTTATTGCCATAATCCTGATACATGGGATGAAACTAGCGATAATGCTAAATTCATGACCGTAAAGGAATTATGGGACCAGTACGAACGTAACCGCCAATTTTATACTAATGGTGGTATCACCGTCACAGGTGGGGAAGCTCTTATGCAAATCGACTTTGTTATTGAGCTTTTCACATATTTCCGTGAAAGAAACGTCCATACCTGTTTAGATACAAGTGGAATTTGTTTTGACCCCCACCAAGAGGTGGCATACCGTAAATTACTCAGTGTAACTAGTCTCGTCATCCTAGACATTAAGGAAATCGATCCAGCCAAGCATTTATGGTTAACGGGTAAACCGTTAGAGCCCATTCTCGGGTTTGCTCGATTGACGGCAGACGTGGAAGTTCCGATTTGGGTTCGTCACGTAGTAGTCCCTACGATTACAGATAATGCCGATCGTCACTATCGTCTAGGCTTTTTCCTAGGATCTCTGAAAAATTTACAAGCCGTTGATTGCTTACCTTATCACGTTATGGGTATTGCTAAATATAAGGAGTTAGGTATTCCCTATCGCCTAGAGGGCATCCCAGCTGCAACGAAAGATATTGCAGCTAAAGCGACAAGAACCGTGGTGGAAGGCATCAAGGCCTATAGACGCCATTGGTGGAGTCCCATCAAAACACAACATCAATCATAATCAAGTTTGAGGATAACTACCTCCCTTGATATATATAAATATATATACCAAGACTTGATCTATGATAGCCCTAATCAATAGAGCCGCCCCCATACAACCGGGGACGGCTCTTATTGCATTTAAATAAACTTTCTATCATACAAACGGGCAGCGATGAGGACCACTAAACAAGATCCCACATTATGCACTAATGCACCTGTAGTAGGCGTCAAAACCTCAAGCAATGAGAGAATAATAGCGATACAATTAATGACCATTGATAAAGCAATACTAAATTTTATAGTTTTAATCGTAGCATCTGATAATCGTTTAATATAAGGAATTTTACTAAGGTCATCACTCATCAAAGCAATGTCTGCTGTTTCTATGGCAATATCACTACCAATAGTCCCCATTGCAATACTCACATCAGCAGTCTTCATAGCCGGTGCATCGTTAATTCCATCGCCAACCATACAAACCTTATGATGTTTCCCTTGCAATGATTCGATAATACTTACTTTTTCTCCTGGTAAAAGCTCCGCATGTATTTCGGAAACGCCAGATTTCTTTCCAATATATGTAGCTGCTTCTTTACTATCACCAGTAAGTAATACTGTTGTCATATCTAAGCTTGAGATAGCAGATATCATATTTATCGCATCATTTCGCATTGTATCAGATAATGTAATGATACCTATAATATGCTCTTTATCTGCAATAATGACAGATACCTTTCCTTCACTTCGATATACATTAATGGCTTTTTGAATAGAATCACATACAATAATATTATGCTCTTCAAGAAATCGTTCATTTCCACAATATAATTCCCGACCTTTTATTACGGCTATAATCCCTTTACCTACAGACATCGTAAATGAAGTAGTATCAAGTATTTCTAAATCTTGCTCTATGGCATGAGAAACGATAGCCTTGCCAATAGGATGTTCGCTCTTAGCCTCTACAGATGCAGCTAATTGAAGAATATCAATCTCACTATAATCTGTATCAACGGCTAAAATAGATTGAACTGATAACTGACCACGTGTTAATGTGCCGGTTTTATCAAATGCCATGGTATCTACTTTTCCCATAGTTTCAAGAATTTCACCAGATTTAATAATAACGCCATGTTTAGTAGCTTGACCAATAGCGGCCATAACCGCAGTAGGTGTAGCAAGCACCAATGCACAAGGACAAAACACAACCAACACAGTAACACCGACGATGATATTACCAGTTACTAAATAGCCTATACATGCAATCATCAATGCAATAGGAACCAATCGACTAGCAACAATATCAGCTATACGCTGAATCGGAGCCTGTTTCTGTTCCGCATTTTTAATAAGTTGAATCATTTTTTGAATAGAACTATCTTCGCCCACTTTGGTAGCTATAATATCTATGGCACCAAAACAGTTAATCGTTCCGCCAAATACATCATCATCAATTGTTTTATCAACAGGAATAGACTCTCCTGTCATAATAGATTGATCTACCGTTGTTTCACCATTAATAATGCGTCCATCTACAGGCATCGTTTCGCCCGGAAGGATTCGTAAATAATCACCACTTTGTATAGACTCTACAGGAACCATCATTTCTTTGTTATCTTGTATTTTACGACCCTTAACAGGTGCTAATGAAATTAACTTCTTTAACCCTTTTTTTGCTCGCTCCGTAGTTGCTTCTTCAAGGAGAGCGCCTAAAGCCATAATAAAGGCGACCTCACCAGCCGCAAATATATCTCCAATAGCAATGGCCGCAAACATAGCCATGGAAATCAATAAAGCTGACGAGATTTTACTAATCCCCTTATTATATATAATCCTTCGTATAGATAAATATACAAGAGGAAAACCACAAATAATAACGGTAATCCAGGAAGGTTCAAAAGGGATTATATTTTGAAATAGTCTCTGTCCACAAAACTCTTCTATCAAATGCGGAATTCCATCAAGCAGTAAAAATAGCCCCGCTAAAATCGTCATATATAAACCAGATAATATATCATGTATTCGATGTACCATACAACAATCCCCTTATCAGACTTTCACTACCAATATGAATTGAATTATGACTACACTTACAGTACAATAATTACGATAGCGAACACCTTGTTCACTTTAATTGTATCAACCTATGGTTTTAATACAATATATAAAACATCTCATATGTTCATTACGGAACATATACGCTATTCTGTACTAAAAGAATGACAGGAGTTAATATGGATCGTAGGCAGAAAAAAACTCGTAAAGCCATATTTATAGCTTTTAACAAATTATTATCTAATAAGGCGTATGATAAAATCACCGTTCAAGAAATCATTAGTGCCGCAGACATTGGCCGCACCACCTTTTATGCTCATTTCGACACAAAAGAAGCATTGCTAGAAGCACTCTGCGAAGACTTATTTTTACATATAAAAGATAGTATTAATCACTTACCGCATGCTCATGGGCTGTATCAACAAAGTATTCATCCTGTTTCGGTATTTGGTCATTTATTACAACATTTGCAACAAAACGAAAATAAGATCCTTGAGTTACTAGCTAGTGATAATAACGAAATCTTTTTGCGCTATTTTAGAGATCATCTAAATGAGTTGGTACAAGGATATTTCATCAATCAAGACCGTAAAGCAAATACAAATCTACCGGATGACTTTATTATCAATCATATTTCAGGTAGTTTTGTCGAAATGGTGTTATGGTGGGTAAAAAACGGCATGAAAGAATCACCTACAAAATTAGACAATTACTTTCATGCCGTTATAGAACCTATTATATAATTAGGGTATTCGGATTTTATGGTGGAAAAGGGCTTATAAATCACCCTTCTCCCAATTCTTAATAAGTGTGGAAAAATCGACACCTAAGTTGTCTGTAATGTCGTGATCATTCACTTCATACCAATTGAAAGTATCGTATAACATAGCTTTATTGAAAGCACTTGAATTAAATCGTGGCTTACGCTTTTTATGGAGCTTCTCATTGAAAAGGATTTTGGCTCGTAAGGCATCAAACGAGTAACCTCTACCCATTCGCTCTACCTGCCTAATAATGCTGTTAATTGACTCCGTATAAGCATTAGTGAGCCTTTTATCAAAGTAGTTGAATATTTCAACATGCCAGTTGTCTACGGCTCTCACGAGGTCTTTATATGCGTCTTTAGAGTTGCTGGACATACAACGGTGTCTCCATTGACTATAACGAAGATGACCTTCATCTGGATCAGGAGTATCCCATATCCAGTAAAACTCTTCTTTGAGTTCATAGGCTTCTTTTAAAGCAGGAAGATTACCTAACCAAGTATCTAAGAGGAATGATTCACGTTCATTTAGATCGTGTTTACGCTTTAGAAGGATAAACCTTTCACGCATAAGGGTACGTCTTTCTTTTTGGCTCATATGGGCTTTCAAAGACTTTCTGACGTTATCTCTAAGGCTTGATTAGCCATTCTAACTACATGAAACTTATCTACGACAACTTTAGCGTGTGGAAGGATAGTGTTCACTGCGTCTTTGTAGGGCTTCCACATATCCATTGTGACGTACTCAATGTAAGTCCTGTCACTGATTTCTGAAAGACGTTGGATGACTGTTTCCTTGTTACGGTTAGGCTTGATGTCATAAATAGTCCTGCGTTCAATATTAGTCAATACAAGCCGAGGTCTACGGATAATATGTATCTCGTCTATCCCAAGCCACTTAGGAGTTTCAAACTAGTATTCACGTTCTTTGAGTGCCACATAGTCCTTAAAAACGTTCCTAATGGTTTTCTCGTCAACACCAACGCTTTCTGCGACTTCTACAAAGGTCTTAGACATGGATTGCTCTTGAATGGACTTTAAAAGCCTTTTGGTCATACTACGCTTTTCATCTACAGATATAGGCGTTCCCAGAAGGTAGATCCGCATTTACGACACTTGTATCGTCTACGGTTCAATTGTAAGCCCACTCGCTTTAAACGAATGGGCAAATCCATAATTAGTTGATTTCTTGAACTGTGTTTGTACAACTTGTCAAAACCACATTCAGGACAACGTTCAGGTGGTCCGACTGCTTCAACTTTAAACGTCATATCGGTTTCATTTTTTTGTGGCGGTTCTATTGTTTTAATGTCTGGTAGGGATAATAAGTCTGACATATTATTCATCCTTTATTACTCAGCGGTGTTAAGGTATCAATTATAGATTTGATGTCGAAATCATCAGTGTTAAATTATTTTTGTGACCACAAATGCACTTAGAAAATCCCTTAAAGCATTAGCTGGTTCACTTGAATAGGGAGTTGTAAAAAAGTTCCCTTAGCCTGCACAACAAGATAATTTCGAAATATCTTTATCGAACGTAAGTGCAACTAATTTTAGCCCTTCAGCCATTGTTAAATATGGTGCTAGGGTTTCTGTTAAATCTTCTATCGTTAAGCCAAATTTAACAGCTAATGATGCTGCATAGATGACATCTCCTGCATTTTCAGATACAATATGAACCCCTAATACTTTTAGTGTTTCTGCATCTGCTACTAGTTTAAATACACCGGTTGTTTCACGGTTTACAATTGCTCTTGGAACAGCATCTAAAGGTAATACAGATGTCTTCACATCATACCCTTTCTCTTTTGCTTGTTCTTCTGTTAAACCAACCGTTGCAACCGTCGGATTCGTAAACGTAACAGCAGGAACTACCGATAAATCTATTTTTTTGTTTAATCCACCAATAGCATTATCAGTAATAATTCCACCTTCATAGGCTGCTACATATACAAATTGTGGTCCTAAAGTCACATCTCCTGCTGCATAAATCTTTTCATTACTTGTTTGACCAAAATCATTGATCAGGATTTCATTATTTTTTCCAGTTTCAACACCTGCTGCACTTAAATTTAAAGAATCCGTATTTGGTTTTCTTCCAGTGGCAACAAGTAACTGATCTGATTCAATGACTTCTCTACTGCCATTTACTGTTACGTAAACCCTTTTTATCTCTCCACTTTGTTCAACACGCTCAAAAGTTGCCCCTTTGACAAGGTTTATACCCTGTTCAATTAACGCTTTTTCAACTGACTCTGAAATCTCAGGATCATACTCCTTTAAAAGTCGCTCACTTCTTTGCATAAGCGTTATTTCTGAACCTAAATGATGAAATAGTTGTCCAAGCTCCATTCCAATGTATCCTGAACCAATTACAGTTAATCGTTTTGGTATTTTCTTTAACTCAAGAAGTGTTGTACTAGTTAAATAGTCCATTTTTTCAAGTCCTGAAATTTGGGGCAACGAAGGCGATGCACCTGTTGCAATTAAAAAGCGTTTTGCAGATAACTTTGCCCCATTAACCTCAACCGTACTAGCATCAACGAATTTTGCTTCACCTTTAATTAAATCAAAATTATATTCATCAATTAAATCCATATATTTTTGATTCCGAAGTTCGCTCACCAATTTATCCTTTTGCGTGATTAAACTAGCTAAATCCACTTCTCCAGCGGATGTTTGTAAACCTATAAACGGATTGTCTTTTGATAAATGATTGATTTCCCCTGCCCTAAGAAGAGTTTTTGACGGAACACAGCCAATATTCACACAGGTTCCCCCAACCGTTCCACGCTCAATCATTCCAACTTTTGCACCGTATTCTATAGCTTTAATTGCCGAAGAAAAGGCAGCAGCACCAGAACCAATAATAAGAAGGTCATAATTGTCTTCATTAATTAACGCCACGTTTTCTAGTGATGATACTTCTTCAATTTCTCCGGCTTGGTAATTTGCTTCATCAATCGCCTTTATTGCACTTTCAACCTCAATATCATCGGGCAGTTCAAATACTGCTTCACCACGACGATAACTAGACTCAATATTTTTAGCACCTATCTTTTCAAGTGCTGATTCTACGTGTTTTTCACAACCCGTACAAGTCATTCCTGAAATGTTTACCTTAAATTTATTCATAAAAAAGCTCCTTTCGTTAATTAATCTCTCATGTTAATGTTTCTATTATTGGACACGAATGTAATTGCTTTTCATCTGGACATCGTTGTTTTAAGTCGTCTAACATAGTTTCAATTCGTTTTAAATCCTCTATTTGTTTTTGCACTTCCTTTTGTTTTTTAGAAACAAATTCGAACATATCTTGACAACGAACTTCATCTTTATCTACAACACCAAGTAATTTATAAATCTCGCTTAAAGAGAAACCAAGTTCCTGTATTCGTTTAATAAACCCAACACGCTTAACGTCATCATATGAATATATCCGATAACCAGCTTCCGTTCGGTGAGGTTCTTGTAATAAATTTTTTCGCTCGTAATATCTGATCGTTTCTTTATTAACTCCACATTTATCTGCAAACTCACTAATGCGATAAATCATCTTATTTCACCCCCTGAATATTATAAACCATGTACCATAGTACACGGTCAAGTAAATTGGACTATTTTATTTTTTCCCCAAAGTATCACTCGTATGTGATTGATACTTTTATATAATACTATTGATTATCCTAACATCCCACCAGAAAATCCGATTTAAACACCAGTTGTTTTTAAACTATTAAGAAAGTAATTCCACTATATATTCCGAAGACCCTATAATTATTAAAATTCTATCAAGATACAACATTGATTGGTTCACCCTTAAAGAAGGCTTGTACATTGTCACGAATGATTCCTACCAAGCGTTGACGTGTTTCAAGGCCTTTCCAACCCATGTGTGGAGTAATGATAACATTATCTAGGGTATAAAGAGGGCTATCCTCAACTGGTGGTTCTACCTCTTGTACATCGAGACCTGCACCTGCAATGCGTTTGGCTGCTAATGCTTTACAAAGGTCTGCTTCATTAATAAGAGGACCACGCCCCGTATTCACGATAACTGCATTAGGCTTCATCTTACCAATTGTTTCTTTATTAATAAGATGTTTAGTTTGGTCATTCAATGGGCAATGCAATGTAATATAATCACTATTTTCAAGTAATTCATCAAGACTTACATAACGAATGCCATCACCATCAGCCTTTGGTGTACGTGTATGCACTAAGATGTTCATACCTAGCGCTTTTGCTACTTTGATAACTTCCATACCGATATGACCAGCTCCGACAACACCTAAGGTTTTACCATTCACTTCTGTATGGCTCACTTGAAGGTATTTCGTGAAATTGCTGCGATCACCTTTAACAAGCATACCAATTTGTTGCTGCATAGTGGATGCAAAATTGAGGATCATCATGATCACTGTATGTGCTACACGCTCTGTGCTATACGCAGGAATATTGCACACAGTGATGCCCTTTTTCTTTGCTGCGTCAAGGTTAATATTATTATAGCCTGTACCGGCTTCTACGATGAGCTTTACTGTATCTGGAAATTGTGAAAGTAACTCAGCAGTAACAGAAATCTCTTTTGTTACTACTACGCGAGCACCCTGAATGCGTTCGATAAGCTCAGTATTTGTACTGTTATCATAAACCTGTACATCATTAGATAATATGGAGAAATCTAATGCATGGTCATAATTCATTTTACTTGCGTTTACCACTACTACACGTTCACTCATGAGAACCTCCTAAACAACTAAAAAAATAAGAAAAAGTTTACTCAATTACTTTTATAGATATATATCAAATATATAAAGAATTTATGCATATAAATTATACTATTATCTATAGAATTGGTACAAATATCTATAGAATCAAAAACATCATTTATATAAATAATACTATAATATATAGCCTAAATAACACATCTAACCATATTAATTAGTATTCTTTCACAATTATTGTATATAATATATGCAGAAGAGCTATAAAATTAAAAATATAACTAATTTTTCTGTATAAAACTTTCACAAAAGTATTGTGTAATTCCCCAAAAGTTATAAAATAAGAGTAATGTTATATAGAATTGAGGAATACCATGAGACCCACCTATTTGACCATAAATACAAGTCTCGTTCGCGAGAATTTGCGTAAAATTAAAGATAGTTTGCCTGAGTGGAGCACATCTACAGCTGTTATCAAGGCCAATGGCTACGGCCACGGCAGCGTTATGATGGGCCGTATTGCTGTGGAGGAAGGTTACGAATCCTTAGCCGTTGCTATTCCGGAAGAGTCTGTACCTCTTCGCAACGCAGGTATTATGGTGCCTATTTATCTATTAGGTCTCACAAGGCCACAATCTTTTGAGCTTGTGGCAGATACGAATTCCATTCCTGCTGTTTGTGAATCTACAGACTTGGAAGCACTCGATAAAGTAGCCGATAATCACGACATGATTATTCGCGTTGCTGTTGCCGTCGATACAGGCATGCATCGCATCGGTATCAAGCCTGAGGATGCCATTGAGTTTATCAAACGCATTGAGTCCTACGAAAATTTGGAAATAGATGGATTCTTCTCCCACATGAGCAATGCTGATGCGGCGGATCAATCACACGCCCATAGCCAAACGCAAAAATTTCATCACATGGTAGATGAAATACGAGCATTCCGTCCAGAAGCAGATTACCGTTTCTCCCTCGCCAACAGTGCAGGGCTCTTATCTGTCAAAGACAGTTTATTTACAGATGCTCGTCCTGGTATTATTCAATACGGTATCATGCCATCCCTTGATGTGCCAAATCGATTGGGCTTAAAACCAGTTTTATCTTTCCATAGTGAAGTTGTTCATGTACAACACATACCTGCTGGCGAAGGCATTGGATATGGATCTACCTATATCACAGCTGAGCCAATGACGATTGCTACCATTCCTGTAGGATATGCGGATGGCTATCCTCGTAGTCTATCCAATCGAGGCACCGTACTGATTCATGGCACTCGTTGCCCCGTAGTAGGTCGCATTTGTATGGACCAATTCATGGTCGCCGTTCCAGATACAATTACCGTAAAGCCAGGCGATAAGGTGGTTCTTCTAGGTTCCCAAGGTCATGAAAGCATTTCTGCACTAGAAATTGCAGCCCTTGCTTCTACAATTCCTTATGAAATCTTTTGTGGATTCTCAGAGCGCGTACCACGACAATATATCTAACCACAATATATCTAACCTATGTAAAATAAAGAAAGCCCGTATCACATGTAGAAGTCTACATGTGATACGGGCTTTCTTGCTCTCCTATACCCAGCGTGCTGTAAAGCAGTTACGTTCTTATTGTGAGAGAGAGTATATATACCAAGTATATAATCTTATGATTCGGAGGGAACCACAATTCATAAGGGGCCCTCTGAATGATAGACGGCATAGGAGAGAGTCAATGTTTATCTATCCAATCCAGAGGGCTGTGTGTAATTGTTTAATGTGTGTGTTGTTTATTGTGTGTTTTTGTGTGTTTTATGTGTTGTGTATGTGTGTGTAAGTGTACTTATGTTATGTGTGTATAGTTTTGAGTGCTTAGTGTTCGTTTTTGAAAGGGTTTACTTTACAGCGCTATAGAATAGGAGATCAACTTATTTTGCTACCGTCCCTGTTTTAGCATCCAATACAACGGATATCGGTTTATTTTGTGCATCATGGAACTCTATGGTATATAGTGATTTTCCATTTTGATTAGCAAGAGACCACGCATTAATACCAGTCGCTACCTTGCCAGACTGTACAAAAGCTGCATTAATTGCCACATGTGGAGGTATTACTGTTCCGGCATCAATAGCACTAGCTTCCATAGATGCGTCATATGCTTTAGGAGTACCATCCGTTACATTACCAGTAGCCACATCTAGAGTCATAGAATGAGCACCACTAGTATTAAAACCAGCTACTTCATAGATGGCAGTTTTACCTTGAGTTTTGAAAGATACATTTGTAATTTTGGAGTTTCCAAATTTGCTTTCGAATTGGTCAATTAAATAATTAGCACCAGCTACGAAAATACTATTTTGGTCTACTACGCCTTCTTGCTGGTTGGTTGTGCTAGGTTGTGATTTTCTACTTTTAGAGTTTTTTTTTCCTCTTTAGTAGGCTCTTCTTTATCAGCTTTTTTTTCGTCTTTCACAACTTTTACTTTAGGCGCTTTATCTACTGCAGCTTTTTTAGTATTTTTAACTTCTTTACCATGCTTCGCTACAGAATCAGATTTTTTATCACCACTGCGTACTACTCTTGGTTCACTAGGAGCTTTAGCTACAGATGCAGTTTCAATAGAAGGGACCGCTGCTGCAGGATTTTCTGTACTAGGCACTACAGTTTCTTGAGCTACTGGTGTTTTAACATCTTGTGTAGCTGTTGGAACTGGTGTAGTATTACGAACTGCTGTACCTACTTGATTAGCTTCTGCTACAGGAGCTACCGGAGTTTTAGGTGCAACTGCAGTAGTAGCCACATCTGGAGCCACCGCTACAGTAGGAACTACTGGATCAGTAACTGGTTGTGCTGGAGTCGCTGTACTCGCTGTTTCTTGCGTAACAGGCATTGGAGTTACTGGTTCAGCTGCTGTTACAGCTACAGTGGCACCAAATACACCAGCCACTGCTAAAGCAATACTACTTTTTAAAATAGATTTTTTCATATTGTCCTCCTTATTAATTCATATACATGCAACTTTACGCATGTATATTTCCAGTCAACTCAATGTCATCATGTAAGTTCCAAAACATATATCTAGCATGGACTTGTAGATATATAGTTTGGAAATTGCAGATATAGTTGAGTTTGTCTTTCGACTGGTACACATACTATCGATAGTCTATGAAGTCAAAATGTAGAAGAACCATTAAATGCTTATTTTATAGTGAGTTTAGAATGAATTTATATATAATTCCTATAAAATCCTATGGGATTTACTTTATACTTAAAAATTCCATGAATAACATGTCAAAAGCCGTTTACCCCATATATAAGGGATAAACGGCTTTCAAAATACACGTATTGATATCTAAAAATTCACATTCATGAGCAAACTTTCACAAAAAATGCCTCAATACTAGTTATTTTTTTAAGAAAAACAGTATTAAGGCATTTAATTATTATATTCAGAATAAAATAACTAGGCACTATTAAGATATAATAACTAGTCAATCATATATTAGTCATCAAATTTAACAGATAGCAATTTACCGTTCATTGCATCCATACGTACATGTACCTCTTTATTATCTTCTGTACCAAAGCTAACTTTGTACACGATTTTACCTTTATCATAGCGCACAGCCCATTCGTTGAGGCTCACAGCTTTGCCTTTTGTTTGGGCATAAGCAAAGTTCACCACTGCTGCAGGAGGTAAAATTTCTCGTGGATCAAAAGATTTTTTCTTTAACGATTTATGGAAGTCCCCTTCACGTTTTTCAAAGATTTGATTAGTAGCATAGATATACGTTAACTCATATTTGCCAGTTTCATCAAAACCTTCTACATCATACTTAATTTGACCTCCATCCGCATCAAAGGCGATTTCCGTAATTCCAGCATTTGGATGATTTTGGATAAAGGCATTTAATAAACCATTAGCTCCTACAATTGCTGCATGGTTGCCATCAACAACTGCCACAGTTGGCTCTACAGCTACTAAAGGGGCTGCACTTGCATTTGGCATGCCAAATGCCGCTGCCAAGGCCAATACAAGGCTACCTTTTACAAAAAATGATCTCATTGGTTCCTCCATATCTCAAACAGTTATCATAACAATATATATACAATTATACACTAAATCAACACGGTTTATAATCTTTATTTATATAATTAGTGCATGTACCTGCACCCTATGATACAATGCACATAGATTCATTTTTGTAACTACATGTGAGCTAACTATGATTTCAATTTACCCCACTATATATCACGAATTTCAATGCAAGGCCAATCGATGCGAAAATACATGTTGTCAGCTGTGGACCATCGATATAGATGAGCCTACTGCTGAACGTTATCATTCCATGACAGGTTCTCTTGGTAAAAGCTTACGCCAAGCCATCACTGTTGATGATGAAGGCAGTCATTTTATCTTTTCTAAAGCACAACCTATGTGTCCCTTACTCAATGAAAAAGGTCTATGCAAAGTAGTTCTTGAATTGGGAGAAGAAGGACTTTGTGATACCTGTCATATGCATCCACGCTTTTATAAATACATTGAAGACTTAGAACTATGTGGCGTTGGATTATCTTGTGAAGCTTCGGTTGAACTATTGGCCCGACAAGAACCAATGGACTTACTCCTTTTTACAATTGAAGATGACCATAATGAATTCAATTCTGAGGAGCGATTAACACTCCACAATGTTTTTGAATTATTAGCCTTTGATTTAGATCCTAATCTATTCAAATATACGCCAAAGCCCTCAAAACAGTCTTTCAAAGAACTATTAGACCTATATAAACAAACGGAACCCATCGATGAGAATTGGACAGCACAAGTTAATACATTATCTAGTAAACTAGACCAACTCATCACATCCGTACAGACCTATATACAGCAAGAGGATATGAGCCTATTTAACAAAGTGTACCAATATATATTGTATCGCCAAATCGATATGCTATCAGACTATTCCTTGGAATCTATCTTAGCTTATGCAAAGGATGGTACTGACTATATACTTATAGCCAGCGCCTTAGAGGGACAACCATTAAAACAAATTGCTAGATGGTCACAACAAATCGAATACGACGAAGATAATGTGGCGCTATTATTACAACACTACGAAGCCCAACTTATTATAGAGTGAACAAAAACCGCAAGAATTTTATCTTGCGGTTTTTTTAAGTCTTATTATAATACATCATTTGAAGAGAGTATGAACAAAGCGAATCCATTGAGGTAATACAGAGACAGATAATAATGCTACAATAAAGATAACAATATAGGTTTTAATGATACCTAATTCAACATAACGTCTCATTAATTGGGCTACAATGAACACGGCATAATACTGGCTGAACATCGTAATAAGATAAGCCATATCCCCTACATATTTTTGAAGAGACAAAGAGAAAAAAATAATCCCTAGTATATGAATTAATACTAAGACAACCGTGCGAAGTGCATTTGTATAAGCTAATCCATATATATAATTGCGCAATACCCCACCATAAGTACCACGACCACCTAATAAAACAAGTAAGCGCCATATAACAAATGAACCGATGATAATTTGAAAAATTAAAAATACAGAACTTGCTAAAATACTAATTACATCAAAATGAGTTAACCCAGTAATCCGTTTAATCCCGAGCATTGGAGATATAACTTTCACCATAAACGGTAAGCTATAGGTCATTATATATAATACAATAGTAGATACGACTAGATTCAGAATGGCTCTTGTATGAGATCCATAATTAATAATATTCTGAAATGATTGTTCGCTAAGCTTGGTAAATAAATGTAATATATCCTTATACCATGTCATAAATGCTCCTTTTAGTTTAAAACTAGTAAAAAAGGACGAGCTATGTCTCGTCCTAGATATATCATATGTATTTTATCGAGTCAACATATAAATCCATTCAAACACGTGTGCTACCAAAAGAGCAATCAACATTAGAATCAAACCTTCATAAGGGGTCCCATTAATGCATGCTCCCACAATACGTCCCATAGTTTGTAACAATAATACGGTACTTAAAACACATAGCACAATCATACAGAAGCCAATGATCGCTTGCAGTATTAATGGTACCGAAGTTAAAATCAGCATAATCCCTGCTGTAAAAGTAATCAATGCCACAACAAGTTGAGCAAATGACATGATATGCAAAATACCGGTTGTAACAGTTCGAACATAAAATTTACGCTGTTGAGCAACCGCATAAACTATAATGATACATGCCATGAAAATAACTTTTCCGATTACCCATGCAAAGCGACCCATATTCCAAAATTCTCTAGGACTACCCATCTGTTCCAAAAAAAGTTGTATTTCATGTTGACCTACTGGAAGAGATAGCGATTCCCACCTTACTAATAACGAAGAATTGCGTATAAACGCACGTATAGCATCTAAATATACGCCTTCACCTACAATAGTAAATTGATAACATATGAGTGTTAATAGCAGCATTCCTATGAGTTGCCCATAGGCAATATCAAAGTGATACATACGAGGATTATTCTCTTCAATAGGGTTTAATAAACGATAGATAAACTGCATTAAACCCACCATCATAGGTATCACCACCTTTTACACAATATACATACACAACATTTAAGTTTGAATACTATAACATACAACACACAATAAGGAACTATAAAAAATAGTTCCTTTTCATTTTCCGTTCATCATTATAGCACAAAACAGACATCTTTTCATACTTTAATTATCCTAATGGAATGGGTCCTTCGGGGCCCTTTTCCCTTATAAAATACAGAAAAAGCTATTAGCAGATTATATATAATCAGCTAATAGCTTTTTTCGTAGTAAGGGGTATTTTGTTACAGCCCCTTTCATGTTATGTAATTATCTGGAAGTAGCAAGTACTACCATGCCAATCAAGATACCTAAAAGGATTACAGGAATCAAACTCGTAATAATAGAAATACCAAAAGTTGCTAAACGGGATTTATTAATTTGGCGACTCAACAATGTTAAGCATACCCAGAATGTATAGACTGCAAAAGCTATCGTTGCGAATATAATAATAGTTATCCATACAATACTACCTACTATAGAGTCAGGATTAGAGCCTAGTAGCAACAAAAATGGCAATGATAGTAATAGGAAGCCAATGAAATATACTAAGCCCATAATCTGATTATAAGCTTGTTCGTACCACATGATTTTTAACACAGACTCATATGTAGTATGGGCATCAAATTTATTGGCGACCCAAGAGAAAATCGCAGAATAAATAGCAATACCAATAAAAGCAAATAGCAAGCCAACCGCTAGGCCTAATATACCGGCCCCAGAAAGAGCCGCCGCACCAGTAAGTGCAACACTAAGTTTATCCACAAATATCATACTCAAAAAAGTAGGTAGAATATTTGAAAATACGAATGCCACCAATGCCAAAGCTACTGTAGCATAGAACCCTTTGCGACAAGATCCATGCTCTACAATCTGTGGAATACCACGTTTAAATGGAGCTACTATAAGCTGCCAAATATCTGAATACCATTTTGTTTCCATAGAACCTCCAAAACACCTATATTTTTCTAATCGTAACACAAACTATATTTAAACCGTCATGGACAACATTATACCTCCTACACCAAAGATGAAGGATACTATGTAAAAAGAAATACCCGTTATCCAAAGATTTAGACCAAATTGCTTAGACATGAGTTGTGCCATAATAAAAACATTAACTAGTTCCATGGTGCTTAATCCACCCGAACCACCACGAATACGTAAATCTAAGAAAAGATAAACAGGTGCCGCAATAAGTACAAAAATTAAATGAATCCAACTAGCAATACAGCTATTCAAAAGTAAATCTGCCACTAGCTGCTTATAGGTAACCTGCCCCTTAAAAACTTTAAAAATACCATATAAAATACCAGAAGTTACAAGAACAAAGGCTACAATTCCAAGTATATATCCAATAATAGGAAGCGCCTCTAGCTCTACAGGACCTATGACCTCCCAAATAAAAGTTTTAAAAAAAGGACTCTTTGGAAAAATCAACATTAATACGTATAAACCTAAGTCAGTTATAATTAATGATCCCACAGCAAGTAGTAACATATTTTTTATGGTCACTAAATGCATCCATTTTTCTATATATAAACCAAACAAACCATTCATAATACTATACCTTATAACTTTTCACTTTTAATTAATTGATTCCCTTCAAAATAATAATTATGGTCAAGACCTTTCATCAGCAACCCCTAATTTATTAATGATAACCATATCAAGTCTCCTTTTTATTTAATCTGATAATATATTATACTATATAATCTAACTTTTAAGATATTATTTTAGCCTATTATAACGCAAAAAAGCAGCCCACTAGGGGCTGCTCTTTCATTTATCTTATTGCAAAGATGCTGCAATTTTTGTAAGGTTTTCATCCATACGTTCTAAGTATGTTTTATTATCTTCGTTACTTTCGATAGTGTAAATAGTTTCTACCTTAGCGCCTACTTCTTGTGCCAAAGTTTTGGATACTTCTGGACTAGCCATTTCTTCTGCAAAGATAGTAGTAATATGGTTTTCTTTAGCGTATTCGATGAGTTTAGCCAATTGCGCTGCATTTGGTTCGCCTTCAGCAAATACATCTTCCACACTATTTTGTTCTAAACCAAAGTCACGGCATAGGTACGCAAACGCTGCATGGCCTGTAACAAAGTTTTTATGCGGAGCTTTAGCGAATTGCTCTTCATATTTTTTAATCATTGCATCTAATTTAGCAACGTATTCAGTATAATTCTTTTCATAATAATCCTTGTTTGCTGGGTCAACTTTTACAAGAGCATCCTTGATATTTTTCACTTCAATTTTAGCATTTTTCAAAGATAACCATGCATGAGGATCTTCTGCACCATGTTCTTTAATTTCTTCTGGATCAGTATTTTTAATAGCTTCAACGCCTTCAGTAGCTACAACAGATACGAGTTTATCATTCTTAGCTGCTTCGATAGCTTGTTTTGCCCAAGGCTCCATACCAAAACCGTTATACACAAACACTTGAGCTGTTGCCAATTGTTTCATATTTTCAGGTTTCAACTCGAAATCATGTGGTTCTACGCCATCTGGTATAATAGTAGATACCTCTACCTTGTCACCACCAATAGCCTTTGTAAACTCAGCCATTGCATTAAAACTTGTTACCACTTGGATTTTTTTACCTGCTTGTTCCTTCTGTGCATTCGGTGCATCATTGCCACAACCTGCAAATAAAGCAGCCATCATAATACCTACAACTAACAAAATCAGTTTCTTGATCATCGTAGTCCTCCTTTGTAAAATCCTGATCGCTATGCCTATACAGAATACACTCTATTCTTTAGTTGCAGTTGCGACTCAGTTGCATTTGTAATATAGTTATAGTATAAACTTACTTAGAATTTTGTCAATCAGAAATGTGGTTTTCATATGTTATCAATAGAACATCTTTATTTTTCCTATCAAGGTCAACCTCCTTATGTGCTAAACGACCTTAATTTACATATTCACAGTGGTGATTATATATCCATCGTTGGGGATAATGGGTGTGGTAAAAGTACCTTACTCCGTCTTATTTTAGGTTTTCTTACACCGGTAAAAGGTTCTATCAAGCGAAGCACCAATAATATTCGGTATGTGTCTCAAAAAAATGACTTCTCTCACGCAGGCTTTCCTATTACGGTAAAAGAAATCCTCGATTCCTACCGAAAACTTTTAAAGATTAAGGATAAGCAGGAAGTCAATCGCGTATTAGAGCTTACCCATATGACGGAATTTAAAGACCGTCTCATCAGCAAACTTTCAGGTGGACAAGCTCAGCGTGTATCTATCGCCCGCGCCCTCATCGGTAAGCCAGATCTCATCATCCTCGATGAGCCTTCAACAGGTATCGACAGAAAAAGCCAAGAGGGCATCTATGCTCTACTTCGCAATTTGAACCAAAAACACCATATTACGATTATCTCTGTTGAGCACAATATCGAAATGGCCTTAGCTAACTCAACTAATATCTACCATATTGCAAATGGTCAAGGTCACCTTTGCTCCCCTGAGCAATATGCTAGTGAAATCATGCACAGTACAGGTCGCAATCCAATAGATCACAAAAACTGCTCCTGTTTCACAGATGTAACAATAGAAGCTCAGGCTCAGGCTCAGGCTCAGGCTCAGGCTCAGGCTCAGGCTCAGGCTCAGGCTCAGGCTCAGGCTCAGGCCGATGATACCACAGTTGAGGAGGTGCGCCATGTTTAGTTATGATTTCATGCAAAATGCCTTCTTCGTAGCAATTTGTATTTCTCTTTTATGTCCATGTATTGGTATCTTCATGGTGTTACGCCGTTCCAGTATGATTGGCGATACCATGAGTCACGCATCGCTAGCAGGTATTACACTAGGTTTATTAACGAATACTAATCCAATTTTAGGAGCCTTTATCTTCACTGCCATCTGCGGTGCACTCATCGAGTTCTTGCGAAAATATTTTTCACACCATCTCGATCTTATTCTTACTATCATCTTATCCCTCAGCATCGGTACAGCTATTACACTTATTAGCTCAGGCAAACTAAAGGCTAACGCAAATGTATTCTTCTTTGGTAGCATCCTAACGGTAAACGCAACCGATATGATTAGTATTGCAGTGCTCACCATTTTATCAGTATTAACGCTATACTTTTTGTATAACTCCTTACTCTACATCGCTTACGATGAAGAAGCGGCTCGTGTAGCAGGTGTTAAGGTAGATTTTATCAACTATATCTTTGCTATCTTAATGGCTGCCGCCGTATCCATTTCTATTAAAATCGTTGGTGTTCTCGTATTGAGTGCCATGATTGCATTACCAGTAGCATCTGCATTACAATTAGAAAAAGGATTTAAAATAACTTTATTATGCTCCATTGGATTTAGCTTACTTGCCATGATCATCGGACTTTTTGGATCCTACTTTCTTAACGTAGCACCTGGTGGCTTCGTGTCCCTAACATCGGTAGGGATCCTACTAATAGTGTTAGTCATTAAGAATATTCGTGCCATCATACGACGCTTTCAGTTTAGTAGATAAGCTAAAACAATAAGTAATATATTTGGGCATAAACATTATAGCTAGTTAGAGTAATATAACTAGTTAGAGTCAAATAATATAGCTAGTAGAATAAAAAATATAACTAGTTATATATAAAAATATATCTAACCAAATGCGATAACATATTTGATATTTTATTAGCCATATAAGTCATTTAACTATACAGGTGTATAGCATGTTTAGTATTAAAACAGAATCGAAAGAGAGCTATGAATACAACAACTTGGCCAGAAGGCATAAAAAAGACCAAACAGCGCGAAGCCATTTGGTCTGTATTAACAACTACAGATAAACCTATTACAGCCCTTGAAATCGCAGAACGCTTAGGTGACGGTAGCACTACTTGGATGTCTACTATCTACCGTACACTTGAACTATTAGAAACTAAGAGTATCGTTACACGTACCACGCTCATGGGTAGTGATATGGCATATTATGAAATCACCCCTCATACACACCGCCACTATGCAGTATGTACGAGCTGTGGTGCGATGCTACCACTCCATACCTGCCCCGTCGTAGAAATGCCTAAAGAACTCAGCGAAGCAGGATTCACTGTGACGGAACATCACCTTGAGATCGCAGGAATTTGTAAGAAGTGCAAAAACAAGAAGTAGAAAATAGACAACTAATGTTTAAACAACAAAAAGGACGCAACTGATAGTTACGTCCTTTTTAGCTTTAAATATGTTTTGTATTAACCTTATTTAGTTTTCACCAATTACAGCATCAACGGAGCCACTAGGAAACCGAGTGCTACGGAGATGGCAATAGCAAGTACGCCTGGAATGAAGAATGGATGGTTAAATACGAGTTTACCAATTCGCGTAGAGCCCGTATCGTCCATTTGTACAGCCCCCAGAAGTGTTGGATATGTAGGCAATACAAAGAGTGCAGATACAGCTGCAAAGGATGCGATAATAATATAAACGGATCCTGTATTCTCTGGTGTAATACCGAGAGCTAAGATTACAGCTGGTACCAAAGCTTGTGTAGTCGCTGCTTGACTATACAACAATGTACTTGCAAAGAAGAACGCTACCGCCAATAGGAACGGATATGCTGTTACCATGCTAGAAGCGAGCGCTTTGATTTCAGGGATATGACCTTTTACAAAGGTATCACCCAACCATGCTACGCCTAGTACACAGACACAAGCGGATAAGCCGGATTTGAATGTACTTGTATTAACAAGTTCTGCTGTATCAAGCTTACAGAAGAATGTGATAGCAGCCGCAATAATCATCATAAAGCCGATGATAGCATCATTTCGACCAAAGATAACTGGTTTAATAATACCAATGTTTTTGGAAATTGCTGTTGCGTAGAATACGATACAAATGATACCAATCAAGAAAATCAATACTGAAGTTTTTGCACCAGGTTTTAAGTGGAAATCAGTGCTTTTTTCACGAGGTGGCGCCACGTGACCTGCCGCCAAACGTTCTTGATACACTGGATCAGAAGATAAATCATTATTCGCAAAGGTAGACATGATAAATGCCGTAATCATAACCCCTACAAATGTTGTGGAAATACAGATGGCGAGCAATGTAGGATAGTTAACACCATATGGCTCAAGGAACCCACTCATAGCAACTACTGCTGCCGATACAGGACTCGCTGTGATACCAATTTGACTCGCTACAACGGCGATAGATAATGGCACAGATGGCTTAATGTTTTCACTTTTCGCCACCTCTACGATTACTGGAATCATAGAGAATGCTGTATGACCAGTACCCGCTAGAATAGTTAAGAAATACGTAACAGTTGGTGCTAAATAGTTGATATGCTTAGGATTTTTACGCAAAATACTTTCAGCAATGCGCACCAAATAATCAAGACCGCCGGCTAACTGTAAGGCACAGATGGCTGCGATAGCAGACATGATAATCAGAATTACATCCCATGGAATCTGTCCCGGAAACATCCCCATACCAAGGCTTAACAACACAACCCCAAGGCCGCCAGCGTAACCGATGCCCATGCCGCCTAGGCGAACACCGAGGAAGATGGCACCAAATAAAATAATAACTTGCATAATTACATAAATGTCCATACGATGACCTCCTTTATACATATATAGTATCATAGATATGCTAAATAATCATCGAATTTTGGCAATGTATAGTCTATAGTTTAAAATATGACGAAATTTCGATATGCTATACCAAAAAAACTACACCCCATTGCCTTAAACTACTAACAAAAGACAATAGGTGTAGCTTTCCAATAATTAATTTAACATTATAAAATAATTGGGCGCATATCTTCAAGTATCCCCTCTTCCTCAGTTGCACGTTGGATACTTTCACCCACAATATGAACCATATCCTCTAATTGTTCCACAGTGGATGCCAATGGAGGCATGAGAATAACCACGTCACCGATAGGACGACAGATAAGTCCTTGCTCACGGGCGAGGATTGCCACCTTAGCACCGACCGCATCATTCGGGCGATACGCTTCGTGAGTTGCCACATTTTTTTCAAGTTCAATACCTACGATGAGGCCTCGCTGACGAACCTCTTTAACATGCTTCAATGACTTAATAGGTTCTAAAGCCTTTGTGAAAGCTTCTACTTTAACAGGCAATTGTTCAATTACCTTTTCATCACGGAATACTTTCAAAGAAGCCAACGCAACGGCACAGGCCAAGGCATTACCGGTATAAGAGTGACCATGATAGAAGGTTTTCTTTTCTTCAAAAGTGCCGAGGAATGCATCGAATACGCGTTTTGTAGTCAATGTTGCTGCTAATGGAAGGTACCCACCAGTGATGCCTTTGGATAAGGTCATAAAATCTGGAGATACGCCTTCATGCTCGCAGGCAAAGAATTTACCAGTCCGACCAAAGCCTGTAGCCACTTCGTCGACGATGAGGAATACATCGTGTTGTTCTGTTAACTCACGAACACGTTTCAAATAGCCGTGAGGCATTACGAGCATACCCGCTGCTGCTTGCACCAATGGTTCCATAACAAGAGCTGTAATTTCATCGCCTTCTTCGTTAAGGATACGTTCCAATTCAGTCAACGACTCTTCAAAAGCTTTATCTCGATCTGCCAAATCTCTATACACACCAGGGCTTGGCAATGTTAATGGTTTAAATAATAGATTATGGAATACTTGGTGAAATAATTGAATACCACCTACGGATACCGTGCCTAATGTATCCCCATGATAGCCTGCATTGAGGGCGATAAACTTAGTTTTCTTAGTTTGGCCCACTTGCTGACGATATTGATATGCCATCTTAATGGCAACTTCGATAGCCGTACTACCATCATCGGACAAAAATACTTTATCGAGGCCTTCTGGAGCAAGTTCTACCAGTTCTTTACACAATTGTGCCGACGGAGGACTTACGAGGCCTAATAATGTGCTATGTGCAATTTTATCGATTTGATCCTTCAATGCTTGATTCAATACAGGATGGTTGTGACCGTGAATATTAACCCACAAGGAGGATACGCCATCGTAATACTTTTTACCGTTCTCATCGATGAGGTATACCCCCTCACCGCGCTCGATTACTACTGGCTCTTGCGCTAGCCAATCTTGCATTTGTGTAAATGGATGCCACACAAACTCGTGGTCCCATTGTGCTGCTTGTGAAAGCTGTTTTTCTGCCATTTCGTCACCTCATACTTACTAAGTTTTACAAACTATAACTCTCTATGACTATAATTAATGTAAGTTAAATTACTATATATAATGTAAGTTATATAACTATACATATCTAACTACGCTAAATTGATGTATATAATTTATGCTAAGTTTCTACCACTAATAAATAACGAATTATTCAATCTAAGCTTTATAGCCCTAAGACGATGTTCCATAATTCCTTAGAATCAATAAAAGAGCGAGCCCAACCAAGTTGAACCTTGTGAATATCCGGGCCTTGGTATGGCGGTACTACAGCTACTACAGGAACACCTGTGTAACGCTCCATATCTGCCACATTTGTTTTCAACAAGAACAGATCTACAGCTGTCGTATCATTTACGATAATAGCTTTCACCTCGATACCATGCAATTTAGCATATTCGCAAGTCAAAACGGCACGATTAATAGAACCAAGACGACCATCTGCTACGATAATAGCAGGTAATTTGATATCTTTCATAAAATCCGTGAAAGTTTTATCTCCATAAAGAGGGGTCGTAATACCGCCAGCACCTTCTACAAAGGTTATGTCATAGCGACTCACTACTTCTAATGTATGTTCTACAAGACCATCATAGTCAATCTCGATACCAGCCAATTCCGCTGCAAGGCGAGGAGAAAAATCACCGGCAATAGCATAAGGATTCACTTCATGACGACGAGATTCAGGAATACCTGCGGAGCGCATCAAATGTGTCGCATCTTTACTCTCAAGGCCGATATTATAATTATCCTCATCCATCGTCACACATTCAGGGAAAGGCACTGCACTAGAAGACACAGGTTTCACCATTCCAACAGCAAAGCCATCGTCTACAGCCATCGCCCCCAATAACCCGGTCACAAACGTCTTACCTACATCTGTATCTGTACCAATTATAGAAATACCTAACTGCTTCATACAAAGCTCCTCTCAAGCGAATACTTACTGCCGCATAGGTTAACTAATTTATATGATTAAGTTTACAATCTAATTACAATATACAGCGAAAAGGAATATATAGTCAACCTATTATTACTGTTCAAGTTTACGATTCTATGACTCTATGGGGCCCGAATACATCGCTACATTTTAGCTAAAAAGCTGTGTCCCTAACCTCCGCGCTCCATAGTAAACTAAGTCGCACTTCGATTAGGAACACAGCTTTTTATAACATTATCGCAGTATTAGTCCCATAGAGTCACAGACCGCTATTTTGAATACGATAATAATAGGTTGGCTATATGGGAAAAGAGAAAGGGAATGGCTAAGCCATTCCCTTTCTCTTTTGATACAGTGAATTTTGTTTTATTGATTTATGGATAGACTCGATTGGACAAGTTCACAAATACAGTTATAAAAAGAGTAATGACTAACCGATTAGCGACTTAGCTCGCTTTGGAGCGTAGAGGTTAGTTATCGTTCTTTTTCACCTAAATGTACAAATCAACTTGGGCCCCATCAAATCTTAGCCTAGATTTCAAGGTAGCGGAATTCGCCTGTATCAGGATCCATCATGCCCCCATAGAAACCCATCCCTTTTGGAAATAGTGGATGGTGGCGTAGGAAGTTAACTGTATAAATTACATTGTCTTCAGAGATATGGAATCGATCCATCCAGTCGATAAGGCCCGGTTCGATCATGCGAATAGCATCTTCACTGATACCTTTCGCTTTCATAGATTCCATGAATGTAGTAGCAGAAAAATCGATCATACCGCAGTTTTCATGACCGATGATTAGCACATCTTCAATTTCCATACCATAGGTAGCAACGAGCAAGCTTTGCACTATGTTATCGATAGGTTGTGTTACACTATTTCCTGCAGTTTTGATGACAATTATCTCACCTCGATTAAAGCCTAGTGCTTCTTCTAGCATACCTACTAAGCGGGTATCCATACAAGTTACGATGCCTAACTTTTTTGTAGGATGGCTTGTTAGCCCCGCCTTTGGTAGCTCAGGGTGTTGTTTCACATATTCTTTATTGGTTTCAATTATTTTTGTAATATCAATCATAAGGGTCCTCACTTTATATACTCTATTTCCACCTGAAATAGATTCTATTCATTATATACACCTTATTCATCACAAAACAAGTTTAAATTTCAACTTATAAATTATTATTATGAATTTTACGATTATATAAAATCTTTAACTCAATAATATTAACTCCTATCTTATAATTTGTTTTTATTTATATTAATCATATAAAAACTTCAAAAATGCGATGAATATTCTGTATAATTCTGACATATATAGTAGATTTTAAAACCCTTCCTATGGTACTATTAACACTATAGAAAGCAAACGCCACATGATACCGCATATGACGTGAACTGTATGTACAGTAAGGAGGTTTTATAATGGGTATCAATCAAAAAACGTTGCCAGGCATTTTGCTCTGTGCCATTCTCGCTATTCCTTGTTGGCTACTAGGACAGCAATTTCATCTAGTAGGTAGTCCAATCTTTGCCATCATTTTAGGTATAATTATCGGTTCTATCTTCACCTCTTGGAAACGGGAAAAAACAGGTGCTGGCATTGGATTTACATCCAAAAAGATTTTACAGTGGGCCGTTATTTTGTTGGGCTTTGGTCTTAACATTACACAGATTCTACATGTAGGTTGGATTTCTTTACCTGTCATCATTTCTACCATCGCTACATCGTTAATCGTATCCTATGTTATTTATCGATTAACCCATATTGACTCTAACTCAGCTGTTCTCATCGGTGTTGGTTCATCCATTTGTGGTGGTTCCGCTATTGCTGCAGCGGCACCAGTTATTAAAGCAGAGGATCATGATATTGCACAAGCAATCTCTGTTGTATTCTTCTTCAATGTGGTAGCCGCCTTCGTATTCCCTCAATTAGGCGACGCCATTGGGCTCTCTAACATGGGCTTTGGATTGTTCGCTGGTACTGCAGTTAACGATACTTCTTCTGTAACAGCAACAGCTGCTGTATGGGATAGTATGAAAGGTACGGGCACTCAAGTTTTGGAATATGCTACTATCGTAAAGCTAACACGTACCCTAGCTATTATTCCTATATGTTTAGGCCTCGCTAGTTATCAAGTATACAAAGCCAAGAAAAATGCCTCTCAGACAGATGGTGCAAACGTTAGTATTGCTAAGATTTTCCCAAGATTTGTTTTATACTTTGTACTTTGCTCCCTTATTACAACAGCATTATCCTATGCTAATGTAGATATTCAATTCTTGAGTATCTTCAAAACAATTTCCAAATACTTTATTACAATGGCTATGGTAGCAATCGGCCTTAATACAAATATTGTAAAATTATTAAAATCCGGCGGCTCTGCTCTAACCTTAGGTGCTTGTTGCTGGATTGCTATTTCTGCCGTAAGCCTTATGGCACAACATATGATAGGTTTATGGTAGAAAATATACATATATTGTATATTATGTTATAATTATATATGAATAGAATAGTAAGGACCCCTCCAGTAATGGAGGGGTTTCGTGCTACTATTCACCTTATTAGTACTTTATCATACCATAGTCAGGAGGGTTAATATGTACTTCTTACAAGGACTTCTTGTCGGCCTCGCTACGTTTGCCCCTGTTGGCATGCAAAACCTCTTCATTATTAATACGGCCTTGGTGCAACCTGTCCGTCGCATTATATTGACGCTAATCATACTAGCGTTTTTTGACATGAGTTTAAGTGCTGCCGCCTTCTATGGTATTGGTGCCGTTCTTGAAATGTGGCCACTCACAAAGCTCATAGTTCTCCTCTTTGGGGGCCTCCTCATTGTTTATATGGGCTTTAATATATTTAAAACTGAACCAGACATGCGCAATGTGGACACACATATTCCAATTAGAAAAATTATTGTCTCAGCCATTGCGGTATCATGGGGCAATCCTCAAGCCATTCTAGATGCGACAATGATGCTCGGTGCTTTTCAAGCTAATATTCCAAAAGAAAGCATCTACCACTTCTTCGCTGGTTTCTTAGTTATGACACCAATTTGGTTTGGTTCTCTAGCTACTACAATGCATCTACTAGCTAAAAAAATTAAAATTACTCATATGGCATGGATTAACCGTTTCTGTGGTTCGGTTCTCGTCATTTACGGTATCAAACTATGTATTGATGGCTTCATGATGTTAAGAGACTTTTTGTAAGGTTATAGTCATAGATACAAAGAAAAGTCTAAATCACTAATACCATCATAACTATATAAGAAAAATACAAATAGATGATGTACAAAAAAGAAAAAAGTCGTTAGCAAGTTGCTAACGACTTTTTCATTTATAATCTCATTTATAATTCTTCAAGTACCTGCCGGAACATATCTCTAAGAGCTACAATATACGAATTATTTTGATTTCGTTGCGATATAAAGTAGTAGTGGCGTTCCATAGGTTTACTATGATTCGTCAACACCTTACGTTCGATACCTGGCATAGGATCTGTTAAGTATTTAAAACAATCTAATAGTAATAGCCCTTGCTGCCCTGCAACCAGGTATCGTGCTTCTTCTAACGTACGAGCATAAGCGAAGGCACCATTATAACCTATGGCCTTACGATAGTGTTCCTCTTCAGACAAGGTATATTTCCCGCGACACAATAAAATAAGTGGTAAATCATCGATATGCTTTAGTTCTACACAATCTTCATTAGTATATCCTTGTGGTACCTCTATAAATGTAGTGGCTTTATCAATTAAATGACTTTCAAAATCATCAGACAAAATTTGCCATTGATCATTAAATACTACATCTACACGACGATCGCTGAGCATGCCATATAGCTCTTCATGACTGCCGCTGTACATACGAATATCTAAATTTTTATAACGCTTTGCCATGCGAATCACAGTTTGCTGCATAGCAATCCCACTATAACGGTTCAAATAGCCAATGCGCAAACTCACCCGTGCATCTGTACCAATGCGCGTCGTTTCTACCTTAATATCATGGAACCGTTCTAATAACTTCTTACCAGATCGATATAAATATTGTCCTGCTGGTGTTAGATGAAAGCTTCGTTTCTCTCGAACCATTAATTCAACACCAAGGCTATTTTCAAGAGCCTTGATTTGCTGAGATATAGCAGATTGAGATACATATTGCTCTGTTGCAGCTTGTGTAAAACTGTTATTATCTACTACACATACAAAATACTCTAATTGTTTTAATAACATAACGATGCACTCTCATCTCTCTTACGGATTAGACAAATCAATACCTTTGAAACATTTCGCAACATATAGCCCCATATTGGAGTTTGCTATACGTTTTCTCTACATAGTATCTTACATAGAATCTATAGTATCTATCGATTCTCTACATAATACTAAATATATTTAACTATGTCTAAAACGGTGAAAGCAGATCAGCTATGATGATTAACTTTCACTAGGAATAACTAAACTACGATAAATAAACAGGGCCGCTACAAAGAATATAGCTGCTGTAGACCAAAAGACCGCCCCATACCCAAAGGCGCGAGCAATCATACCACTAAGGACAGGCCCCAATACATTTCCCATCATGGCTACACTCGACACCGCACCAAATACGATACCTCGGCGCTCAATAGGAACAGCCTTGGATATGAGCGTATTGGCAATCGGTGTAATAAAGCCCATGAAGAATCCTGCAATGGCACGGAATATGCCAAGGCCCCATATACTAGGCATTATATATTGAAGTATAAACAAAGACCCTACAGCCCATGTAGCAGTAAAAACAATACGAGGCATGGTTAAACGTTCTGTTATCTTGCCAATGGAGATTGAAGCTAAAGCACTAAACAAACCGGCGCCAAAAATAATTATACCAACAATGGTGGCTACAAACTCATCATTCATATGCATATAGTGCTTAATGTATAGTGGTAAAATAGGACCAATACCGGTAATACCAAAATTACATAAGAACAATAGCCCTACCAAGAGGCGAACACGAGGTATGACCAAAAAGGATTTAATTAGAGACAGCTGCGACTCTCTAGCATCTACCTTATGCTCAAACTGTAGATTAGGCATGAATAGATAAATTCCCAACATACAAAGCCCTGTTAAGGCTGAGAACATAACAAATGGCGCGCGATAACCTAACAAGTCCGCTGCCAAACCACCCATAAGCGGTCCAAAAACGAGGCCCATAACCATGGAGGCTTGATATAAGCCCATCGCCCAAGGCACCTTATCCTCAGGGGTTATGAGAATAATAATAGCCAAGCCTATCGGAACATATCCCCCCACCACGCCTTGCAAAATACGTAACATCAATAACTGCCATGGTGTTTGTGTAAAAGCACAGGCACCAACCGTAACCATCAGGGTAAACAAGATAAACATCATTACCTTACGCGGACCAAGCTGATTTGCCTTACGCGACCAATAGGGAGCACTAAGAGCCACCATACAAGGCGTTACACCTGATACAAGGCCTGCCCACATGGCCGCTTCTCCTGGATCATGAAGACCTAGCTCAGCTAAAAATAACGGAAGGAAGGATAATACACCGATAATTGTTATACCCCCACCAACCTGTATAGTACAGATTAGGTATATAATTCGTTTCCAAGAAGAATCCATAATATCCTTCTTTCCTATTTGAAATTACCTATAAAGGTAGTAATATACATATCGATATGAGCTAAAGTATACTATAATACAAAAAAATGTTTATAGAACAGATTTTTACTCTTACCTCAAAAGAATGCAATAGCATATATTTACATAAATCCATAGAATATATACTTATGATTCTATTGTATCGCAAACGACAAAAAAAGACCATCGCTTATACCCATTAGGGCCAGAGATGGTCTCTTTTATCATGTGGTTCCCCTACTTTTACTAAAGAAAGAGATGCCTACGATATATTATTTTTGTTTGAACATCCAATAAATATAGTAAATAACAAGCGCATAAGTTACTACGTCAAATACAGGCAAGAATGGTACCATTTTAGATAAACGGCCAAATCCATGAACATGGATATTTGCCGCAATAATGGCAATTAGATTCAAGCGATGAATCCAGATTGCTTTTTTACGGGATACAGATTTTGCCATATTGCCTACCCAAGGTGTTAAGTATAATACCGCAAAGATAAGAGCAATAAACATAGCCACAAGAGAAATATAGCCGCCCCAGAAGCCTAAGAAGGATTTCAAAGCTTTCAAGAAGTATACATACCAGTGTGCACATACGAGAATAACACTAACAATACCTACGATGCGATGAACTTCAAACATTTCTTTTGGATTATATCGTTTGATAAACCATTTTGGTTTTGTTGCAATGTATGTTAATACAAGCCATGCCACATAAGGAATAAGTCCTAAGTGAACCTTCCAGTTGCCGAATGGTCTACCACCTGTTACATAACCATATTCCACCATACCCATAAATATTAGGGATAAAACTGCAATCCAAATTAAAATATGGTATTTACTCTTAAACTGTTTTTTTACAACTTCTGCCATAATAAACCTCTCTATGTCCTATACGATCTACAAGTATACATCTAGTTTGGCCTAATGTAGCATGCTAATAAAACACTCTCACCCTATAGCATTCTACTTAGAACTAATTACTGATTAAATTAGAATTCAATTATTACATTAGAATTTGAAGTTAAGATCCGCACGATAGTAATCATTTACGCGATTGCCTTCTTGTGTTTTAGCATTGAAACCGTAGTATGCATTAATGCCAATATTTTTCTCTGGTGCATAAGATGCGCCCAACTCCCACGCCTTATAACCTTCAAAACGCGTTGTTTTTTGTAAATCATTAGATTCGTATTTTTGTGTTTTGAAAATCGGTGCATTTTTAGCTTGATCGTAGTAATCTAAGCCTACTGCCCAAGAATTCTTTTTATCAATTTTGTAGTTGCCCCATTTAGCGCCTACATTCCAAATATCAGAATCACTCAAGCCTGATGCTTTAACCCACTCACCGTGAACATCAAGTTTACCTACATTATATTTCGCATTGAAGCCATATACATTATCAAAGTCATTATTTTTCTTGCCATTACCCATGCGTACATTCGCTGTACCTACATGAGCAAGCATACCACCAAAGCTAAAGTGATTATTTACAGCCACATTAGCATTCACAATGCTCACATCACCGTTATTTTCCTTGGAAACTTTTGCAAAACGGCCTGCTGTCATATAACCATAAGCACCATTCAAAGTAACTTTTTTACCAAGTTTAGCTGTAGCACCTACACCATCAAAGTTTGAACTATAAATCAAGCCACCACCAAATTTTTGGGTATAACGACCAGCATCAACTACAACATTTTTACCAAATTTGTGCTCTACATAAGCTAAATCCCAATTAGCTTGTGCTGTTTTAGAGCTATCACCTAACTCGATAGCACCTGTTGTAATACGAGCTTTCACAGATGTATTTTTATTAACCTTTGCATCTAGGCCTAAACGTACACGGGCTGTGATTTTATCTTCGTAATCATAACCATCGCCACCCTCTTTGCCGATGTAGTTGATACGAGCATCACCAGTAACTTTAACATTACCTACACGGTCTTCCAATTTAGCTACACGTACGCCCAATGTATTTAATTCATTGGAAAACTCATCTGCTAAGCGATTCAACATAGCTTGTTGTTCTGCATTGGCACGATCTTGATTAGCCATACCTTTTGCAATCATTTGAGCCATTTCATAACGGGTAATGTTATTTTGACCTTTGAAAGTTCCATCAGGATAACCATTAATAATACCTGCTGTAGCCAATTGATCTACAGCTTGATATGCCCAACTATCAGATGGAACATCAGAAAATGGGTTAACAGCAAAGGCTGTAGCCACACCCATCATGGCTGCTACTGCAAAAGCACTAGTCATTTTACGTTTAATCATAATAAACCTCACACACGAATAATAACAAGAAATAAAATGAATAGATAATGAATATATGACTCTGATTATCATTATCATATTTAACATACAGATAATATCAATTTTCATTAAGGTAGTAAATAGAAAATGTATATCAATCTCACAATCATTTATGCATCAAACTGATAATATAGAATATTGAATTCCTTAGAAACTAAAAATATAACAAAAAAATCCCCTCTGTATAACACAGAAGGGATTTTATCAATTCATATTATTTCTTTTTTAACATCAAGTAAATGCAGTAAAGCACAAGTCCGTATGTAATGATATCAAATACTTGTAAGAATGGTACCATTTTGGAAATGCGATTAAAACCATGAATATGTATATCTGCTGCAACTAATGCTACAAGATTTAAACGGTGTAGCCAAATGCCCATATTACGACCAGAAGCGGTAACTTTTCTAAGTTTTGGCGTTAAGAACGCAAGGCCAGAAATAGTGGCGATACTAAAGGAAGTAAGAGCTACATAACCACCCCACCAACCTAAGATTGATTTAGCAGCTTTACCAAAATAAAGGTATAAATGGAACGCAATAACAGCTACAGTAGCAATACCCAATGCACGGTGCACCTTATACATGTCACCTAAATTATAGCGGCTTGTAAACCATTTAGGGCGAGTCGCTAAATAAGTCATAACAATCCATACACACCATGGCACAAGGCCTGTGTAAACTTTGTAGTTACCAAAAGCACGGCCACCAACCATGTAACCCCACTCTAATAAACCGATCATAATTAAGGAGAATACAGCAATCCATATAAAGATATGGTAAATACTTTTTTGCTGTTTTGTTGTTACTTGATCCATCATATACCTCTCTAAATAACATCTAAAAATTAATCTATACGATATAGTTTATCATTTAAATCGAATTTTGTAGATTACTTATATTAGATAGATAGTATTTATTATAAGAATAATTCTAAAATAAAATATCTATTATGGTAATTCTAAGCTTATTACAACAAACAATATTCTTCTCTACTGAGAGTAAAATACAATCTAATACAGAATAAGTAAATAAAAAGCCCCTTGTAGTTGTGAGCATATGCTTTCACTATTACAAGGGGCTATAGATTGATTAATCCTATTATATCTAGGCGTACAAATCAATCATCATCCTAATTATTTTTGATCACGTTTACGATATACGATGAACGGACGTGTTAAGTAGTTGAGTGGAACACTCAAGCAGTGTACCAAACGGCTGAATGGGAAGATAATAGCCACTACCATCCAAGCCAACATGTGGAATTTAAACATGAATGGTACGCCTTCCATCAAGGATGGATCTGGCATAAAGGATAGCAAGCTACGGAACCAAGGGCCGATGGATACGCGGTAATCAAAGAAACCAGATGCATTAAGCAATGTACCAGCCATACCGCTGAAAATAGCTAATGTTAAGAACAAATATAACCATTTATCGAGGCCAGATGTGTTAACTTTCATAGCAGGCACAGTAAAGCGGCGTTTCATCAAGAGCAAGAAGCCTACGATGAAGATGATACCAGCTACAGCACCCATATATAATGCACCTTCATGGTACATATGGTCATTGATACCAATAGCAGCAGTCCAAGCTTTAGGTACTAATACACCTACTACGTGACCGCCGATAACGCATAGCAAGCCAAAGTGGAACAATGGATTAGCGATGCGCAATTGTTTTTTCTCTAAAAATTCACTCGATTTTGTAGTCCAGTTTCTTTCAAAGTAGAAGAAACGAACCAAAGTACCTACGATTAAGAAGGTGAATGCGATGTAAGGCAAAGCGCCCCAAAGGAATAGATTCATCGTGCACCGTCCTCCAATCCATTTGCAACAGACAAGATAATATCAAACAAGAATGCATAAGGCAGTTTAGCCTCAATGAAGCGTTCTCTAATGTATTCCAATTTTGGCTTACAATAGTCGTAAATTTCTTTTGATTTTTCATCATCGATAACGGCACATAGCTCAAGAAGTGCTGGAATATAATCAGGCATTTCTTTTGGCAAATCATAGTCGTTTTCGAGGAAGAAAGCTTTAAATTTTACGAGTTCTTCCGCTTGTTCCCCTGTACCTTGTAACTCATACGTCGATAAATACATAGTTGTATTTTGACTAAAATCAAAGGTACGAACATATTGGTCTTCAAATTCTTTTTTATCGGATTCCTCTACATAGTCGAAGAATTCTAATAAACCTTGGCGAAGTTGAGGATGCCCAACGGATTGGGCGTCCTCTCTCCATTCAGGTAATTCGTTATACCATTGTTCATCAGGATAGCGTAGAAGAAATGACGCAATAAGAGCGATTTTCTGAGCATCCTTCATTATTGACATCCCCCTGTAGGGCAAGCAAAGCCGCGATTTTGTTGCATTTCTAGGCGACCTTCGCGAGATACTTTAACATCAGATGGGATAACAAAGCGATCATTGTATTTGGACAATGCCAACAATTTATACATAGCGTACATTTGATCTTCTGTTAAATCAACTTTGTGTTCGATAGGACCATCACCTGTTTCACGACGGCGCATGTATTCACGCATGTCGAGAACACGTTGCAATGTACGAGCTAAGATTTCTGTGTTACCTGCTGTAAACAGATTAGCTAAGTACTGTACAGGCACGCGCATTTCATGTGCATCTGGCAAGTATACATCAGATGTAACACGTTGTAAAATTGGGCTGAGCGGTGGCACATACCAAACCATTGGCAATGTGCGATACTCTGGATGCAATGGCAATGCAACGCCCCATTCTTTTACAAGCTTGTAAACAGGAGATTTTTTAGCTGCTTTCAAGAATGCTTCAGAGATACCTGCTTCGCGAGCGGCTTTAATAACCTCTGGATCATTAGGGTCCAAGATTAAATCTACTGTATTTTGGTAGATGTCTTGTTCATCCTTCGTAGCTGCCATTTCTTGAACTTTGTCCATATCGTATAAGACTACACCAACATAGCGCATACGACCTACACATGTTTCAGCGCATATTTGAGGCAGACCATTTTCCAAACGAGGGTAACAGAATACACATTTTTCAGCTTTATTCGTTTCCCAGTTATAGAAGATTTTTTTGTATGGGCAAGATGGAACGCAATGTCTCCAACCGCGGCATACATCTTGAGAAACAAGTACAACACCATCTTCATCACGCTTGTAGATAGCACCGGATGGACATGCTGCTACACATGCAGGATTCAAACAGTGGTTACAAAGACGTGGTAAATAACGCATGAATACTTCTTCGTAGTCAAATACGATATCATCACCCATTTTAGCCAAGTTCACATCTTCCCGTGCATGATGACCACCAGCCAAATCATCATCCCAGTTAGGGCCCCATGTTACTTCCATTTTTTGCTTTGTTAACAAAGAACGAGGACGTGCTACAGGTTGATTATTTTTACGACCGGTATGAATCAATGTTTCATAATCGTATGTCCAAGGTTCAAAGTAATCCGTAATTTCTGGTTGTTCTGGATGATAGAACAACTTCATCAATCGAGAGCCTTTAGAGCCTGTGGAAAGCGCCAAATTACCGCTTTTATCGAGAGTCCAGCCACCCTTCCATTTCTCTTGGTTTTCCCAATTACGTGGGTAACCCACGCCAGGGCGGGTTTCCACGTTATTAAAGTACATATATTCCGCGCCTTCGCGGTTCGTCCATGTATTTTTACAAGTAATAGAGCATGTATGACAGCCTAAACACTTGTCCAAATTTAGGACCATGGATACTTGAGCTTTAATCTTCAAGCCAATCCACCTCCTTCAATTTACGAGCCACAATTGTCATATCACGTTGGTTACCAGTTGGGCCATAGTAGTTAAAGCCATAGCTCAATTGACCATAACCGCCGATCATGTGTGTCGGCTTCATGTGAATATGAGTTGGCGCATTGTGTGTACCACCGCGACGATCTTTCTTAACTTGCGTACCAGGAACGTTGATGTGACGGTCTTGGGAGTGATGCATATAAGAAATGCCACGAGGAATACGTGGAGATACAACTGCACGAGCTGCAACTACACCATTTTTATTGAAAGCTTCTACCCAGTCGTTATCTTTAACACCAATTTCTGCTGCATCATCTTCGTTAAGCCAAATTGTTTGGCCACCGCGGAATAATGTCAACATTTGTTGGCTATCAAAGTACATACTATGTGTAGACCACTTATTATGTGGAGTTAAGTATTTCAATGTAATTTCTGGAATACCTTCTTGTTTATAATCACCTTGTACTGGTTTATATGACAATACAGGTTTGTACAATGCCATAGCTTCGCCATAGTCGCGCATCATTTCATGATCACAATAGAACGATTGACGACCTGTTACAGTACGGAATGGTACCTTATCTTCTGTAGATGTTGTAAATGGAGAATAACGACGGTTTTTATCGTTCTTACCAGTACTTGTTACAGAGCTAATGATAAAGCGTGGTTGACGAACCATGTCATCGAAGGTAATTTTTTCTTGTTCGCGACCTTTTGCATTCTTTTCAAGCCCAGAAAGACCTGTTTTTTCTTCCATCGCTTTCCAAGAACGAACCGCTAATTTACCATTTGTACAAGAAGATAATGTTAATACAACATTACAAGCTTCCTTACATTCGTAAATGCTTGGACGGCCATGAGAAATGAAGTCTGGATTATCAATCGTACCATTTTGAGCATACAATGTTTGATATTCGTCAGATACATCCCACGCCAAACCGTGAGCACCCATTTTATTTTCGATATTAGGTCCTAAAGCAATGTATTTTTCAAAGATCTGACTGTAATCGCGTTTTACATGAACGAGATTCGGCATTGTTTTACCAGGGATTGGTTCACATTCGCCTTTACTCCAATCAAGAACTTTACCTTCTGGTTGCGCTACTTCGCCTGGGCTATCATGGCCAAGGGGAGTAGCTACAATATCTTCATATTCTGTAAAGCCAGATTCTTTTGCTACGCGAGATACTGTTTCTGCAAGGGTACGGAATGTATCCCAGTCAGATTTAGTTTCCCATGCGCAATCAACAGCAGCTTGGAATACATGTACATATGGATGCATATCTGTGGAAGACAAGTCTTCTTTTTCATACCATGTAGCTGCTGGGAACACGATATCAGAATATAAACCTGTAGACGCCATACGGAAGTCGATATCAATTAAGAGATCAAGCTTACCCGCACCATCTGCTTCGCGCCATTTAATTTCTTCTGGACGCGTAGGAGCATCATCATCTTCCAATACGGCATTTTTTGTGCCTAATAAATGTTTCAAGAAGTACTCATGACCTTTAGAAGAGGAGCCAATAAGGTTCGCACGCCATACAAACAAGTTGCGAGGGTGGTTTTCTTTAGCTGCAGGATCCTCTACGCAGAATTGTAAATCTTTATTTTTCAAGGCTTGTGCTACATATTGGTTGATTTCCGCTTCTGTACTAGCACCGGCTGCGCGAGCATCATTAATCAATTCTTGGCTACCTTTATTGAAAGTAGGATAAGATGGCAACCAGCCTAAACGAGCTGCTAATACATTGTAATCCCCAGGATGACGATAGCGAGGTTTAGCCAATTTAGATACGCGGTCTGCCAAATCGATGCAGTCAGAACGATATTGCTCTGTAGCAAAGTAGAACCAAGATGTACCATTTTGCAAACGAGGAGCCTTACTCCAGTCATTGGCAGTCATGATACCACCCCAACCTTCAACAGGACGAAGTTTTTCTTGACCTACGTAGTGGGCCCAACCACCACCGTTAACGCCTTCTGTACCACAGAACATGATAAGGTTCAAAATAGTGCGGTAAATAACATCGGCATGGTACCAGTGGTTGATACCACCGCCCATGATAATCATGGAACGACCTTTCGTTTTTTCAGCATTATCTGCAAATTCACGTGCTGTAGCAATAGCAATGTCCGCTTTTACGCCAGTGATTTTTTCTTGCCATGTAGGTGTGTATGGAGTGTCATCAGTATAGCTTGTAGCCACTTCACCACCGATACCACGGTCAATACCGTAGTTAGCAAGAATGAGGTCATACACTGTAGTTACTTTCACAGGACCATCTGCAGTTTGTACCGTAATAGTAGGAATAGCACGTTCAATAACACCTTCGTGCTCTTCATCACCAAAGTACGGCAATTTAACAATCGTCACATCTTCCCGTTGATCAAACACGGATAAGCGAGGATCAATTTTAGCTCCTGTGTCGCGATTTTCAAGTCGTAAATTCCATTTTTGTGGGTTCGTGTGACGTTCACCCATTGTACCATTAGGTACAACGATTTCATTTGTTAATTCATCAATCAATACCATTTGGAAGTCAGCGCCTTCCTCTTGGCGACCTAAATCCTTGGCATTCAAGAAACGGCCTGGTTGAACTGTGCCGTTGATATCTTCAACGCGTACAAGGAATGGCATATCTGTGAACTCTTTTGCATACTCTTTAAAGTATGGAGTTTCTTTGTCGATGTAATATTCTTTTAGGATAACGTGACCCATTGCCATTGCAAGAGCCGCATCGGTACCAGCTTTTACATTGAGCCATGCATCGGAAGAAGTTGTAGATTCCGCATAGTCAGGAGACACGGATACTACTTTAGTACCTTTATAACGAACCTCTGTCAAGAAGTGAGCATCTGGCGTACGGGTCAAAGGTACGTTAGAACCCCACGTCATGATGTAACCAGCATTATACCAGTCACCAGATTCAGGTGTATCAGTTTGTTCACCCCAAACTTGAGGGCTGGAAGGTGGCAAATCGGCATACCAGTCATAGAAGGACAATGGTGTGCCACCCATCAAGTTAAGGAAACGAGCCCCTGCTGCATAGGACAACATGGACATCGCAGGAATTACAGAGAAGCCTGCGTTGCGGTCAGGGCCATATGTTTTTGCTGTATATAGTAAGGATGCTGCAGTAATTTCTGTTGCTTCATCCCATGTGGAGCGCACAAAGCCACCCATACCACGGGCTGACTTATATTTTTTCGCTTTTTCAGGATCTTCTACGATAGATTTCCAAGCTTCGATTGGATTCTTAGCATGCTTCTTCGCTTCTCTCCAAAGCTCGACCAATTCGCCACGTACATAAGGATATTTTACGCGCAAAGGGCTATAAAGATACCAAGAGAATGTTGCACCACGAGGGCACCCACGTGGTTCATAATCTGGCATATCATCTGGTGTTTCAGGGTAGTCAATTGCTTGATTTTCCCAGGCTACAACACCGTTTTTAACATAAATATTCCAGCTACAAGAACCAGTACAGTTTACGCCATGCGTTGTGCGGACAACTTTATCGTAAGACCAACGGTCACGATAATAATTTTCCCATTCACGACCTCCATCTTCTGTGATTTGATGGCCGTTTGGAGATACTTCCTTCTTGCGAAGAAACTTAAACTTTTGAGACAACAAGCTCATCTCGTGTCCTCCTTCAAAACTACAAAAAAATCCCTTGTGCTAGATGTGCTAACACAAGGGAGAAAATCCTGTTATTCGATATTACTAATATTAGGGTCAATACTATCAACCTCTAAATCAAGTAATCCGATTAAAGCGTCAAAATCACAGATTACTAGATGGTGTTTGTCATAGGCTACATAGCCTAACTTACGTAACTCACTTAACATGCGATTTAAACTTTCTCTTGATGTGGCAGCAAACTCAGCCAATTCTTGATTTGTTAGGGCAATATCAATAAAGATACCATCCTCGCGCTTTACACCATAACTATTGGCTAAGCGCAACAAGGTAGAATAGAATGCTCCCTTCTTGCCGTAAAGTAGCAAGTCCCGGTATTTTGCCTGTTGACGACGCATATGCAAAGTGTAGATTTTCATCATTGCAATAGCCAATGAATGGTCTTTTGCAATAGCCCCTTCCAACACATCATAGCGTATACAATAAACAGAGCAATCCTCCCGAGCAATGGCGTTGAACACATATGTTCTAGTGTTCTCCTCATACAACGGAACCTCACCAATTACATTATTCGGCCCTACTAAACGCAACGCAAAAATGTGTCCGCTAGCTTCGAACTTCTTAATGCTCATTCTACCTTTTACTACTACGTAAAAGTATTCTGCCTTGTCCCCCTCACGGAAGAGAAAATCACCTTTTTTAAGATGTAGTTCCTCACCCGGCAAAGCAAGCAATTGGTTAATTAATTTTTGATCCATACCATTATCACTCCACAGTACTTTTATAACAAAATCCATTAGTTATACTAATCTATTTATAGTAAAAGTACCTATACTATATACTTTTTCGTATATATATGATTATTATAACTTATTAATTTCAGAATATGTGTGTTTTACATCACATTCACAAAAAAAATTACACTATATAATATATCTGTGATGTAAGACATTGAAAAATATTAATGCTACAATAATTATAACGCAGTTTTGTAAGTAAATCGAATGCTTTCTATGGAAATTCTTTAGATTTTACTATTTATATATATATATATATTATATATAATCTTATATATTTTTCTTGTCTACGTGTATAGTTGTTACAGTAAGGAGAAGTTCAAAATGAACGAACTAAAAATGCCTCAAGTAGGTGCAAGCCGCAGCGAAATCGTGGCTAATTGGCAACCGGAGAATCCGGAATTTTGGGAAAAGTTTGGTAAAAAAATTGCTAAACAAAACTTGGTTATATCCACAATTGCATTAACCCTTTCATTCTGTGTATGGTATTTATGGGCAACCATTGCAGCGCAACTCAACGGCGCAGGCTTTAATTTCACAACCGATCAATTATTTACCTTAGCTGCATTGCCAGGCCTTGTAGGTGCTACATTACGTTTTGTATATACCTACATGCCAGCCTTAATCGGTGGTAAAAACTGGACATTTATTTCCACACTTATTTTATTAGTTCCTGTTGTATGGCTCGGCTTTGCCGTTCAAGATACAACAACTTCTTATACGACATTCATGATTTTGACTGCCCTTATCGGTTTAGCGGGCGGCAACTTCTCGTCCTCCATGGCGTACATTGGCAACTTCTTCCCTAAATCCGAAAAAGGTACTGCTCTTGGTATCAACGGCGGCGTTGGTAATCTTGGTATTTCTGTAATCTACTTCCTAGCTCCATTTGCTATGGGATCTGCCGCTTTAGGTAGTGTATTTGGCGTAACGCCAGCAATTATTAAGGGCAACGCAGTATATCTAGCTAATGCTGCTTTCATGTGGGTTGTACCTCTTGTAGTTATCCTTGCATTGATGACACGTTTCATGGATAACTTACCTCTAGAAAAACCAAATCCTAAAAATCTAGTACAAATCTTTGGTAACAAACACACTTGGGCTCTTACATTACTTTATACATGTTCCTTCGGTGCTTTCTCTGGTTATGCAGCAGCACTTGGTCTATTAGTAGGTAAAGAATTCCCAGAAGTACCATTTGCTTCTATCGCATTCGTAGGTCCACTTGTATCAGGTGCACTTCGTCCTGTAGGTGGTTGGTTAGCAGACAAAATTAACAGCGGTACAAAAGTTACCTTTGTAAGCCTTCTCGGTCTATGTGTAACAACAGCGCTAATTGCAGTTGGCGTAGATATGCACAACTTCCCATTCTTCTTTGCTATGTCCGTGTTGACCTTCGTAAGCTGTGGTTTCGCAACAGGTGCAACATTCCGTATGATTCCACACGTATTTGGCAATCCGCTATTATCCTCTTTAATCACTGGCTTCGTAGCTGCCGTAGCTGCATACGGTGCCTTTATTACACCTAAAATCTTCGGCTTTGTATATTCCACATTTGGTAATATCCATCCAGCCTTTGCTGTACTATTAGCCTTCAACATCGTAACTGTAGCAGTATGCTACTGGTTCTATGTGCGTAAAAGCGCAAATATGAATGTATAATTTTCTGGGAAACAGAAAATTTACGTTCACTCAACGGTACAACAAAATATAATTCACTTTTCTTAACTAAGTGATAAAAGAAACCCCGCATCTCTCCTCCATACTTATCAGGTCTGCGGCCTAGGGCCTTGACCTCGTAAGTCGGATAGATGCGGGGTTCTCTTTTAGCAGTCCATTCATTCTAATTTGACGATATATACCTTTATCTCTATAATATAAATAGATAGTCAGACGAGTAGGAACGTCAGGCGCATCTCAAAAACTAATTATCTAGGAAATGGCCTTTCTGTTTATCTAATTACACTTGGTAACGGAGGGCTATTTGCTTTTTGTGAGGCAAATAAGCGCTATAAGTGCTCCAAAGGAAATGACTAGCGTCAAGATTCCAGTAATAACTGTAATAAGTTCAAAGTCACTCATAAGCTCACCCCCTTCTATAACGAAGAGAGGCCCAACCTCGCCGACTACCTTAACAACATTATAAATTGAACAAATATACGATACAATAAGCAGTTATTTATCGATATATATGAATTAAATAATCAGAACCACCCGTAAAACGGGTGGTTTGCTCACGGGCTATAAGCCCGTAGTACTAGACCAGCGTCTAAAGGCGCTGGCTTTCACTACGTTCAAGCCGCATAGCCATTGACTCGTAACCTTCCCCTCAAAGGGGATATGTATTACTTGCTACCCTTAAAAGGGTCCTCATATTCTTTTACACTCAACTTATCCTTCATTTGGTCTTGTAACTCTTGCTCACATATATATTTTCTTACTGTTGCCTCATTCAGACCTACTGTACTAACATAATATCCCTCAGACCAAAAGTGTCTATTTCCAAATTTATACTTTAAGTTTGCGTGTTTATCGAACATCATAAGTGCACTTTTACCTTTTAAATATCCCATAAAAGATGAAACTGCTATTTTAGGAGGGATTAATACTAACATATGCACATGATCTGCCATGAACTCCCCCTCTATAATCTTGACGCCCTTATATTCACATAAACGCCTCAGTATTTCACGTAAACTATTTCTATATTGATTATATATCTTTACGTCTATACTTAGGTGTAAATACTATGTGGTATTTGCATAACCATTTTGTGTGCGCAAGACTCTGTGTCTTTGTTGCCATATAAAATCACCTTTCTTTTGCATATAATGCGGCTTGAACACCTACATTATACTTAAGCAAGGTGATTTTTTGTATAACTTTCGTTGCCGCACCCGCATAGCGGGTGGTTTTATGATTCGCGACTATGTCGCGAACCAGTCTAAAGACAATAATAAAGAAGAGCCTGCATTGCAGGCTCTTTTATTATCCAAAGATTTCTTCTAGTAGTGCGTCGTCGATGATGGTACCAACGTAGAAGTCGCTGAAGATGCCGTATTTTGCACTGGCTACTTCAAAGCGCATATCATATACGATTTTTTTGAATTGGATGTCGTCGTTACTGAAGATGGTAATACCCCATTCCCAGTCATCTAAGCCACAGCCACCTGTGGTGAATTCAGATAAAACGTCCAAGTATGTTTTACCAAGTTCACCGTGAGACTTCATCAAGGCTCCGCGTTCTTGCGGTGGTAGCATGAACCAATTATCATCACCTTCGCGTTTTTTACTCATATTATAGAAACAGATATATTTATCGCGAGGTACGTGAGGATATAGTTTTTGGTTAACTTCCTCTGTATCAAGTTTAGCCTTAACATAGGTGCTTACTTCTGTTACAGATGTATAAGAGTATGTTTGTACTAATACGCTTGCAATGGCAAGGCGGCGGAATTTGCGTTCTACTTGCGCCAAGTATTCAAGGGATGGACCAAGAATCCATAGGATTAAGTCCCCTTTTGCTCCATTACAATCATAGAATGCATAACTTCCTTCTTTAGCTTGATGTTTAGCTTCAAGGTCTGCTAAGAATGCTTTTAATTCATTGCGCGCTGCTGCTTTTTCATCCTCTGTGAAGCAGTTCCATGCGCTGAAATCCATGGCGAATACCATGTGTTGGCTATGCCAACCTTCTACTGTAGGGATTGCTTTTCCCATTATGATCACTCCTATCTACGGTGATTATATCAAAATAATAATGTATCTATATAACTAAGGAAATCAAAAGACTCCACTTACTATTATAGCATATAGAGTCTTTTCAATTTAGTTTCTATTGAGATTTTTTATTAGTACATTCTTTAGTTAAGACTAAACTTCTACTTTTATGCTGAGGATAATCCTATAGCTCTTAATACTATACTAACTCTTTTAAGCAAGTCACTATTTTACTTGTCATTCACAAGTTTTTCTACCAGTTCTTTTGCTTGTTTTACACCATCAGGGATTCCAATGCCATCAAAGGGCGTACCAATGAGGTGTAAATTGGGATAATGCTCTGCCACATGTTCACGAACAGCTTTAATGCCTGCGCGATGGCCTACATTATATTGAGGCATACAGTGAATGAGGCGATTGATGCGCACCCACTCTGGTTTGACAGAGAAACCCATGATATGTTGAATTTCTTTGACTGCCAATTCTGAAAGTTCCTCTTCGCTGAGTCGTTCTACCACGTCATTGCCAGGCTTACCGATAAAGACGCGCAATACCACCTTATCATCTGGCGTTGTTTGAGGCCATTTTTGATTAAGAATAGTACATGCTGTAAGAGGCGTATCTGTGTTTCTAGTAATGAGCAAACCCGATCCCTTGAGATCACCATCAAAGGTGCTTTTATCAAAAGACATAATAGCAATGGCACAGCTAGATTGCTCCATAGAACGCAAGAAGTCAAAACCCTGATCATCCTTAAACCATTGTGTATACGTTGCCGGCGGCGTACTGATAATCACATGATCTGCCATAGATTGACAACCACAAGAATTGTTATACTGATTGGCCACATCGATTGCGTACATGCCTTCAACATATCGAATATCCGAAACTAGTGTACCTGTATGCAAGTGTACATTACTAGGCATAGCCTCAACAATAGCGGTAATCACGCTTTCAAGGCCGCCTGTCAATTGACGAAACATGCCGGATTGAGCCGCTGTTCCCTTCCGACTTTCCATATCCGTTTGCGCCTTAGCAGACTGATGATTTGAACTAGTCTTTGTTATATGGTTAGAACTGCTTGCACTATTACTAGCAAAATTAGCTTGACTAGACTTTGCTTCGTGGCTTTCAAATTGACGGTCTGTCATAGTACCTTTACCAGCACGAGGCACATCGCCTTCTGCTACAGCATCTTTAGCTGCTTTAGAGACACCTGCTTTGGAGTGACTCATCTTAGCAGCCATCATACCTTTTACCATGTTTCCATATTTTTGTTCTACTTGAATAAAATGAGGGAATGTCGACAATAGGCTAATTTTATAAATATCGCCACCATAGATGCCAGCTAATAGGGGCTCGATGAGTTTATCCATCATTTCTTGTCCTAAGTGGTATTTGAAGAAATGACCAATGGATACATCCCCATTTTCATCGAGTTGGTATGGTTTCTTAAAATAATCTAGGCCAGCACGCAATTTACCAGGCCAGGAAATGAGCGTTGCTTTCACAAAGGGCATCATTTCCGTAGGAATGCCCATGATGGAGCCGCCCGGAATTGGGTGGATAGAGCCCTTATCATATACAAAGGCTTGACCTGTTTCATTAGACACGAGGGTATCACCTAGTCCAAGATCATGCACGAGATCTGTCATTTCTGTTTTACGCCCCAAATAGGAGTCAGGACCGAGTTCCACTACGAAGTCATCCACACGTTGCGTTTGTATTTTCCCACCAAATCGTGGTGCTTGTTCGAAAAGAGTAATGGTCCATTCCGGCTTTGCATGGCCTAAATAATAAGCCGCTGTTAGCCCTGTTAAGCCACCGCCCACAATTGTTACGTTCACGAATGAATCCTTTCTATTATTGCACTCGCCATTGCTTGTAAAAATGTTTCATTACAATTTGGCATGGGTGCACGCATATATGTTGCGCCCTTTGCTTCAACGAGTTCTTTACACTCCACATCATTATCGTACAGTACCTCAACGTGATTGCTTACAAATCCAAATGGTACAAAAGCAATGCGAGTAGCACCAGTTTGTAAAGCTTCATTGATTGCATCCTCTACGGTAGGTTCCAACCATTGGCCATGAGGAGCCGCACTTTGCCATGCCACAGTCCAGTTCGGTAATTTACAATATTCAGCAATCTCTTTAGCGCTTTCCTCTAAAGCTAACGCATACGAATCGCCATCATGATTATTGATAAGAGGTATACTGTGCGCACTAAAAATAACGAATACATCTTTAGCATTATGCACACACTTTGAAAGTGCTTTTACCCAGTATTCCTTAAAAGTTGGTTGATCCCACCATGAACGGATAAAGTCAAATGTCACATTATCATGGTTTGAAATGGCTGCTTGCACTTGTTTTTCATAAGCTCCAGTACCGAGAGCGGTGAAGAATGGAGCTGTTACAATAGCGATAATATGCTCCACTCCTTGCTGGACTAAGCAGTCAACCGCATCTGCAATGGATGGTTTCATGTGTAAAAAACCAATAGCGGAAGGCATAGTTGGCAACAGAGTAAGCAGTGCTTTATATTGGCACTCTGCCATAGTTTGAAGCTCAATATTTTCCCATTGACCGATTGTATCATAACGCTTAGTGAGATTTGTAAGCTCTGCTTCCGTTGGTACACGGCCACGACGAATGCTCGTCATATAGGGTACTAAATCATCCTTACTTGAAGGGCTACCATAAGACAAGAATAATAATCCTTTTTTTTCTACTTTCACTAATTTACCTCTCTTGAGTCCAAATCTCACGACTACGTTCATGCACATAGTCCGTTAGCCAATGGAGTTTTTGAGGATCTGCCTCTGGGAATACGCCATGACCTAAATTAAAGATATGGCGCCCATAGCGAACGCCGTCGAGCAAGATGCGATCCACTTCGCGGGCCAATGTTTTTTCGTCTCCGAACAAATACGCCGGATCTAAGTTACCTTGTACCGTTTGTGTTACGCCGCGCTCGTTTGCCATAACGATGGAACTACGCCAATCAAGGGCAATGACATCTAAAGGCAAGTGAGACCAAATAGACACCAAATGATCCGTACCAACACCATTCATGGCCATTGGCAAATGAGGATATTTAGCTTTCACAGTCTTTATGATCCGCTCCATATGAGGGTAAATCCCTTGTTTATACTGGTCTGCATTAACAGCACCTACCCAAGAGTCAAAGATTTGAAGTGCATTAGCACCCGCTTCGGCTTGCATGGATAAGTACGCAATGGACATGTCCGCCAGTTTTGTCATCAATGCATTCCACATATCTGGAGCACCGATGAGCATGCCACGAGTCTTATTGTAGTTTTTCGTTGGTCCCCCTTCGATAAGGTAGGACGCTATGGTAAACGGTGCCCCGCAGAAACCAATGAGAGGCACGTCGAGCATACCAGAAGTCAATAATGTAATCGTTTTCGCAATATAATCTACCTTTGTAGGATCAAAGGTTTCTAATTTATCCACATCAGCCATAGAGCGGATAGGCGTGCTAAATACAGGCCCCACACCAGCCTTGAGCTCTACATTTACATTCATAGCCACCATGGGGCTCATAATATCTTTGTAGAGAATAGCCGCATCGACACCGTATTCCTTAACAGGTAATTCCGTAACGCGAGCACATAGCTCAGGTTCTTTTGTAATTTCAAATAATGTATATTTTTCTTTGATTTTGCGATATTCCGCTTGGCTACGGCCAGCTTGACGCATATACCACACAGGCGTTACACCCGGGTTCTTCCCTTGGATCATGTCCAAATATGCTGTGTTCAAGTACTCAACCCCTTTCGTTCTAAATGTATACTAACACACTATGGCAACCAAAACAGTTACTTTGGTTACAATCACTTACATTATTTATTCTTTAATAATCCCTAATAATCCCTGTGAAAGCATGTGCCTCCACAGGGATTATTATTTCATTACCACTTTGATTTAACTAAGACTTTAATTCAAGTATGTCGTTAAATTTACTAGTACTGTAATATAACCACTACTTTAATTTGACTGAGTCTTTAATTCAAGTCCGAAATTCATTTAACTACGACTTAGTCTATGGCAATCGATGCCCATAATAGATTGAGCCATATCATATACAGAGCGTTGACAGGTAAAAAGCCAAATCTGTTGATTCTTCCCAAGCTCGGCCAACAATTCCAAGGCACTACGTTGACGGTTTTCGTCAAAGCGCACCAAAATATCATCCAAAATAATCGGCAAGGATTCTACTTGATAAGAGAATACCTTGGCTAGGGCAAGACGCAATGCCAAGTATACTTGGTCAGCTAGACCACTAGACCAGAATTTAAGTTCTAGTCGTTCCCCATTGTTGTTGATAAGTGCTACCCCTTTATTGATACCTAGAATATCAAGTGTATACCTCTCACCAGTTAGTCTTTCAACATAAGAGGATGCAAGTTCTAACATATGAGGTTGTTTTTCTTGTTCATATGATTGTTGAGCCTTATCCATACAATGGCTTATCAATACTTGAGTAGCCCAATCTTCAAGAGCAGACTCTAATTCACTTTGTAAAGCCTCTCGTTCTTGCAACATTTGGT
>NZ_JAGZIJ010000012.1:0-72693 GCF_018366295.1 Veillonella parvula
TGTGGTTTTCAGAGTACAAACTCTGACAGATTCAGTGGCGATGGCTATGAGGATCCACCTGTTCCCATCTCGAACACAGTAGTTAAGCTCATAAACGCCAAAAGTACTTGGCTGGAGACGGCCTGGGAGGATAGGAAGCTGCTGATTGATTAAAGGCACACCTGAGGGTGTGCCTTTTTTTGTATGGCTTCCTATCCTCCCAGGGGCCCTGGTAAGCAGGGCAGTAGAAGATACTATTATGCTTATATTTTTGCGTATATAATACATAAAAATCCCTATATGCTAAATTAAATTAGCATATAGGGATTATTTTATATTAAACTAATCTTTACTTGTTTATCTAAGGCAAATGCAATTTTACACATAGTTGTTAAACTTGTATTTGCACCTTTTTCTATGCGAGCAATTGTAGATTGCGGGATACCGGATTTTTTCGCTAAATCTCGTTGTGTTAAACCGGCAGCTTCCCTTGCCTTTAAGACTGTTGCTGCATTTTCTAGTCTAGCTTGTTCCTCATAATATCCTTCCTTAAATTTTGGATCTTCTAATTGCTCTTTTAGAAAATTGTCAAATTTTATTGTTGGCATATTGCTCCTCCTCATATTCTGCTTTAATTGTTTTTGCGTGTTGGATTTCTCTTACGGGTGTTTTCTGTGTTTTTTTAGTAAATCCATGTGTTACGATATATTTATTACTATCTTTATGAAAGTATAAGACACGTTGTATATGAGTGGATATCTTAGATCTTATTTCATAAATTTCATAGTCTAACTTTTTTACAAGTTCAAGTTGAAATGCTATAATCATTCCTTTTTTCTCTATAATTTCAATAGTAGCCATTAACTTTCTACGATCTTTATAAGGAAGTGTATTGTAAAATTCAAGGAATTCATTATGTCCATTAGGTCGCGTATAGAACTCAAACTTTGGTTTCTCCATCCCAATCCTTCTTTCCTCAATGATAGCATATATGCCTTCAAATCTCAATTTTAAAATTATTACTTATTCAAATTCTTATCTTTACTATATAGATTTAATAGTAGTTTTTTGTAGCTTAAAGAAATAATGAGGATAATTCTTTAGCCTTGTAATCAGGTTTCAAGCTTGAAGGTATTTAACTATCTTTAATGGGCTGTAAAAAGGAGAAATCAAGTTATATTATTTATTGTTATAAATAATACTTTTACAACTTAAACAACCTTTTTGGTTCTTTTATAAGAGTTGAATAAAACTAGTACTATTTAAATCAATGCTTAATTTGTATATTTTTAGCATTAATTATCGTGCTTTGAAGCACATATTTTTCTCATGGATATGGTATACTTAGGCTTATATCATATTTATAGGAGGTCATATGGCTAAGAAAATTGCGGTCCTCGTTAATGAGGAGACAATGCAGCGCTGTTCTTGTGGCGGTTGTTTGAAAGCATTTATGAATAAAGCGGATTCTTTTGAGCGTTATGCTGATGAGGATATTGAGTTGGTGGGGTTCACACATAGTGGTGGGGATCTAGCCAAGAAGATTGAGTCTTTCAAGAAAAAAGGTGTTACTGCGGTACATCTTTCTACATGTACGCGTGGTAAGAATGAAAATTATGAAAGCATCGCAGAGCAGTGTGCTGAGGCGGGCTTTGATGTAGTAGGCTATACACATGGTGGCGCTGTTTCTAAAGATGGTAAAGAAGCGATAGTACTTTCAGCTAAACCAGTAACGACAGATCAATAGTCAACAATGCTTGAATTAACTATAACAGTTTGCAACATCTTATGATAGATGAATGATTGTTCCATTATTCATTTTATATTTACACTAAACTTATATTATATAGATAGTATGTAAATTATGAGTGATATATTTATCATTATGAGAGGTTGAGAGAATGAATAAGAAACTTACAGCGGCTACTTTATCTATTGCTATGGCAGTGACAATGGCACCTACTGTGATGCAAACGGCTTCTGTCAATGCTGCTTCTGCTGCGGTACAATCCTTAGCTGGTGGTGCTATTGCTATGGCTTACGTATCTACTGCATTAAATAAAATGGATAATTCTGCAGAGGGGCAACAGGAGAGTTTGGCACGCACAAAAGAGAAAACTGGTTATTTAAACGATAGTGCAGCTCAAGAGCGTGTAAATCGAATTATGAAGACATTAGAGGCTACACCTAGTGTAAAGCGTTCCTACGTTGTCTATGCGAATCCTGATGAGGAGTTTAATGCGTTTGCCACACTTGGTCGTGTTATGTCTATTAACAAGGGTGCTTTAGATACACTGGATGATGATCAATTAGCCTATGTAATGGCCCATGAAATTTCTCATGGCGAGCATAAAGATATTATTAATGGCGCTAAGAAACAAATTGGTCTTTCTACAGCAGTCGGTATAGCCGCTGGTGGTAGTGAAGGCGCGGCTATTTTATCTAATGTGGCAGGCAACTACTTATCTAATCAAGTGTTTACGATGAGTCAAGAAAAAGCTGCTGATGAGTTAGGCTTTAAGATTTTAAGTGAATCTCCATACAATGTGGGTGGTGCAGCTGGTTCTATGGCAGTACTGCGCAACAAAGTGGGGGAACACTACCGCGAAGGGCTTTCACAAGTGGTAGCACCTAATAACCATCCAAAGTTGTCCGATCGGGTGAACAATAATATTTCTCGTATGTACACATATTCTGGGAATCATGTAAACGTATCGAATGGTACTGTGTACGTAAACGGTGATAATATCTATACTCCAGCAGGTAGTGGCCGCTACACAGGCGAAGAGCGTGCTTATTACATGGCTGGTAAATTGGCACGATTGTATCATAACAATCAAGTGACACCAGGTTCTGCATCCTATAGTGGTGACACTGTAACGGTAGCTGGTCAATCCATTGTTTCTACGCCAAATGCAGATGTAGCATTACAAGTGGCAACAAATCTTAACAATGCATTTGTAAAGCCTGCAGGTTCTGCTGTTAATGCGAAAAAACCAGTGAAGGTTAAACAAGAAAAACCTAAAAAGGTAAAAGAAAATAAAAAGATAAAAGCTGATAAAGCTAAAAAATAAATGAGAGTTATAAATGGCATATAATTTGCTTTAAGGATTTATGTTATTATAATCAGAATAATCAGAGGACTGAGCCCATGAAGGCTTAGTCCTCTTTTTATATGGATTGTAATTTTTATAGTTTGAGTATAAGTTTATATGTTAATAAGTTTATAAGATGTATTGAGGGATATACGAGTAAGAAATAGACTGTAAAGATATTGTTGATCATAAGTATAATTATTATTCATGTGTAAATAAATTATATTCATAAAGCAATAATAGATTCATAAAAATACAGAGAATCTTTTGAGAATGGAAAGTGAATTGTAATGGGTTTATACCATGAAATATAAGAAATTATCTTGTTAAACATAGTTGCTATAGAAGGTTTTATTATATTTCTTGTAATATTTATGAATTATTTATGCGATAACTTAGTGTTGTCTATATATGGTGGATAGATGTATATTTAAGGTGGATGAAATATGTGCTTAGAATGGAATCCTATAGAAATACCATAACGGTAGGGGGTATAGGGTTATTGTACTTATACATGCTTTATAGGATAATGTCAATGTTGGTGGTTAATCTAATAATATAGATGACCATTTTTTTGTTAAATAATACGTAATTTTATACATTATATGGAGGCTATGATGGAGTATACAATTCACCTATTTAATGCAGGTGGTTTCGTTATGTATCCACTTGTACTATTCATGTTAGCAGCATGTACTATTTTATTTGAACGTATTCGTACGTACAGAAACATCAATCATGAGTTACAACAGTTGTCCGATAGCATTGATGCAGGTCGTAATAGTAATAATTGGTCTACTCTAGAAAATTCTATAAAAAATAGTGATGACGCATTGAGTAGATTCGTATCTCCTATCGTGGAGTCTGTATATAGTGCGGAAGGTTTAGAGAACCGTTTACATGATGTGGTAGGTTACATGGATGAACGTTTAAAACGCGGTCTTAACTGGCTTAGCATGATGGTAACAATGGCTCCATTACTTGGACTTTTGGGGACTGTTGTTGGTATGATTCGATCCTTCGCAGCCGTTGGAGGCGATATTGGTGCGCCTACTGTTATCACAGGCGGCGTATCCGAAGCGTTGGTTGCCACTGCAACGGGGCTTTCAGTAGCTATCGTAGCATTAGCTATCCATAGTTGGTGTACAGATAAAGTAAATTCTGATATTGCAAAGTTAGAGCAAAAATTAGGTTCTATTATGGATTTATATATTAGGAGTCAACGATGAAACGTAGTTCAGTAGGCATACAAAAAGAACCTACCATCATGATTATACCTATGATTGATATCGTTTTCTTCTTGCTCGTATTTTTCATGATGAGTACGCTATACATGAATACAGAGGAACAAATTCCTCTTAACTTACCAAAGGCCTCCTCTTCCTCTGCGAAGACGATTGAGCCTATCACGATTTCATTAACAGCTACACATAAAATGTATTTGAATGAACGTGAGATTGCCCCTGATCAATTGGGTAATGAAATTCAAGGGATTGTTGCAAAAGAACCTCAACAGGCATTTATTGTACGTGCCTCTGAGGATATTGCATATAAGGACGTTATCAATATTTTAGATAATCTTAAAATTAGTGGTGCTCGGTTTGTTAGCGTAGCTACAGAACGGAAGTGATTCTATGGTAGACAAACGATATGGAATTCCTTTCGTAGCTGCATTGGTATTAAATCTTGTATATTGGGGTGTTGTAGGTGATTGGTTTGGTCATATAAAACCTCCAGAAACACAAAAAAAAGACTTGGTTATCAACCTCGATATGGGGCAGCAAGAACCTCCTCAAGAAAAGAGGAATCCTGAGAAACTAAAGATTCACCCTGACGACAAACCCGTCGCAGGGGGCGGTAAAGCAGGTAGTGTGTTGCCTGATTTATCGGGAAAGCCGACAGAAGGCTTAAAAAATCTGAATCCTTACTTAGGTGGCAATGAGACGGCATCAGTCAATTTGAATGGTAATACTGATAATCCTGTTGGTAATCCAGGAAGTGGCAATGTACCAGGCCCTGGTGGTGGTAATGCTGGCAATGGTGGGCTTAGTGAAGAAGGTAATGGATCTAAAGGTGGTGACCCAGGTCCCGGCGATGTAGAACGTCGTGGGGGCTCTTACGATAGTTCAGGTTATATCGCTCGCGTTGAGAGTAATAAAGTGATGCCGCAACAGGCGGTGCGCCGTGGACTCAGTGGACGAGTTTCCTTTGAAATCACTTTTGATGCCGATGGCAACTTTGCTGGTGCGAATATGATCGGTAGTAGTGGCTCTAGCATTCTCGATAATGCTGCTGCTAGCCTCGTAGAGAGCTCTGGAGGTATAGAGAATACAACAGGTGAGCCAGTTACGATTGTGGTTAATGTAGATTATGGTTATAATTAATCTTCTATAGCTGATAATGTATGAATTATGTTTGTGTGTAGTTGTAATTCAGAAAATACAAGAAACGCATTTGTTAGAGGATTAGTTTTAATATTATTTTTATTGTGTATTTATTGTGTGTGGAGGGTTTATGACGAGTCGTCGTATTTTATCTGCTGCTATTGCAGCAACGTTAGCGTTAGGTACGTATCAAGTATATGCGTATGATGAGAACTTCAAGGGTTATGAGGTTCATAATGTTTCGGTGAAAGCCGATGCGGCTAAGGATGAGTATGGTAATACCATTACTGAGCAATCTTATTACCGTACTGGTGGTGATGTAAAGGTTATCACTCGTGAAGAGATTGAAAAACGTCATTATCGCGATGTAACTGAAGCGATTAAACGCGTTCCAGGTGTTACATTCCAAAATCCTGGTTACCGTGGTGGTGAGTATGGCTACCAATTCTACAATAATGGTGTATCCATCAATGGTGACTCCCGCGTTGTAGTTTTGGTGGATGGTCGTCGTGTAGACAATATTACATCTGGTCGTTTAGGTGATAGTTCTGAAAGAGGTTCTAAATCTACAGGTGTAAATATCGATGAAGTAACCAATATGGATGCTATTGATAAAATCGAAGTTATCAAAGGCCCTGGTGCTTCTCAATACGGTTCTGATGCTACAGGTGGTGTAATCAACATCATTACACGCCGTGGTAAAGGCAATTTCAGCGGTTCCGTTGATTTGGCTACAGGCAGCTGGAATAAGCATAGCTATAATTTGACTGTACAAGGTGCGGCAGGTAAGAATGCGTCTACTGGTTACTTTGTAACAGCTACTCGCACTATGTCTCAAGACTCAAAATACAAAGATGGCGATACTGGTGAAGTAGCAACTCTTACAGGTTCTAAGTGGAAAGAAGAAGGCTTTAATGCGCGTATTGACCATGAGTTCAATAAGAAACAAAGCTTACAGTTTTCTATGAACTTCAAAAAAGGTCGTGATGGCTATCCAATTTCTACGCCTAGTCGTAAATACTGGAATGCAGATGATTGGCGTCGTATTATTTTCAATGCTGAAGTTGGCCAATATGATGCTAATTACAAGCTGAAAACAGATCCTAAATATGTAAATCCAGATAAAAATCCACAAGGCTATGCACCTAAGTTGTATGGTGACTCCAGAAACCCTGGTTACCACAATTTATTCGCTTTAGATGGTAACTATGGCTCTTATAGTAAGTTTAAAAACTTGGATACAGATTTAAAGTTTACTTTCGATCGCCAAGGCCAAATGGAAAGCTTTGCTAGATTGTATCGTTTAGATCATCGATATGAAGGTCGCGATACATATACATGGTCTAAGCTTGGTAGTGAGACTGCACGTGCTGCCTATGCGGCGGCATTCCCTAATGGCGCAACTGTTGAGCAATTTAATGCATGGGTTGATTCCAATTTGGCACCATTCCCTGATCGTCGTGATGCATTGCGTCAATGGATTTCTGACACAGGTGGTATGGCAGGTAGCCCAAATAGATGGTATAAAGAAAACAAAACAGGTGTAGAACTTCAATGGACTCGCCAACTTGATAAGCATGATATCATTGCTAATATCGACTATAGTCGCTCTAATTTGAACTCCCGTTCTATTAAACGTAATGGTGATGTAGTGTCTTCTGATATTCGTCGCAATACTTTATATGCTTATTTGCAAGATAAAATCTACATTGGTAACAATGTGGAATTAACACCAGCATTGCGCTATGTACACTATAGCAGCATTCAAGGTAATGGCAGCGGTGACTCCCAAGGTAAAGGTAGTGTAAGCGCCTTGACTCCTAGCTTGCATGGTCAAGTTAAATTTAATAAAAAGACTAGCATGTACGCGGGCTGGACTCGTATCTTAAGACCGCTTAAAACAGGCGACTATAGTGCGACTGATGGCGTATTTAATACACCGTTAGATGACGAAAGAGGAGATGCTTTCACATGGGGCCTATTACATACATTTGGTAAAGGTAATAATACTACTGTAGCAGTTCATTATGATTACACGCGTATGAGAAATGCCATCGCTACATTGCCAATTTTGAATAGCAGATCCGGCGAGTTTGAAAAAACAGCAGTTAATGCAAAAGAAAACAAACAATCTTTCAATATTACAGTAGACCACAGATTAAATGAACATGTAACAATGAGTGCGTCTTACTCTCATATGAAAGATAAATGGTTATCTAAAGGTGGTTGGATTCTTGATCCAAACTGGGGTTATAGCAATAGCGATGATATCAATGTGGCTATTAATAGCTTGCGTCCGCAAAACCACTATGCATTGAACATTTCCTATGATAACAAGCGTCTATATTCTGGCTTGTTGATTAACTGGTACACTGGCAACAGCGACTATGCATTCACTCATAGACGTTTCCTCATCGTGGACTGGAACCTCAACTATGATGTAACAAAAGATTTAACTGCGTACATCGTGGTAAATAACGTTCTTAACCGCGCTTATGAAACAAGCTATAGTGCTTACAATGGTCGTGGTAGTGCGGCTATGCCAGCACGTTCCTTCATGATTGGGGCGAAATATAAATTCTAATGATTAGATTCAGCGTATTAATACTATGTCTATTAATATGTGTAGGTTGTGGTCCTCAGCAGGTAACTGTTGAGGACCATCAGTCTACACCAGCACATATCGAATTGCAGCCACCAGTGACAATTGAATCCTTTGTACGCCGAGGGGAACCTTTTGAAAGTACCTATACGGCGGTGCCCGAGCGTGTGGTGGCGATGTGGCAAAACTCCATAGAAACTATCATTGCTCTTGGTGAAGGCGATCGTATCGTAGCGGGCATGGGGATTCCAGATCGCAAATACGTACGACCAGAATACCGTGAAGCGTACGATAAAATTCCATATAAGGATATGAAATACGCCAATTTGGAAAGCGTATTAATGATGAAGCCTGATTTGTTGGTAGGTTGGAAGTCTACTTTCACAAATAAAATGTTACAAACACCTACATTTTGGCAGGCGAGACAAGCGAATGTATATATTGCAGAGTCCTCCTTGGGGGCTCAATCGGCGCTCACCATGGATATGGAGTATAAATATATTCGAGATTTGGGGCGTATTTTTAATCGAAACATGGAAGCAGAGCGTCTCATTCAAGAGATGCAACAATCTGTGGCGTACACGGTAGCCCAAACGGCTCATGAGAAGCCACCAAAGGCATTGTTTATTGAGGTGCAAGGCAAGCATTTTCGATTGTATGGACATAAGACATTAGCTGGTAATATAGGGGCTTCCTTGCACGCCGATGTGATCGACACGGAAACGCCATCCATTAGCATGGAGGACGTGGTGGAGCAGAATCCGGATGTAATTTTCTTGATCGTGTCTGACGGCGAATATAGTCAAGCGGATGTGATTATGAACTATGTATTAACGCAGCCAGGTTTACAAGGTGTTAATGCATTGCGCAATAAACGCGTTCATTTCTTGCCATTGCTTGCTGTATATAGTCCTGGTATTCGTTTATTAGATGGTATCGACATCGTATCGCATGGGTTGTATCCTAATCTATATCCAGAAGGGGTACCAGATTTAATTCATTAATAAAGGAGCAGTATGCTAAAACGAATTGGATATACTGCTGGCGGATTTGTCCTCATAGGGGTGCTAGCAGTAGCCATTCTATGGGGACTTTCTGTTGGTACAGTACAGTTTTCACTTTCTCAAATTCTCAATATTGTAATAGATCAATTTTCTAGCCCATTGGCTATTGATGATCCTATGAATAGTCCTGATCAGACTATTATTTGGTTACTACGTATGCCGCGGTTGTTGATGGCCGCTATTATTGGAGCAGGTCTTGCCGTATCTGGCGTTATAATGCAGGCCATCGTTAAGAATCCACTGGCAGATCCTTATATCTTGGGGATTTCCTCCGGTGCGTCTCTCGGTGCTACGATAGCTATTTTATTTGGTGTAGGCGTTATGTTCGGTGAGAACTTCGTCGGCGTTATGGCCTTTATCGGGGCTATGGCGATTTCCTTCGGTGTATTGTTTATCTCGAACTTGGGTGGCCGACCAAATTCGGTGAAATTGATTTTAGGGGGCTTGGCGTTAAGCGCCGTATGTAGCTCCTTCTCTAGTTTTGTGGTTTATTTAGCGGACGATAAGGAAGGCATCCAAACCATTACATATTGGTTGATGGGTAGTTTTGCGGGCGCTAAATGGGATATGTTGCCGTTTATTGCCGTCGTTGTCCTCGTGAGCATCATCTTTTTCTGGTCTCAAAGCAGAATTTTAAACATGATGCTCTTCGGTGATGAGGTGGCCATAACTTTAGGGCGCGACTTACATACGTACCGCCAAGTCTATTTGATTATTAGCTCTCTTATCATCGGTTTTGTAGTGTACGCGGCGGGCATGATTGGCTTTGTAGGCCTCTTGATTCCTCACCTCGTGCGCATGACAATCGGAACGAATCACTGGACTTTGATTCCGTTCAGCGCATTAGGGGGCAGTATTTTCCTCGTCATTGCTGATGGCTTGTGCCGATGTATTATTCCTCACGCAGAATTGCCAATCGGCATTCTCATTTCTCTCATTGGGGCACCAACCTTTGTATACATGTTGGTGCGTAAGAACTACGGATTTGGAGGGGAATAATGAATATTCAAACAGATAATATCCAAGTCTCATTTGGTTCTAAAACGATTCTTCAGGATATTTCCCTAGATATACGAAATAAGGAATTCGTTGGCATTATTGGTCCTAATGGTAGTGGTAAAAGTACGTTCTTGAAATGCTTATACCGCGTGCTTCAGCCTAATCATGGGAAGATTTTCTTTGATGGCACTGAAATGAGTTCCTTAAGTCATCGCGATACAGCCTTAAAAATGGCTGTAGTGGCACAGCATAGTACGGTTAACTTTGATTTTTCCGTCCTTGAAATGGTTCTCATGGGCCGTTCCCCTTATAAAGGGCTACTCGATAGAGATCAAATTGATGACTATGAAATCGCCCGACATGCATTAGCTCAAGTAGGGCTTAGTGATTTTGAAAGTCGCAATTTTAATACCTTATCTGGTGGTGAGCAGCAGCGCGTTATCTTAGCGCGTGCCTTGGCACAACGCACAGAATGCCTAGTGTTAGACGAGCCGACAAACCATCTAGATATTAAGTATCAGCTGGAACTGATGACGATTGTAAAACGCCTTGATGCAACCGTAGTGGCTGCTATTCACGATTTGAATCTAGCAGCCATCTATTGTGATCGTCTCATTGCGTTAAAAGACGGTTCAGTAGTGTGTACAGGTACCCCTCATGAAGTATTGACAGAGGATACCATTCGCCATATTTACGGCGTGTCCGCCACGGTACAAACATTACCAAATGGACGATTAAATATTATATATAATATGGAATAATTGAAAAAAGAGGCGTGGATGATGAAACGAATGAATAAACAAGTCTATGTAGCAGTGCTTATGGCATTAACTACTATGTCAATTAATAGTTATGCTGCAGATGTAACAATGAACAATAATGAGGAAGAAGTTACCATAAATGTTACCGCTAATCGTACATCGTTATTAGATTTAGATACACCAGTATCGACTTCTGTTATTACTCAAGAGGATATACAAAATAGCGGTGCTAAGACGGCTTTTGATGCGGTCGCTAATGTACCGGGTGTAACCATTAACTCCTTTAGTGCGTCTGGCGCAGATTTTGGTGGCATGGATAGCCGTACGAATATTCGTGGTCTCGATCGCGGTGCACTTGTTCTTGTAAACGGTGTACCTATGAACTTAAATGGTAAGAGCGGAATTGGCTCTATACCTACCAGTGCCATTGAGCGCATCGAAGTTGTAAAGGGGGCGGCCTCTACCTTATATGGCGCAGAAGCTTTAGGTGGCGTTATAAATATTATTACAAAAACGCCGTCAAAAGAGGGCGGTTCTGCTACGGTAGCTGTAGGTAATCGAGGCTCCAAGAGATTTGATATTTCTTATGGTACTGATCGATTCCTCGTTGGTATCGATAGAAAATACTGGGGGACTCAAGATCCATCTACACCGGTGCGGTATGACTATACAGGCCGCAAGGGTTATGATTACTACACTACGCGCAATAAAGGTAATTCCTTAGGTGTGTTCATGAGCGGTAAGCTTTCAGATAAGATAACCTTAAATTATACTCGCGCTGAAAGCCGTTCCTCCTTTGGTTTGATTAGTACAGAAAGAAATCCTGTGAGACAGGCTCGTCATTCTACGACATATCATTACAAGGATGACCGTAATAATGCATCTTTGATTTATAAGGATGATAATACGACGGGAACATTGTTTTATAATGACCGTACTATGCGTGGTGAAAGCCGTGTTCATAGTGCTAAACAGTTCAAGCCGACCGAAACCAGTTATGTAGCTCGTCAATATGGTATAGATGTACAACATGAATGGGACTTTAGAGGCGGTAAGGATTATTTGATTGCCGGTGTTACAGGTAAGCAAGAAACCTATCGTGCCACACAGGCCCCTGTGTATACACGGCCTCATCGTAATACCTATGCGGTGTACAGTAGCTATTCTCGTGAAATCAATCCCAAATGGACTGCCATTTTGGGCTTACGTTATACAGCCATTAGTGATCCTATTAAGGACCAACATGTATTAACGCCTCAGTTCCAATTGTTGCACACCATCAATAAAGCTTCCTCCATGTACTTAAATATAGGGAAAGCTTACACGATGCCTAGCTTGAGTGATTCATTCCGTAGCGTGAACCGCCAATACACAGCAGTAAGTGGTAAAAATCTTAAGCCTGAAGAGGGTTGGAACTATGAATTAGGTTATAAACGTCTTAATAAGAAGGATAGCTGGAAGGTGGACGTGTTCTATATGGACTTCAAGAACTTCTTCCAATGGCAACCTGATGTAAATGGTCGCCCAACCGTTCGCGTAAACGGTGGTAAATTCCACAATGTTGGGATTGAAGCTGAGTATAGTAGACATTTGTCAGATCGACTCAAAATGAGTGTAAGTGGTTCTTATTCTAATCCAAAACAAAAGGAAATGAATGAAAGCTATTGGAAACAAGCGGCTCCTAAGTTACAGTTTACAACCGGCATTCATTATAAAAGCCCAACCTGGGAAGCTGGTACATCCTTTAGCTTTGTTACCAAACGTTTGCGCAATCGTGATGGCGGCTTGAATCCTAACATTGCTCTTTGGAATGCTTACGTTGGGTATCACTTTAACAAAGATGCTACATTACGCCTCGATGCACGCAATCTTTTGAACCGTCATAATGTAGTATCCAATGGCGATTATGAATATTGGGATGCACCATTCAATTATGAATTAAGTTATACACAAAAATTTTAATATGTATTAACGATACAATCCCCCGAGAATGCAGTAGCGGTAGGGGTATGGGTTTTGTGCGGGCCAAATAAATGTGTAATAATACAAATATGTAGTTTATATAATTGTGTGAATGTATATATGTGTTAAGTGAGGCATTTGGTATGAGACAACAAATTAAGCATCGTATATCTATACTTGTGGGTTTAGCATTGATAGGATTGTCTGTGAATGGATATGCAGCAGAGGTAAGTGCTGATAAGACTCCCACTACAGCTGCATCGAGTGAAACTAATGGAGTATCTGAAATCCATACTATTAATGTAACAGCAAATCGCATGGCTCTTTTAGATTTAGATACGCCGGCTGCGATGGATGTTATTACTCAAAAGGACTTAGCTAATAGCGGTGCTAAAAATGCATTTGATGCAGTTAATATGGTACCAGGCATTACGTCTTTTTCCTATGGTGCATCCGGTCTTGAATATGGGGCTATGGATAGCCGTGTGAATATCCGTGGCCTTGAACGGGGATCCTTGATTCTCATGAATGGGGTACCGATGAACCTCAATGGCAAGGGCGGCCTTAGTTCTATTCCGACTAGCTCTATTGAACGCATTGAAGTATTAAAAGGTGCAGCCTCTGCTTTATATGGCGCTGATGCTATGAGTGGTGTTATCAATGTAATTACTAAGACTCCAAGTAAAGAAGGGGGCTCTGCTACGGTAGGTTTTGGTAATATGGGTCGCCAAACTTATAAAATTAACTATGGCACGCCTCGCTTCTTAATTGGTGTGGAACGTAACTTCTTTGGTGCTCAAGATCCAGAAACCCCTATCCGCTCCGATATCGGTGCTTATGCTAGAGGCTATGAATATTATACAGCTCGTAACAAAGGGAATTCCTTAGGTGTATTTATGAGCGGTAAATTAAATGATAAGTTGACTTTGAACTTTAGCCGTTTTGAAGGTAATTCTTCCTTTGGACAGTTGAGTACGGAAACGAATCCTATTAAGCAAAAGCTTCACTCTACAACATATGCTTATAAAGATACTAAAAATAATGCGTCTTTAGTTTATAAAGATGGCAATACTACAGGTACAATCTTCTACAATGATAGAGATTTGTATGGTAAAAGTCGCATACATAGTAAAAAGACATATACGTTGAGTGATAACAACTATATTGCTCGACAATATGGTTTCGATGTGCAACATGAATGGGACTTCCGCGGTGGCAAGGACTATTTCATTGCAGGTGTACTTGGTAAACGAGAAACATATCGCACTACATCTGGTCCATACTATGGAAATCCACATCGCAATAGTTATGCCATTTATGGTACATACTCCTATCAAATCAATCCTAAATGGACTAGTATTTTAGGCTTGCGTTATTCGGATATTAAAGACCCTGTGAAAAATCAACGCGTATTAATTCCTCAATTCCAATTACAACATCGTATTAACAAGGAATCATCCATGTACATAAATGTTGGTAAAGCCTTTAGAATGCCGAACTTAAGCGATACTTTCAAGAAAATTAATAAAGGCTATGCCTCTGTTAGTGGACGTAATTTGAAACCTGAAGAAGGTTGGAATTACGAATTAGGCTATAAACACATTACTAACAAAGATAGCTGGAAAGTAGCGCTCTTCTATATGGACTTTAAAAACTTCTTCTCTTGGAAACCGGATAGCAATGGTAAAAACACGATTCGCGTAAATGGTGGTCGTTATAGAAATGTCGGTATCGAAGCTCAATATGGTCGTAAATTAACAGATCACTTAAAAATGACTGTGGGTGCATCGTATTCTAATCCAAAACAACGAGAAATCGATAAGATCTATTGGAAACAAGCTAACCCTAAATTGCAATTTACAGGGGGTATCCATTACAATAGCTCAACCTGGACTGCAGGTACTAGCATCAACTTTGTCACAAAACGGATGAAGAACCGCGATGGCGGTACAAACCCAAATCTTATAGCTTGGAATGCATACGTAGGCTATCAGTTCAATGAAAACTCATCCTTGCGGCTAGATGCACGTAACTTGTTAAACCGTCATAATGTTATTTCAAACGGAGACTGGGAATACTGGGATGAACCATTTAATTACCAACTCAGCTATACTCAAAAATTCTAGTCTTTATGTAATCACTAATTAGAACTATACAAGGAGTATCATCATGAACAAGAAAATTGGATTTTTCATATGTTTGATGATACTCCTTTGTGTATGTATAGCGGGTTGTGGACCTCAATCGGAGGCAAATGTAACGCCATATACTCGTTATGTTGAAAGTCACGATGGCGTTCAAGTTGCTGTTCCAGAGCATCCAAAACGGATTTTATCATTGTCTTCTGCGTTCGACACAATTTTATTAGGACTTATAGAACCAGAACGTTTAGCAGGCATTAATAAATTGTCTACCTATGAGGAATATTCGCTAGAGGCAAAGCGCGCAAAGCTGGTAAAACCAGTGTTGAGTTCGTATCCTTTGGAGAAAATCATAGCCTTGAAACCGGATCTCGTTATAGCGCCAGATTATATATCGGCTGATGTTATCTATGGCTTACGGCACATGGGTATAGCCACTGTTGTGGTACCTACCCCTTCTACGGTGGACGGAGTGATTCAGAATGTGATGGATATTGCTCATATTATCGGCGAAGATGAAAAGGGTAGCTTTTACATTCGGAAGATTCATCGTGAAATAGATGAAATAAAGCACCTAGCAGAATCTATTCCAATTGAGCAGCGCAAGACGGTTCTCTTTGTATCATCTATGGACGGATATACGGGAACAGGAAGCCTTTTTGATGATATGTGTCACTATATGAGTATCTATAATGCACCGAATCGGATTGGCTTACCGCCGCACATACCCTTTGGGGAGGAGCGGGTATTAGCCATGAATCCAGACTACATTTTTATTCCATCCTATAAGGGAATGGACAAGAATTTGGCGGATCGATATTTAAAAAATCCGGCCTTTCAAAATCTGCCGGCTATCAAGGAAAATCGTGTTAAGCCTTTACCGGCAGCGTACTTATATACTATGAATCAGCATATTGGGGAAGCGATGCTAGCCATTATGTATACTGTGTATCCTCAATTAGAAAGGAATTCTCATGACTAAACAGACACAACGCATCATGGCGATCACTCTGATTGGGGTATTGCTATGTATCGTGAGCTTATTGGCGCTCCATATAGGGACCATTATGATTCCTATTGGAGGGGGCGTCCAAAGTATTTTGAATGGTATGGGTATACCAGTGAGTTTTACTGAACCTATTTCTGCTGAACAAGAGGCGGTACTGTGGTTTATTCGGATGCCGCGCCTCATCATTGGACTACTCGTAGGCGGTGCCTTGGCAATCGCTGGCGCCGTTATGCAAGGGGTATTCTCGAATCCGTTGGCTGATCCAGGTATTATGGGCGTATCCGCAGGGGCATCTCTCGGCGCCGTTATCGCCATCGCCCTTGGTGTAACATCTCTTGGCATGTTTTACATGCCTGCCTTTGCCTTCGTAGGGGCCTTTGTATCCGTTGGGATTACTATATTGTTAACATGGCGTAATAACAAGCTCGACACGACCACCTTGTTGCTTGCTGGTGTAGCTGTTAGTATGCTGCTCGGTGCTTTCACATCGGGCATTTTGACTATGATTAATGAATACCGCTTGCGTGAATTCCTATTTTGGATGGTGGGTGGACTTGATTTTCGTCGCTGGGACCACGTTCTACTAGCGGTGGGGCCTATCATGACGGGCAGCGTTATATTAATGATGCTCGGTCGTCACCTGAATGTACTCGTTCTCGGCGATACAGAGGCGCGTGCCTTGGGTTTGCCTGTTATGGTGTATCGCATGCTATTCCTGTTTTTGGCATCTGTCGTTACTGCTACTGCGGTGTGCGTCAGTGGTTCCATTGGCTTTGTAGGTCTTGTGGTACCGCATATTGTGCGTATCTTAGTAGGGCCAGATCATCGAATACTATTGCCTATGGCGGCCGTTGGAGGCGCATTATTCCTCGTATTCTGTGATACATTAGGTCGCGTTATTGCTCAGCCAGTTGAGATTCGCGTAGGTATCATGACGGCTCTATTAGGGGCACCATATTTTCTATATTTACTTCATCGCTTGCGTCGTAAAGGAGGGGCCTAATGAAACTAGATGTTCAATCTCTATCTGTCACGTTAGGAGACACAACCATTGTAAAAGAGGCATCCTTTGCTATTGACCGGGGCGAGTTCGTAGGCATTATCGGCCCTAATGGCTCTGGTAAAACAACGTTGTTAAAAGCATTGCGTGGCCTTTATCCTACATCTGGTGGAGATGTTTTGTGGGATGGTAAAAGCATCTCTTCTTTGAGCGATAAAGAAATCGCTCATCATGTGGCGTATATGCAACAGTCTGTAAATGTTTCCTTCGATTATGAAGCCATCGATATTGTGATGACCGCTCGTTATCCTTATTTGAAATGGTGGGAACAAGAAGGCCCTGAAGATAAAGTTATCGTTGAACAGGCTATGAAAGAGGTAGGCGTTTATCATCTGCGGAATCGTTCTGTACAATCTTTGAGTGGCGGTGAGCGTCAACGGGTATTCTTAGCAAAGGCTTTGGCACAACAAACAGAGGTCCTATTACTAGATGAGCCGACGGCTGCCCTCGATCTAGTATATGCTGACGATATCTTTCATGAGGGTCGCAGATTATGTGACGAAGGTAAAACGATTTTAATTGTCGTTCATGACTTAGAATTAGCCGCAAAATATTGCACTAAACTCGTCTTAGTTAGTGATGGTCACATCGTTGATGTAGGTGCACCTCGAGATGTGCTCACTGCAGATAATTTAAAAGCTGCCTTCCACTTGTCTGCAGCAGTTTACGACGATCCATATTTCAAACAACAACGTATCTTTGTGTTCCCAAAAGGAACTACGGATATTGAGGATTATAAACAAACAGAGACTAGTGGAGAGATGTCAATTGACCCTCAACTGAAATAGACATATGGGTGCCTATGTATAGGTCAGTAAATTTCCTGTTTATCTTGATATATTTGTATTGCTATTCCTAGCGAGGTCAGGCTTATGTTATATCCATTTACTGCTATTGTTGGTCAAGATGAAATGAAATTGGCTCTTTTGCTAAATGCCATCAATCCGTCCATTGGCGGTGTGTTAATTGAGGGCGAAAAGGGCACTGCAAAGTCTACGGCTGTACGTGCATTGCCAAGCCTGTTACCTCCCATGGAAACAGGGACTGATGCGATGACCGTAGTAGAATTACCTATAAATGCTACGGAAGACCGCGTTGTAGGGTCTATTAATTTAGAAAAGGCGTTGCAAGAGGGGGTAAAAGCTTTTGAACCGGGGATTTTACACGCAGCACATCAAAATATTCTCTATGTAGATGAGGTGAATCTATTAGATGACCATATTGTAGATATTTTGCTAGACGTGGCCGCTATGGGGGTAAACACGGTAGAGCGTGAAGGAGTAAGCCATTCTCATCCATCTCGCTTCATCCTCGTCGGAACTATGAACCCTGAAGAGGGGGACCTAAGACCTCAGCTATTAGATCGCTTTGGGTTGTCCGTCATGGTCTATGGTGAACAGGATCCAGCCCAGCGGATGGAGGTGATTAAGCGACGTCTTGCATTTGGCGATGCTCCAGAAGCGTTTATAGCGTCTTATGAGGAATCGGAGCAAGCATTACATGAGCGCTTGCTACAAGCTCGCAAATTATTGCCAACCATTATTCCCTCCGATGATAGTTTGCTTAAGATAGCAAGCATTAGTATCGGCGTTGGCGTTGATGGCCATCGTTCAGATATTACGATGATGCACACCGCTCGCGCTCATGCAGCCTTTCACGGTCGCTCACAAATCGTAGATGACGACATTAAGGTGGCTGCAAGATTGACGTTAAAACATCGCATGCGGAGATTGCCTTTTGAAGAACAAGGTCACGACGAAGACCGCATCGATACAGCAGTATCTGCGGTAATCGAGGGCTAGCTATGGAAACATCTGTACAAGAGGCTCTCAAAATAGGCCTTGTAAACGACCAGATACATAGCATTGTCATTTCTGGGGGAACTGGTGTCGGTAAAAGTTTTATGGTTCGTCAGTGCCTCAATACATGGCATATTCCCTATCGTGTTATACCGGTTTATATAGATAGCTCACAACTTCAAGAAAGCATCGATTTTGAAGCCTCTCTCGAGCAAGGCAAGATGGTTATGTCCTCTAGTCTATTAGATGACGATAATACGCGATGCTGGCTCATCGATGATGGTCATGTGGTATCCCCAGAAGTGCGTCATGCCTTATTAACAGAGGCAAAAGGCCGTCACATCTTGTTGATTATGACCATAAACCATGAGCATAGAGCCTTAACTGATGCGGAATGGGAACTCGTAGATGTACACGTATCTATGGAACCAGCTTCATTGGAGTCTAGGGTGGCGGTATTACAACAAACTCGAGATGTAATTTCTTGTGCAGATACTGTGTTACCTTCAACAGAAGAGCACTCATCTAAGGATGTAGTCAGTTTAATCGATCATAAGCGGATTTCATCGATTGCCGTTCCTGATGCAATGATTTCATTAGCCATTTCCTATGCACTCCAAGCTCGTACTGTAGGTTACGGTGCAGAGTTTATATTGCTTCAAGTTATGAAATCACTGGCGCTTCTTGAGGGGGTTTCTTACTGTAAGCCCATTCATGCAGAGCGGGCCGCTCTTTATGTACTGCCTCATCGGATGAAGCGTGATGACACAACCACATCACAGCCTTCACAAGGGGAGAATGGAAATAGTAAAACAGATAGAAATCAACTAGAAAATAGGGCCGAACATGCATCGGACCAAGCTGATGAAGATGCACAATATGAAGCGGACCAAAATGATTCTATGGGCAATGAAGCAGCTCCTAAGGATTCAAACGCTAATGATGGGGACACTCATTCTGCTATGAATAGTGCAGAAGATGCATCTTCTCAGCAAGACGATTCAAGTGAAGCTGATGGTTCTAATCAATCTAACGACTTAGATGCTACACAGAAGGAATCCAGTGATTCCGAGGCTATGAACGTAGGTGGAGACGACTCACAACGCTTATCCTCTTTATGTTTGCCCGATACGGTTGCCCGTATAGCTAACCAATTATTCCAATGGAAACTAGAATCCTCTAAAACAGTAGACCGTCAGTATCGCAAGGGCTCAGGTCGTCGCCTCATGACCAAAACAAAGGACACTAGAGGGCGTATGATTCGAGCTTACCAAGATGAACATGCGCTAGAGGACTTAGCGCTAGTCGATACATTGCGTGCAGCAGCACCCTACCAACGATTGCGGGCTGCTACTAAAATGGAACAAGAAAAGCTATCTACTCAGTCCCAGCAATTAAAGCAACAAGGCGGCAAGGGATTATCTTTAGTGATAAAACCTCAGGATTACCGCCGAAAAGCCCGTGAAAAGCGCATTGGTGCATACCAGCTTTTCGTAGTAGATGCCAGTGGGTCTATGGCGGCGCGTCATCGTATGGAGGCCACTAAAGCGGCTATTCTCAGTCTCTTGCGAGATTCTTATATCCACCGTGATTCGGTAGGGCTCATTGCGTTCCGCAAGGAGTCGGCAGAGGTGTTATTGCCTTTCACGCGCAGCGTAGAGCGAGCAGAGCGATTGTTAGCCTCTATGCCTACAGGCGGTAAAACGCCGTTAGCTCACGGTTTACGGATGGCCTATACCATGTGCGATAGATTGTTGCGTGCCCATCGGGCGGAACGAATTCAGATTATATGTATCACCGATGGTCGAGCTACGTCGGGTGATTCTGAGGACCCTATAGCGGAGTCCAAGCAATGGGCTCGTATCCTTGGTACTTTGCCTGTAGATTGTATCGTTATCGATACGGAAACGGGCTTTATCAAACTTGGATTGGCTAAGGAATTATGTAAATTGATGAATGGCAGTTATTATGCCATGGATACTATTACTGCAGATCGTATTTTGCGAGTGTCTCGGAGGTAGATCATGAGTCGACTCATGTATATTTCTAACTTAGGAAAACAAATCCAATATATAGAAAAGGCCGTTGCTACCTACCCTGAATTGATACAAGGCGAGGTGGATATTTGCAATATGAAAAAGCCTCCTCTCTGGGACGGTGATTTTGAAAGTCGCCTTCGTGCTGCCGATGTAGTACTCGTAACAAACATGGGGGTTGGCTTAGACTCGCCATTCTTAGAACGCCTTGAACGATGGCTATATGCGCATCATCCAAAATACTGGATCGATGTGGTAGAACCTAAGAAAACGGATATTCTGTATCGTAATATAGATGAGGATAAACGGATTCGTCTTGAAAGTTATCGTCGTACTAGTGGCATCATGAACTATGTGCGGCTCATTAACGGTGCTTTCAGTACAAAACCAATTTCTGAATGGGAAGAACCTGACCGAATTCCGTGGCAAGCCATTATGGGGCGAGCAGGCAATATCTATGAGACCTATGATGAGATTATGGATGCCGAAGGAAACCCTGATTGGCCGTCCATTGCGGTGTACTTTTACCGTGACGAGTGGATTATGGGGGATATTTATTATCAACAGGCCTTATTTGAAGAAATTTATAAACATCAGTACAATCCGATTATTTTTTATGGGCAATACGGTTCGAATCCTCGCGTAGGCATTCCGAATATGAAATTGTCCATGAACCATCTTTTTGGGAAGGATATATTCCCCTTTGACGTGCTTATCAATACTTGTAAATTCTCCTTCCAGTCCTTAGGGGCTCAAACCTTGGAGGAGTTAAAATTACAGGACGTACCTATCGTTCAAGGGTATACCATATACATGGATGAGAAATCCTGGGCTGAGAATCCACAAGGAGTTACGCCGTTAGATGTGAATTTATCCATATCACAGCCTGAGTTAGATGGTGTTATTCAAGGCGGTGTAGTGGCTTGTCAGACCTTTGATGAGCGTGGTCACTATGTGTATTTACCTGTGAAAGAGCGCATTGCCGCCGTCGTTCAGCGAGCTATTAAATGGTCTAAGTTGCGGTATATTCCTGTATCTGAGCGAAAGATAGCCATTATTTTACACAACTATCCGCCTAAGAATTCTAATATTGGTTCTGCAGCAGGCCTTGATACACCTGAGTCGGTGCTACGATTATTAGAACAGATGAAAGAGGAAGGTTATACGATAGATTCTGTGCCTGATACGAGTGCAGATTTAATGGACATTGTTACATCCCACATGACAAACGACCGCTCCATGCTTACCGATGAGTTGCTAGCTTCGGCTGAAGGTCGCTTGAGCAGTAAGGATTACAAAGCATACTTTGAAACACTGCCAGCAGATTCGCAACAAGCTATGGTTACATCTTGGGGGGAGGCCCCAGGAGATGTATTTGTCTACGATGATGAAGTCATCATTCCAGGTTTTTCAAATGGCAATCTGTGGATTACGGTGCAACCACCGCGCGGCTTCGGAGAGAATGTATCTGCTATTTATCACGATCCATGTTTGCCTCCACCGCATCAATACTTGGCGTTCTACCATTGGGTTCGGAATGTCTTTGAAGCGGATGCGGTCATTCATGTAGGCACACATGGCTCCTTAGAATGGCTACCAGGTAAGGGGGCTGGTCTCAGCGCTAGCTGTTATCCTGAAATCGGTATCTCTAGTTTGCCAAATATTTACCCGTACTGGACAACCATCATTGGGGAAGGTATACAAGCAAAACGGCGTAGTTCAGCCTGTTTAGTGGGCCACTTGTCGCCACCGATGACGACGGCGGGACTCTACGATGAATTTGAAGAACTAGAAGCTTTACTAGATGAGCATAGTCATTTTGAACAGGAGCATCCTGAGAGTGTAGCTGACATAGGCGAAGTGATTCGCGAAAAGGCCCTGGCCTGTCATCTTATCGATGAAGAAAAGGGACCTACTATGGTGGTGGACGATATAATTACAGAAGTTCACGAAAAGCTAAGCGATTTGAAACATATGCAAATGCGCAATGGTTTACATATATTGGGTCAAGGCCCTGAGGGGACAGATTTAGAAGAATTTATTACCGCTATCATACGGACCCCTCAAGGAGATATTGCATCAGGTCTTGAAACGCTAGCCGCTGAGTTAGGGCATGATTGGTCGTATCTAGAGGAACATGCTGGCGAAATCAATGATGACGGAATTCGTAATAGTGTGATTATCGATAGAATTTGGCAGGAATTACGAGCGTTTGTGTCTAATATTATACATAAACCAGATTATAAGGCGCCTCAAAGTTTAGAGCCTTTGGTAGATGCCATAGTTCGTGAGTATATACCTAAATTAGGTCAAACCCAAAATGAGCTCAGCTCTATCTCTAAAGCGTTACAAGGAACCTATGTCGAACCTGGTCCCGGTGGAGCCCCATCGAGTGGTCAAGTCGATGTATTACCTACGGGTCGTAACTTTTATGGTTTAGATGAAAGAGCCTTGCCGACAAAGATAGCCTACCAATTAGGTATAGAGCTTGCAGATCAAGTTATGGTTGATTATATTTTAAATGAACAGCGCTATCCCGAGACGATAGGGATTATCTTATGGGCTAGTAGCAATTCTAGAAGTCATGGTCAGTGTTTAGGTGAATTCCTCTACTTGTTGGGGGTTCGTCCTAAATGGCAATCTAACGGTCGTATTTCAGGTCTCGAGGTTATTCCGCTAGATGAATTACAACGCCCTCGTATCGACGTGATGGGCCGCATCAGTGGTCTTATTCGAGATATGATGCCTACTGCCATTAGTTGGCTCGACAAGGCAGTTGAAATGGTAGCAGAATTAGATGAGTCCTTGGAAGACAACTACGTGAAAAAGCATATTCATGATGATGTGGATTGGCTTGTTGAACAAGGTGAAGATCCTATGCTAGCCACTAAAAAAGCGCGCCTTCGTATCTTTGGCGACCCACCACAAGCCTATGGCACGGGTGTGGGTGCCCTGATTGAAGGGAAAAATTGGGAGTCCTTAAGCGACATTGCACAAGTTTACAGCAAGTGGAGTAGCTTTCACCTGCATGAGGATATTCCTCAGGATATGAGGCTATTCCAACGGCGATTAACTACGATGGATGTAACCATTAAGAACGAAGATAATCGGGAAACGCACATTTTGAGTGCTGATGATTATTACAGCTATCATGGTGGTCTAATTGCGGCGGTGCGAAATGCAAAAGGTAGTGCCCCTCGTGCCTATGTGGGGGATAGTACAGATCGCAGCCGCGTCATGATGCGGTCCTTATCGGATGAGTTTCGCCGCGTTGTACAAGGGGAAACGCAGAATCCGAAATTCATTCAGGCCATGATGAACCATGGCTACAAAGGGGCATCGGATATGTCTAATGTGGTTTCTCATAGTTTTGGCTGGGATGTTACCAGTGATGTGGTGCCTGACTGGGTTTATGAGGGGTATGCTAACAAATATGCCTTAGACAAAGTGGTGCAAGACTGGATGCGCAATGTAAACCCTTGGGCCTTACAGCGCATTGCAGAAATTTTGTTAGAAGCCGCTCAACGTGGCTATTGGTATGCAGCTCCAGATATGCTGGAGGAATTGCAGTCTCTATATATTTCAATGGAAGGTGTTATAGAAGGTCGTTAATATGAAACAAAGAATATCTATTATATGTACCATATTAATGATGGTACTTCTGGTGGTCGGCTGTGGTCCTACGCAGACGGGGACTACGGGCACCACACATCAAGTTACGGATGGTACAGGGGTAGCCGTTACGGTGCCTAACGAGCCGAAGCGCATCGTTCCCGTCGCTGCGAGCACAGAGGATATCGTGTTATCTTTGGTTGATCCGAGCCGAGTGGCAGCTGTTGGCACGGTACCTAACAATGTGCCTGACGAGTCTGCCAAGGTTGAGAAACATGTGAAAGCAACTGCTGAATCCATGCTATCTGTACAACCTGATTTAGTGTTAGTTCCAAACTGGATGTCTCCAGATGCGATTGGGGAAATGCGAAATATGCAAATTCCTGTTTACGTCTATAAGACTCCGACTACGGTAGAGGAAGCAAAAGCAGTTATCCATGAAATTGCTGGACTTTTACATGCTTCTGATGAAAAGATGATTGCTAGTATGGATGCAGATTTGAAAACTGTCGAAGAATTAGCAAATAAACATACCGGTGAACGCCCTGTAGTGGCATTTTATACGCAATTTGGTTTAACCGGCGGCAAGGGATCAACCTTTGATGATATGACTAAATATCTGAAGGTTACCAATGCGGCGGCTCAATTAGGCTTAGGACCTTTTGATAATGGGACGCGAGAGGATTTAATTAAAGCGAATCCGGATATTATTATCATCCCATCGGTGGCCTATACTTCTGATGGTACTACGCCAGCAACGGCAGAACAACTCTATTCTGATCCTGCTTTGCAAGGGGTTAAGGCCATCGCCAATCGCCGTGTGTTCTTCGTAGATTCATCGCAGGTCATGACTTATTCCCAATTTATGACCCGCGCAATGGTTTCTATGGCACAAAATATATATAGCAAGTAATTTAGTGTGTGTGGAGGTTTTTATGAAAGTATCAAGAATGCAACGATTATCCATGTACGTAGGATTAGCCCTCGTATTTGGTAGCACTTTAAGTGCTCCTAATGTATTAGCTGTTGAAGCTGGTGATGCGAAAGAAGCGCATACCATTGTTGTTACCGCAACTCGTAGTGAACAACAACTTTCAGAAGTGCCAGCAAGTGTAGGCGTAGTAACAGGTGACGATATTCGTGAGCGCCATGCTACGAATATGAATGAAGCCTTGAACATCGTACCGGGCGTAGATATTAATACGTATGGTGGTGGCGTAGGTTACACGAACTCCAATGCATTCCGCATCAATGGGTCTGACCAAGTATTGTATTTGGTAGATGGCATCAATATGGGCGCAGCAGGTGTGAATCCGCCGATGACTATTTTGAAAGATATGTCTAGCATTGACCGCATTGAAGTCCAACGTGGTGCAGGCTCTACATTGTATGGTTCCGGTGCCATCGGTGGTGTAGTAAACGTAATCACTGCAAAACCTGAGCAAGGGGTACAAACTAAACTTCGTGTGATGGGAGGCAGCAATGATTTAGAACAATACGCTATTACAAACGAAGGTAGCAAAAAAGATTGGTACTGGCGTGTAGGCGTACAAAAAGATATCATTGGCTCCTACAAAGATGGTCATGGCGTGCGCATTCCTCAACATGGCAACAGCCATACTGCATCTTTCATGGTGGGCAATACAATCAATGATAAGAACGATGTAAAAATAGCTTACGACACATATCGTGGTGATGTAATGTACTCCGACCATTTGGGTGCCCTTAATCACATTCGTTATGGTAATGAAGCGAATGACTCCTTGCGCGCGATTTGGAACAATAAAATCAGCAATCGTTGGAGCCATCAATTATACTTGATGAACAATCACTATAAAACAACATACGATGGGTACTTAACAGATGTGAAGACTCGTGGTATTGGGGATCAAATTACGTATAAAGCGAAAGACCATACTGTAGTAGGCGGCTTCGACTGGCGTCAAGATAAAGTGGTTAACATGGGCGGCGTGAAGCTTACGAATGCATCTTACTTTATTCAAGATGAATGGAAATTTGCTCCTAAGTGGACTGTAACGCCTGGTATCCGCGTTGACCACCATTCTGCTTTCGGTACACATACATCTCCATCCATCAGCCTCGGCTATGATGTAAATGAGAAGACAAATGTGTATGCTGCGTATAAAGAGTACTTCTTGGCACCTACACCATACCAATTATTTGATGGTTTCAATGGCAACCGCAACTTGAAACCTGAAACAGGTCATGAATTTGATTTAGGTGTGCACCATAAATTCGGTAAAACTTGGAATGGTAATCTCAGCTTCTTCAGCCGTAGTACAAAGGATAAGATTGGTTGGGTTATGACTGATCCGGCAAACTTCACAGGTCAATATCGCAATTTTGACACTGAAAAAGCTCGTGGCATCAATGCGGATGTGCGTAAACAATTGACTAATCACTTGTCCGCACGTCTTGGCTATACGTATACTCATATCGATGCAACACCAACTCGCAAAGCAAACCGTGATGGATATGTACCAAAACATGCTGTTAACGCAGGCCTTGATTACAACGATGCTAAATGGGATGCTCATTTGGATATTCGTGGTATTATCAATCGTCCTGGTACAGCAGATAATGTATTCCCACGTAAAACATACTGGTTGGCTGATATCAGCGCTAACTATCGGGTACGCGAAAATGTTACTGTATTTGGTCGTATCAATAATATCTTTGATACATACTATGCGGAACAATCTAGCGTTCGTTGGGGCAACCCTGGTGACTGGTGGCCAGGTCAAGGTCGCAACTTCCGTCTAGGTGTAGAAGTGACTATCTAATAGATATAACTACTGCAATGGTTCGATTATAAAGCTATACTAATAATTGACAATTACGTCGTAGTTATTTGTTTAGCTTCAAAAAGTAATCTATATCATGGTGAAAGAGCCTCTCGAGGGGCTCTTTCATTTTTATTATAGTTTTTGATGGTATATTGAGACCGCACTAAATACCATGAGAGTTATTTTCAATAATCGATAAATTAAGTATAGGTAAATAAGCATATGTTATAAAACTATAGATTTTCTATAGTAAAAGCTCTATAATATTATGTATCTATCTATAGGTATTCATAGTTTATGTTTTGTGATGTACTTGTATATTTGCTTGTATAGTAAGTGTTTTGTTACTTTCACAGTTATCAAAACCTTCCAATGGAGAAGGTTGATTTTTAGAGGAGTTGGATCGAAATGAAACAACCAGAATTATCGCCGTATATGATGGCTCGGAAGCCGTCTGGCATTCGCCTAGGACAAATTAAATTCTTGGAACGTAAGAACCCGCCTATCTTGGTGAATGGTTCTATTGGCAATGTAATGCGTCCTATGCATCCCGCCATGCAGCGTAGGTTGTTTGATTTGGGCGGTGTCAATAGCCCGTTCCATAATGGGATTGTGCCATATGTACCAACTACGGGCACTGATGAGTGTCGAGAAGCATTCCTCCACATTTTGCGCAGCCAAGGCTTTGATACAACAGGGCTTGATGTACTTGTAACAGACGGTGCATCCATGGCGATGGAAATCATCATGCTCGGCGTATGTGGTGGTGCTGGTGAAGAAGAACGTCCTCTTTTGATGTTCAATCCTTCTTATACAAACTATGATGCAGTAGGTCTTCGCATTGGTCGTAAAACGGTTACTGTAGAACGGGAACTCAATGAAAATGGTGAGTTCGAATTGCCCTCTGTAGAGACTGTTGAACAACGCATTATCGAGACAAAACCTGGAGCGTTGCTTATCATTCCTTATGATAATCCTACAGGTCAATTGTTTAGCAAAGAAACGCTCATTGAATATACAAAATTGTGCGTTAAACATAATTTGTGGATCATCTCTGACGAAGCGTACCGTGAATTGGCTTATGAAAAAGGGAAAGAAACATCTAGCATTTGGGCCTTAACCGATAAAGATGTGCCTGGCATCGAAGGTCGCCGCATCAGCCTTGAAACGGCTAGTAAGGTTTGGAATGCGTGCGGACTTCGCATTGGAGCCATCATTACAGATAATAAATTATGTTATGAAAAATCCGTTGCGGAGTATACGGCAAACCTCAGCGCTAATACATTGGGCCAATATATCTTTGGCGCCTTGAAGCATGAGTCCTACGCGCAATTGCACAACTGGTATGAGCAACAACGCGACTACTATCGTCAAATGATCTTTGAACTCCACAAAGGTTTTAAAGAGGCAGAACCGGACTTTATCGTGTCTCGCCCTGAAGCGTCTATTTACTTTGTAATCGACGTGAGAAAGGTTGCAAAACCTGGCTTTGATGGTGTAGAATTTGCTTCTTGGTGTGCCGAACACGGTGCAGTAAGCCTTGATGATGGCAAGGAATATACACTCCTCATGGCGCCGCTCAATGGCTTCTATAGCGGTAAAAATGGCGATAATAACCCTGGTAAAACACAATTGCGTGTGTCTTTCTGTGAAAACCCAGAGCTATTGCGATTGGCTCCTGAATTATTATCTAAATTATTCAGAGCTTACGAAGCACAACGAAATGTATAAAAGTAAAGAGTGCCCTCCCAAATGGGAAGGCACTCTTTTTAAGTTATGAGTTGTATATATACTATAAGTGGTATAGTATCACATAAAAAAGAGCTATAATTTTGAATATTATAGCTCTTTTCGTTTTTCCCTAGATATGGTAAGTAGGGAAGGGCTTTTATTTACTTTCTTCATCATGCTGCGGTCCCTTAGTACGTATTTCGACTGCCAGTTGCTCGCTAGGTATGGAGCTTTCATCAATTGATGGATATGAAGTGTCTTCTAAGATAACCGTTTCTAATAATTTGTCAATTTCGTCAGATTGTATGGATACTTCTTTGTTGTACCATTCGCCAAATTCGTGAATAACCTCTTCGTTGCGACGGAAATAGGTATATTGGTCGATTTTACGCGATTCTACAAGTTCAGCATTCTCTAAGATGCTCATAAATGTAGAAATAGAAGATTGCGATACACCGCAGCGCTTTTGGATACTCTTAACGCTCACACTATGAGGGAAATCGATAAGAGTGTTAGAGTGTACTTGTACACCGAATTCTTTCTCTGGGCGTTTTAGCCACAATATAATATCTAACCGATGCGGATTTGATAATGCTTTCAAGATTTTTAACGGGTCCATAGGGCCTCCTCTTAATTAAAAAATAACGAGTTCCCAACCTTGACCGTGGACTTGCATTATGCGGTCGTATTATACGCGTCTTGCTCCGTATAGGGTTTTTGCTACCTTTATCATACGCTACTTTTACCGTGAAAGCTAGACTTACTTATAAAATTCACGAATTGATGAATTTTATTGCACTTATCTAGAACAGAAAGTATACATTAGTATTAATATATAATGAGTATATATACAACATGTATAGACTTTTATAATATATTTCTGAAAAATATAGAATATATTCATCTTTCTGTGATAATTTTTAAAGGTATTTTGGTTCTAAATAGAGAAATATATATACTATATGAACTTATGTAAGTCTAAGCTTTCATTTAAAGGAGCTGAGTATATGGCAATTGATCGCAATGAAACATTTGATGTTATCGTTGTTGGCGCAGGGCCAGCGGGTTCTGCGGCAGCATTACGCTTAGCGGAGCAGAGGGTAAAAGTTTTACTTATCGAACGCGGCACCGCACCAGGTGCTAAAAATATGATGGGGGGACGCATCTACACACATTCTTTGGAGCGTCTTGTACCGGTCTTTAGAGACCGTGCGCCGTTGGAACGAAAGGTGACAAAAGAGCGCATTTCTATTGGTACAGGCAATGAAATGACCACTATCGAGTACAGTTACCAAGATGGTGAACCTAATGAAGAATCCTACGTAGTATTGCGTGCTAAATTTGATAAATGGTTAGCAGAAGAGGCGGAGAAAAAAGGTGCTCTTCTCGTATCTAATGTACAGGTAACTGAGCTTATTACCGAAGGTGAAGGAAAACATCGCCGTGTAATAGGGGTACGCTGTCACGATGACGAAGTATATGCAAAACTAGTTGTCATCGCAGAAGGTTCTAATACATTATTATTGGAACAAGCTGGTCTTACAGGCCCTACAGATCCAAGAACAATGGCTGTAGGGGTGAAAGAGGTATATAAACTCAAAAAAGAAGATCTTGAAAATCGCCTCATGCTATCTGGTGATGAGGGGATGGCGTGGCTTACTTTGGGTGATATGACCGATGGTTTATTGGGTGGTGGCTTTATTTATACGAATAAAGACAGCCTTTCTGTAGGTATGGTTGTAGGCCTTGAAGATATCGGCAAAGCCAATAAATCTGTAGATGACATGTTGTTAGCTTTCACCAATCATCCAAGAATTGCGCCATTATTAAAAAATGGTCAATTGAAGGAACATAGTGCGCATCTCGTACCAGAAGGCGGATTTAAAGCTCTCCCTACATTGGGCGGCAATGGGTATGTTATCGTCGGTGATGCGGCGCGCATGTGTATGAATCTTGGGTATACCATTCGTGGGATGGACCTTGCCATTGAATCTGGCATGTGTGCAGCCGATGCGGTTAATGTAGCATTGCGCGATGAAAACATGGAGCGCGTTGCTAAATTGTATGAACGTCAAATCAAGAATTCTTGGTTATATAAGGATATGAAGCTTTATAAAAATATGCCTGCCTTCCTCGCATCAAACCCTCGCATATTCAAAGAGTATCCATCTCTTGTGAATCATGTGATGCGCGATGTATTCACTGTAAATGGTGATGGTGCAGTCCCAATGATGAAGAAATTGATGGGTAGTGTAAGTGACGTTGGTTTAGTTACCTTGATTCGTGATGCTTGGAAAGGGGTGCGTTCCCTATGAAATTAGAAGAGCGCTTGGGCGCCAATAAATATTATGTAGATGAAACGTCTCCTCATATCATTGTGGATGGCGCCGGCTTTAGCTTGGAAGAGAAAATGAAACTCGTAAACGGCTGTCCTGCCGGTCTATATACATTACAAGAAAATGGCGATTTAGCCTTTGATTTCGCTGGGTGTCTTGAGTGCGGCACCTGCCGTGTTCTTTGTGGCGAAACAATCGTAAAAACTTGGAAATATCCACGTAACGCTAAGGGCGTAGAATTTAGACAGGGGTGAGTGTATGGAGTTATTAGTATGTATCAAACAGGTTCCAGATACATCTGAGATTAAGCTGGATCCGGAAACGAATAATCTCATCCGCACAGGTCTGCCTAGTATTGTAAACCCTTACGATATGCATGCGTTAGAGGCAGCTCTTGCGGTAAAAGACCAATATGAAGGTAGTCGTGTAACCGTTGTCACTATGGGGCCTCCTCAAGCCGAGGCGGCACTTCGCGAGTGTTTATCCCTCGGTGCAGATGATGCGGTGCTCATTACAGACCGTGCTTTTGGTGGTGCTGATACATTGGCTACAAGCTATACGATTGCCTCTGCCATTCGTCATATTCAACGTACCATGAATCGCGAGTTCCAAATGATTTTCTGCGGCAAGCAGGCTATCGATGGAGATACAGCGCAAGTAGGCCCTCAAATTGCGGAGGAACTAGGCATGGCGCAAGCTACCTATGCTTGTGAATTATCTGTAGACCAAGCAGCTCAAAAAGCGATTGTAAAACGAGAACATGAAAATGGTTACGAAATTGTGGAAGTTCCTTTACCACTATTGGTAACGGCTACTGCTGAACTCAATGAGCCTCGTCAACCTGGTCTTTGGAGCTCGATTTACGCTAAACGATATACGATTACGCATATTACATTGCGAGATATGCCACATATTGATGAAAGCCGTATTGGGCTTAATGGCTCTCCTACACGTGTGCGCAAGGTATACCAACCACCGCTTCGGGGAAAGGTAGAGATGCTTTCATCCGTGGACGAAGGCGCTAAGAAAATCCTTGAATTGGCTTATAATATCAAGCCAGAAAAGTTTTCTCATCTGTTGGTGCCGAGCGAAGAATCGGTTGAAGAGCCTGTAGATAACAACGATGAGGGCGTGGATGTAAAAGATCCTGTGCAGCGGGCTGCCACTGTTGAAAGTGTATCCTCTAGTGAGTTTAAGGTTTTAGCGGCCGTTAAAGGTGAAGAAGGTTCCAAAGGAGGTGATCGATAATGGGAGTGACAAATTTTGATGAATATAGAGATGTCTTTGTCGTAGCCGATACCATCGATGACGTAGTGCATCCGGTTACGTACGAACTTATCGGTCAAGCTCGTCGAATCGCTAAGGAATTGGGCCAACTCGTTCAAGTTATGCTTCTTGGTGAGAATGTTCAATCCGAGGCGGAGGAACTGGTGGCACATGGTGCGGATATTGTTCACGTTTTTGAAAGCCCTCTTTTGAAATACTATACAACAGACGGCTATACAAAGGTTTTGACAGATTTCTTTGAAGACCATAAGCCTAATATCCTTTTGATTGGCGCTACAAACAATGGCCGTGACTTGGCACCTCGTATGTCAGGTCGCATGAAAAATGGTGTCGTAGCTGACTGTACCATTTTGACGGTAGATACTACAGAAGGCCTTGTAGAATGGACACGCCCTGCCTTGGGTGGCAATATTTTAGCTGAAATTATTTCTCCAAATCATCGTCCACAAATGGGCTCTGTCCGTCCTAATGTATTTAAAAAGCCGGACCGCATCGCAGATAGCTGGGGTCGCATTCAAATTGAACCATTCGACCTTAACCCTGAAGACATTCGCATGAAGCGTCTCGACTTCATTCCGTTTAGCAAAGATGGTTACAACATCCAAGAAGCGGATATCATCGTGGCCGGCGGTCGAGGCATGGGTTCCAAAGAAAACTTCGATAAGCTCTACGAACTTGCCGATGCTATCGGCGGTGTTGTAGGTGCTACACGCCCCCTCGTTGAAAAGGGCTGGATCGAATTACCATACCAAGTAGGCCAAACAGGTAAAACTGTAAGCCCTAAATTATACTTGGCATTCGGTATCTCCGGTGCTATTCAACACGTGAGCGGTATCTCCGGTGCTGACACAATCGTGGCTATCAACAACGATCCAAATGCAGAAATCTTCCAACACGCTAACTATGGGATAGTGGGGGATTGCATGGAAGTGTTAAATGATATGTTGGCGCATTTGAAATAAAACTATATAACTGATTACAAAGGATTACCGTTCCGAAAGACTCCGTAGTGACCTAAGTCGCTTCCAGAACGGTAATCCTTTTTCATTTCTATGCGTTTTGCCTTCAAATGCGTCAATATGTCATTTTGGGGAGTGGGAGAGCGTGGCATGCGTAGCGGCCTAGAGTCCATTACATATTAAAGTGGTATAATTAGGCTATAGATATAGTTCGGATTGATAAGGAGGTTCTTATGGCTCGTAATGTTTTTGTTACTGGTGCAACGTCTGGTATTGGTCTTTGTATTGCCGAGGCGTATGCAAAGTATGGCGATAATGTTTTGATTTCCGGCCGCCGTGCTGAGGTGTTGGCTGAGGTACAGGCTCGTTTGTCTAAGGAATATGGCGTGCGTGTTGAGACTTTGGTGCTTGATGTGCGTAGTCGTGAGGATGTTGAAAGCAAGGTTCCAGCAGCAATTGAAGCGTTTGGTGGTGTTGATGTCCTCGTAAATAACGCAGGCCTTGCGCAAGGTTTGGATCCTTTCCAAGATAGTGCTGTCGATGATGCGGTGACTATGATCGATACGAATGTGAAAGGCCTTTTATATGTAACAAAGGCTATACTACCTTATATGATTGATAAAAACGCAGGCCATATTGTGAATATGGGCTCTACTGCTGGTATATACGCATATCCTGGTGGCGCTGTTTACTGCGCTACAAAGGCGGCCGTTAAGATGTTGAGCGATGGTATTCGCATGGATACGATTGCAACGGATATTAAGGTTACAACCATTCAACCAGGTATCGTAGAGACTCCGTTTAGTGAAGTTCGCTTTCACGGTGATGCGGAAAAAGCTAAAGCCGTCTACGCCGGCATCGATGCAATCCAACCTGAAGATGTGGCGGACGTTGTACTATACGTAACAAACCAACCTAAACGCTTGCAAATTTCCGATGTCACAATCATGGCAAATCAACAAGCAGCTGGGTTTATGGTGCATAAGAAATAGTTACTTGAAATTTTATATCATTTAGAGTATAATTGCTGCGTGAGTTTTGATAAATATAATTTCATCAAATTCATTGCGCGGAGATTGTTGTATGGAACTAAAGATAAAGATATTTTTATTGGCTACTTTTGTATGTGCATTTATTGGTTTATATAACATTGTTAGTGCCGAAGCGCCGGCTAATAAAGGCGAGTCTATGCCTATGATTGGTGGCATATCAGTTGAAGCGGCAGAACCAAATGTTATTATGCCGAGTCCGGTACATGTGTTCACCACAGTTCAACAAGCAGCGGAGTATATGAATATAACACCACAGATGCCAAAGTTGTTACCTGTAGGCTTTAATATTCAATCTGTCATAACCTTAGAGAAAGATATATTACAAGTTGTTTATGTCTATGGACCTGGCGCGAAGCCACATTACAACAAAGCTAGCGGTGCACTTATTATATATCGCTCATCTAAGTTAGCTGGTGATATTAGTGGCGACCATAGAATTCATAAGGTAATAGAAACTGAACGTGTAGACGGTACAAAGGTTACTTTCAAAGGCAGTAAGAAAAAGGTCTATCTTGCATCGTGGATGAAAGATGGGCAGAATCACTCTTTAGAGTTTCAGCATCCCATTACGCGAGATATGGCGAAGGCTATAATTCGTAATATTGTTGAGGAAAAATCACATACAAAATAAATGTGTTTTTAATAATTTTCGTGTTGAGCGAAGGGAGATTATACCCATGGTTAAAAAATTTGTCTTGATGGCAGTTGCCTGTGCTTGTGTAGGTTCTTATACTGTTGCGGGTGCTCAAGGTACTGTTGATGTAAAACCAAATCAACCTAAATCTGTGGTAGCTCAACAAGAAGCGCCAATGGTTGGCATGTCAAGCCCGTTTCATGAGTTTTCTACTGTAGATGAAGCGGCTAAATATATGAACATTACACCTCAAATGCCTAAGGTATTGCCTGTAGGTTATAACATTGAATCTGTAAGCACTATTGATAAGGATGTATTGCAAGTGGTTTATGTTTACCAACCTGGTGAAGATGCTACTCGTAATCAAGCTGCAGGCAAACGCATCGTGTATCGCGTATCTAATGAAATAAAAGAAGATATTAGCGGCGATTATAGCGATTTTCGTGTAACAGCTAATGAAAAAGTAAACGGCACAAAGGTTATTTTCAAAGGTGGCAATAAAATGGTATATCTCATAGGTTGGACCAAAGACGGCCAAACTCATGGGATGTATTTCGAACGCCCTATAACTCGCGACATGGCGAAAGCAATCGTTGCTAATACAGTAGCTCCAAAACAACATACAAAATAATATACAAATTAATATACAAGTCCAGGCCTAATGGGATAGGCATGCGAGTTGTAGTGAAGCACTCGCATGGACACTGTAAGGGTTTTATATAGAACGGCTCCTCATATGAGGGGCCGTTTTTGTTGGTATGCAAAACTTTCATAATGATAATGATTCTAAATACCCATATGGGTATATCTATCTAAGTATTACATTGATAGAATATAAATATAGCTATTTTGTGATAAAGAAGGCAGGTGATGTATTGTATCGATTAATACTACAGCGTTTGGCGAGTATTGTAGGTATTTTATTTGTTGTTACCATCGGTACATTTGTATTGATAAAATTATCTCCTATCGATCCCGTGTCGATGAAGTTTAATCTTGTAGGGGCTACACCAGATCCAGTTGTAGTTGCACAGATACGAGAGCAGTTAGGTCTCAATGACCCTTGGTGGCAGCAATACCTACGTTGGTTAGGTCAAATTGTACAAGGGGACTTTGGTGAGTCCATTCTGTACGCTTTACCAGTGGCGACTATTCTTGGTGGCGCCTTGCCTAATACCTTGGGGCTAGTATCCTTAGCTCTTGTTATGGGAATCGTGGTGACCATACCGCTCGGTATGTTATCTGCAAAGTATCAAGACTCATGGATTGATCATGGGGTTCGTCTCGTTACATTCCTAGCATTAGCAATCCCTGGATTCTGGGTCGGTTTATTATTACTGTACTTATTCGGTGTTAAATTACAGCTAGTGTCGGTAACGAATACCAATGGCTTTTCTGCCTATGTATTGCCCGCGGTAACCCTTGCTTTATGGATATGTGGTCTCTACATTCGTCGATTGCGCAATGCTATTTTAGAAGTGTCGCGACAGCCCTTTGTACAGGGGGCGCGAGCATTGGGCTTGCCAGAATGGATGGTCTACACCCGTTACATATTCCCTCATGTGGGACTTATGTTGTTGCCTATGATGGGCGTAACCATGGGGGCCATGCTTGGGGGTTCTGCCGTTATTGAAACGGTATTCTCCATTAAAGGAATCGGCTACATGATGGTGCAGGGTATTATGGCTCGCGATTATGTATTGATGCAAGGCTATATCATCTGGATTACCTTGGTGTTCATCGTGATAAATATCATCATTGATGTATTGGGTGTTTGGCTGAATCCGAAGCGAAGAGTCGCTATAAAAGGAGGCTCTTATGAATAGACAAAAGCCCTATACTTTATACGCTATGTTAGTATTAGCAGCTCTGTGGATTGTATTTTTCTTATGTGCTCCCTATATAGCACCCTTTGATCCTGAAACGACGAGTATTGCGGACCGCTTACAAGACATTAGTAGTACCCATCTATTAGGTACTGACCAACTCGGTCGTGATGTGTGGTCTCGTATTCTGTACGGTGGTAAAGCCTCTTTAGGGATTGCTTTCACCATCATTGGCATTAGTGGGGCCATCGGTATCGCTATTGGTGGGTTAGCAGGATTCTCTACACCTAGCATTGACCGTTGGTTATCTCGCTTGATTGATTTGGTACTAGGGTTCCCGAACATGGTGATTGCCATTGCTTTCATCGGTATTATGGGACCTAGCATAACGAATGTAATCATTTCCTTGTGCATTACGAAATGGGCGGAATATGCCCGTATCACTAGAGGCCTCGTACAGATTGAACGCTACGCGGAGTACATTACCTTTGCTCGTATGTCAGGTGCTTCAAATCTACGAATTCTGTGGCGCTATATTCTGCCGAATGTATTGCCACCGTTGGTGATCGTTATTATTCAACATTTAGGGGACGCCATCATTTTGGTAGCCAGTTTTTCGCTCATCGGCATCGGTGTACAACCGCCGGATCCGGAGTGGGGCGCTATCTTGTTGAGCTCCCGAGATTTTCTACAAACGGCACCGTGGCTGCTAATTTATCCGGGGCTCGCTATTTTTATTACCGTTGTTTTATTTAACTATATTGGTGATGCGTTGCGCGATGCCCTTGATGTATCTCGTTAACCGTGCTGTGTATAGATTTTTTATGGTGAAAGCCTCGACGAGGCAATGTATTTTAAAGGAGATATTATGAAACGTTGGTTGTTAGCATGTTTGTCCATGCTATGCATGGTAGCTCTCTTGGTTGGCTGTGGCAATGATACTGCTAAAGATGGCAAACAAGGGAAGCATATGAATGTTGGTTTGTATTGGTTTGGTGAAACATTAGACCCAACTCACGAATGGGATGCGTGGACATTGACTCGTATCGGTGCAGGTGAAACCTTAGCCGTTGTAACACCGGATATGAAATTTGCCCCACAATTGGCAGATTCTTGGGAAAATGTAGACCCTACAACATGGAAATTCCACATCCGTGAAAACGTAAAATTCCACAATGGTACTCCGATGACACCTCAAAAGGTAAAAGAGTCCATTGAGTATACGATGAAACAAAGTGCTCGTTCCGCTAAAGCTGTTAAAATCGAGTCCATCACAGTAGATGGTCAAAACTTGATTATTAAGACTACAGAGCCTAATGGTTCCTTGTTATCTAGCTTGACTGAACCTGCTTTTGTTATCATGGATACTGCAGATCTTAAAGATGTAGCATCTAAACCAGTTCTTACAGGTCCTTATAAAATCACTGCTTTCAAAAAAGGTGAAACAATTGAACTTGCAGCCTTCGCAGATTACTGGGGTGGCAAACCAGGTCTTGATACTGTAACTGTAAAAGACATCGAAGACAATAACAAACGCGCTATGGCGTTGCAATCTAAAGACGTAGACGTAATTCAAAAAGTGGACTCTGCTAACCGCAGCTTGTTCAAAGACGGTTTTAATATTCAAGACGTTGCTGGCGTTCGTGTGTTTATGTTGAAAGCAAACCACACAGAAGCATCTCCATTGCATGATAAAGCTGTGCGTTCCGCTATTGCTCATATCATTAACTATGATTCCATGGCTAAAATCATCGGCAATGGCTCTACACCAGGGGCAGCACCATTCCCTCCATCTGCCAATTTAGGTTATGATGCGATTGCTAATAAACCGATGACAGATGTAGCAAAAGCTGACCAAATCTTGACTCAAGCTGGTTACGCTAAGAATGCAAACGGCATGTATGCAAAAGATGGCAAAGAATTAGCGATTACTATTGCTATTTGGGGTAAAGACACAAGCTTATACGAAGAAATTCAACAAGAATTGAAAAAAGCAGGTATTGCTGTAACTCTTAAGAAATTACAAAGCCCTGATGAAGTAGATACACTTGGTACAGATGGTTTTGATTTAGTAGAACGCAATGTAGTGACTATGTCTACAAACGATCCTTACTGGTTCCTCAGCTTATTCTACAAAACTGGTGCGAAAGCAAACGTTGGTGGCTACTCTAACCCTCAAGTAGATGCGTTAATCGACCAATTGTCAGTAACATTTGATCAAAACGAACGCTCTAATATTGCAAAACAAGCACAACAAATCTTAGTTGATGACGTAGCAGATATCTATTTGTTGTATCCAAGTGCAACAGTTGTATCTACTACAAAAGTTAAAAATGTACCGGTACATCCAATCGATTACTACTTATTAACAAAGGATTCTACTATTGAATAAATCTGATTGTATCGTATTTGATAAGGTTACAATTTCATATGGTGCGGAGCAAGCGGTACGCGATGTATCCTTCTCCGTGCCCAATGGTGAGGTCTTTGCCATCGTTGGTGAAAGCGGCTCTGGTAAATCTACGTTAGTTCGTGCCGCCTTTGGCATGTTAAAACAAGCTAGCATTAGCGGCCAAATTTTGCTAAATGGCACCGATGTTTCTACATTGAGTGATGGTGATTGGCGACAATTGCGGGGCGCGAAGATTTCTATGATCTTTCAAAATCCCAGCGCCTATCTAAATCCAAATCGCACCGTAGAAAATCACTTCAAAGATTTATTCCGTGCTCATGGTGAAAGCTATGATGTAAGCCGCGTTATAGATATGCTTAATCTTGTTCACTTAACTGACGGAGAGCGTATCTTGCAGTCCTATCCGTTTCAATTGAGCGGTGGTATGCAACAACGGTTAGCAATAGCCTTGAGCCTCATCTTGAAACCTAGCATTGTGTTTGCCGACGAACCGACTAGTGCCTTAGATATGCTGGTGCAAGCCTCTGTATTGGACCTTATGAAAGAGGTAACGCAGGCTCTTGGGGCAACGGTGATTATTGTAACCCATAATATCAAGGCGGCTGCTCGCATTGCCAATAGCATTGGGGTTATGAATAAAGGCCAACTCGTTGAAGTAGGCTCCACCGAAGAGGTCATGGCGCATCCAAAGGATAAGTATACTCGCGTCTTGTTAGATTCCGTAATGAAAGTGGTGTAGTATGATTCAACTCGAGAATATATGTAAACAATATACGAACCACAATCATACGGTCCGCGCCGTTGATAACGTATCCTTTTCCGTGGCTCCCAATGAACGAGTAGGCATTGCTGGAGGTAGTGGTTCTGGTAAAAGCACTCTACTTAGATTGATTGCCTTATTGGAAAAGCCTACCTCTGGTAATCTGTGGCTCTTTGGTAAAGACGTAACATCCATTCAAAACCATACAGAAATATATCGTTCTATGCAGATGATGTTCCAAAATCCCTTGGCGGTGAGTCCACCAAGGATGAACTTAGAAGCATTTCTCTTAGAGCCGTATATTAACTATGGTCTTATGGATGTGGCGGCAGCAAAGGACGATATCCGTAAGTGGATTCAACATGTAGACCTACCTGAAACGATTGTTAACAAATACCCGCATGAGGTCAGCGGCGGTCAATTGCAACGCGTTGTATTAGCACGAATTATGCTGATGAACCCAAAACTAGTACTCTTTGATGAACCTACATCAGCCCTTGATGTGGTGAACCAAAAACTAGTGCTAGACCTCCTACAAAAACTTCATACGGAACAACCCTTCGGCTACGTATTCGTCAGCCATGACATCGGCCTATTACAAGCCGTAACAGACCGAATCATCGTCATGAAAGACGGACAAATCGTAGAGATTATCGAATCAAAACGACTTAAAGAAGCGGTACATCCATATACACAAGCACTGGTTAGTGCTGGTGAATAAGGAAAGGCCCCTGTTTGAAACAGGGGCCTTTTGCTATATATTTATTGTTTAAGTATGTAAGTGTTGGTAAAGCAATTGCAATAACTTATATAAGAGGTCAAAATATTTTGTTACTATATAAGATTTGGTTTAGTTGTAGTTCTTCTAATAGTGAGTCCAGTATAGATTAGTTACATATGCTTATTTAATATTATAAAAAAGTGGTTATATCGTAGGCGATGTCTTCAGCGAAGAAGCGGCTTGTGATGTTGTAGAAAACTACACTGATATCATCACAGTAGGTCGTGGTACTTTGGTAGATCCTGAATTTGGTCATAAAATTATGACTGGAAAAGGCGATACTATCGTTCGCGAAGTAACACCGGAACATGTGCCAAATATGCACCTAACACCAGGTCTATTCGAAGCCTTCACACGCACTGACTCCTTGGGCTTGTCACCATTACCAGATGCAGAATCTATCCATGACCAACACAGAGGTACATACGATAACCATCCGCTAGCCATTCCATATGCGGAACAATAAAAAGCAAATACAACTAAAATAGTAAAAACATTTAGTAAATGATTTCGTAAATAATTACGTAAATAACTTCATAAAAAAACACAGATTGTTAAGTAAAATTTTTAGTTAAATAATCGAATCACAATACATTAAAACTATACACCCATAAAAACTTGTGAAGCGAGTTTGTAGAAAAAAGAGCCCCTGTTTGAACAGGGGCTTTTGTTTAGTTGAAAAATATATACTAAGTAATATAATGAACATAAGATTAAGTGTGTGAGTATTAATTTATATGCTGATTAGCATTTAATATATTGAGATTATATTTTTAGATACTAAGGGTGTGTTCTTTAGGAGGGTTAATTGTTATGATTGAACGTGTTATACTAAAAAATTATCGACAGTTTGAAGAATTGGAATTTAATTGCAATCTTAATAGAAATATTTTTATTGGTGATAACGGTGCGGGAAAGAGTACGATACTTGAAGCTATTAGGCTTGTTTTAAGTGGAAGCTTTTCAGGTATTAGTAAGGTTGGTATTCATAACCTCTTTAATTGTAATACTATTGAGAATTTTCTATCGGCCTATTTAGATAACAAAGAGGCAGAGCTGCCTATTATTCTAGTTGAAGTATATCTTGATTCTCATAGTGATAAGGTTAAAGATATTTTTAAATTAGAAGGAAAACATAATTCTAAGAATCGAAACTTATATGGAATGAGATTAGTGATTGAGCTTGATGAGGATTATAGGCAGGATTTTTATAATTGTCTTGATGGCAATCAAAAAATTTTTCCATTTGAGTATTATACTGTAAGGTATTCTACTTTTTCTGATGAGCCTTACAATAGCTTTAAAAAGCCTTTTAAGTATAACTGGGAATTTATCAATACTAGTGAGATAAATGTTGAAATAGCATTGAAACATTATGTTGCCCATATATTTGAATCAGTAACAGAAGAAGGTGATCGTGCTCGGATTTTTAATGGTTTACGTACAAAAAGTAAAGAGTATATTGGAGAGCTTTATAACGAAAATAAAATTAAAGAAGGAGAGTATAGAATAGATGTTGACGGGGTATATTCTTCAGATATTTGTAATTTTCTAACCGTGAAAAAGGATAATATTGATATTAATAGCCTAGGTCAAGGTGAAAAACTATTATTAAGTTTATTTAAGTATGAAGCAACTCAAGATATAGATGTATTGCTTATTGAAGAACCAGAAAATCATTTGAGTTTTGGAAATATGCAGTTATTGATTCAACTACTTGAAAAGTTAACTTGTGCACAATGTTTTCTTTCAACTCATTCTAATATGATTGCGACAAAATTAGAACTTAGTAATAGTTTTATTTTAGGTAATAATAAAATTACTAAGCTTAATCAATTAGATAAAGACACTGAAAAGTTTTTTGTAAAATTGACAAATCAAAATGTACTTAACTTTATTCTTTCATCTAAAGTAATTTTGGTTGAAGGTGCAGCTGAATATATTCTTATAGATGATATGTATAATTATTTTACTGATAATAGTTCTAGTCTATATGATGATAAAATTACTCTTATTAGCTGTAATGGATTGAGCTTTGAGCGTTATCTTGCAATTTCTAATCTTATAAAGAATAAAGTTGCCGTAATAACTGATAATGATCATGACTATAATCATAAAGTTATTGAGAAGTATAGAGCTTATGATACTAATTTTATTAAAGCTTTTTCTGATGAAAATAATGATCGATATACGTTTGAGGTATGTTTGTTTAATGATAATCAAGAATGGTTAGAGAAAAATAGAATTTCTAGGAGTGAGGATATACAGTCTTTCTTATTAAATCAAAAAGCTGAAGCCGCTTATAGGATTTCATCTAAATTAAGTTGTGAAAATGAATCAGAATTTATTATTCCTAAATATATAAAAGAGGCTTTCGAATGGATAAAAGAATAATTCATGCTGTTGCAGGTAGTGGTAAGACAAGATATATTATTGAATCCTTAGACTTAGATACGCGTATAGCAATAATTACTTATACTATTACAAACCAAATAGAACTGAAGAATAGAATAATAAAGAAATTTGGTAGACTACCAGATAATATTCATGTTTTTGGATTATTTCAATTTTTATACTCTTTTTGTTTACGTCCTTATTATTGTGAAAAAAAGCTCAAAGGAATTGATTTTAATAACAATAATACTTTTAGAGATTTTAATGGTGACTATATTTATAGCAATAAAATATCTAAAGTGCTTATTAATGGGGAACGTGAATATATCAATCGAATTAATCGTTTTTTTGATGTGATTTATATTGATGAGTTTCAGGATTTAACAGCATATGATTTTGAATTTGCATTAAGTCTAATTGAATGTTCCATAAAGGTTGTTTTTCTAGGTGATTTCTTTCAAAAAACGTATAGCTCATCTCAAGTAGGGAATAAAGGATCTAGAATTCATAGTAGTTTTGAATTGTGGAAGAAAAAACTATCTGCTTTTGAATGGGAGGACAGAATTCTTTCTAACTCTGTACGATGCCCAATAAAAGTTTGTGATTTTATTAGAAATGAAATGGGGATTAATATTAAAGGGACGAAAGATTTACCGATAGAGATTAAGGAGCTTACAGAAATAGATGAAATAGTTACTGTACTAGAAGATGATGCTATAAAAAAATTATTTTATCAGAAGTCTTATGAGTACCCCTGTAATGCTAAGAACTGGGGAGATAGTAAAGGCTCTGAATATGAATCAGTTTGTGTTGTTATAAATAATACTACTTATAAGGCTTATCAAAAAAATAATTTATCTTCACTTGTGCCGCAGACACTATCTAAATTTTATGTTGCATGTACACGGACAAAGGGAAATTTATATTTTATTGAAGAGAAAAAAGTAAAGAACTATTATAAGGATAATTAATTTAATACTTTAAGCGTTTTATAAAGTTTATACGATAAATTTCATATTAAGTAAGGTGGATAACTACAATGAATCAGGATATAGTAATGACTATAATAGCTACAGCATTAGATTTTTTATATGATAATGACCAATATTTAATAAGTAATGGGGAACGGTATTATGTCAGCGAACGATCTATCGCTCATAAACTGGGGTGCTATTTGTCTCAACTAATTCAAGAATATGATGTTGATTGTGAGTTTAGTAGAGATTTGGATGCAATTAAGCAAATGGGATGTGATAAGATAGTTCCGGATATCATTGTTCATAAGAGAGGGAATAATGATGATAACTTAATTGTTATTGAAGTTAAACCATGGTGGAACGATAAGAGCAAAGCATTTATAAAGGATGAAAATAAACTAACATACTTAACTAATTACAATAATCAATATAAATATAAGTATGGGTTTAGTTTAATTATTAACAAAAACAGAGAAGATACTGAAGTAAAAATATTTATTGATGGCAAAACTGATGATATTTACCATAAAATATAAAGATAATGAGTATAATGTAAAAAAAGTAGCTTCTTATATAAGGAGCTACTTTCATTTTTATTGATTATTTAATCTCTGCTTTCAAATCAATAATATTTTTAGCAGCTACGCAACCAGGGCAATCACAGAATTCTGCACCTTGTGCTTTAATGGATTTAGCGTGTTGTAATAGGTTAGTAGCACCTTCTTCGCCAAGAATTTGTACAGCGAGTTCAGAGCCTGCAAAGCCGATTGTTTCATCGATGAGGGCAATGTTTTGCTCTGCTACGGATACGAGTTGTTTTGTAAGCTCTGCTTGTTTTTCTGTGCCTTCTGCATCGAGCCAAAATTGAGCAAATTCTTTTACTTTAGGATTACTTTGTGGTGCATCTAATAACGCTTGTACGAGTTGTGTTAATTGTGTATGTGTCATGATTATTTCCTCCATATAACTACTAACTATAGTTTTGGAATAGTGCATTTAGTATCATATGAGCACCTGTTCCTTTTGTTGAGTTCATTATAGCACCTACAGTTATTTTGAATAGTAGAATAATTTGCGATAGATACTATCAAATATGATAGATTTATGATGATAGCTGGTTTAATTTTTGGAGCATAAAAAAGAGGAATGCTTTCGCACCCCTCTTTAACTTGGTTAGAATAAATCTGAGTGGCTACCTGTGCGAGTTAAAGATAATACTAAAATATCATCTTTAATTGCATAAATTAGAAGCCAATCTGGCTCGATGTGTAATTCTCTAAAGCCTTCGTAGTTTCCTGTTAATGGATGATCTTTATAACTAGGATCTAATAGCGTTTGATTCTGTAATTTAGTGATGATTGAATAGAGTTTATTGAGATTTTTACCGCGTTTCTTGGTGCGCTTTAGGTCCTTTTTGAACTTACTGCTAAGCACTAATCTCAACATAACTAATTACTCCAATCCTAAATCCTCAATCATTTCTTTTACATTAGCATATGATTTTGCTTTTACTTTTCCTGCTAATATATCTTTCGTTTCTTGAATAGCAGCTTCTGTTTCTGCATTATAACGAGGTTGTTTAGGTTGAAATGGAAATCCACCTTCCATTAGTGATGTATGGAGAAAAATATTAATCGCATCAGTTACGGATATGCCAAAGCTAGCATATAATGCTTCTAATTGTGCTTTTACAGCTGGCTCGATACGCAAACTGATAGAGGCTGTTTTAGCCATAGTATCACCTCCTGTTACTTATATTGTATTGCAAATACTTTATATTAGCAATCATATGATTACAATTTGCAAGCAAAATGCTTTTCCTTTTCTGGATAGAAAATCCTTATAAATATAAGAATATAAAAATATTAGGATTTTAGGTGATATAATTTACTTAATAAATGTAGTTTGTTTACAGGGGAATGTATTATGAAAAAGGTTGTATGTGCACTGGCTGTGTTAGCTTTCATAGGTTCCATCAATGTTGTCGCAGCAGATGAGTTGATGCGGTTTCGTCTTAATGGTAATTCTATTTATGACCAGCCCTATGGTGACAGAAATGAGTTTCCATGTCCAGACAGACTTGGCAGTTGTACTATAACTGATAGCGATTATAAAAGCACTCGTAAAGGTCAATTGCTAGAGGTGTTTGATGCTCTATATGAGGCTAAGCAACATTTGAACTTTAAAGCGCAGTTGCCAAGTGGATTAGAAGGATTACGTCCTGTACATGTATCCATTGTGGATCACGATGTATTACAAGTAGTGTATGCCTATAATGAGCTTTTAAAAGGAGCATATTATGACAGTGTAGATGATATGCCTAAATATATTAAGTATCGTGTATCGACTCTATCAGGTAATATCGCAGGCGATTATAAGGATTACTTGTCTCAAAAAACAGATGTTGTAAATGGGATGACGGTAACCTATCGAATGGTGGATGACGCCGTTTACTTAGCATCTTGGGAACATGAGGGGCAAAACCATGTATTTTTATTTAATGAGCCAGTTTCTGTTGAGCGAGTTAGAGAATTGATTAACGGTGTAAAATATTGAAAAAACACTTTAAGTGTTGTATATTATAGATAGACAATCGATAGTTGTGCAATTAACTATAAAATCCCTCGGAGCGGCAACTCCGAGGGATTTTTTACATTATTACGCTAATGCTAGAGCGTTGGACTAGTTGCTAAATAAAAGGGCTAGAAAAGCGTCTAACCACTTGCAAATGTAGTAGGCGAATACATTTACCATACGGCTAGCCAAAATAAATAAAATAGCTGTCACAAATACGAAATAGACATCGTAATTTATGACAGCTGCTTTGGCAGTACATGGTCAATCTAACAGTGTATTGTTATTTTATTTTTTAAAAGCCTCACTGATGGAATAAATTCCGTCAAATAAGAAACCGAAAGCGATGAAATAGATAAATGCTTCACCAGAAGCGATCGGCTCGAATATAAGTAACAGGCCTAATAGTAACAGAACAAGTGCGAGCCATTTTGCACTGCCTCCCAGTAGTGATACCATGGAGTCGGCATTTCTGGATTTAATGAAAATGATGATAGCATCGATTACCATCCAGATGCCGATTGTGATCGGGAATACTAACGGTAGGAATGCAAATCCGCCGCATACGAGAAAGATACCGAATAGAGCATTGATAATACCGCTGATGAGATACCAGCCGCTACGCAATTCAGGGGGTAACATAAAATAATTTATAATGGAGCTGACTGCACTGACAAAAAAGATAATAGAAAATAGCCAGGCAAAAGCCATGAGATTAATAACGGGGTTTAATAGTAAGAATATCCCCAGGATAATGCTTACAATACCCGATACAATAAAGAAGAATTTGCTTGAACCACTCATAATCATTCCTCCAATCTTTGGTACTGCCTATTTTCAGTATGCGTGAAATCATGGGGAATGTCAAATTGTAACGATAAAACTGTGCTTTCACAAAACTCACATGTCCATCCTGTTGACACAGTTCTATAGAATGCCGTATAATACCCTTATATCTTAAAACAAGCTATGAATGGGTATAAAGGTTTACAGATCCTACTTTCAGAGAGTTGCCGGCTGGTGCGAGGCAATAGAGGTTGTACGCTGACACTCTCCCGTGAGCTTTGATGGCGAATACAGCAGTAGTCATTGACGGTGGTTCCGTTATACCCGAAACGAGTCCCAATTAGGGTGGTACCGTGTTATGAATATAACGCCCCTTTGAGCAACGACAGTTGTTCTGAGGGGCTTTTTTATTTGTGAAAGTCTAGTAAGTCACAGATTATATATGGTGTCGACATTGGCGATTTTACAAACTTTCACTATGGATAGATATAATAAAGTGTTATGTTTTATGAGGATAGAAAAGGTGGCTATTATGGAACAGAATCGCGTATATTTCTTTGATACAACGCTTCGTGATGGGGAACAAACACCAGGTGTATCTTTACAAACTCCTGAAAAAATTGAAATTGCGAAAGGCCTAGTACGCCTCGGCATCGACGTAATCGAGGCTGGCTTCCCAGCTGCATCCCCTGGAGATTTTGAAGCGGTACAAACGATTGCTCGCGAGGTTAAAGGCACAACTATTTGTGGCTTGGCCCGTGCCAACGAAAAGGATGTGCAAAAGGTGGCTGATGCGTTGAAAGATGCAGAGCGCAGCCGTTTGCATGTGTTTATCGCTACATCCGAAATCCACATGAAATATAAATTGAAAATGACTCGTCAAGAGGTATTGGATCGCGTTGAATCTATCTTGGAATTTGCAAAAGGCAAATTTGATGAAATCGAGTTCTCTGGTGAAGATGCGGCTCGTACAGACTTAGATTTCTTGTGTGAAGTATTCGGCGTGGCTATCGCTGGTGGCGCTACAATTATTAACGTACCAGATACAGTAGGTTATATGAACCCTAATGAGTTCGGTGATAAAATCCGCTACATCAAAGAACATACATCAGGAATTGAAAATGCAATTATCTCTGTTCACTGCCATGACGACTTAGGCCTTGCCAATGCGAATACGTTAGCCGCTATTAAAGCAGGTGCACGCCAAGTAGAAGGCACAATTAATGGTCTGGGTGAACGGGCTGGTAACGTAGCGATTGAAGAAGTGGTAATGGCTCTTAAAACACGCCATGATTATTTCGATGACCTTCAAGTGAACATCGATACAAAACAATTTACGAAAGTATCTAAACTTGTGAGCCGTTTAACAGGTGTTGTAGTTCCTCCAAATAAAGCAATCGTTGGTTCTAACGCCTTTGCTCATGAGTCCGGTATCCATCAACATGGTATGATGAGCAACCCTGAAACGTATGAAATCATGACTCCTGAGTCCGTAGGGGCTGAAAAAACAGATCTCGTATTGGGCAAACACTCCGGTCGTCATGCTTTCGCAGATCATTTGGCAAAACTTGGTTTCCAATCTTTTGCAGAAGAGAAAATCAACGATCTTTTCGCTAAGTTTAAAGAGTTGGCAGACCGCAAAAAACAGGTATACGACGATGATATCGTAGCCCTTGTTGTAGATAATCTTCATCACAAAAAAGCATTCGAGCTCGTGGCTCAATACTATAAATTGGGTGAGAAAGGCTATGCCTATGCTGACGTTCGTCTCATGACTCCAGAAGGTGAAAAAGCTGATGCAGCCGTTGGTGATGGCCCAGTAGACGCATCCCTTAAAGCGGTTGAACGTGTGGTTGGCTTGCCAATCAGCTTAAAAGACTACCAAATCCGTGCTATCACAGCCGGTAAAGATGCCCTTGGGGAAGCAACCCTTAAGGTAGAATACAACGGTCGCTTGTACCATGGTCGTGGTATTAGCACAGATATCGTTAAATCAAGTGTGAACGCATATATTAATGCAGTTAACTCAGTATTCCTAGCTATGGAGCTAGAACAACAGGAGGAAGAATAATATGGGTATGACCATTACTGAAAAGAATATGGCTCGTCACGCGGGTCTTGATGTTGTAAAACCAGGCCAAATCATCGAATGTCAGTTGGATGCGGTATTGATGAACGACATCACATTCCCACCGGCTCGTAAAGAGTTTTTGAAGATTGGCAAACCTGTATTTGATCGTCATAAAATTTACTTGGTGCCTGACCATTTTACACCAAATAAAGATATTCAATCCGCTACACAAGCTAAGGTCATGCGCGACTTTGTACGGGAACATGGCATTACGAACTACTTTGAAGTAGGTAGAATGGGTATCGAGCACGTTATTTTGCCAGAAAAAGGGCTTATCGGTCCTGGGGAAATGATGATCGGTGCTGACTCTCACACTTGTACATATGGTGCGGTGAATGCATTCTCCACAGGCGTAGGCTCCACTGATGCGGGCGTTGCTATGGCAGAAGGTAAAACTTGGTTTAAAGTGCCTGAAACAATCAAGGTTGAGCTTATTGGCAAACCTAACAAATGGGTAACGGGGAAAGATGTAATTCTTGACTTGATTGGTCAAATCGGTGTAGACGGCGCTCGTTACATGGCTCTTGAATTCGCCGGCGAAGGCGTACAGCATATGACTATGGCTGACCGTCTTACAATTTGTAATATGGCTATCGAAGCGGGCGGTAAATGTGGCGTATTCCCTTACGATGCAATTACTGAAGAATACATCAAAGGTCGCGTAAATCGCCCTGTTGAGCCAATCACTCCAGATGCTGATGCGGTATATGCTCAAACGATTACAATCGACTTGTCCAAATTGCAACCAGTTGTAGCATTCCCTCATTTGCCATCCAACACGCATTACATTAACGAAATCGACAAGGATATTAAAATCGACCAAGTTATCATCGGTTCCTGTACAAATGGCCGTTACGAAGACTTGGTAGCAGCTGCGGAAATCTTCAAAGGTCGCAAGGTGGCTCCATTCGTTCGTTGTATCGTAATTCCTGGTTCCCAAGATGTATACGATCAAGCTATGAAAGATGGTTTATTGGACATCTTCATTCAAGCTGACTGTGCTGTGTCCACGCCAACATGTGGACCATGCCTAGGTGGTTACATGGGTATCATGGCTGAAGGGGAACGTACCGTTTCCACTACAAACCGTAACTTCCGTGGTCGTATGGGTCACGTTGATTCTGAGGTATATTTGGCAAGCCCTTACGTGGCGGCAGCAAGTGCTGTATTAGGCCGCATTGCAGGTCCTGAGGAGGTTTAATATGGATTTTGAAAGCAAGAAAATCTGGCGCTACGGCGACGATGTAGATACAGACGTAATTATTCCGGCTCGTTACTTGGCGATTGCCGATTGGAACGAATTGGCTGAACATGCGATGGAAGATATTGATACAACATTTGCTCCTAATGTGAAAGCCGGCGAAATCATGGTAGCTGGTAAAAACTTTGGTTGTGGTTCTTCTCGTGAACATGCACCGGGCGTTATTAAAGCCAAAGGCGTGCCTGTTATCATAGCACACTCCTTTGCACGTATCTTCTTCCGTAATGCTATCAACATCGGTTTACCAGTTGTGGAAATCGGTGAACAAGTTGATCGTATCGATGCAGGCGATGCTATAGGCGTAGACTTGTCTAAAGGTATCGTGTACAACTTGACGAAAAACGAACAATACCAAGGCACTGAATTGCCACAATTCATTCAAGACCTTGCGGCGGCAGGCGGTCTTGTGAACTTTGCGAAAAACCGCAAATAGGGGCGAGCCGAACACTCGTCTCAAGCCTCCACTGGCCAGGTCTGACTTCGGCCTGCGGCCTCCGCAGGGCCAAAGTCGTTTTCGACGAGCATTCGGCTCTCGGAAGTGTGAAGGCTCGGCACAGGCTATATAGACCTGAATAGTGCAATAAAGGCTGATGAGTTTGTGGTTCATTTATGAGCATTTACTATATGGAGAGGTAAGATGAGCGAAAAGAATATTGTATTGATTCCTGGTGATGGTATCGGTACTGAGATTATTGCAGCAGCGAAGGCTGTGTGTGATGTGGCTTTTGAGAAAGCCAATGTAAAGGTTAATTGGATTGATAAGAAAGCGGGCGGTGCGTCTATTGATGCGTATGGTGTGCCTTTGACTGAGGATACTATTGAGGCTTGTAAAGCGGCTGATGCTGTGTTGCTTGGCGCTGTAGGTGGTCCTAAATGGGATAATGTAGATCCGTCTATCCGTCCTGAAAAGGCAATCCTAGGCCTTCGCAAGGAGCTTGGTTTGTTCTGTAACTTGCGTCCTGTGAAAATTTATCCATCTTTACAAGAGTATTCTCCGCTTAAAAAGGAGCTCGTACAAGATGTAGATTTTGTCATCGTTCGTGAGTTGACTGGTGGTATTTACTTTGGTGAACGTGAAGAGGCACAAGGCGAAGGTGCTAACGAGTTCGCTTGGGATAAAGAAACATACAGCCGTTACGAAGTAGAGCGCATCATGGACATCGCCATGGAAACAGCTCGCAAACGTAACAAAAAGGTCGTATCCGTAGATAAAGCAAACGTATTGGCGTCTTCTCGTTTGTGGCGTAAAATCGCCCGAGAGAAGGCGGCTGCTAATCCAGACATCGCAACAGATTACTTCTATGTAGATAACACAGCGATGCAACTCGTTGTAAATCCTGCACAATTTGACGTTATCGTTACGACAAACTTGTTCGGCGATATCTTGTCCGACGAAGGCGCGGTTATCTCTGGTTCTATCGGGCTTTTACCATCTGCATCCATGGGTACAGGCACAGCATTGTATGAGCCAATCCACGGTTCCGCACCAGACATCATGGGCCAAAATTTGGCGAATCCATTGGGCACAATCTTGTCTGCCGCTATGATGTGCCGTCACTCCCTTGATTTACCTCAAGTGGCTGACGCTATTGAAAAAGCTGTAGAACAAGTGCTCGTTGATGGTTACCGTACAGGAGATATCTACCGCGAAGGCTTAAAACGAGTTGGTACCACAGAAATGGCACAAGCCGTAATCGAACGTTTATAAAAGCAATGAATTAAGATTCCTCAAAGTTATTAACGTGAGTTACGTCATTTTCAAAATCGTATCATAAGTGTTAAAATACAGATATTATAATATATTTGTCTAATTAAATAAGAGAGGGTTGTAAGGCCCTCTCTTTTTTGTAGGACGCCTAGCGGTATGTGTAGTTGCTCTTCATATATTAGAGTGCTATATTGGTAGATGTATGGCAAGATATTCTTTAAGGAGGCCTTTATGAATTCTTCGATGTATCGAAATTTAACCATTACTGCTTTATTGATGGCATTAGCCATTATGATTCCTATTGTGATGCCTTTGAAAGTTGTGATTCCACCGGCATCGTATACATTGGCGAGTCATGTTCCTATATTCCTGGCCATGTTCTTATCTCGTAAGATGGCAGCTTGTGTTGTCATAGGTTCTACGCTCGGCTTCTTTGTAGCAGGCTTCCCACTTGTTATCGTTATGCGTGCTGCATCTCATATCATCTTTGCCTTGATGGGGGCTTACTATATTAAACATCATCCAGGTGTATTAACAGGGGCTCTATCCTTTGTTGCGTTTAACCTTGCTTGTGCTATCATTCACGCTATTGGTGAGGTACTAGCATGCCTATTGTTCTATACTACAACTACGATGCCAAACATTGATCTCATCTACGTTGTATTCGTTCTTGTAGGCGGCGGCACCATCGTTCATAGCTTGGTTGATGGATATATTGCATTATATATCTATAAAGCTATCCCTGGACTATCTAAATCAGGTAATAAATAAATCATCCCTTATAATTACATATACTCGTAACCACTCATGGGGAATCGATGTGTACTAATGTACGGCATGTGATTACCTATGAGTGGTTTTTATAATAATTCTCAAATCTGTACCTACAGGTACAGACTTCATTATGTGATGTCCGTATAATAGAACCATAGTTAATGACCGATTTGTGTTGTATCTATTGATACAACATGGGGCCATATATTGGGTAATACCGGTGAAAGTTGCTTCTCTCATCTGTGGGCCTTGATAGACTCATTAAAAGATATGAGGTGAGTATATTTACTTTCACAGAACATGGAGGTTATTATGAGAAAGCACATTAAAAACAACGTATCATGGGTTGGTAAAATCGACTGGGAATTGCAAGAGTTTCACGGTTCTGATTACACCATTAATAATGGGTCTAGCCAAAATGCCTATTTGATTGAAGAGGAGAAGACGGTCCTCATCGATACTGTATGGAAACCTCATTCCTCTGAGTTCATTGATAATTTGGAATCTGAAATTAATTTGAATACGATTGATTTCATCGTATGTAACCACGGCGAAGTGGATCACAGCGGTTCCTTGCCTGCATTGATGGAAAAAATCCCTAATACGCCTATTTATTGTACGGAAAATGCTGTTAAGTCCTTGGTTGGACAATATCATCACCCTGAATGGAACTTTAAAACCGTTAAAACAGGGGACTCCGTAGATATTGGGAATGGAAAATCCTTGGTGTTCGTGGAAATGCGCATGCTTCACTGGCCTGATTCCATGGCGACTTATATGACAGGGGACAATATCTTGTTCTCCAACGATGCATTTGGTCAACATTTCGCTGTAGAGGAATTGTGGGCCGACAAGGCCGATCAATGCCGTCTATGGGAAGAGGCGATGAAATATTACGCTAATATTTTGAACCCGTTCTCTCCATTGGTAAAAGCTAAAGTTGAAGAAATTCAAAAGCTTAATTTGCCAATAGATATCATCGCTACGAGTCATGGAGCGATTTGGCGTGAAAATCCAATGCAAATCGTAGAAAAATACTATGAATGGTCGCAAGCATATCAAGAGAATCAAATCACAATAGTATACGACACTATGTGGGACGGCACTAAGAAGTTGGCACATAAGATTGCCGAAGAAATTGCGAAACAGTCGCCTGATACACGTGTTAAGATTTTCAATATTAGTAAAACCAATAAAAATGACATCATGACGGAAGTCTTTAAGTCTAAAGCTATTGCTGTAGGGTCTCCAACAGTAGGTAATAGCGTATTATCTTCCGTAGCTGGTTGGCTCGATTTCTTGCGTGAGTTGAAATTCAAAAATAAAAAGGCTGCTGTATTTGGTACCTATGGTTGGTCTGGTGAATCTACAAAGGTACTCCGTGAAGAGTTGACTAAATATGGATTCTCTGTAGTAGAACCGGAAATTAAATGCAACTGGAACCCAGAAGAATCCGATTTTAATAAAGCAGAAGCACTTGTAAGTGCATTATTAGCATAATTACATATAATAAAGAAAGATTCTTGTTATAAAACCCCTATTTTTGATATGTACCCCCTTTACTGGATAATCAGTAAAAGGGGTATTTTCATGAAGAATAGGGGCCTTCTTTTTTTAAACATATACATAAAATACTAGTCAATATAAATTGTATTTGTCATGTTTATTCTCATAACATTCTCGTTAGCGTTTTTTGGGGCACCGATTTGCATTGATAGATACTGGCGCTATAGAAATATAAAATTATAATAAAATGTTAAGTTGTTGATTAAATATACAAAACAGTTTAATTCACATATAATTCATGAATTAAGTGTGAATGTGAATTAATGAGGATATAAGGTATATTTTGCGTACTTATAAGGTGGTTATTTATTTATAAGTTATACAGTTTGTTATATGAGAAAAGTTTACAAAGTTGCGAAAAATTTAACTCATAAGGGGAAATAATGAGTAAAATTTATTTCCCTGTAAAGCTAGGAATAAAGTGGATTTTGATAGGTATAAAGACTTGGTAATTTGGTTTGTGTTAGAAAAAAGGGTTGTGTATATCGTAAAACTTTGATATGCTATGCGGGTAATCGACAATATAAATTTTTCTTAAACTGATTAGGGGTATTTCTTTATGCTAATTTAGAATATGCGCCTGTTCAGACCGAGGTGAGAGACGGAACATAGAGAGAATGAAAAATTGTATTGTAATTTGGATAATTTTTTAATTTAGTGAGGGTGTAAGATGAGAGAAATGAAACATTCCAAAAAATTAGCATTTGCTGTATTGGCTGCTGTCACTGCTGTTGGTGCGAATGTTAATCCAGTAGACGCTGCTTCTGTTGTAATGGACAACACTAATGTTGTTACAGGTGCTAATAATGCAGTTGCGTATGGTAGTGGTAATACTGTAAAAGAATCTGATGCAAACTTCCGTGATCGTGATTATGAAAATGAGCCAGATGATGCTACAAAGAGAACTGGTGACTGGAAAAGTAATTCTGTCGCTATAGGTGTTAACAATACTGCAGCAGGTACCTCTGCATTAGCAATGGGGAATTCTTCCAAAGCGTTGATGAATGAATCTATTGCTATTGGTCATTCTGCTGAAGCACAACGTACATGGTCTACCGCTATTGGTACTCGTGCAAAGGCTTCCGAAGTTCGCTCACAAGCTATTGGCTATGAAGCACTAGCGTCTGGCTATAAATCTAACGCGATTGGTTCTAGCGCACAAGCAACTAATAATCATTCTGTTGCTATGGGTTCCTCTGCCCTTGCATCTGGTGATCATGCTCAAGCATTTGGCGCTGGTGCACAGGCAACTAATGTGCGTTCTAATGCATTTGGTTCTGATGCGAGTGCTACAGCTGACTACGCTATGGCGATCGGTGATCATGCAAATGCAACACATTTAAACTCTATCGCATTAGGCACAGGTTCTACTACAAGTGAAGCTACAGCTCAAAGTAGTGCAACCATCGCTGGTCATACCTTTGGTGGTTTTGCTGGCGTAGGTTCTGCAGCTAATGGTTCCGTGTCTGTAGGTAAAGCTGGTGCTGAACGTCAAATTAAAAATGTTGCGGCTGGGGAAATCTCCGCTACTTCTACAGATGCTGTAAACGGTAGCCAATTATATTCCGTAGCTAATGACTTACAAACACAAATCAACAATTCCACACCAGGCCAAATTAATAACAATATCAAAAACTTGACTAATCGTGTTGGTACTGTTGAAAGACGCGTTAACAAAGTAGGCGCAGGTTCTGCTGCATTGGCTGCATTGCATCCATTGGACTTCAACCCAGATGACAAATGGACAATTGCTGCTGGTTATGGTCACTACCATAATGCTAACTCCGCTGCGTTGGGCGCATTCTACCGCCCTAACGAAGATACAATGTTCTCCGTTGGTGGCACTGTAGGTACTGGTGAAACTCAATTGAACGCAGGTGTATCTATTCGCCTAGGTAAACGTTCCCCTGAATCCCATTCCCGCGTAGCTATGGGTCGTGAAATTGCTGAATTGAACGCACGTCTTCAAGATATGGAAAACAAATATAATAACTTGTTACAAATCTTGACTCCACATGCAATTGATCCAAGCAAAACTGCTGAATTCCCAGACGTTCCTCGCAACCACTGGGCTTACCAATATATTAGCCAATTGGCTGGTAATGGTATCCTTGTTGGCTACCCTGATGGCACATTCAAAGGCGATGTTAAGATGACTCGTTACGAATTCGCTACCATGTTGTACCGTGCACTTCAAAATGGTGCTCCTATTGACGAAAATATGAAACGTGCATTGAATGAATTCGGTCCTGAATTACAAAATATTCGTCTTAACCACTTCCGTGTTGATCGTATTTCTGGTGATGATAACGATCGTCATAAAACTGAACGTGTTCGCGTTAACAACGAACCTAAAAACGAACGTGACGTATACGGTTCCCGTATATACAATAATCAATAGGATTAACTTTTCTAGAGTTTGTAAAAGTTCAAAACAGGATGTATCTTTGATACATCCTGTTTTTTTGTCTAATATACTTTTGTATTATATTATATGTTTTTTGAATACGTATTTTACTTTTAATGAAAAAAGATTTGTGAGATAAATGTCCCAATATTTGACGAAGCCTCTTTTATGCTCCTTTTCAGATGTTTTTCTTTATGTTATAATAAAATTTAAAAAAGACTGCCTTGATTTATATGGTTTTTCTGCGAAACTTTTACAAATCAAAGTAGCCTTATTTTGTTTTCTAGCACTATAAATAGAATTGCATAATAATTAAGATTTTGGGGTTCTTGAATTATTATTATAATAATAATGTAATAATGATTTTAAAATATATACTTACCTGTTTTTGAAGAGTGTTTTTGGCAGAGAGTATATATCTTTTATCTTAATATATATAGTGTATTTTTAGTGTAATTAGTTAGTGTAACAGAAAAAATTTAGGAGGAGTGTTATGAACCGGATTTATAAAGTCATTTGGAGTCGGGTGAAAAAATGTTATGTGGTTGTTTCGGAATTTGCTAATAATCGTGGAAAAATCAGCGGAAGTGGTGGAATGAGTGCGTGTACGGTTTTATGTGCACTTGCATTGGCGGGAAGTATAGCACTGCCATTGAACACTGTTCATGCAGTAATTCCTGAAGGAACAGGATCAGGTATGTCATTGGGAAATGGAACTGAGACAGGATCTGATCCTAATAATGTGGCAATAGGCGGTTATGCTAAGTCTTTAGGTGCAGTTGCTTTGGCGATAGGTGCTCATAGCAATTCTTCAGCTCAATATTCGACTGCTCTTGGTGGAGGCTCAAATGCTACGGCTCAAAATGCTACTGCTATTGGTGGCGTAGCATATGCATCAGCTAAAAATGCAGTTGCTGTAGGTGCAAATGCTAAAGCTTCTGGAGAATATGCTGCTGCTATTGGTGGAGACGCAAAAGCGGATAAGACTCATGCTATTGCTATTGGTAGCGTTGCTCATGCTCAAGAAGAATCTTCTTTGGCGATGGGGAATTTAGCGAAAGCTACAAATACCTATGCTTATGCAATTGGTGGTAATGCGCAGGCAAAGGGAAGATGGTCCATTGCTATGGGGACGAATGCGGTGGCTGAAGATGATGCTAGTGTGGCGATTGGAACATGGTCAAATGCTACGAGTGGGCAGTCTGCAGCTGTTGGCTATCAAGCCAAAGCAAAAGCTTTAGGAGCAACGGCACTTGGTAGACTCACGAATGTTACTGCAGTAGATGGCACTGCCATAGGGTCTTCGACTTCTGTTACTGGATTAAATGGTACTGCGATAGGTAATAAGGCTAACGTAACAGTAAAGAATGGTGTAGCTATCGGTAATGAAGCAAATGCAAAGAATGAAAATGCTGTAGCTATCGGTTCTGGATCTGAAACCGCAGCAGTAGTTGGCACTACGTCTGAAACGGTCAATGGAGAAATACATAATTTTGCAGGCATTAATCCTACTTCTACAGTAAGTGTTGGCAAGACCGGAGTAGAGCGTACCATTACTAACGTAGCAGCTGGACGTCTTTCTGCTACATCTACCGATGCTATAAATGGTAGCCAATTATATGCGGTGAATACTGAAGTGAATAAAGGCGTAGTGTATGCAGGTGATGTAAAGGTTGCAGGAGCTACGGATAATAAATTTATTCAAAGACTAGGTGCACAAACTAATGTTGTTGGCGGGGTAACAGATGTATCTAAATTGAGCGATAACAATATTGGTGTAGTATCTGATGGAATAAATACGCTGAATGTTAAATTGGCTAAAGAACTTAACAATCTGACTAGTGTAACAACTGGTAATACGGTTATGAATATTGACGGTGTGACTATTACCGGAGGTCCAAAAATCGTAAAAGATGGTATTAATGCGGGGAACAAACAGATTACAGGCGTTGCTAGCGGTGGAGATGTCATTACAAATGGTGCTAATATCGGAGATATTAACCGTATCGTTGATGCAAAGGATAAATACGTGACCGGTGGTACAGCAACTTATCAAGCTAATGGTGACGGCATTGCAAATCTAACCGGTACAAACGGTTTGACCGCTAATGTGACAGGCCTTAAAAATAACTTTGTTACAAGTGGTAATGTATCCAATGATGGTAAAACTTTGACATTGGAACGTAACGATACAGGTAAAGTCAATGTTGATTTGAGTAATGTATTCACCGAAGTGGGAAAAGGGGACTATCGTTTGGTAGCAAACCCTGATTTAAATAGCCAAGGTAAATATAAAGTTGACAGTGATGGCAACATGGTATTGACTGTAGCTAATGATAAAGGCGATAAAAAACAAGTTACATTGACAGATATCGCATCCAAAGTACAACAAGATACCAACACAACAAATATCACAAATATCAATACTACTATTGCAAAAGGATTGAACTTCGCTGGTGATACTGGTACAGATATTAATAAGCAATTGGGTGATAAGTTATCTATTAAGGGTGGCGCTTCTGCGGACTTGACAGATAATAATATTGGTGTAGAATCTGATGGCACTCAACTAAATGTTAAACTTAAAAAAGATATTAACTTAGGACCTGATGGTAGCTTGGCTATCAATGGGAAGACTTATGTCAATAAAGATGGTTTGAATGCGGGTGGTCAAAAAATTACTAATGTAGCAGCAGGTACTGCGGGAACTGATGCTGTCAATGTGGATCAATTAAATGCCGCAATTGGTGGTACAGCAAAAGCAACAACTGTAAAAGCTAAAGATGCTAACGTAACCGTTACAGAAGGAGTTAACGCTTCTGGCGGTAAAGAATATACAGTTGGATTAGGTGATAAGGTTACTCTCGGTTCAGATGCTGATAAACAAGTCGTTGTAGATGGTACTACTGGTACGATTACAGCTGGTAATAAGGTTACAATTCATGGTACAACAGGTGATATAAAGGCGGGAACAGTTAAAATAACTGGTACCGGTACGGTAAATGAATTGACTAACCGTATATGGGATATCGATAATCCTACAGTTGTACACGGTCAAGCAGCAACAGAAGACCAATTAAAATATGTTAGTGACGGTGTAAAAAATAATAAAAATGATATTAAAAATATCAATAAAACCATTGTAAAAGGCTTGAACTTCAAAGGCGACGATACAACTGTTATCAATAAACAATTAGGTGAACAGTTAGATATCAAAGGTGGTGCCGATACTAATAAATTGTCTGATGACAATATTGGTGTAGTATCTGCAAATGGTGCACTTAATGTTAAATTAGCAAAAGAATTGAAAAATCTGACCAGCGTAACTACCGGCGATACCGTTATGAACACGGATGGTTTGACTATAAATGGTGGCCCTAAGATTCTTAAGAACGGCATCGATTCAGGCAATAAGAAGATTACTAATGTAGCGGCTGGCACTGATAACACGGATGCAGTAAACGTTGGTCAACTGAAAGACGCTATTGCAGCAGGTAAGACTATTCTTAAAGATGGTAAAAATACAACAGTTGAAGGCGATGGCTCAGCTGCTAATCCTTACAAAGTTAATGTAAATGATGATCTAGTCCTTGGTAAGAAAGGTATTGATGGCAAAGACGGTTCTATCGGAGTTAACGGTAAAGATGGTTCAGCTGTTGTTATCAATGGTAAAGATGGATCTATTGGTTTGAATGGCAAGGATGGTAATAATGCTATTTCTATCAAGGGGGGCGAGGGAAAATCTGGTATTGATGGCAAAAATATTACTCGCTTAGTAATCGAAGAAAAGAATGGCGACAAGCATGATGTTGCAACTTTAGATGACGGTATGAAGTATGGCGGTGATACAGGCGCTGTTATCAAGAAGAAACTTAATGAACAAGTGAATGTAGTCGGTGGTATTACCGATGTAAGCAAATTGACTACTGATGACAATATCGGTGTTATATCCGATGGTGATAGCAATTTGAAAGTTCGTCTAGCTAAGAATTTGAAAGGTTTGAACAGCGTAACTACCGGTGATACTGTTATGAATACTGACGGATTGACTATTAATGGTGGACCTAAGATTGTTAAGACTGGTATCGATGCAGGTGGAAAGAAGATTACTAATGTCGCTGACGGTACTGATGCTACAGATGCAGTAAATGTGAGTCAATTGAATAAAGCGGTAGCTGGTGCTACAACAAAACTAGAGAATGGTAAAAATACAACGGTAACCTCCACAACCAATAATGATAGATCTAAGACTTATAAAGTAAACCTCAATGATGACATCACTCTTGGAACAGATCCTAATAAGCAAATTTCTATTAAGGGTTCTGAAGGAACAATTCAAGCAGGTAAAGTAACTGTTAATGGCACAGGCGGTACAGTGAATAACTTGACTAATAAGGCATGGGATCCTGCTAACATAACTAGTGGTCAAGCGGCAACAGAAGATCAATTGAAGGCTGTAGCTAGTGGGGCAGGTAAATACTCTTCTGTATCGGAAGGTAACAATATTAGCGTAATTAAAGGGACAAATGCAATCGGTGGTGTAGACTATAAAGTATCTGTAATTGATACACCGACATTTAAATCCGTAACAACTGGTAATACCGTGATGAACAATAGTGGCTTGACAATTAAGAATGGTCCTAGCATCACAGAAACCGGTATCAATGCAGGTAATAAGAAAATTACTAATGTTGCAGCAGGTACGTCTGATACGGATGCGGTTAATGTAAGTCAATTAAAAGAAATCGGTGGAAATATCAAGAATATTGATAGTCGTATGAATAGAGTTGGTGCGGGGGCAGCCGCATTGGCAGCACTTCACCCTCTAGACTTCGATCCTGATGATAAATGGGATATCGCTGCAGGCTATGGTAACTACAAAGATGCTCATGCAGCTTCAATCGGTGCATTCTATCGTCCAAATGAGGATACTCTATTTAGTGTAGGTGGTTCCTTCGGCGGCGGTGAAAATATGTTGAACGCCGGTGTTAGCATGAAAATCGGTCAAGGCAATCATGTGTCTACTTCTAGAGTAGCAATGGCGAAAGAAATCAAAGATCTTCGCGCTGAGCTTGAAAATGTGAAGGGCATACTCATGAAGGTTTCTGAGGGAAAACAGCTCAACTCCTTGGATTTGGATAAGATGCAACTTTTCCCAGATATACCTGAAAACCATTGGGCATACGACTATGTGGCGACATTAGCAGGTAATGGTATTATTGTGGGGTATCCAGACGGTAAATTTGGTGGAGATCGTATGATGACTCGTTATGAAATGGCTGCATTAATTTACAGGGCTATTCAAAACGGTGCTGTCGCCGATGATCAAATGGTTAGAGCACTTAAAGAATTCCAACCAGAACTTGAACGTATCAGAGTAGATACTATTTCTAAACATAAAGATGGTACGCCTGATATTCAACGTGTTCGCGTTATTAAAGGTCGCGGTTAATAGAATCGAAAGATTTTCATATGAGAAAAAATCTGTTTTATTGTGATTGGATGTCCAATGATAGGGCGTAAGTATATCATTTATAACGTATAATTTTAAAAGTGTTTTAAAAAAGATTTTGAGTTATGTCTCCTTATATGTATAATACTATTATTAAGGAGACATAATTTATTTTTGCTATCCGTCAAATATTACAATTTTATCTTATGAGTATTCTTTGGCATCAATCATTTTATGGTTGGTGTCATTCTTTTTGATTAAAAATAGAATACGTAATATAAATCTATCAATATGGCGTAGTTGATAACTTATTTGTCTCAATAGTTTTATCTTGTTATTAGTTTCTTCTGTGTATATATTATGGCACTCCATATGAGATCCTCTTTATAGATATTATGATTTTATATAATATTTATGTAAATATATTGCAAATAAATACATATAGGTGTATAATTACTTTCACAAAGTGAATTAATATACGTAGTTTGTGAATAAAATATAGATATGAGGGAAAGACCATGAAAGAATTTAGACAATTAACAGTAGCAGACACAGCAGAATATCATAAGGTATTAATCGACGGTTATGCAGCTATAAAAGACTATCCCATTAGCTTCGACGCTATTGATTTTACGGAAGAGGAATCTAAGGAGTGGATTGAAAATTATCCTGTATACGGCTTGTATATTGATGGGCAATTAGTTAGTTCTATTACGTTTTGTATGCCTTGGGTGAAATACTCAACACCGGATAAATATCCGCATATTGCTCATTTTGTAACAGCACCAGCTTTCAAAGGCAAAGGATATGCACGGGAAGTCTTGGGCTATGCAGAGGAGCTTTTAAAAGAACAGTATAAAACACATATTGTTACATTAGGAACGGCTAAGGAGCATCCGTGGTTGCCTAAAATGTATGAATCCTTTGGATTTACTGCGTATGATAAGGTTCATTTTAGAGGAAAACAGCATACAACTATATTATTTAAGAAAGAATTAAATTAATTAAGAAAGCGTTATATTAATTATGTAAATTACCTTGTACTCTATTTGAGTGTTTTATGCTCTGATCGCAGATCAGGGACATTCACTAAATTTAGATACAAGGTATTTTTTTGTAAGATTATGACTATTCAGTATATAATATATACATATAACGTATCTTTATGGTTATATGTGTTATGGATGATTTGTAGAAAGGATGTGTCCATATGTTGATTTTGTCAGGTATTTTAGTGATGGTCATCGGTCTAATGCTACGCTTTAATGCCTTGTTAGTTGTCGTAGCCGCAGGTTTTGTAACGGGCCTTGCAGGTGGTCTCAGTATCAATGATATTGTTGGTGCTATTGGGGAGGCCTTTGTTAAAAATCGTTATATGTCATTATTTATTTTGATTTTACCTGTTATTGGTCTTATGGAACGTCACGGCTTGCGTGAACGGGCAGAAATTTTGATTGGCAAGATCAACGCTGCTACGGCAGGTCGTATCTTTATGATTTACTTATTTGTGCGTCAAGTAACTGTAGCCTTTGGCATTAACATGTCCGGTATGGTTGCTATGGTTCGTCCATTGATTGCTCCTATGAGTGAAGCTGCGGTAGCTCAAGGCCGTCCAGTATCTCAACGTACGCTTGATAAGGTGCGCGGTGTGGCTGCTTCTGCAGATAATATAGGTAACTTCTTCGGTCAAAACTTATTCCTTGCTGCTGGTGGGTTATTACTCATCAAAGGCGTTATGGAACAATTAGGTTATTCTGTAGAGTTAACAGATATGGTATTGTACGGATTGCCAACTGCTGTTTGTGCTTATATCGTTAACTTTATTCGCTTTATTATCTTTGATAAAATAATTCAAGCCTCTGTAGCTCGTGACGAAGCGGATATGAAAGCTGGTAAATTAGTACCTAATGAGTTAAATATTCTTGTTACACCAGAAGAATTGAAGAAGGAGGCTGAATAATATGTTAGAAATATTCTATAAAATGCAGCCCTTAGATTATGTATATCTTCTCGTAGGGATTATTCTATTTATCTTTGCTATTCAATCATTTCTAGATAAAGAACATAAATATCGCATTGGTACAGGCTTATTTTGGCTCTTATATAGCGTATCCTTTATCTTTGGTTCTTATCTCTCCAAGGAAATTAATGGTTGGCTTGTCATTGCTATGGCAGCTATCGTATTAGTAAAACAACTCGGCAAAGGCCATTACTTTGAATCTCCTATCGAATTCAAAAAAGGCGAAGCTGTTCGTATTGGCAATGTTATCTTTGTACCAGCATTACTTGTTGGTATTATTACATTCTTCATTGGTTTCTTTACTAAGTTAGGCGCTCTTGTTGGTCTAGGTATTGCCGCAATCATCGCTATGTATGCTGCTCTTTTTATTACAAAGGGCGAACTTAACCAAGGTTTCCATGAAGGCCGTCGACTTATCGATGCTATCAGTTGGACTGCAATTTTGTCCCAGTTATTAGCGGCTCTTGGGTATCTATTTAATTTGGCTGGCGTTGGTAAACTTATCTCCAGTGCAGTCGCAAGTGTAGTACCAGCAGATAATGTATTCCTCGTTGTTGTGGCATATTGCATTGGTATGGTTATCTTCACAATGATCATGGGTAACGCATTTGCCGCATTTGCGATGATTACAAGTGCCATCGGTATCCCAATGCTCGTTGTAGCTCATGGTGCGAACCCTGCGGCTGTTGGTGCTATAGCAATGCTTGCAGGCTATTGCGGTACTTTGATGACACCTATGGCTGCCAACTTTAACATCGTACCGGTAGCGCTCCTTGAAATGCGCGACCAATACGGTGTTATTAAAGCCCAACTTCCAATTGCATTAATCATGCTCGTATTGAATATTCTATTAATGTATTACTTTATTTAACCCTTTTCTGTGAAAGCACGATATGCTTATGAAACTATATGATATATCTTCTAAGGTTATATATCATGTTTAATTGTTTTAATGCACCATAAGATATCGTTATGAGGTAGTGTGATGAAAACAATTTTGATTACCGGTTTTGATCCATTTGGCGGTGAACCTATTAATCCGGCTTGGGAAGCGGTCAAAACAATGGATGGTTATACCGATGGTGATTACAAGGTAGTGACACAAATGGTTCCTACCATTCGTTATAAATCTGTTGATACTGTAAAAGCAGCAGCTGAACAGTGCCAACCAGATTTTATCCTGTGTGTAGGTCAAGCAGGTGGTCGTCCTGATATTACAGTGGAACGCGTTGCTATTAACTGCGACGATTTTCGCATCCCAGATAATGGGGGCAATCAACCGGAAGATGAGCCTGTTGTAGCCGATGGCCCTAGTGCCTATTTTGCGACATTGCCCATAAAGAATATCGTCAATGCGTTACATCAAAACGGTATTCCTGCTAAGGTCTCCAATACAGCGGGAACCTTTGTATGCAATCACTTGATGTATGGTGTATGTCACTATGCCGCGCAAAAGGGCAATATTCAGGCGGGCTTTATGCACATCCCATACTTGCCATCCCAAGTGGTGGATAAACCAAATCAACCTAGCATGGCCGTTGAAACTGTACGTGTCACATTGGAAACCATCGTTCATGTATTAGCTCATGGTGAAAGTTACAAGGCACAAGATATTAACTATACAACACCGCACGAATAAAAATCTTACCAATACTAGTGTTTATTTAATACAAATAATCTAAATAAAGCTCGAGTTATATCTTAGAAATGATATAGCTTGAGCTTTTTTATTTTCAATGATCATTATAAAAATATAAATACCCACTATTGACATAGGTTTTTAAATAATATAATATAGGTTTATATTCATATTGAGTTAGTAGGAATAATTGAGGTATACCACAGAAGATTTCACCATAAAAGGTGGAATAAAGCTAATGGGGATGACCTCTATAAGGAGTATAGAATGAGTGAACACGTAGATGTAAGTAAAATCAAGGATCCTACCATTGCAGCGGCTCGAAAAGAAGTTGAGTTCCAACGCGCTATGAATCCTTGTCCTATCGATTTTTCTGAGTTTCAATCTAGTAACCCTCGTTCTCAAGGGGAGCAGAAGGAGTATGAAGGTAAAGATGCATCGAATTTTAACCGTCGTCAAAAATATTCTGATAGCGAAGAGCCTCAATTCACAACACCTTTTGGCAGTGAACCAGGGTTTCTACCTGTAGAAAAGGACCGTTACCGCCTTGTATGGTCTAAGCATTGCCCTTGGGCTCACCGTATTGCTATTGCCATCGATTTACTTGGCTTAGATAAAGTGATTTCAAAAGGTACGGTTGATCCATTGCGTCCTGCAGGTGTAATTGCAGACTGGTTCTTTACCCTTGATAAGGATGAGAAGGACCCTGTATTGGGCATTCACTCCTTAGGTGAAGCGTACCGCAAAGGCGACCCTAACTACGATGCACGCTCCACAGTACCGGCTATCGTAGATGTTACAACTGGTGCTGTTGTAAATAATGACTACCATGCGTTGACTACAGAATTAGCATTAGGTTTTAAAGATTTTGTGTCCCCTGATGCGCCAGATATTTATCCTGAGGAATTGCGTGCCGACATAGATGCATTGAATGTAATCATCTACGCTGACTTCAACTTGGCTGTAAACTTGGCAGCTCTCGTAACAAACCAAAAAGATTACGAATATTACTATGATCGTATCTTTGCTCGCTTAGATTGGCTCGAAGAACGCCTTAGCAAGCAACGTTACTTGATGGGGGATACCATTACAGACCCTGATATCCGTATTTTCCCAACATTAGCGCGCTTTGATCTCGTGTTCTACCAAAAATATTTGGTGAATAAAAAACGCCTCGTAGACTATCCAAATCTTTGGAACTACGCAAAGGATTTGTACTCCAATCCAGCCTTTGGTGGCACAACGGACTTCGATTCCATGCGTAAACGTTTCTACTATGTAGACCATACGCCATTTGAAGACCTACCACGCCTCGTTCCAAAAGGTCCAGACGACTCCATTTGGTTAGAACCAAATGACCGTGCTGAAAAATTTGGTAAATAAAATAGATAGTAAATTCATATGTTGGATGAGCTGTATTTAGTACATCTTTTACTATGAAATCTGATATATTACTGACGAATCGATCAATATATTTAATTATAGATAACTGAAAGGAAGGCTCCATGGATTCCGTAACACAGACGATTGTGAACTACATAGAACAAACGGATGTGGCGAACCGTGAGGACCTACTGTCAGTGGCTCGTATTGCCTTTCTAGATTATCTAGCATCCTTAGCACCAGCAGAGAACGAACAAGCCGTTCAAGACTTGGCTCGGTTCATAGGGGCTAAGTCATCTATAGGCTCGGATGTTGGCCATGTTATGAACTCCACTGTTTTGAGTGGCAAGGTTATATCAGAGGGCAAAATTGACTTAGCAATAGAAAATGTATTTAAAGCCGATAAAGCTTTGTATTATGGTTTTGCTTCGCATTATCTTGATTTTGATGATGCCCAGGCAAATTTGGCAGGTCATTTCAGTACTGTTTTATATTCTGCTTTGTTAGCAGTGCTCGAGCCGTATGATACATGGCATGATTTCCTTCGTGCCTATATCATCGGGGCCGAGTTAGAGGGGATTATTGGTTCCCTTATTAATCCTGCCCATCGGACCCAAGGATGGCATTCTACAGGGACCGTTGGTGTTATTGCGGCGGCGGCCGCTATAGGCGCTTTGCGAGGCCTTCATGGTGAAAGCTTGGCTCAGCTCCTGTCTTTAGCTGCCACACAATCGGCGGGCATGTTTTTTCAAAGTGGTACAGATGGTAAGCCTCTCCATGCGGGACTAGCAGCACGCAATGGCGTATGGGTTTACGAACTGTTACAACATACATCACTGCGAACAAGTACAAAACCATTTGATCCTGAACGGGGTTGGTTTAAAACTATCGGTAATATTACCGTTACATCAAATGACATCGCTAGCCGTTGGCTAGCACCAGGACAACTCATTGATCCTGGTTTGTGGATGAAAGTCCACCCTTATTGCTCGGCAGCCATTTGTGGCGCTGAAGCGGCAGAAATCGTGGCACAAAGACTATATACATCTTCTTCGTATGTGTCTAAACACAACTACTTTTCACCAGATACAGAGGAACAAGATCAATGTAGATTATGTACCACCCCCGATTTCTCCCTTTGGGATGAGATAGATCGAGTGACTGTTCACTTCCCACCTGGTGCTGATGCGGCATTGCGCTATACATCGCCAACAACAGGCCGAGAAGGGCAGTTTTCCATAGAGTACGTCGTGTACCAAGTCCTCGCGTATGGGGTGGTACAGGATGAATTATTCAAGATAGATATCATAGACTCATCAATACGAGACTATATGTCGCGTATAGAGCGTGTCTATGACTTGCCGAAGGTATCTCAAACAGAGCGGATTACGAAAGTAACCGTTACCTTGAAAAATGGAGATACTTTCACAGAAACGGTGAATAATCCTAAAGGATCGCCGAAGAATCCTCTTACTATGGAGGATATACGCATTAAATTAGGTCTCACCTTGGAGGCTGACCAAATAGATAGAGTTATTGAGGCTTTTACCCATACAGATAAGGTAGAGTCATTCCTGCAAACATTGCGAAAAGAAGGAGTTTTACATGTTTAATACAAAGAAATTAACGAAATTATTCGCCATCGGCGCGTTGGCACTAGGCGTGCTTGTCGTAGCTGGTTGCGGTGACGATACATCTAAGGACGCAAAGGTAAATCCTGATGCTAAAGTAATTAACGTAGCTACACGCGGTACAGTTCGCCCCTATTCCTATACAGATGATAATGGCAACCTTACTGGTTTTGACGTAGAATTGTTGAAAGAAATTGAGCGTCGTAATCCAGACCTTCACTTCAACTTCAAGCCAATGGCCGTTGATGCTGCCTTTGTAGCAATGGATGCAGGCCAAGTGGACATGATTGCAAACCAAATGCGTCGCAACCCGACACGTGAAGCAAAATACTACTACACAAATGAGGTTAACAACTACTCTACACGTAAATTAGTAGTTAAAAACGATCGTAACGACATCTCTAAATTGGATGATTTGAAAGGCAAGAAAATCGCCGTTACTACATCCTCTGAGTTCAACGAATTAGTAAAACAATTCAACGAAACAGCAAATCCTCAAATCGAGGTTATCTATACAGATAAAGCGGGTGCTGAAACGTTGAACCTTGTTGCTACAGGCCGTGCTGATGCAGCCGGTGAATACGAATACGTTATTAATTCTGCCATTAAAGATCGTGGCTTGCCACTTAAAGCCGTAGGCGATGTATTGGCCGTAGTACCAACTTATTTCTTGTCTAAACGTACAGATGACATGAAACAAGTAAACGAAAAAATCGATAAAACTATGAAAGAAATGCGTGCAGATGGTACGTTGAAAAAACTTTCTGAACAATATCTTGGTGGGGATTACACATTCGATCCAACACAAAAATAACGGATAGGCCGCCTTGGCGGCCTTATTCTATTATGTCTAGAAGCGAGGTGCTACTGTGGGCAAGTATTTTGATGTGTCCTACATGATCCAAGCGTTTCCACAGCTCTTGAATTATGTGCATGTAACGGTATTAATCACCGTTATTTCTGCCATCTTAGGTGTTATTTTGGGCTCTATCATAGCCATCATTCGCCTCAAGAAGGTACCAGTATTAAACCAATTATTTATCGTATTTATCTCCTTTATGCGGGGCACTCCGTTCTTGGTACAGCTCTTCCTTATTTACTTTGGGGTACCAGAAATCATGTCCCACATGGGGCTTAACATGAAAAATGTGCCAGGCCTCGTATTCGTATACGCCGTATTTACATTGCACATTGCAGCTTACAGCGCTGAAATCATGCGCTCCAGTATTGATGCGGTGGCTCCTGGTGAGAAGGAAGCCGCTAAAAGTCTTGGTATGACCGAGTTCCAAAGCTATGTGCGCATCATCTTGCCGCAGGCTTTCACCATGAGCATTCCACCGTTGACGAACCTCGTTATCGGCATGTTGAAAGGGACGGCGCTCATCTTTAACGTCGGCGTTGTGGATATGATGCGTAAGGCGGACCTGATGGGTGGCAATAGCCAGCGCTATCTTGAGTTATTCGTCGATGCGGCCATTATTTATGGCATTTTAATTATCATCGTGTCCCTCTTGGGCCGATTGCTTGAAAAACGTTTTACCGTTGCGGGCAAGGAAACGCAACGCATTTTGATCAGTGAGGAGTAGGGGCTTATGGGACATATTATTGATTCAACCTATATTTATGGCACCTTCTTTGCTGTCATTCCTTATGTGAAAGTAACCCTCATGATTACCTTCCTCAGCGTTAGTTTGGGTACAATCCTAGGGCTATTAAGTTGCGTGTTACAACAAAATAAAGTACCTGTGCTCAGTCAGCTCAGCTACTTGTACGTATTATTGTGCCGCAGTATTCCGAACATGGTTCTCTTATACCTCGTGTACTATGGCTTGCCAATTCTATTCCTCGCACTAGAGGATCAAACGGGGGTGCATGTGCCGTTTGAAAAGGTGCCAGCTACCTTCGTAGCCGTTGTAGGCTTGACGTTGCATACAGGGGCATATTTGAGTGAAATCTTCCGGGCTGCGTTGCAATCTGTACCAAAAGGTCAAATGGAAGCAGCTCAAGCTATCGGTATGACGTGGTTCCAAGCGTTCCGCCGCATCGTGTTGCCGCAAGCGACAGTCTTTGCATTGCCATTATTTACTAACCAATTCCTTAACACCATGAAGAGTACCAGCATCGTGTTCGTTATCACTGTTATTGAATTGTTCGGCGCTGCAAAGTTATACACAGAGGAAAATTCGCAGTATTTTGAGGCCTATATTGTGGTGGCCGGTCTATTCTGGGTGATGGGGATTGTCTTTGAATTTATCTTCCATCGTTTAGAAGTCTATGCAAGCAAGTATAAACGAGGTAATGCATTATGATAGATATTAAACAAGTTCACAAATCCTTTGGGAACCGTGAAATTTTAAAGGGCATCGACCTACATGTGCCAACCAGTTCTGTAACAGTTATCCTTGGCCCATCTGGCAGTGGTAAGACGACGTTCCTTAGAACATTGAACTTCCTTGAAAAGGCCGATGCAGGGACGATGCAATTAAACGATATTTCTGTAGACTTACATAAAGCGTCTAACAAGGAAATTTTAAACGTACGCCGCAATACATCCATGGTGTTCCAGTCTTATAACTTATTCTCTAACAAGACTGTTATTGAAAACATCATGGAAGGCCTTGTAACGGTTAAGAAAATGAAAAAATCTGAAGCCCGTGAAATTGCTCAACGTTTCCTCAAGGAAGTAGGCATGGAAGGCTATGATGATTACTATCCTGTACAACTTTCCGGTGGTCAACAACAACGTATCGGCATCGCTCGTGCCCTTGCAATGGATCCAGAGGTTATCCTCTTTGACGAACCTACATCAGCCCTTGATCCAGAGCTAGTAGGCGAAGTATTGGCCGTTATTCGTAAGATTGCTAAAGAGCTAGAGGTAACCATGATTATCGTAACGCACGA
>NZ_JAGZIJ010000003.1:0-175077 GCF_018366295.1 Veillonella parvula
CTGTTACTTGAGGAGTTTCAACCCCAGTTATCGCTTTAACCTTTGGCGCTGTAATCGTTTGAGTAGCTGTTACCGTATCAAAGGTTACATCTTTCTTAGCAGAAATGGTGAAGTCCTTACCATTTTGAGTAATAGAAATGTTATCACCATCAATAAACTTAACAGTGTTATTACCTTCAACCTTTTCAGCCGTCTCATTATTAGCGACTACATTCCAAGCTGCTAAGTCCTTAACTTGTTGTTTACCATTAGGAGTCAAATTGCTCAAGTCTCGATCAGCTGCATTGTCGAGTTTATTTTTAGTTACATCATCGAGTTTAACAGTCACATCGTCGCCATTAGCAACCGTAGTAAGACCATTTTCACCTTTCACATTGAATTTCACATCACCTGTGTTCAAGGATTTTTCATCGGTAGAACCAGAGTTACCACCTAAAGAAATCTTACGGGCAATAGCAGCAGTATTTTGAGCAATATTAGCTTTATTAGAAGCAATATCCCCTTTATTTGTAGCAATTTCACCAGTATTTTTATCTATTGTAGTTTTATTGTCAGCAATTTTTTGCGTATTCGCAGCAATACTGTCCTTATTGGTGGCAATATCTGTTTTGTTTGTTGTAATGTCACCTACATTTTTAGCAATTGCGGTTTTATTTGTATCAATAGCAGTTTTGTTAGCTTCAGCTTTATCGTCAACTTTTTTCAATTGGGATACATTGACAGCATCTTTATCAGCAACACCATCTGCTACATTGGCAACTTTCAAATTTCCAGCATTGATACCTTTATCACCATCAATTTTTACAGTTTCATTACCGCCAGCATTATTGAAAGAAGCACTGTTTAATTTAGAAAGATCTTTTTTCAAAGCTACAGAGATTTTCTTATCATTTCTAGCAACCGCAACATTATCGTCACCAGAAAAATCTACTGTATTACCTTTTTCAACCGCTACTGGTGTAGCTTCACCATTAGCAGAAAGATTCCAACCATATTTATTTTGATCAATCGCTTGATTAATCGCATTAGCTACATTAGCAGAATCCGCCATGCCAGCAGTCGCTGTAGCGCTACCATTTGCTACTGTGATATCTTGCTTTTTACCAGAAACTGTAATTTTCTTACCATTAGCTGTAGTGCTAATGTATGTATTATCACCATTTACAGCCAATTTACTATTAGCAAGGTTCACATCGCCTGTACCAGTATCACCTGTAAAAGCTAGATTAACACTCTTTAATTGCGCCACGTTTACTGCGTCTGTATCAGCAGTACCTGCAGCAACATAGTTAATTTGACGTGTTTGGTTTATCGTACCAACAGCAACACCACCTAATTTAGACGTTAGGGCGGCACCACTTAAACCAGCATATATATCTGTACGACTAGCATTAACATTATATCCCGCTACGCCTGAAGCAATATCAGCTATAGATTTTGAGCCAACAGCTACACCATCTACGACTTTACCTCTGGCGCCATCACCAACAGCCACAGAACGACTTGCAGATGCGTCTGTTGCGGCATTTGGGCCAATAGCAATAGAATTATCGGCCGTAGCACCAGTATTATCTTTATTAGCAACATCAGAAGATTTTATAGATATATATTTATAAGCGATTTGGTCTACAATAGCGCTAAGTTGAGAGCCATTAATTGCATCTGTGGAAGTAGCACTTACTTCGCCAGGAGCCACATGTTTCAACTGACGTTCATACCCTTTAGAACCAAAAGATACAACGTCACCTGGCAATGTTTTATCACCACCAGCCCAGGAAGCAACAACATTATTTGGCAAAGTATAGCTAGATTGTTTTGTACCGCCTACATCAGTGTTAGAACCACCACCGATGGCAATAGCATTATCACGATTTGCTCTAGCGCCTGTACCAATAGCAATAGCATTTGTTACATCTTTATTGTCTTGGCCAGTAGCTCCAGTATCAGTTCCCGCCAAACGATCCTTCGCATTTGCACCTGTACCAATGGCAATACCGACATTACCAGACTGACCTTTCATCCCTAATGTGATACCAGATTCACCAGCCGTTGCCGATGTATATAGTGGTTTTCTCATATCAAATCCTGTTAAGCTTTGAACCGCACTACGCAAATCCCCAGTTTTATTCTCACCATTATTCGTAGTGTAAATAACTTTTACACTATCGGCTTTAACTACATCATCGCCACCAATAACAATAGAAGAGTTACCTTGAGCTATTGTATTTCCCCCAATGGCAATTGCTTGCTCCCCAATTACTCTTGCACCTTCATTAGCAGTATTACCACCACCAATAGCGATTCCTTGTGGACTGTTAACACTGGTACTAGAATTAGAACCTATTGCAATAGAATATCCACCAGCAGCTGCTGCATTTTGACCGAAACCTACAGCTTTATCACCAGTAATAGAAGCACCAGCCCCCAAGCCTACTGCTGTTGCATGCAGATTTGTAGGCAAAGTATTTGCCGCCATAGTGATGCTAGCATTAGTCATTGCTAATGCAGCCAAGATTGCTGCTACAACAATTTTCTTCTTGCCACCATTATTTTTAGCGAACTCAGATACTACTACGTAGCAGCTTTTTGATTTGCTCCAAACCACTTTAAAAATCTTATTCATACTTTCTCCTATAAACTATAGTAATAGTAATGCTCCCTCGATGTTTTATCATATGGTAAATCATACGAGAATTCCAAAATTTTCAATATTATAAGTATATCAAAACCTTTAATACACTATCAAGCTTTTTCATTTTTTATTCATAATTCTACACGGCGCACAAATGCAGCATTAATGCGTTTCATAGTGATTCATATCACAATTTTATATAAAATACGGGCTTATTTTATACCATAACGAAGAGATAAAATGAATATAAATTCATAATCATTATTTTAAACTTGTTTTATAAGATTATATTTTCCCACCACCTCATCAATTCATCTTACATTACATAACAAAAAGCTATCTCATAGAAATAACAATCTACAAGATAGCTTTATTGCTAGTTTATATAATTAAATAGGGAAAACCAATTAAGTTACATTAAAGGCATATACACTTTGTTCGTATGCTAATTGTATACGCTTATGTAAGCGTTTCATATATGTACGATATATCGCTTGTGCTTCTTCGACAGATACGATATCAAAATGAATTCCATCCCCCACTGGTAATTGGCTTAACCTAGGTAAATCTGCCGTAATCACAGTACCAATCTTTGTATAGCCACCTGTTGTTTGCCGATCTGCCATGAGCACTATAGGGTTTCCATCAGAAGGAACTTGGATAGAACCAAATACAGCTCCATCGGAGATAATATCCGCACCATCTATATGCTCTATAACAGGGCCATCCAAGCGAAAGCCCATGCGATCACATTGTACAGTCAATGTATATATTTTACTACCAAAGGTCTTAATCCCTTTCTCTGTAAAATACTTTGCTTGATTTCCGAGAACAACACGCAAAGGTTCGTGACACTCACGGCCGCCGCGGTTATATAGGGCGATATTGAATAAGTTATGACCATCATAGAAGTCGCACACATTCACTTCGTCTCTAGTAAATGCTTTAATGCCAAACTGATCACCTGCTTGTAACGGTCTCCCCTCAAGGCCACCTATCTTAGCCTTTGTATGAGTCGATACGCTACCATTAATAGTAGGAACATCAATACCGCCTGAGAAAGCAATATACATACGCACGCCACATTGGCTAAAACTACCAGAAATAATATCTCCTTCATGACATATAAAAGGTATGTATCGAGGCACGACTATATTATTAATAGTGGGGTGCATATCAGCCCCTGTAAAAGCAACAATACATGTACCTTGAACCGTTAGTGTAGGCGGTAGCACGGTGCATTCTAAAGCACCTAAAGGCTCCTTGTTTCCTACTAAAGCCTGCCCCAATAGATAGCTTTCACTATCCATAGGCCCCGCTACAGGCATACCATATTGTTGATAGCCGACTCGTCCTGCATCTTGAATCGTTGTATACATCCCTGGTCCATCTACGTGGATTGAAGCTTTCTTAAAACTATTTAAAGCCACGCAAATCACCTACCTCTACTTTATGTACAACAGGAATATAAGCTGAACCTAAGGATTTGATGCGATAAAATTCAGTATCATCGATGGGCACATAACGAACGTAGTCCCCTGCTCTTAATAATGCAGCTTGTTTTTTAGACATATCATACATAGTCACAGGTGTGCGCCCAATGATCTGCCATCCCCCTGGAGAATCTGATGGATATGTGCCAGTCTGTTCTCCTGCAATACCTACAGACCCGGCAGGAATCAAAGTTCTTGGCGAAGACAACCGCGGAGTTGCAATGCGAGGATCCATTCCACCTAAGTAAGTAAAACCAGGAATAAAACCTAACATATAAACCAAATAATCAGTACCACTATGAATGGATACAACCTCAGCTTCACTTATATGATTGTGAGAGGCTACAAAGCCTAGATCTGGACCATACTCGCCACCGTATATGGTCGGGATTTCAACAATCGTAACACGTTCATTTGCGCTGTCTGTTACAGATTCTTGTAATATAGGATTAATAGTTCTACAAATGTCGGAATACGTATATACCATTGCATCATATTGAACAAGCAATGCACAGTATGTAGGAACTAGTTCAATAATTCCATCTAGCTGTAAGAGTTTAATCTGCTCTATAACTTGTCGGATTTGTCGATTAATCTTTGGATCTATTGCTTGACCAAAATCAATAGAGATAGCGCAATCCCCTACAGGTGAAATTGTAGGTTTCATATGTACCTCCTGCTATAACTAGAAAGAACCATCACATTCAAGACGAATGTAATGGTGCTTTCACAGATAATTAATTAACCTAGTAACTTAGCAATACCTTTTAAAGATGTAACACCAATGTAAGATGTTACGAGCACTACAATCCACCCTGTATAATATAAAACTTTATTGTGTTTATATGTTCCTACGATTTCAGATTTATGAGTTGCTACAAGCATAACTGCCAATGTAACAGGTAATATTAACCCATTTACAGAACCGGCTAAAATCAATAGAGATGCTGGTTTACCAATAAAAATCAGGATACATGTGGAAATAAAGATAAATGCCATAATAGTCAATTTTTCATTTCGTTCTACCACCTTAAACAATGTTTTTAAGAAGGATACTGATGTGTAGGCAGCCCCTACTACAGAGGTCAATGCGGCACAGAAGAACACTATACCGAATAATTTATGCCCGATTTCACCAGCGCCGAGAAGAAACGCAGAGCCTGCTGGGTCTTTAGAATCTAGCACAAAGCCCATGGATACTACACCTAAAACGGCTAAGAACAATAACACTCGAACTAATGCATCTACAGACATGCCCATAATCGCTGCACGACGTACATCTTTTAAATGCTCTTGACCTGTAATACCAGCATCAATGAGGCGGTGACCACCAGAGAATGTTATATATCCACCTACGGTACCTCCAATAAGAGTTATCGTAGCAAGCCACGGATAATTCGTAGGTACTATCGCATGAGTTACTGCTGTCCCTACTGGAGGATTTGTTGAAAAGGCTACATAAGCAATGAGGACGAGCATAACCGTACCGAGTACTTTAGCCGTATTATCTAAAACACCACCCATCTTCTTAGATGTAAATAGTAAGATACCTAAGATACCGCTAATAGCGGCCGCTGTTGTTGTGTCGATACCAAATATAATATTGAGGCCCATAGAAGCACCACCAATATTACCGATATTAAAGGCCAATCCACCAAGGGAAATTAAAAATGCCACTATATAACCAAGGCCTGGCAATACCTTATTCGCAATATCTTGACCACGCATTTGGGATACACCAATAATCGTCCACACATTAAGCTGTGCAATAATAGAGAAAATAACGGATACAACGATAGCAAATGCAAAGTCTGCTTTCAACTCATTTGTAAATGCTGCCGTTTGTAACATAAATCCAGGTCCAATGGAAGACGTGGCCATTAAGAAAGCTGCCCCTAATAGGACAGAGAAACTCGCTTTACCTGTAATTGGTTTCATAGGAACCTCCACATATAATAATTAATCTATGCCATACTTATTGCTTAAAGCTCATACTTACATGTAATACTTACTTTTAATACTTATATTTGCATTTTTTGTTGGTATTAATTAAGCATTTATTTTAATGTATCTAATAGCGTTATCGGTGTTGAAAATTCGCCACCGTTATACCAGCTTTTGATAGCCCTTCCCAAATATACTTTGTGAAAGCTATCGCTTCAGGATTATCTCCATGAACACATATGGAGTCAGCCACAATATCAATGGTCTTCCCCGTATTAGTAACAACCTTACCCTTTGTAACCATCATGAGAACTCGGTCTAAAGCCTCTTGCGGGTCTTTGATGAAAGCACCTACTTCTGTACGAGGGACCAATGTTCCCTCCTCTGTATAGCCACGATCGGCAAACACTTCCTGTATAACAGGAATACCTCTTCGCTGTGCCTCTTGAGCAATATAACTACCACTTAAAACCATGGCCGCGATATTAGGATTTACCGCTTGCAAACCATCTAAAATTGCATCAGCTAGTACAGGTGTAACACAGGCTGTATTGTAAAAAGCACCATGTAATTTCATATGCTGTAAAGTAATGTCATAACTATCACAAAAAGCTTGAAGTGCACCTAGTTGGTACATCATATATGCTTTTGCCTCAGCAGGATTTACTGCCATCGCACGACGACCAAATCCCATCAAATCTGGATAACCAGGATGTGCCCCTACGGCAACTCCTTTTTCTTTACATATACAAACAGTCGCATCCATAATAAGAGGATCTCCAGCGTGCCAACCACAAGCAATATTAGCACTTGTTACGTGATTTAATACTTCACTATCCATGCCTAATGTATAGTTACCAAAACTTTCGCCTAAATCACTATTTAAATCTACATAATGAGACATATACTATTACCTCTCCATCTTCATTTATTTTATAAATTCTATAGAATATCGAATTTAATGATACGATTATACTAAATAAATCGATGTGTTAGCAATGATTTTTATCATGTATACAAAATTCTTTTATAACAAAAAAACCACAAGATTTTAATCTTGTGGTTTGTATGTAAACTCAATTTTTTTATCTGACTCTACTATATCCAGTAATAAGCTCATAAACCGTATTTTTTATATTGTCCGACTCTGTTATTTCAGAAACGGCACAAATAAAATCGGGATGCGCTTGCCAAACGATATCACCATTTGTCGTTTTAATCCCCCCAATAGCAACAATAGGAAACTTACTAAATTGCTTTGCCCAATATACATAAGAAATTCCTACAGGATTAGCATTGGGTTTTGTCTGTGTAGAAAAAATAGGCCCTACCCCAATATTACCTATAGTAAATGTATCCAATATATCAATTACCTCCTACAAAGCTAACGATCTCTAATCTATCAGCAGCCGTTAATTTAGTGGTTGTATATGCTTCCTTGCTAAGAATCTCGCCATTAAGCTCAACTACAAAGTGTTTACCAGAACATCCTAATTCATCAAGAACCAAATGAAGTTGCTCACCTACAACATGCTTTGGTTCTCCATTAACAATCAAATCCATCATGACCTCCCATATGAAAAAGCTTATAAAATATCAATATATTCTTCTTGTAAAGCTTTATTCATACTGCGTACAGCACAAAACTTGCCACACATCGAACAGGTTTCACTATGATCTTCCTCCGGTGCTCTACTTTCACGAATAGAACGAGCCCGTTCAGGATCAAGGGCACAAGCATATTGTGTCTCCCAATCAAGAACTTGACGTGCCTTAGCCATAGTGTCATCTATATCTCTTGCATTAGGAATACCACGAGCAATATCTGCAGCATGCGCCGCTATTTTGAAAGCCATAATTCCATCTTTTACATCATCTGCATTTGGTAAGGCTAAATGTTCCGCTGGTGTAACATAGCACAAGAATGACGCACCATGCATACCCGCTACAGCCCCACCAATGGCAGCTGTAATATGGTCATAACCAGGCGCAATATCTGTTACGAGCGGTCCCAGCACATAGAATGGCGCTCCATCACACAAGGACTCTTGTATTTCCATATTCATTTGTATTTGATGTAAAGGTACATGCCCAGGTCCTTCAATCATAGCTTGTACACCATATTGTTTCGCTCGTTTTGCCAATTCACCAAGCCTTACAAGCTCTTCAATTTGGCATACATCAGTTGCATCCGCCAAGCAACCTGGACGACAAGCATCACCTAAAGACAAAGTAACATCATATTCTTTGCAAATCTTTAAGATTCCATCAAAGTATTCATAGAATGGATTTTCATGGCCTGTCATGCTCATCCATGCAAATACCAAACTCCCTCCGCGGCTAACAATATTAAGCATCCGTTTATGATTCTTAATTTGATCTATTGTTTTCCTCGTAATACCACTGTGGATAGTAATAAAATCTACACCATCTTGAGCGTGTAATCGGATAGTGTCCAAGAAATCTTGAGCTGTTAATTCACCCAAATCTTTTTGATGATGAATGACACTATCATAGATAGGCACTGTACCAATCATTACTGGCGATGTCTCGATTAATTTACGTCTAAAAATACGAGTATCACCATGAGTAGAAAGGTCCATAATCGACTCTGCTCCAAGTCGAATAGCTCGATTAACCTTTTCAATCTCACTATCATAATCAGTAACATCTTTCGATGTACCTAAATTAACATTGACTTTCGTTCTTAGACGCTTACCAATCCCCTCAGGCGAAATGCTAGTATGCTGCTTGTTACAAGGGATAACAACCTTTCCTGCTGCCACTAGGGAGCGTAACACATCTTCATCCATACGTTCTTTTTCCGCGACTACTTTCATTTCCTTCGTAACTACGCCAGCTATAGCCGATTCCAATTGTGTCATAAACATTTTACATCCTCCTATATAAAAGACATATATAGTTAGGTATGCAAAAACGGGTATCGAACAAAATGATCGATACCCGTATTAAGTATTAGCGTGCTTCCTACGCGGGCATGATCCCGATCAGGTATAAAGGTCAGGTGCTCGCAGCCCTTTCTCAGCCTATATAATAGGCTCCCTTGCATACTCACTATATAATTATGCTTTTAATATTACTACTTTATTTAGATTTGTCAAATGATTATTCTGACACTTATACATCTATTGTTTATTTCTCAGCCTTATCTTGGTCTTTACTATCATCGGAATCTGCTTTTTCAGAGATTACAATATGCCCATCCTTAACATCAGCAAGCAAGTGTTTAGCATCGATGTGATCCAAGTAGAAATCAGTTACATTATCGCGGATTTCAGATTCGATAACACGACGTAATGGACGAGCGCCCATAGTTTTATCATACCCTTGTTCCATCAACAATTCTTTAGCTGCATCAGTTACATCAAGAGTGATGTCTTTCTTAGCCAAAGTCTTATTAACTTGATCGAGCATCAAATCTACGATTTTTTTCAAATCTTCTTTGCTTAATTGATTGAACTCGATAACTGCGTTGAAACGGTTCAAGAACTCAGGGCGGAAGAATGGAGCGATGCGTTCCATTACATCTACTTTATTTTCATCATCATTATCACTGCCATAACCGAAACCTGCATTAGATGTAGCGATGATAACAGTATTTTTAAAGTTTACTGTGTTACCTTGACCATCTGTTAAGCGACCATCGTCCAATACTTGCAAAAGTAATGTAATAACTTGAGGGTCTGCTTTTTCGATTTCATCGAATAATACGATGGAATAAGGATTACGACGTACGCGTTCAGTCAATGTGTTAGAGTTATCTTCATAACCAACATAACCAGCTGTAGCGCCGATTAATTTAGATACGGCTGTGCGATCACTATATTCGGACATATCCAAGCGAATGATTGCATCTTTGTTACCAAACATATCTAGAGCTAATTGTTTAGCTAATTCTGTTTTACCAACGCCAGTAGGACCTACGAATAAGAAGCTACCGATTGGACGGTTACCTTCGTCAAAGCCTGCACGGTTACGACGAATTGCTTTAGATACAGCTTCTACTGCTTTATCTTGACCAATTACATGAGCTTCTAAACGAGATTTCATGTCTTTCAAGCGTTCGATATCGGATGCCCCCATTTGAGATACAGGGATACCTGTCATTCTTTCAACGGCTTCTGCTACATCGTTGACCTTAGCCACTACCTTTTGATTTTCTGTATGGTTATCAAGCTCTGCTTGTAACTTTTGAATACGCATTTTTTCATTAATCGCAGATTCATAGTCTTCTTTTTGAGCATATTCCTCTTGTTTTGCTTTAGCATCAGCAATATCTGCTTCCAATGTTTTAATATCTGTTACAGGATGTTGAGATGCCAAGTGAGCTGCTGTTACATCGATTAAATCAATAGCTTTATCAGGCAAACTACGTTGTGGAATATACTGTACGGAATAATCTACAGCTGCTTTCAACACCGCATCTGGCAATTCAATATTATGATGCGCTTCGTACAACGGACGAATGCCTTGTAAGATTTTGAAAGTATCCTCTGCAGATGGTGCATTGACCTTAACTTCATTGAAACGGCGAGCAAGAGCTGCATTTTTCATGATTGTGTTACGGTATTCATCTTGTGTTGTAGCACCGATAACTGTCATTTCACCACGGGACAAAGCAGGCTTCAAGATATCTGCCAAGCCTTTAGATCCTTGACCATCACCTGTGGACCCAGCACCCAAAATTTGGTGAATTTCATCGAAGAACAAGATAATATTGCCTGCGGCTTTTACCTCTTTAATAAGATTTTGAATGTTTTCTTCGAAGGAACCACGGTATTGAGTACCAGCTTCCAATCCGGAAATATCGATGGAAATGATTTCTTTATTTTTAATAGCTGCTGGAACATCACCATTTACAATAGCTTGTGCCAAGCCTTCTACTACTGCAGTTTTACCAACACCAGCATCACCTACAAGTACAGGATTATTTTTAGTACGACGTGCTAAGATTTCTGCTGTTTCTTGGATTTCTTTGTTACGACCAATTACAGGATCGAGTTTACCATCACGAGCTTGTTGAGTTAAGTTTGTCCCCAAACGAGCAAGGATGCCATCTTGTTTAATTTTACCTTGTTGCGCAGCTTGAGCAGCTTGCATTTCCTCATTAGATGGTAATCGACCAGTTTGACGATAAAACGCAAATTCTTCTGGAGTTACTTCGCGACCATTAATCTTATAACTACGTCGTTCTGTGGAATAACCACCCATATTACCCATCAATTGATTAAACAAATCATTCATGCTAGAAAATTCATTACCAAAGTTGTTAAAGTTGTTGTTCATATAAATTACCTCACTTTTTTACTACAAGTATATCTATTTGACCTTTTATGTCTATCTAATTTCTTGCTTTATTTCTAGGTTTCTTCAACCTTATGTCATTATAATAATCTCATTTAGTCAAAAAGTCAATAGGTCAAAGTATAAATTTTTGACTTTTTTGACTTTTATTTTGACTAATTTGATTTATATGGAAAGAACATAGATAAATACTGGTTTTTGAGAGATAATTAATTTTGAACTTTTAAGTTTTTTATTATAAACCAAATTATATATATTGATTTATTGTCTATATGGTAGAATAAAAGTCAAATATATAAAAAGGAGACTAGTCAATGGCAGAACAAGATGCAAAAACTATTGATCACTTAACAAAGAATAATGCCCCTATCATTACAAGTACTAACAATAGAGAACTAAAAGAACATATTAAAGACATTTCTCGACAAGTATTAAAACGTAACTACGAACTATATAAAGCATTGGAAAATAAATGAGTACACAAAACATTCAATTCACCATACAAGACATCTATGAACTCCACACACAATTGGAAAACACATTTATTCTTTCACCTGGTATTCGTGATAAAAACTTATTAGCATCAGCAGTAAATACACCGTTTCAAACCTTTATGGGTAATGACTTATATCCATCCATCTATGATAAAGCGGCGCAATTATGTTATGGCATTGCCAATAATCATCCCTTTACAGATGGTAACAAACGCACTGCACTCCACAGTATGTATGTGTATTTAATTATTAATGGATATGATATTACCGCTACACAACAAGACGTTGAAAATTTAATTATTAATGTAGCTGCAGGAAATATGACAAATATAGAACTGGCGGAATGGTTGCGCGAAAATACCATTCAAACAGAAAATTCGTGATACTCTTATAAATTAAAAAGTGCTGTAATATAAGCAATTATCTTCTATTACAGCACTTTTTGGTATTAATATGTTTCCACTCAAAACAAAAATATTAACTACATTAAATGAGTATTACAATACAATGACCAATTATCTATATATATCAATCGAATCACCCGATTCGTTTTTCCAAACATTCCAACCATTATTAGCATTTCCCAACACAACCCAACCTGCAGTAGATGGCGAATTACAACTTACATCTTCAAGCAGAATACCATTTTCTATCAATGCAGTCTTCCTAGCATCTGGCATCCATTCTGCTTTTGTGGGAGCGCAAGTACTACCTTTTAATACAATAAATATACCTCCTTCAACTTTCATTGTAGCAGTAACAGGTCCAAATCCTTTTTTAGTTTCACTTAAATAATAGTAGCCATCTGGAACTTTTTCCCAGTCAACTTTGACAGCCCTTGCTTTTGTAGCTTCATCGAAAGTTGTTTCTTTAGTACGATCAACAGGATAAACTTGCTTGCCTTCAAAAGATGAAAGTAATTGAATAACCAAATCAAGATCTAAAGCGAAAAGTTCTGAATTTAAAACTCTACTTTTACTAAAAATATCATCTAACAATTTCTCTTTTTCATCGTAATCATCTACTTCAATTGCAAACTCTCTCTTTAAACCAACAACATTAGTATATCCATGCCGTTCAAGAGTATACATACGAGATTCAAAGTTATCACTCCCAGTCTTACCAATTTTAATAAGTCCTGGTACAACTGTAGACATTACATATATAATTCCAATTGCCATGGATCTACCTCTATTTGCAATTCTCTATCAAACTAATTCCATTCAAACTTAGATTCATCTAATACTCATATTATATCATAAAATACAGAACTATACTTTCAAATACTATAAAGAAATAAAAACACCTTGCAAAATCAAGGTGCTATTTTTGGTGATTCAGGAGGGATTCGAACCCCGCCCCACGGCTTAGAAGGCCGTTGCTAAAGTCAGTATTCATCTAGATTCACTATCATATATATGCTTGCAAGTATACATTCAAGCATAAGTACGTTATTTTTTATACTTGTATAGACTATCTGTTCACATTTTTATCCCACAAATCAGAGCCTATAATATAACAAATATCCATTGCATTAATATAAAATCATATTATAAAGTACATTTAAATCTATATCCTATATTCAAGACACGGCTTTATTTAACCGGTCTGAAATAGCCCTCTAACATATTGATGTCTATATCAAACCTTTCAAAAATCTGTTCAGCACTTTTTATAGAGTATTCATTATAATGTAAAAAGAAATCATCACTTCGAAAATCTAATTCAGAGTTCGTCCAATAGCATAATGCAATATATAATATAGTAATAGTTTTAATCTTAATACCCAAAACATTATACACATCAGAAATTACATTCCAATAATCAGATCTTCTATTTGGTAAATCCCAACAAATAACCAGTGGAACAACTGTATAGTCACTAGCTCGTCGACAATTTAAAACTGCATAATCATCTAATAAATTTCTAGGAGCATCAAGAATTTCCGTGGAGGGAATCTCAATCTCTACAACTACTTTATATTCATAAAATGAAATAATAGCATCAAACCGTTCTGAATTATCCCCTTTTCGCGGAAAATAGACAGATCCACAGAATTTAGTGAGTAATATTCTAATTAATTCCATTTCTCCATTTGGTATACTTTTGATTTTATCTATACTATCAATCAACAGTTGTATTTTCTCATTCAATGATAAATCATTATCAATCAGATTTGAAAATGTAGATGTAGTTTCTACGGGTAGGTTCTTGCTTTCAAATACTTTCAAACGTTGCTACCCCTCTCTTATTTAGAAAATCAGCTAAATCATAATATTTCTGATGCATACAACAATCTAAAGCAGCCCGTATCAGCGATTCAATATCTAAAATTACAATATTAATTTTAAATGTTTCATATATATCATCAATTAATTTATATACATCAGAACGAGTATTTGGTATTTTATATCCAATGGCAAAAGAGCTCATTTCAAATGTAGTTATATGTGGTTCACGAGCAAGAAGTAACACTTTATTTTCTAAAGCTTGCCGAATTGCTTTTACTGATAGCATTTCTTCTTCAGTAGGAGATTTTACCTCTACAGGAACAGAAAAATGATTATCAGGAACTATTACATCATACCTCATATTATTATTACCCGCAGGTGGTGCATAGGCCTCGCGTTTAAACACAATAGACATTAAATCCGCTACAAGAGGATAAAACTCAAAATGTTTCATTGTCACAACGTCATCCATCAAACTTCTAATGGCTTCTTCTAAATTAAATTTCGCGTTCTCAAGATATATTAACATTTTATTTTTACTATCAATAAGCCGATTAATGTTCTGTTTTTTTGCTGTAACAACTATATCCTTATTTTCTGATGAAACATAATAATCACATATTATATTAACTGATTTATGTCTAATTCCACCTTCAAGAATATATTGAGGCAAAATGAGTTTTAACTCATCTTTAGAGTAATATTGAAAAGGTGAAAATAACACTTCAGTACTTATACAATCTATCTTTAACCGCTCTATAAGTTTTCTACATTGCTCTAGTGGTTGTGCAACATCAAAATTTGCCCACTTAAACATCGATAGTATGCCTATTCTAGATATAAGTTTACATTCAAAACTATTGATATTAAGATCATTGCCATTTATATTAGGTACGCGCTGAATGATACTACTAATTTCTTTTCCTTGCTCAGTTAATGCTAAAAAACTCATTCGCTTACCATATACAGATAACTTTTTTTTCTCAAACCAACCTGTATATTCTAATCCAGAAATAACAAATCTAGTAAGATTTCTAACAGAATTAATCGCCATTCCATTATTCCTAGCTAAATTATATATTGCATTTTCCAACTCATTAGCATCATTTGTGGCTCTAAGCTGTTTAATAAAATTAATCTTATCCTCTTTCTCTTTCTCACAATAACCATCAGTAAGATTCATCGGTCCTAACAGAATTTCATCTCGGTGAATTTTATTATCTAATTCTCCTGCAAAATTAATCATATTCACAAATGGTTTATTAATATCAGAAAACTTAACATCTAAAATATTATTTGGATATTGAACGCCTAATAAACACTGTGCAAACAAAGATTTCGCACCGTTCTCAAATAAAGCAACATGCATGCCCACAAATGTAAATGTAAAATTTAATGCCTTACCATTAGACGTAATCCACCCAAGGAGCCTATATATTTCAGCATAACTTTTAGCCTGCATTTTCATAGATTTTCTAGAATCATCTTTTATCTGGTAAGATCTTTTCAAAGCTTCTTTACCGATGTATCCTGAAGAGCTCGCTAATCGTTCTTTTGCAAAAAACTCAGCAATATGATCTAACGTAAAAAATTCTAATTCAGAAAATTCTTTATACATTTTCTGAAAATTATTAATAAGAATACTTATATCTGATACTGGATTTCTAAATCTAATCATATATCCCCAACATTAAATCATTACGTATAATACTAACCTAAAGAATAAGACTATTTAAATAAATCCTATTCAATAATAGAAATTCTGCTCTTTGCTACCTCACACCATTTTGATTCTAATTCAATACCAATCCACCTAATATTATGCCCCTGCCGATTTAACTTTTCACAACAAACACCAAGAGTCCCTGAACCATGAAAAGGGTCCAAAATACTACCATCATACTTCCCATCTAAATTTTTGGGACAAAAAGCCTTAATAAGCTCCATTATTAAAGCTTCAGGTTTTTGAGTGGGATGTTTAGTCTTTTCTTTTTTATAAACCTTTCCAGCAAGTGTTGGAAAGGCCCATACATCACCTCTCATAGCTCCATTAGGATTAGGTCTCCATATTTTTCTTTTCCCATTTTTCCCCTTATAATAAATAGGATTTTTCAAGCGTTCTACGCTTTTGTATGGAATCCTCACATCATCAACATTATAAGTCCATTTCGTTTTCGATTTTGAAAACCATAAAAATGGTTCATACTGTGTTAATGGTGCCTTTGATGACCTCGAAAACCCGTTTTCATAATGCCAAATGTTCATGCGTCTATAATTAAGACCTACATCATACATAATAGATTGAATAAAACCTATATAATGATGTATTCCAAACCAAAGTATGCTACCAGTTGGATTAAGTAACTCTTTACAAAGTAAAATTCTTCTTCTTGTAGTCTCTAAAAACTCCTCAAAAGATAATTTATCACTATTATTCCCAAAATCTTTATTTAGATTATACGGAGGATCTGTACAAATTAAATCAAACTTTAAACCTTGTTCAATAAACTCCTCAAGGAGTTTATCACTATCTCCATTAATAACACTATTATATTTCATACATTTCACTTACACTTTCTGTTTTTCTTTTTTAAATATAAGTACATACTGATGATGTATATTTTCAACATATGCAAATGGATAACCATAAGGCAACAAACTCTTATGGTTTTGTAACAAGATTTTGGTTCCCTGTAGCTTAATAATCCCACCTCCAGGAATCTGTATATTATTTAGTCTACAAATCAAGTCGCTGTGAAAACTAATAAATTCAGACTTATCCCTAAAATCAGATACTACTATAGCCATATATTTTCCAGGTTTTATAACTCTAGCACATTCTAATAATACTTTATTTACTAAGATATCAAGAAACTCTTTATAGTCTTGAATATTTCCAAGATCATGTTTACTTTCTGAATATTTAGTTTCTAGATTATTAGCAACTCTATTCTTTTTTACCTTTTGGTCTTGCTTATTTAAAATTCCCCAATAAGGTGGACTAGTAACCATAAAATCAATAGAATTAGTATCTATATCCCTTAAAACCTCACATGAATCTCCATTAATAAATTCATGCTTCTTACTAGCTCCAACTTCAACTTCACGTTCTAACCGTTCAATAGCCAAATCATGCCATTTAGTAGATAATTCTATACTAGTACATATTCGGCGATTAAGCTCACAAGCTTTAGCTGTTGAACCAACCCCTCCAAAGGGATCTAAGACTCTCATCCCAGCTTTAGTAAAAAATAATATTAACTGAGATATATCTTGAAAAGAAAAAGGTGCTGGATGTAGTTTTTCTATTTGTGCCTCAATATGGTTAGCTCCTAATCCTTTTTGATAAAAAAAGCTTTTTGTCCCTGGTAGCCAATCTTTACCTGTCAAATCATTTAAGAGATTTCTCGGATCAACCGTACCATTTACCATGTCATGATAGATTTGGGTTTGTTTAAATTGATTTAACTCAGAATAACTATATTTTTTTTTATTATCAGTAATAATTACACTTATAACCCCATCTTTTATCGCCTTTTCAAACTTATGGCGTGAAAATTCTAGCAATTTCATTGCTTTCACACCACTAATTAGGTCTATATTTTGTTTGTTATTTACAAGATTTTGATCTGATTTTAAATTCAATGTCATTTGCTCATGAACATTAGTCTCTATACTTTTTTTCATTAACTATCCTTATCTTTATCAAACAAACTGTATTTTAAGTTTCTCTTTATAATAAAAAACGCCCCAAAACAGCAATATATATTGATTTCAGCTATAAAAACCAAACATACTTTATCTCTTTAAAATATCAGTCTTTATCACTAAACTAGCATTTCTTATATTATTACAATATATAATTCTAGTACAAATTATATATATTTTAGTAAATCTATTTAAATCTAATCATAATATACACTTCAAATACTCCCCCATAATTAAATCTCCATCCAATACGCAACACGTATCTTAATATCGATTATAATAGTAATAACAATAATTTCAAATATATATTATTACTATAATAGCATATATGGCTATTCCCTAAGGTCACCCTAAGGTTCATATGAACCTTAGGGCTTTTTTGGGAGGATTCATATGAACAAATATTACCAAAATACATTTCTATTTATTAGTAGAAAAAAGCTTATTAATACCTTTAATACGTTCGTTACAATGGGCTACTAAACATCACATTGAGCATTTAGACATTCCACTTATTCGTAAAGGATTAATAGAGAAACTGCTCAAAGATAGTCATAATCACCTCATCATACGATATCTACAATGTAAATGATACTCTAAGAATGTACAATTTTGATTATATCACCGATACTATAGTTGAGGTGATAACAACATGCAATACGTATACGGTATTAACAGTTCATTTACTGTAACATCATTATCAGATTTACCAATGTTAAGAGACATTCTGGAGGCTTGCAACTTGAAACCTAATTATAGTTTACTAGGTCGTGAATTAGGCTATGATAGACGTACCATAAAATCTCATTATGAAAATGGAACGCCTGATCCACATCGTCATAAACCATCTATGATTGATGCATTTTATGACATAATACAGACTTTATTATCTGATGATACCCCCAACAATTTTACTACAAGCGTGTTCTATGGCAATACTTGGTAGACAACCATAGACTCACAGCTGCTTACTCTACATTTCGTCGTTATATTTCAAAGATACCCGTGTTTCAATCCTATTTTGATAGAAAACATACATCGCCTAGTACGCAGCATACGATTCGCTTTGAAACCGCACCAGCTGAACAAGCACAAGTGGATTGGAAAGAGAATATTAAATTCTTATTACATGATGGAACACACATAACTTTTAATATATTGCTGATGACATTAGGCTATCCTCGATACAAATTAGCAAAGGTCACGTTCGATAGAACTACTGAAACACTACAAGATGCATTGGTAGAATTCTTTGAGCAATTACAAGGTGTTCCTCATGTACTAGTAACAGATAATATGAAAACTGTGATGGTACAACTGAAGCTAGCTGGAACTAAAGGGCAGCTTCATACCAAAGCAGAGCAATTTTCAAGTGACTTTGGATTTACATTTAAACCTTGTATTGCGCGCCGTCCACAAACGAAAGGTAAAGTAGAAAGCCAAATGAAAATTCTAGATGAAATTCATGCGTACCAAGGAAAACTGACAATACAAGAAGTGGAAGAACAGGTTCAAAAAATTATTTTACGTAGTAATCTAGCGATTTCTCAAGCCACAAGACAAATACCATCTGTACTACTTGCAAAAGAAAAGGAATCTCTTACCCCACTTCCAACAAAAGTGATAAGAGATTCCTACCGCATAGATCACCCAAAAGCCAAGGTTTCAACTAGTAACCTCATTAGCTTTCGTGATAGCCACTATTCTGTACCCCCAGGATATGTGGCCAAATCTATGACCTTAAAGACCATAGGTAAGATGCTATACATATATGATAGCACAGAATTGATTACTCAGCACCCATTAAGTAGTAAGAAAGTTAACTATTTATCTTCTCATTATGAGGCACAATTGCAGAAAACAATTCCTTATCTAAACTCTGAAGAGGTGAAAGCTAAAGCAAAATCTAATTTGGAAAAGATAGGAGCTATCTATGACACTACAGACTAATTACCAACGATTACAGGACAATTTAGCGTATCTAAAATTAAAACAATGTATGTTACACCTCGATGAAACAATTGAATTAACTAATGCACAGAACTTATCTCATATTGAGTTGTTATTGAAGCTTAGTGATTACGAGGTCGATATTAAACGATAAAATGTAATTAACCATATGGTGAAAATTAGTAATTTCCCTCATTTGAAAACACTAGCTGATTTTGAATTTTCATTTCAACCACAAATTAACGAAGTGCAAATTAAGAATTTAGCATCATTAGGCTTTATGGAACGAGCTGAAAATATTGTGTTTCTTGGATCTAGTGGTGTTGGGAAAACACATTTAGCTACATCACTAGGTATTGAAAGCTCTCGTAACAGACGAAGTACTTATTTTATTAAATGCCATAATTTAATCCAAAGTCTTAAAAGTGCAAAGGATGAAGGAAGATTAGAAGCTCGGCTCAAGCATTACGCACGCTACCAATTACTCATTATTGATGAAATTGGTTATTTGCCATTGCAGCCAGGAGATGCTAATTTGCTGTTTCAAATTATTGATAGACGGTACGAAAAGAAAAGTACCATCGTAATATCTAACATTAACTTTGATGAATGGGCGACCATTTTACATGATGAGCAAGTAGCTAATACTATTATTGATCGATTACTTCACCATTCCCATGTGATAAGCATAACTGGTGATTCATACCGGTTACGAAACCATATGCATCAGAAGGAATAACTGTACATTGTACATCGTCAAAATTGTACATTCTTATATTGACATTTACATTTCACGACTTAAAACCGAAAATTCGATTAAAGTTTTCACAAAAGAGATTCCACTCACAAAATACATTTTCCACAAAAGAGAATAATGAACTGCAGAATAATATAAGGTATCATCGGTTAATGCAAATAGTAGCCACAATGTATATGCTATCAAAAATGTTGAAAGCCACAAATGTTTGTATCCACTAGAAAATACTTTAATTTTAAACACTATATTTCTTATTCTATCTTTATCCAAATCTAGAGGCAGTTCTTGAATACAATAAATTTTATTTTTAATATTTTTCTCAAAACTAATACAAATCAATGCTATAGCAGTTGTAATAGAAATAACTGTTAATAAAGCTATAAGTAGATCTCGATAATTAATAGTTAATACTGAATAATTTATACTTCCACCTAAATATGAGACGATTGCTATACCAAAGGATGTTGGAATAACGTAACATATAATCACGAATTCTTCAAGCCAGCAGAAAAATAAATGTAAATACTTATATTTCTTTAAGAGTAAAATTTGACTATACTGATACGAATAATACCACTTAGCAATCCTATATACTAACACACTACAAACAATAAATAGAAAAAATAAATAAAAATAAATGGCATTTTCAATATATTCTAGAAACTCCATATTTCCTCTTTTCTACGATTTACAACGAATGCATCAATTACTATATCAATACTTTACACTTGTTTAATAATAGCATTAAACTTCATTAATAAAATCTAATAGTACAACCGACTATCAAACATCCCATTATAAAAAAAGCGATTCCTAGTAAAGCTGTTTTAATAGCCCAAATACGATAAAAATTACCCTTTATTTCGTTTGATTTATCCATAATATTATATTCACCTTGTGATAAAAATGATAGAAATGCTACACCTGCCGAGCAGGCTGCCCCTAAAGAATAAAAAATTAACGAAATGACAATCCCTGAAATCCATTTTGTAAACTCAGTTGTTACTATCGCACCTAAAAATGCAAGTATTGCTATAGCAGCACCTCCATTCAGCATCAAAATAATCTTTATACTAACATTAGCAAAACTTTGCAATGCAGACATGCCTGTCGGTATGGTGCTTTGTAATATCGCTTTAATTAATTCTAAACTTTGGTCTACCGTTAACTTCTCAAATATTTTTTCTAATAAATCGTTCATATCCTTATCCTCTTACATTATGTTAATTATTAGTTTTACAAAAAGCGGATAGCTCATTACGAGCTATCCGCTTATTTCTTTGGTGATCCAGGAGGGATTCGAACCCCCGACCCACGGCTTAGAAGGCCGTTGCTCTATCCAACTGAGCTACTGAACCATGTGGATTACCTATATATGGAATTATCTATTATAGTATAAATTATGTACTATGTATCGTCAACTACACCATATCTTTGTATACCCTAAAAAAGGCAAAAAAAAATGGAGCGGGTGAAGGGAATCGAACCCTCGCGACCAGCTTGGAAGGCTGGGGCTCTACCATTGAGCTACACCCGCAAATAAAAAATGGTCGGAGCAGCAGGATTCGAACCTGCGACCCCCTGGTCCCAAGCCAGGTGCGCTACCAAACTGCGCTATGCCCCGTCATTAATTACTTTGCTATTATAGCAAACCCGGTAGTTGATGTCAACCACTACTCTTGCTGAGTTCTTACTCTCTCGAGTATCGCTCTGCAACGAAAATTATTATATCATTGATAGAAACTAGTGACAAGTACTTTTTTACAACTTCATTAATTTTCTTACTTATACATTAATACATTCTTTAATATATATCTATCTTTTCTTCTATTATCCTATACGCCTACGCCTCCATATCATTTTAATCTATAAATTATTCGCCCTAATAGTATAAAGCCAATCATATGCTTAATCGAGCATATAAAAACATGCACCCCTTTCGAGGTGCATGTTGTATTGTTCTATAGTTATATAAGATTTTAAAATGCTAGTAAAGCAAATAGATTAACCTTCGTAACTACCATCTTCTACTACTTGAGGATTTTTTGCGATACCTTGTTTTACAGCAACTTCAGCAACTGCTTTAGCAACAGCTGGAGCTACACGAGGATCGAATACGGATGGCATTACGTTTTCTTCGTTCAATTCACTATCAGGAATCAAGTGAGCCAAAGCGTCAGCAGCAGCTAATTTCATTTCATCAGTGATTTGAGACGCACGAACGTCGATAGCACCGCGGAATACGCCTGGGAATACTGCTACGTTGTTGATTTGGTTAGGAGCGTCGGAACGACCTGTACCAGCAACGCGGATACCAGCAGCTTTCATATCAGCATATGTAGCTTCTGGGTTAGGGTTAGCCATTGCAAATACGATTGCATCGTCAGCCAAGTTTTCCAAAATTTCTTTTGTGAAAGCACCTGCTGCAGATACACCAAGAAGAATATCGGCGCCTTTAGCATTTTCAGCCAAGTTGCCATGTTTTTCTTCAAGTTTGAGCAAATCAATCAATTCAGCTTGCAAAGAGTCAAGTCGTTTGTAGTCTTTGTGCAATACGCCAGAGGATACCAACAATGTGATATCACGAGCACCTGCAAGGTACAACAAGCGAGCAATGTTTGCACCAGCAGCACCAGCACCGTTTACAACGATTTTAGCAGTAGCTAAATCTTTTTTAACCAAACGAAGAGCGCCTTTTACACCAGCTAAACATGCAATTGCAGTACCGTGTTGGTCATCATGGAATACAGGGATTTCTAACTCTGCTTTCAAACGATTTTCAACTTCATAGCATTTAGGAGAGGAAATATCTTCTAAATTAATACCAGCAAAGTTTTTTTGCAATAATTTTACTGTATTGATCAATGTATCAGCATCTTTTGTATCTACAACCAATGGAATGCAGTCTACATCACCGAATTTTTTGAACAATAAGGATTTGCCTTCCATTACTGGCAATGCTGCTGCAGCGCCAATATCACCAAGACCAAGTACACGAGTACCGTCAGATACAACGGCAACCATGTTGGAACGGCAAGTTAATTCGAAGGATTCTGCTTCATTATCTTTAATACGCAAACATGGTTCTGCTACACCTGGTGTGTAAGCTACAGATAAATCATGAGCGTCTTTTAATTCATATTTAGTTCCTACAGTAAGGAAACCTTTTAATTCACGTTTTTTTTGTACAGCTAATTCACGTACGTCCATAACAATTCTCCTTTGTGGATACACTCGGACTCTTTAGAGTCGGTAATTTATACCTTTAACTAATTATATTATACAAAATGCTAAATCATAATTCAAGTTTTTTCGATATAGTTTTTCGAAATTTTTAAAAACTACTATCATTAAGCTCCAGTAGTAATAAAGATTAAGCTCTAATAGTAATAAAGTAAATTATAAAAAAGTAGATAAACCATATAAGGCTTATCTACTTCAAATCTATCTTCGTATTATACGGTAAAAGCTGTCACACCAATGTTATAAAAGCGGTCTTTAAGCTTTTACAGATGGCAAATTGCGTCCATAGAAGATTTCCATCATTTCTTGTTTTAATTGATGTTTAATTTGCTTGATTTCACGATCGCTCAACTCTGACTCAGTGATGCCAAAAAGATAATTATCTAAATCAAATTCTTTTAACATCATCTTTGTATGGAAAATATTTTCTTGATATACATTTACATCAATCATGTTGTACATGTTGCGAGTTTTTGCACTAATGTAATTTTGAATGGAATTGATACGATGATCGATATAAATTTTCTTACCAGATACGTCACGAGTAAAGCCACGTACATGATAATCCAAGGTAAGAATATCAGAGTCAAAACTTTGAATTAAGTAATTCAGTGCATTTAGCGGAGAGATTTGTCCACATGTAGACACTTCAATGTCGGCACGGAATGTACTAATCCCTTTGTGCGGATGGCTTTCAGGATACGTATGTACAGTAAGATGCGATTTATCTAGATGCATAACTACATCTTCTTTTTCAATTTCCTCTTCAGAAATCAAAATTGTAACAGACGCACCTTGAGGATCATAATCTTGTTTCGCTACATTAAGGATGTTAGCGCCGATAATATGGCTAACTTCCGTCAAAATAGCCGTTAAACGATCCGCATTGTATACTTCATCAATGTACTGAATGTATTGTTTTTTCTCTTCTTCCGTACGAGTATAACAAATATCATAAATATTAAAACTCAATGTCTTTGTGAGATTGTTAAAACCATATAACTTCATTTTAGGCTTTGCTTTAACTGGTGTATCCATGATATGTCATAACCCTTTCCATGCATAGACTTACTATTCCTTTTGAAAGTTTCGCAAACGAAGCTTTCACCATATAACTAAACAATATCTTGTTTATACACAAACTCTACATCAAACTGTCCATTATCGTAGGTAACGATGGCAAAGGTACCACCGGAGCGATCACGAGCCAAAGAAATACTGCCAGGATTTACAAATACCGCATCACGGGCACGAACCTCACCATGATGATGGCTATGACCGGACACGATGAGTCGCGCACCCATGTCAGTTCCTAACTCAATCAGTTTTTGTATTCGATTATAATATGATACCTCATGACCATGCGTCATGTAAATATAGGTATCTTCAAGAGGAATTAATTGCTCTCGTGGTTCAAGCGGTTGCACACGGTCGTTGTTCCCACGCACAGCATATACAGGAATATCCGTATGTTCCTGCATATAACGTGCGTCATCTCCAAAATCGCCAGCGTGAAGCCACATATCAATGTCTTGATCAGCGGTAGCAGCCAAGACGAGGTCGATATCCTCTAGATACCCATGAGTATCACTTAAAATGCCAATTCGTTTCATTGTATTTAATCTCTAATGCCACTATATTATATATTTATATGAACTATACCATATAGTTCAGAAATATCAAAGCTTACTAATTAATTCGCGTAATGCTCGACCACGATGGCTAATCGTTTCTTTTACGTCGATGCTAAGCTCTGCCATCGTCTTTTCAAATTCAGGCACATAGAAGTATGGATCATATCCAAAACCATTCTCCCCTTTTGGCTCATCTTGAACGAGTCCATCACAATAGCCTTCCGCAGTAACTTCTCGACCATCAGGATATACAAGCGCTAAAGCGCATACATAATGGCCTGTACGGTCACGTTTACCCTGTAGTTCACGAATTAATTTCTCATTATTTGCATTATCATCACCATGATGACCTGCATAACGCGCAGAATATACACCTGGTGCACCATTGAGAACATCAAGCGTAATGCCAGAGTCATCAGCAAGACATGGGCGATTCGTAGCCTTTGCATAGTAGCGAGCCTTCAACAAAGCATTTTCCATAAAGGTTGTACCAGTTTCCTCAGGCTCCTCAATGGAAATCACAGCTTTTACAGGTACACAATCGATAGATAAATGGGAGAAAGCCTCTGAAAACTCACGAATTTTTCCTTTATTGCCTGTAGCAAGTACAAATTGTTCCATCTTACACCTCCGGAACTGTAGGATACGCTTTACCTATTTTATCTGCTGTCGCACCAAGTACTTCACGTTGTTTAGCCATGAGCTCATCTGTAGCAGCCTCTGCTAAATCAAGTAAAGCATTGAGTTCATCACGGTTAAAGGTACCGTGTTCGCCTGTACCTTGTACTTCAACCATATTGCCAGAACCTGTACGAACTACATTCATATCTACGATGGCTGCACTGTCCTCTTCATAACAAAGATCTGTAATAGGGCCGTCAGGACCAATACCTACCGAAATAGCGGCACAGAAGTCAGTAATTGGAAATTTGCCTGCTCCGCCAAAGGTGAAGTCCACCGCATCAACGAGGGCTACAAAAGCACCCGTAATAGATGCTGTACGCGTACCGCCATCCGCTTGGATAACGTCGCAGTCGATAGTAATAGAGCGTTCGCCTAAAGCTTCAAGGTCTACGACAGCGCGCAAAGCACGGCCGATAAGACGTTGAATTTCTACGGTACGACCAGTTTGCTTCCCCTTTGCGGCCTCACGACTCACGCGAGTTTGCGTAGAACGTGGCAATAAGGAATATTCCGCAGTTACCCATCCTTGTCCAGAGCCTTTTAGCCAGCGCGGCACAGAATCCTCAACAGTGGCCGTACAGATAACCTTAGTCTTACCGCACTCAATGAGTACAGAACCTTCTGCATACTCTGTAAAATTCCGTGTTATTTTAATAGGTCGCAATTGACCGGCTGTTCTATTATCGCTGCGCATAGGAACCTCACCATTCTAAATGTAAATATTAGAACGCCCCTTACACAAAGGGGCGTTATTTCTTATATTATATCACAATTTTACTATTTTTCAGCATTACGAATTATATTGTAATTCGCGATTCTAACATGATAACTCGCGTTATCATTTACGGAGATTAACATTTAGTTCATATTGTCCGTCACCGAGTGGATCTACCACAACGTAACGGCTTGCTCCCCCTTCTGCTTTGGCTCGTTTTGCTTCTACAATAGCATCTTGACGCGTCCCTCCATCTGCTTGCCAAGGAATGAACATAGCATATACACTTTGCGGTCCATACGGTCCATATTGTCCTCGTGAAAGTACGCTATGCCAACCTACTTTGTTTTCATACATGCGCACCTTTTCAAGGCGCTCCTCCTGAACGCCTGTTTCGTCATAGTACACATTATAATGATTAGACCAAACATCCCTTGCACCTACGCGCTCGTCTTCGGCCATCTTATGACGGTTAGCCCATTGTATTTTCCACTTAACGATTAAATCATCTATGTAACTAGTTACATTTTGACTCTGTTTGTATTTAACAGGATCAAAGGCAGGTTCTACGACTTTGCTGTAATCAAGACCTGCCATGGATAAAATGATACCCGTATTTATATATGGCAACGCTTCTTGTACGGAATAGCCTCCTTCAAGTACAGCTATATCTGCTTGTAACAAATCGACTAGTTCTGCATAGCCCTTTGCGGTTACCTGCATATTAGCCAACGGATCACTAAAGTGATTATCTTGTCCTGCCGAATTAATAACAATATCTGGATTAAATTCTTCAAGGATAGGCAGTACTAACTCACGCATGACCTTCATCAAGCCTTCGTCACCTGTGCCCGGGGGCAAAGGAATATCTATATTACCACCGATAGCCTGAGGACCTCCAAATTCATCCATAAAACCTGTTCCTGGATAGAGGGTTCGTCCATCTTGGTGAAAGCTAATGTATAAGGTGTCTGGATCGTGGTAAAACACATCTTGAGTGCCATCACCGTGATGTACATCGGTATCTACTACGGCAACGCGTTTGATTCCATAGGTTTGGCGCATGTGTTGGATCATAACGGCTTCAATATTAATTGTACAGAAGCCGCGAATACCATGAACCATAGCCATTGCATGGTGACCTGGTGGTCTTACTAACGCAAAAGCACGGTCTACTTCACCACGTATGACCGCATCAGCTGCCGCAATAGCACCTCCAGCAGATACACGATGGGCTTCCGTCACCCAAGACTCTAAATCTGGAGCGCCAACGTGAACTCGCTCTATTGTATCCCAATCCGCTACTATTGGATTATATTCTCTAATATTGGGTATATCTAATAAACCTTCCTCTACGATTTGATCTCGCGTATAAAGTAAACGCTCTTGTCGTTCAGGATGTGTTTCAGAAATTTTCCAGTCAAAAGCAGGGAAAAAGACAAGGCCTAAACTGTGATAATATTTAGCTTTATCAATAGTAGAGCTCGTAGCCTCATCCTGTTTAGTATCCATATTCAGAATACCATGACGCTCTCGATAGGATAGTCCTTTATTCCACATAGTGTTTCACCCCCGCCGCCAGTTGTACTTTCACAGTAATTAAACGCTCCATAGATTGCCATCCCTCTACTACAGGGAAATCCTCAATACTAATGACCTCTATCTCTTGCACCGTATCTAAACCTAAACGTATCGCCTCTTCACTAAGAGTTTCTTTTGCTCGTTCCACAACTTGTTCCGCTCGTTTCAAAGTACAGTTTTGTTGTTTAACACCTAATTCAGGAATGACTAGCAACCGACGTTTTGTGTCTACATGAACAGTGAGTTCGATGGTAGATAAAGCTAGTGCAGCGCCTATAGCATTTGCTACGGCAGCATTCTCAGGAATCGTAACAGGTAACTCTAGATACTCCCCGATACTCGGACCTAAACTTGGTGCTGTGCCCCCTACCACAACGATATGTTCTGGTACAAATACATCAGGATTTACAATATCTGCTACCACATAAATAGGTCGTTTATTTTCTACTTTTACGACCTCGTTAATACCATGTTGAATCGTTTGCAACGCTTTTTCTACTATTAGTCGTGCTACATCAGAGGCAGTCTTAATAAGAGTTAATTGATTATTTGAGGTATTTACATTTTTAGATCGTAATGTAGCCTGTATAGCATCCGCTAAATCTTGTAAAGCTCGTGATGCCAGATTAAAGTCACCATAGTTTGCATGACCGAGCACGATAAGTGCATCCCCCAAGGTAGGTTCTATACCACCTAGAGCCACTGATGGTCCCACTCGTTCAGGACCTACGGTAAGATTACCATTTTTAAGGCGAATTACAGATTCCCCACCAATACCGACGGAAGTAACGGCAAAGGATCGCACTGCACTTGGATACTCACGGATAGATACACCATTTTTTGTCATCAATGGTTTACCATGCTTCCAAAGGGATATATCCGTTGTAGTACCCCCAATATCTAGAGCCACTGTATGCTTATTACCTATAACGCCGAGAGCCGATAGTCCAAGAACTGTTGCAGCAGGGCCTGTAAAGGCAGTCTCTACTGGACGACTCACCATATGCTCCATAGGTAGAGAACCACCATCGGCCTTTAAAATGTGAAGTGGAGCCAATATATTCCGTGCACTAAGAGCATCTTCAACATTTTTCTTAAACACCGTAAATACGGGTGTCACAGCGCTATTAAAATAAGCACTAATAGTACGACGAGGGAAATTTAAAGAACCACTTAATAAACTGCCATTAGAAATTGTATGATACGTATTTTTCAATTCCTCTGTAATAGATAGTTCTTCTTGAGGATTCCGCACCCCAAATTTAGCGGACACAGCAGCCAAATCGGTACCACTACGTGCTTGAACCATGTTGGCTATACCACGTACAGCATCAGCAGGGGTACGCTCTACAACGATACCTCTATGATCTGTATAACCTTGAAGATATATAGGTTCCACGGGGAATATATCATCTACATTACGGCCTGGACCTGTAATCACATAGAGATCTACTACTTGCTCCTTCGCTTCTACGATGGTATTTGTCACCACGGTAGTAGATAAGGTTACTTGTTCAATATTTGATGTATCATAGCCCTCCAAAACCGCATCTAAGGCCTCACCTATACCATTCATTAGATTATCCTTTGTAGTCCGCCTCTTCGCAGTTGCCACTACACGATGGGCATCAATGATAACCGCATCGGTAAAAGTTCCACCTACGTCTAACCCTAGTAACATATAACCTCCTTTTAGTATTAATAAAGAATCCATACAAACTCAAAACGTAGTAAAGAAAACTCCATTTAAGCTAGCATATATTCTCTGATCTAATATGCAATCCCTATTCAAATCTGCGTATAGTCCATATTCAGGCTCATTATATAAAAAAGCTGTACCCATCTCTATGTGATGAGTACAGCCTTCTGTTATTTACCAGATACAGATGCGTAATTTTTGATGATAACAATCGGAGTCATTTGACTATCGTTACCAAATGGATTATCAATCAACAATTGTGCAATTTTTTTAGCGTCAATTCCACGACTTGTACCTAAAATAGCGGACCGTTTCAAATCATTAACATCAGCTACAACGGCACCATAACAACCAGTGCGAGATACAATTTTCTCAGCCACTTTATCAGGATCCTTTGGACCAAATACAATGTGCTTATCAAATGGAGGCATAGTCCCCGTTACATCATCTGTTAAGGATGCAGCCCGAGCAATTGCATAGAATACCCCTGGTTTACGGAAAATTTTAGCAATAGCGCCTAAAATAAAAGCACCTAATACCTTCCATTTACCATCCAAATTCATAGCCGATTGCATACCATAAATAGATGCCATGGAACCATCTGGATGGATAAAACGATTAATTAAACGAGCTTGCCAGCACACATTTAGCTCTTCAGGACGTGTAAAACGACCTTGCGTAATAGCTACTACAGATTCAGCAACGCATACGATATCTTCAGGTCCAATATTATGGCCCCCAAATTCAACGATAGCATCAACGATGTCATCATTATCTGTAAGAATACGTGTTGGCACACATACTAACTCTAATTCTGCCATTGTTATGCCTCCTTATTGAACCATTGCTGCTTGAACTTCTTCAGCAGTCAAACGAATACGCTGTTTATCGATATGAAAGTCTGTCCGACCTACGATTTGATAGTAAATGTCGATATCCATATAAGGGAAGCCCTTAATATCTTCACGAATATTACCAGTTTTACCTGTTAACGTAACATATACACGAATTGTGCCACCTTTGCGTGGTTTGATAATTATAGCTTCAAAGTATCCATCTTGACGCGGACGATTAATATCCATAGCCCAAGCATTTACTTTAACTGCATCAAAATGTTCTTCTGGTAATAATGGACGTGGAAATAAGTCCATTATTGTGCCCAATTGGCGCCCTTTATTTACAAATGGTATATCACAGAACAAAGTAATGGACTCAAAACTACGATCAGATACTTGAAAGTTCGTTGCCCGTTTCGCTAATAAGACAATATTTTCATTACCTTGTTTCAACACAAACAAACGGAATAATAAGTACAGAGCTGCAACAGCCACAATAATAGCTATTACTGCACTGAGGATGTTATAAAACCACATAGGGTATCTCCTTTATAATGTAATATGTTCAATGGTACGACGGCTTGTATCAAGGAAGGATGCACTCAACGTATCACCAAGTTCGACATCCTTTGTAAAATACAATGTCACGGTGCCTACAGTATCTTGAGGATTGAAAAGATTTTTACTCTCTAGTCTGTGACGAACCAATTCACTTGTTTCAAAAGCAGGATCAATGAACTGAATGCGACACGATGTTAGTTCCTCTAGTAAAGGTTGTACAAATGGAAAATGAGTACACCCCAAAACAACAACCTCAATTTCTCGAGATAATAAAGGTTCTAAATAATCCTTGCATACTTCACGAACAAAGTAATCATCTAAATGACCTTGTTCAATAAGCCCCGCCAACTCTGGACAAGGTTGTTCCCAAACAAAAACCTCGTGATCAACTTCTAAAGCCACATGCTTATGAATATGACTATTTACAGTGGCCACGGTCGCCATAATACCGATAGTCTTGCTTTTACTTTTATTAATAGCTGTTTTTACACCTTGTGATACACCAATAACTGGCACAGATACAAGTTCACGTACCGCATCAAGAGCCACAACGGTGAAGGTGTTACAAGCAATCACCATCAACTTAACAGGCTGCTTTTCTAGCGTCTCCGCAATACGGCACGCTAAATAAGTGATTTCATCATCACTGCGATTACCTACAGGATTATTCGCATTATCACCGATATAGATAAAATCTTCGTTAGGAAATTGTTCTTGTAATACCTTTAACACAGATAGTCCGCCTACACCAGAGTCAAATACACCGATAGGCAATTGTTGTACATTACTCATGCGGCATCTCCTCAACAGCTGCTAACATAGGCAGATAGAAAGTATCGTCTAATCGCACAATTTTTCCTGTTAATTTTGACATAAAGGCGTTCTTAGTTTCCCCCGTAGCAAGTATTGCACCATCACTAGCACGGCGCATGCGATAGCGAAACACCATTTGAGCCCTCGTCATCTTAACCAAATACGTTTCGATGTGAAGTTCATCATCGAAATTCGCAGGTTCTTTATAATTGCAAGATACATTCATGATGGGAAATACAATATCCTCATTCATCATATCCCACAAAGTGACACCGATCTTACGAAGGAATTCAATGCGCGCCATTTCAAACCATCTAAAATGATTACTATGGTGAGCAATCCCCATCATATCAGTTTCATAAAATCGTACATTTACTGAAGCAATATGCATAAATTCTGTCCTTTTTAAATAGTATACAATTTTTATTCTATATCTATTACTTTAGTGTGTCAAATAAATAAAGGCAGTTCAATCACTGTGGATCAAACTGCCTAAAATGGTAAAAGTTAGCGACTGCTACCAAATGGAAAGAATTTTTTTGCCTCTTCTTGATGACTCGTTTTGATATAACGATTCGCAATCTTAAAGGCTAATCCGAGTACTGCCACATCATCTACCCAACCTAATACAGCAATCGTATCCGGTACAATATCAATAGGTAATACCAAATATCCTAAGGCACCTGCAATGACCGCTTTTACATATTTGGGAGTGTCCTTGTCGCGAAAACAAAGGAACAAGGTTACTGCTTGTTGTACAAAGGCAAGTTTCTTACCATATCGACCAAGAAACCCTAAAAATCTTGATTCGCTAAAATACTTACCATATTTAATAATCTTAAATGGATTCATAGTAATAATAATCCTTCAGCGTTTATTTACGCAAACCGCCAATTTTATCTTTCGCTGTGTTAACAGTGTTTGTAGCAACATCTTTTGCTGTCTCTACAGCATCAGAAGCTTTAGTTTTTGCAGTTTCTACTGCTACCTGTGCAGAAGCTTTTGCCACTTCTACACCACCTTTTGCGAATTCTTTAGCTACTTCAATACCTTCTTTAGCAAAATCAAGTTTTTCTTTCGCTACATCAGAAACCTTTGCTACAACTTCTGCTGCGTTATCATGAATTTGGTATTTTGTTTCATTATTCCATTTATTGATGGCAGGTGTTACTTTTTCTTCGTAAACTTGCTTTAAAGATTCTTTAGCAAGACCCGTTTCATTAGCAATCCCAGCCCATACGTCACGTTGACCTTGAGTGAAAGGAATACTAGCACTTGCATCACGAACGATTTCAGAAGCAATAGCTTTACCATTTTCAAGGAATTCAGCAACCATCGGTTTGTAACGTTCGATATCAGAAGGCATACCATCTTGAATCCAAATATTTGCAATTTTACCAATAGCATAAGTTAAACCGATAGCTACAGGAACGCGAACAGCTTTAATTGGAATTAGAAGGGATACTGCAGCTGTACCTACAGCTGTGCTAAGACCACCTACTAAACCAACTACAGCACCAGCTTGCAATTCTACGTCATAAAGATGAGCAATACGAGTTACCATATACGTAGCATTGGCGCACAAAGCGACACTGCTGAATTTAGAGGATAATGCCAATGCTGCCGCACGACCTGCCCCCCAGAAAATAAATTGTTCAACTTGATAGTCACGATCTTGAGATCCATCCATAAGTGGCTCAAGTGTTACGCCATTATATTCTGCCATAAGTATTCTCCTTTGTTGTGAACCAACTATAGGTCTTATTATTAGTATTATTATACCATTCTATTGATAGAAGTGAAATGAATTTTTCTAATTATCCATATATAACAGCTTCTAATATTTTCTATATTACCAACTTGTGAGTCCACCATCGATTGTCCATGCTGCACCTGTCACAAAAGAAGCCTTATTACTCAACAAAAATACAATTACTTCGCCAATTTCATGGGGCTTAGCAATGCGACCTAGTGGGTAATGTTGGCCCATTTCAGCCTTTGCAGCTGCCGCATCTTGATTGGCATTAGCAATCTGTTTGTCCACTAATGATGTATCTACATCACCAGGACACACACAGTTTACACGAACACTGTGAGGTGCCATTTCAAGGGATAGAGATTTTGTAAAGCTCACTACAGCCCCCTTTGATGCACCATATACAGAACACGCTACATTACCTTGTAAACCTGCATCACTAGCAATTGTTACAATACTGCCCTTTGATGATCGTAAATAGGGAAGCGCCGCTTGACATAAGAATACAGTACCTTTTACATTAGTCCCAAACATTTCATCAAAAGCTGCCTCTGTAACATCAGCTAGCAACTCTTCTTCATAGTAGCCTGCAGCTGTTACAAGAGCAGACACTCCACCAAACAAATCTACTGTTTCTTTTACAATTTGCTGACAATCCTCAATTTTAGATACATCACCTTGAATATATTGTACCTTAGATGAATAACGACGTAGCTTAGTTTTAGCCTTTTGACCAACTTTTTCATTTCGACCATTGATGACTACACACCAACCTTCTTTGAGTAAAAGCTTTGCCGTAGCAAATCCAATACCCGATGTACCACCACTGATCAATGCCACTTGTACATCACTTTTATGAGGCATACCTTGCCCTCCTATAAAGTTGAAACATAGTCATAGACTAATTTCAACAACATAACTGTCGTTACCGACAAGAATACAACTCGCACCAAAGATGAGCCTTTTGCAATGGCGAGGTGCGATCCTACATAAGCGCCAATAATTTGACCCACTCCTGCAGCCAGACCATACATAATATTGACATGCCCTAAATATAAAAATACCAATAAAGACGCCAAATTACTAGTAAAATTTAATATTTTTGCATTAGCAGAAGCATGCAGGAAATCAAAACCAGTAAAGATAAAGCCCATAATCAAAAATGTACCTGTACCAGGGCCTATAAAGCCATCATATATACCGATGCCAAGAGCAAAAGCCATGCAAATATATAGCGCTTTCCCTGCTACCTGAGATGTACGATTGATTTCACCCCAGTCTTTTTTGAACACCACAAAAAGCGTTACACAAACAAGTAATATGATGATAATAGGCTTTACATACAGTGGAGGTAAAGAAACAACCGCCAATGTACCAAGCATAGAACCCACAAAGGTAAAAGGCAATAATTTACGAACTAGAGAAAAATCAACCATGTGATTTCTCAAAAATGTAATGGATGCGCTACCAGCTCCAAAGATACTAGATAATTTATTACTGCCCAGAGCCACACTAGGTGGAAGATTTGTTAATAACATGGCAGGTACAGAGATAAGGCCTCCACCGCCCACAATGGAGTCTACAAAGCCAGCAAATGCACCAGCTACGGCAAGTAAAATGAGTATAAGGATATCGAATGGTAAACCTGTTACCGCAATGAGCCACTCCATAATAAACCTCCTACAGATAGCACATCAACGGTCGCCAAAGGCCACCGTTGTCATGCTAGTTTATTTTATTTTGCGCCTAGACGATCGAGAGCCAATGTATAACCATCCGCACCATATACTAAACAGCGCTTTACACGACTAATCGTCGCAGTACTCGCACCTGTTTCTTCTACAATTTTCTCATAGCTATCCCCTGCACGAAGCATTTTTGCTACCTGCAAACGTTGAGATAATGCTTTTAATTCGTTAATCGTACAGATGTCTTCAAAAAATGCATAGCATTCTTCTGTATTTTCAAGCGTTAAAATGGCGGTGAACAATTCGTCATTTTGTTGACTTCTCAATTTTTCATTGATACTCATCGGAGCCTCCTACTTCTTATTCATCGCTTTAGACCAAGCATCACCAATCATTTGTACAACTTGTACCAATACAATCAAGATGATGATTGTAGCGATCATAATATCGGCTTGGAAACGTTGGTAACCATATCGGATAGCAATATCCCCGAGACCACCGCCGCCGATAGCACCTGCCATCGCAGAGTAACCGATGAGGTTGACGATAAGCACCGTCACATTGTCAATAATTGTTGGCAATGCTTCTGGTAATAATACTTTCCAAATGATTTGTAATGGGCTTGCCCCCATGGATTGAGCCGCCTCGATAACACCAAAATTAATATCCTTAATAGACGTTTCTACAAGGCGCGCCAAGAATGGAATCGCCGCAATTGTCAATGGTACACATGCTGCAGTTGTACCGATGGATGTACCTACCACCATGCGAGTAAATGGAATGATGGCAACCATCAAGATGATGAAAGGTACGGAACGAGTGGCATTCACAATTGCACCTAACACTTTATTTAGTGCTACATTTTCCAAGATATGACCTTTAGAAGTAACAACCAAAACAACACCAAGAGGAATACCTAATAACATTGCCATTACCGTAGAAATTATCGTCATTTGCAATGTATCAAGGGTACCAGTTATGAGTAGATTAATGATTTGCTCTGACATAACCGATCACCTCGCTTTCAATTGGTAACGTTTTGATGTAGTCCAAACCTTCTTGTGCATTTTCTGGGTCACCATTCAAGATAACGATGAGGCGACCAACGCTCGTATTTTGGATGTAATCAATGCCGCCAAAAAGGATGCTTACATCTAAATTAAAGCGTCTTACGAGACCTGCTACTACAGGCTCATCTGTTGCTTGTCCTGTAAATTTGAGGCGAACTAATGGCGCGGTTCCTGCAATCCATTGATCATGCAACTCTAGATGTTCCAATGCTTCTGGAGGTAAGTTTTCACTCACTACAGAGCTAATAAACTCTTTTGTCGTATTTTCGCGAGGATGTGTGAATACTTCAACCGTGCTACCTTCTTCGAGTATTACACCGCCTTCAATAACTGCCACGCGATCACAGATTTCACGGATAACGTGCATCTCATGTGTAATGAGCACAATAGTGAGCCCCATCTTTTCGTTAATATCTTTCAACAATTTCAAAATAGAATCTGTTGTTTGAGGATCAAGGGCAGATGTGGCTTCATCACAAAGGAGAACCTTTGGATTTGAGGCCAATGCACGAGCGATACCAACACGTTGCTTTTGACCACCAGATAATTGAGATGGATAGTTGTTCATACGCTCTGTAAGACCTACGATATCAAGGATCGGCTCGATGCGCTCCTTGATTTCAGCCTTGCTCATACCTTGTAATTCCAACGGAAATGCTACATTGTCATACACTGTGCGAGAAGACAAGAGGTTAAAATGTTGGAAAATCATACCGATATCTTTACGTGCTTTACGCAAAGCTGATTTACTAAGTGTGGTTAAGTCTGTACCATTTACGATAACAGAGCCAGATGTAGGTGCTTCGAGCATATTGATGCAACGAATCAATGTGGATTTACCGGCACCGGATTGGCCGATAATGCCAAAGATTTCGCCTTCTTTCACATTTAGGCTAATATCTTTCAACGCTTCCACACGAGTAGCACCTTCATAGACTTTACTAATGTGTTTTAATTGTATCAAAATAATTTCCTTTCTTAAGGTAAATGTGTATCATTTGATGAAAGCAACTTATCTATCAAGGTAGCCCTTCTTCCATCAATTTTTCTAGTGCTTCGCGTAGACGAAGTGTAACGGCACCTGGTTTACCACCAGATACTAAATTTCTGTCTAGCTTAGTAATTGGGATGACACCACCAATTGTATCGGTAAAGAATAATTCATCCGCATCATCTACAAAATTACGATCGAATTCTTTCTCAATAATGGTAATACCTAAAGATGGTGCTACACGCGTTAAGATCATTTGGCGCGTAATACCTTTTAAGATATGATTATCCGCTGGATGCGTGTACAAGATACCATCCTTAACAGCAAACACATTAGATGTGGCGCCTTCTGTACAAATGCCATCACGGAACAAGATTGCTGTATAAGCAAATTTCTTTTCTGCTTTTGTTTGTGCCAAGATATTCGGGATCAAGTTTGTAGTCTTAATATCTACATGATCCCAACGTTCATCAGGTAAAGCTATCGCTTTTACACCTTCACCCAATTTATTGACTTCATCTAAATCCAAGGTACGGATAGACATAAGCATTTGTGGTTCTAATTTGGAGCGATCATAAGCATGGTGACGTGGTGCTACACCACGAGAGATTTGTAAATAAATATAGCCCTCTTTGATTTCACTTTGCTCGATCAAAATTTCGTGCAATTCTGTCAAATCATCAGGGGTCATTTTTACAGGGATATCCATTTCACGCATAGAGCGATACAAACGATCTTGGTGGTAAGACAAAGCGAAGCAACGGCCTTTTACGACGCGAACAACTTCATATACAGAGTCACCAAACAAATAGCCACGGTCATCAATACTGATAACTTTGGCACCTGGTTCAACGAATTCACCGTTAAAATATGTTAATTCTTGCATAGGAGCACCTCTTTTTCTTTTCGTTACTCTATCAAGTGATAATCATCATGGACTTATTATAACACAATTACTTTCAAATTTTCACACTTTACTTTGTGAAAGATATTAATTAGATATACAAAAATCCGCTAGGATACCATAGTTAAAAACTATATCCTAGCGGATGAATTGTATTTATATTATTGTAACTCTAAATTAAGGATGCAGAACTAGCTAGCACTATGAACGGCATGAAAGTACTAATACCAATTAAGACTCTCCAAAAACAATAGTTTTCATCCTATACTAGTGCCCCAGTACAAATTTACGAATAGACTTAGGTAAGTAATTGAAACCTACTGTAGTCAAATAGGATAATGCCAACGCCATGGCATACATAACGAGAACATTGGCCACCGTGTACAAGAAATTGTATTTAACCATCACAGCAGATATGATTAACAGCCAGAACGGATGTGTTAAATAAATGCCATAGGACTTATCCCCTATCTCAGACCAAATGGATTCCATAGTCACATTCATAGGTAGTGTTTGGAATAGGAATAAACTAAACATCGTTCCCAAACCAGTATAAAGAACACCCATCGGACTCATTTGATGTACCGTATAAATTGCTTCTAGCACCGAGTAATGCCATACGTCCATAACATAGTAATAGGATCCAAGCATCAATAATACAGATCCTACCGCACTAGCACCTAAAAGATAACGATAGCGCCACATGTATTCGCAGACGGTTTCATATCGTTCAGCACATACGGCACCTAAAAGGAAAATCCACACATAATGAATAACCCAATAGTTGAGTCGCATATCAAAAAGATATTTAAGAACTGGCTGATTGCTTAGATTTTCTGTTACCCAACGGCCAAGCATGTAAGACGAAACATAATCGATACCAACTTGGATGACAAATAGTAACACCAGCCAAAATATAGGCCGTTTTAAGATAACTTTCACCATGGCCCGCCATAATGGCATCATCACGTAGAACCATAGCAAAATTACCATAAAGTATAGATGATACATAGAGGTACCAAAGAGTAGATTTATCGCCAACGGCCCTGGATGTAAATTGCCAAGGTTATGAGCTGTCACCCCTGTATATAGCAGGTAAAAGATGGACCACGTAATATATGGAAATAGCACCACCTGAATGCGGCGGTGCATAAATTCCTTATATGAGAATGGTCCCTCTACCGAGGTATGATAAAACAATCCAAATGCAGAGAGAAAGAAAAACGCAGGCACTCCAAAGCGAGAAAGAATTTCTAACACGCTGATGAGTTCTAAATTTACAAAAGGATTTTGCAATGCGTAAGATCCTACATGAATGCCGATAACACCGAGCATACAGAGGCCTCGCATATAAGTAATTTCCGGTAAAAACGCTTTTTTCATAGCCATTGCCTATTCACTATTGACCAGGTGCCACTGCAGGTGTCGGTACCACACGTGGACCTTGAGACTCTGTAGCTGGTTGTTTAACTACAGGAGGGGTAGATGTAGGTGTTTGAGGCGTTGCAGCTTTTTCAGGTTGTGCGGCTTGTGCTGGTACAGCCTGACCATTTGCTTTAGCAGCCGCTTCTGCCTTAGCCTTAGCTTCTGCTTCAGCCTTAGCTTTTGCTTCAGCTTCTCGTTTCAAGCGTAATTCTTTTTCAAGTGGTACCACTGGTTTGTCATAAACAGTGATATCCGTTTCAAATAGACGTCCCCATGGGAATGTAGCTTTTACTGTACGAGGATTGATTTTAAGGTATTTTTCAGCGAAATCTTGAATGCGTTCACCTAAGTAACTTTCAAGACGTTCATTTAATTCACCAGAGTAACGAACATTGTCTGTTCTGATAGAATCTTGCATACGATAAATATCTTTACGAATATTTGCTTGATATGCCCAGTTATCCAAATATTGTTGCGTCAACATATCACGATGACCTTCTGGACTCATAGATTTAAGCAATAATCCTTGAGCAATAGCGTAACCTACTGTGTTACTTGCTGTATTCCAACCATTATACGCACCGATTTTGTACAACAAATCTCGTTTATACATAGCGGATACCAATGTATTATCTGCACCATTATTGAAAGCAATATCTGCAACGCTTACGTTCACACCAGAGTCAACAGCTTGTTGAATGCGATCTACGAAAGCATTTGTAGAGTTGGAGATCATTGGGAAGTTTTCGAAGTTTTCAGACTCGCCTGTACTCGTAGTAAGAGGTGTATTAACAGCCAATAATACAGTTGGTTTACCTTGTGTCACCATCGTGCCACCTACAGCCTCAACGTGTTGAGCAATTGTTTTATCAATCGTTTGATCTTCGTAACCTGGCAATGTTTTACCTCCGCCACCGAGTGGATAAATTACGGAGAATGTAGGTTTTTCTGTGCTCACATCGGTACGGGAACGCGCCATCAACAAGAGACCAAGTTGGTCAGCACCAGGAAAGCTACCGTATTTTTCAACAGAAATATCCTTGGAATATTTGTTGAGGTAACGACCTTCTAGAGCGGATTGAGATAATTGAGATGTATCATCATGACCTAATGCAAAGTAGTCGAATACACCACTGCGAGTTTCATCAATCAACTCTTTGTTGATTTTCATATTTTTTTGACGGCGGTCAAACCAGTCTTGCAAGTATTCCACAGGAACAGAGGCTTGTAAGCTCATCAATTTTTGAGTTTCTTCTTGCGTTAAAGAGCCAGAATCTAATTTATCTTGTAATGCAGCAATTTGAAAGATTGTTGGGCCATATTCCGCATAGTAGGCCGGTTCAGTACCGCCACCACTCGCACGTGGGGAACGCATTACGGTGCCAAAGCCATAGATGCGTACATTTTTATTACGCGCTTTTAAACCTTCAATACGTTTCAAGCGATTTTGCAATGTGCTAAGTGGAATATTATGTTTACGAGAATCTACAAGACCTCCATAAATAAGAGTATCTGTACTTAATACCATAACATCAGCACGACCTGCATTTTGCTCTACCCAAGCCATAATTTGATCAGCTTGACCTTGGTACGTCTTACCAGAAATCAAGTGTTGAGGTGGTGTCAACACAGTCATACCCGCCTCACGAGCTGTATCAACTGTATATTGCAAACTTACAGGACGATCATCTTGAGGTACATATAATACGGTTTCTGCATCAATTTTGATGGATGTACCTGTAGCAATGGCTGTAACCATTAATGCTACTTTCAACCATTTATTTGTCATAAAGCAAATCTCCTTCTGTGTACACGAGTACTCTCGACTCGAAAATTAACTCTTATATAATACTCTTTTTTTCTGACACTTTTATGAAATACTTAATAGTATAATTATATCATTTACCTGTTATTTCTCAAATGCAGTGCCTTTAGCTTTAGCGCACTTTGGGTAAGCTCCAATTATATTTAATAGCTAGTAAACGGATAACTAGTACAACGGTAAACGCACCATATACAGCCTCTCCAACCCAGTTAGAAATAACCATTAAGTAATAAACGATGCCCCCAATAACACTAGGTAGAGCATACACATCTTCTTTCAAAACAGACGGAATCCGTTGAGCCAGCATATCTCGGATAATACCACCTCCAACGGCAGTAATAGTTCCTAATAAAACAATGAAAATTGGCAGCTCAGGATATAGTTTAAACCCTGCAGATGCTCCAGTTACTGTAAACGATGCTAGCCCCACAGCGTCGGCTAATAAATAGCTTGCTCGGCTACGAGGGCCCATAGCATGCTTGCGATAACGGCTGTTATAGATAATAAATACGATAATTGTTACGGAAATAACCACAGTTACATATACAATATTGCGTAACGAATTCGGCGGAAAATACCCCAAGAGAACATCACGCACAATTCCACCACCGATTGCCGTAGCCAGTGCCAATACAGCCATACCAAATATATCCATTCTCCGCGCCACCCCAACAAGTGCTCCGGAGATAGCAAAGGCAATAGTGCCAATCATATCAAATATATACCAAATAATATCCATAATACCCTCACACAATCTATTCGCATAACTTCGCACACTATGATAGACTTTATGTAAGATATTATACATTAAGAGGTATGAGAATGACAAAGAACATTACACCTATAGAGATTAAAAATATGGATGAGCGTAGCCGTGATGAATATTTTATGGGTTTTGCCCTAGAGGAGGCCCACAAAGCTTATGCTCTAGGAGAAATTCCTATCGGCGCCATTTTAGTTCAAAACAATACAATCATTTCACGCCACCATAATCGCCGCGAATTAGATCACGATGCAACGGCTCATGCAGAGGTGCTCGTCATCCGCGAAGCATGCGATGTACTCAAGCGCTGGCGGTTGACTGGTTGTACCCTGTATGTTACGATAGAGCCGTGTCCGATGTGCGCTGGAGCCATCATCAACAGTCGTATTGACCGTGTTGTATATGGTGCAAGTGATTACAAAGGAGGCGCTGTAGAGTCTCTTTTCAATGTACTCTCTCACCCTGGTTTAAATCATGAACCCGAATTAGCATCGGGGGTCCTTGGTGATGAATGTAGTCAAATCATGAAAGACTTTTTTAAAGAGCGCCGTAAAACACGGAGGAGTACCCAAGAGGCTGAAGGGTCCGCACTCGAAATGCGGTAGGTCGGGCAACCGGCGCGGGGGTTCAAATCCCTCCTCCTCTGCCATATAAAATATATAAAGCGCTAACCATGGTTAGCGCTTTTTTGCGAAGGGACCACTACTATGAAAAAATATTACCCTTATCTCATTACGGTGAGTCATATGATTAACGACTCCTGTCAAAGTGTATTACCTGCCCTCTTGCCATTATTTATCTACACTTATGGACTTAGTTTAGAGCAAGCAGGCTTTCTCATATTAGCCAATACAGCATTATCTTTATTGTTACAGCCATTATTAGGTTATGTCTCTGACAAGATCAATCAGCCACGGCTCATCGCCTTAGGTGTTCTGCTCTCTGCTTGTAGCACAGGTGCCATGGGTTTTGTAACCTCCTATGAAAGCTTACTTGTTTGTGCTACCTTAGCTGGTGTAGGCTCCTCTATCTTCCACCCTGAAGGAGCGAAAATCATGAATCGCCTCGGAGGTGGTAAAAAAGGTAAAGCCATGGGTACCTTCGCCATCGGTGGTAGCTCTGGTTTTGCCATCGGCCCACTCTTTGCGGGCTCTATTGCCTATACAGTAGGTCCTCATGGACTGGCAGCTTTCACCATAGTGGGTCTTATCATCTCAACAGTTTTATTCGTCCTCATGCCGCGCATAGTCACTCAAGCACGCACTATCGACCAAGCGGTAGCTATGGAAAACCCTACACTAGTGGCAAAGCCGCTAAAAAATTACTGGAAATACTTTGGTATCTTGTTTATTATCATCCTAAGCCAATCAGTAAACTTCCGCGTTATCAATGCATTTATTCCTATCTTCTGGACTCGTGAACTCGGCACTAGCCCAGAGCAAGGTAGCTTTGCATTAACCATATTCTTTAGTATCGGTATCTTCATGACATATATTGGCGGTCTATTAGGTGACAAATATGGTCCCATCAAAATCATTAGACTATCCCTATTGATTTGGTTGCCAGCTATGTTCCTATTAACAGAAGTGCCTACCTTCTCCCCTGTTATCATGATGCCTATAGCCTATATGTTACTACTCATGATTGGCGCTGCTAAAGCTCTTAGCTACAGCCCCGTTATCGTACTAGGCCAAACCTACCTTGCTAAAAGCATCGGCTTTGCGTCCGGTATTACCCTCGGGGTGAGCCAAACTATCGGCGGTATCATCGCACCTGTAGTAGGTAACCTTGCGGATACCTATTCTTTACCTGCCGCTATGATGACACTCGTACCATTCCTAGTAGTGGGTCTTGGGGCTTCATTGATACTTAAAGATCCTAAAAAATTACAATAAACAAAAAAAGAACCCTTCACGTGAACTGTACCCCAAAAATTGGACACAATTTTTGAAGGTACAGACCAACGAAGGGTTCTTTTTATATTCAGCTAACCACGTCACTTGCAGTTTAGTGTTTTAGCATTTCATTCAATATAACTACGTCCGTTTCTTTCATACCTTGTGCCACAGCACCAATACTGCGGATAGTTTCATCAACGGAGTATGCTACAAGGCCATCGCCTTTTTGGTAGTTTTTGTCAAGGCGAGCTTGTTTATATCCCATAAAGGCGCCATCAAGGGAAATTGCAATTTTACCTGCACAGGATGGTTTCGCACCATCACATACGATACCAGATAGACTTGCAAGACCATTTACAAGGGTATTCTCAATGATATCTTTACTATCACCTTTCAAAAAGGCTATGCCTGCTACGCTTACCACACCGGCAGATACAACGCCACAGTATGCAGACAATTTACCAATACCAGATTTAACGTAAAGAGTTAGCAAGTTAGCAAAGACGAGAGCGCGATACAATTCATCTTCACTTTTACCAAGTTCCTCGGCAGTCGTAATGATTGGTACAGACACGGTTAAACCTTGATTACCAGAGCCAGAGCAGATAACGACAGGCAATGGACAACCACTCATACGCGCATCAGAGCCAGCTGCGGCACGAGCCTTACATTTCGTTTCGAGAGATGGATTTTCTTCATCTAACAATAACAATTGTCCAATATTAGATCCATAATCATTGGATAGACCTTCCTTAGAAATTGCAGTATTATACTCAACTTGCTGTTTAATTTGAGGTAGGATACCAGAAATATCACCTGTTAAAGCAAATTCGTAAATGCTATCGAAGGTCATGGCATATTCTGTTTTAGCCGCTTTCTTGATTTCATTGACTGTTTCAGAGACAATCTCGCCATCTACTGATACATAGGTTACATTCGTATGGTCATTTTCAATGCGAACAACCGCTGTATGTTCATCTGTTTCTGCAGTGATTTCTATATATAGATTATCTACGCCTTCAGCAAGTGAAACGGTACAGAAGTTAGCATCAAGCAATGTACCAAGCCATTTGCGATCTTCGTCTGTAGCAGATTCCAACACCTCAAGTTCACGCTCTGGATGACCTACAATAGCACCCAGTGTAGCGGCCGCCGTTAGTCCTTTTCGCCCCCCAGAATTTGGAATGACTACAGATTTTACATTTTTGATAATATTCGCGCTGCATCTTGCGTGAATATGGTTAGGAAACTCATCTAAAACAGAGACTGCCTTCGCAGCCGCATAAGCCAATGCAATTGGCTCAGTACAACCGAAGGCAGGACGCATCTCTGACTGTAACAAAGAAATATAATCCATCTTATACTTCCGCAATAATTTCCACTTCTACAATAACGCCTAATGGAAGGTCTTTTACTGCTACACATGAACGAGCTGGTTTAGAAGTGAAATATTTAGCATACACTTCATTAAATGCTTTGAAATCACCAATATCAGCTAAGAAGCAAGTTGTTTTAACAACCTTGGAAAAGTCTGTACCAGCTTCAGTCAATACGGCTTCAATATTTTTGCATACTTGTTCAGTTTGCTCTACAATGCCCCCTTCAACAACTGTACCAGTTGCAGGATTGAGTGGAATTTGACCAGAAGCAAATAATAAACCGCCAACCACTTTAGCTTGAGAGTAAGGGCCTACTGCTGCTGGTGCTTTGTCTGTAGAAATTGTTTTCATGATAAATCTCCTTTTATAAATAAATATAAATTAATATGACTATATTTAAGGCGAGAAACTCATGTTGATGCCTCAATATATATGACTTACCTCAATATATCACATATAAAATAAAAGTACGTATATAACCAATTATTTAATTGATTTGAATGCATTGTCAAATATTGGTTTGAAATAATCACGTTGTACATCAGTTGTTATACCTACATACAACACTGGTTTTCCTGGCTTCAACACAAATGCAGCATTTGCATAGAGTGGAGTTTGTACATTTCCATCTGCATATAACAAGCGAGAGCTTGCTGCATATGTTTGATATTTTGTACCAGCCACCGGATGTACTTGTTCTGCATTTTCTACGGTTAGAGTTTTAAGTGTTTTAGGCATAATCGTTGCTTTTTGGGGATCACGACTAGATACATTAATAGGTCCATTTAAAGGAACTACCGTTGTGCTAGTGGGAATCTGTTTATTTATTGTTCCTAATAGAAGTTGCTCTGTTACAGGATCAATTTGACCTTTATCAAGAGCGGCCATTGCCGCTATAAACATAGGGTCATTAGCCTTTTCTTTAGCCACTTGTTGCGCTATTTGTTTAACATCTACAGCCACTACGAATGCATCTTTTTGACCAGTTTTATCTGCCCCTTGCAATTGGTATATATCAAAATTAGTACCAAAGTTTTGGAAAAATTCCTTTGCCATCATATTCGACATCGTAGATTTTGAAGGTTCTTCATTTAATTGTTTTTCTACAAAATCACGTGTATTTGTTTTGGATGCAGAAACAACAGTTACATTGTTAGGCACTATCATGGATCCTGCAATTGTTTGTACATCCTTAGCAAAACCTACGCCAGATACAGTCCCCATTAGGCAAGCTGCACAAGCCAATACTTTCAAAGATTTCATATTATTTTCCTCCCTTGAGAGATTGTGTTTGATACATATGATTCAACTCATTAGCCCAATAATCATGGCTAGAGTCATCAGACATTAAAAGCTGTAAAGATACACCTTTATCTGTAGGAACAGCATAACCAATTAAGGAATAGGTATTTCTAAAGCCATCATATTTTAGACTACCGCGTAAATCGCCTGTCACAGCTGTACCATAGCGTGTTTGAACAGGTTTATAGGCCACATGCGTTGCATCTAGGCTTACTTGTTTTGCCATAAAGTCTACATAAGAACGGACCTCTTCTATACTTTTAGGAGATGATTTCTTATCTGTGGCAAGCATTTTATCAAAGACACCTATAATTTGAGAAGGTAACTTATCATTTATCGTTTTTAGATCTTTAGATAATTTAGCACCTTCAATAGTATTGCTCTTCAGGCCTTGTAATTGTTGTTGGGCCGTCTCTTTGGAGTAAGATTCTACATATTTAGAGATAGAATGCTTTAATGCAGCTTTTTCCGCATCTGACCCCTTCTCTAAAATAGTCTTATTCATACCTATAACTTGATCAATTGCATTTTTAGAATAGTTAATAACAATTAAACCACCTATATGATGTCCTTGTTTATCAGTACCTTGCAGTTGATAGAAGGAGTAACCATCAAGAAAATCCCCCTTCACTGGTTCAACAGCTACACCAGTCTGTACTTTCACAACATTATTAATAGTATCAACAGCAGATTTATTTGCTACTTTGAGAAATTTATCTTGTTCTTGATTACGCAATCTTGCATCAGTAGAAATATGCACAACTTCTACAGCTTTCACAGTTGGGGAAGTTGTGCCGTACATACCATAACCTAAATCTACCGTATCAGCACATGCCACTGCCCCCATACCCACAGTTAAACAGGTGGCACAAGCCAATGTCATCAACTTTTTATTGAGAGTTCTCATAAGACACCTCACCTTTTTAACAATACACTATGTATAGATTGTTAGATAATCTATGCAGTATATATTAAGAGTTTAAAGGAGAATCTATACTGCATATATTAATTATTATACTATATCGACATATATAACTGTATAGTATAATTTACAAGCTTACCTTTCTGCTATACAATACATAAATAGACATGTAAAGATGATATATGTATGAGAAATGGAAAGGAGTGCACACTCGGTGTGCTTTTAACATGATACAAGAATTAATTCCTCTCACTAGGCCTCGCACATTAGCTGCTGCATTGGGGCCTACCATTTTAGGTGCCGCCTTTAGTTATTATGCATTTGGTGCTGCTCAGGGTACAGGTCTTGCCATTTTCCATACAATGCTCATATTTTTAGCTGTTGTAACAGCCCAAATTGTAGCTAATTTATGGAATGAATATAAAGACTTTAAATCTGGACTCGATGCTGGTCAAAAGGTAGGTAATGCTGGTTCTATCACACGTGGCGTTATAACACCAGAGCTCATTATAACGATGATTAAAGTACTCATGTTTGTACCCATTATTATTGGTCTTTATTTATCTGCTACTATAACTTGGTACTACATCCCGGTAGGCTTCCTATGTATTCTAATTAGTTTCCTTTACTCTGGCGGTCCAAAACCAATTTCTCGAACACCATTTGGAGAAATTTCCTCTGGTATCGCCATGGGTTTTGCTATCGTACTCATTACAGGCTATGCTTGGACACGAGAATTATCCTTAGCCCTGTTAATTCCTGCAATTTCATCTACATTGCTAGTTGGTTCCATCATGTTGACGAATAATATCCGAGATATTCGTAATGATGAAAGCCATGGACGTCACACGTTGCCAATCGTGCTTGGTCGTGAAAGAGCACTCAGCTTAATGAGTATCTCATATATTTTCAATTTTATTTGGATCATTGCTTGGATTATAGTAGGCCATATGACATGGTTCGCCTTATTAGCATTCCTTGCAGCACCACTAGCTTTCAAAACAATTCATACATTATCTACCAATACAGATGAGTTCCAACTAGATAAGGCTATGGGTACTACCGCTGGGGCAGCTATGATTTATCAACTAATGTGGGCGATTGGACTTATCATGGGCAAATTATTTTAAAAATGAACATACTTATATTATAGGTTCTCCATAGTTTTTAGTTATGGAGAACCTATAATAATTCCTTCTTGATAGATAGGAAATTATTTAGTACTATAGATTTAATATTTTATATGTAATTATTGTATAAGGAGTGTGTCTAATGAGAAAATTTTTAGCATTGGCAGCTACTGTAATCCTTGGCGGCGCTTTATTAATCGCAGGCTGTGGTAACGACAACAAACAAGCTGCTAGCGATGGCAAACAAGTATTAAAAATTGGGGCAACAGCAGTACCTCACGCAGAAATTTTGGAACAAGTTAAACCAATCTTAGCAAAAGATGGTATCGAATTAAAAATCACTGAATTTACTGATTACAACACACCTAACTTGGCTTTAGGGGACAAAGAAATTGATGCCAACTTCTTCCAACACGTACCTTACATGGAGGAATTCGCAAAAGCTCACAAACTTGACTTAGTATCTGCCGGTGGTGTTCATCTTGAGCCAATGGGTTTATACTCCCGTAAAATCAAAGATTTGAAAGATCTTCCAAAAGGCGCTAAAATCGCTATTCCTAATGACCCTACAAACGGTGGCCGTGCATTATTGTTATTACAAAAACAAGGTCTAATTACATTAAAAGACTCTACAAACATCTTATCTACAGTGCAAGATATTACTGCGAACCCTAACGAATATCAATTCGTAGAATTAGAAGCAGCACAAGTACCTCGTTCCCTTGACGATGTAGCCTTAGCCGCTATCAACACTAACTTTGCATTAAACGCAGGTCTTAACCCTGGCAAAGATGCATTGGCAATTGAAAATAACGATTCCCCTTACGTAAATATCGTAACTGTACTTAAAGGCAATGAAAATGACCCTCGCATCAAAAAATTGATGGCTGCACTTCATAGTCCTGAAATTATCAAATTCATCCAAGAAAAATACCAAGGTGCTATTGTTCCTGCATTCTAAGGTATACCAAAAAGAGACCACATCAACGTGGTCTCTTTTTTATATGTTATCGGCCCCAAATCTAAAAGGTAATAAACCTTCTAATTCAACAACTGTATAGTCCCCTCTTAAATTCGCCATTATAATACGAGGTATTTCAAATTCAGAAATCACCTGACGACAAGCACCACATGGTGCACAAGGCCCTTCCGTATCAGCAACTACGGCAAGGGCTTTAAATTTTGTTTGCCCTTCCGACACAGCCTTAAATATAGCAGTTCTCTCCGCACAATTAGTTAATCCATAAGAAGCGTTTTCTATATTACACCCTTCATAGATGGTTCCATCTTCGCAAAGAAGGGCTGCGCCCACACCAAAATGTGAATAAGGACTATAGGTTTTGTCGCGAGCCACAATAGCACGATTGATGAGCTTTTGAATATCCTTTTCTTTCATATTGCACTCCTCACTCTACAACATCTAGTATAGTATCCACTACTTTAGGTGCAGTATTACCAATAGTAATCGCCGCTAAATAGGTCTGGGCCGCATTAGTGAATAAGCTTTCATCAGAAGCATATAGTGTAGCTATCCTTTCACCCATTCTGACAGCGTCCCCAGTTTTTTTGTGCATTACAATACCTGCACTATAATCGATGGGGCCATCTTTAACGGTCCGACCAGCTCCAAGCATAACGGATGCAATCCCGCATTGTTCTGTATTCATATGGGTAATATAACCGTCTTGAGGCGCTATCACATCATAGGTAAACTGGCCGATTGTCAATATACTTTCATCATCGATAACGCGGCTATCTCCTCCTTGAGCATCAACCATTAAACGTAATCGTTCTAGGGCTACGCCAGAATCTAATGCTTGTTGCACACGATTAAGAGCAGTTTCATAATCACACATATGACTCAATACGAGCATATGAGCAGCCATGATAATACATTCATGCGTTAAATCCTCTGGACCATGACCTTTCAACGTATCAATAACCTCGCGAATCTCCAAAGCATTTCCAATAGCATGGCCTAGCGGTCGATCCATATCCGTCAAAATAGCCTTAACTGAACGACCATTTTCCTTTCCAATATCTACCATTGCTTTAGCCAATTCACTAGCATCCTCTATGTTTTTCATAAAGGCACCACTGCCAACCTTTACATCTAACAAAATTGCTTGAGCACCAGAAGCCAATTTTTTGCTCATAACAGAGGATGCAATAAGAGGGATACTATCAACAGTTCCCGTCACATCGCGCAAAGCATATAGCTTTTTATCAGCAGGTGCAAGCCCTTCCGACTGACCAATAACAGCAAGACCAATTTTATTAACTTGATTGATAAAAGCATCTTGCTCTAAAGATACCTTTAAATTTGGAATAGATTCCATCTTATCAATAGTGCCACCTGTATGACCAAGTCCACGTCCAGACATCTTAGCCACCTTGCCTCCACAAGCGGCTACGAGAGGCGCAATAATAAGTGTGGTCTTATCTCCTACGCCACCTGTACTATGTTTATCTACGGTGATCCCATCAATATTCGATAAGTCTACCATATTACCTGATTGAGCCATAGCCAAGGTCAAAGTTCCTAGTTCGCGAGCATTCATACCATTAAAAACTATGGTCATCAAGAGCGCACTCACTTGGTAATCAGGGATTTCCCCCTTTACATAGCCATCTATGACAAAGCGGATTTCTTTATCTGATAACGGCAAGTCCGCCCTTTTCTTCAGAATAATATCATACATACGCATAGTTACACCGCCATTCTAAGAAACCACCTAAGCATAGCCTAGGTGGTTTTCTATTATACTTCTTCGTTCAAGTGATTCTTTAATAACTCTACAGCTGCACTGGCTCCAATTCGGCTACAACCTTCTGCAATATAGGCTTTCATATCCGTAATAGAGCGAATACCCCCTGCGGCCTTAATCTGTACATTAGGACCAATATGCTTTTTAAAGAGTCTAATATCTTCAAGGCTTGCACCGCCGCTACCAAATCCAGTAGATGTTTTAATATAGTCTGCGCCACCATTTGTAATACATTTGCAAAGCGCTACCTTTTCAGAATCTGTAAGATAACAAGTTTCAATGATAACTTTTAAAATCTTATCACCACAAGCCTTCTTAAGCGCCTCAATTTCGCTAGTTACCGCTTCAAAATCACCTTGCTTTACATCTCCAAGATTAATAACCATATCAATTTCAGAAGCGCCCTCTTCAATAGCCTGTTTCGTTTCGGCCACCTTTACCTCTGTTGTTTCATATCCTAAAGGGAACCCGATAACGGTACATATGTTAAGTTCTGGATATGCTTCATGGGCGGATGCTACAAAATCTGGAGGAATACAAACAGATGCAGTTTTATACCTTAAACCATCCTCACAAACTTCTTTAATATCATCCCATGTGGCTGTAGGACGCAATAATGTATGATCTACATAAGCTAATAATTCTTTCCCCAACATAGTACCTCTCCTTACTAAAAGAACGACATTTGTTCTGGTTCTGGCTCTTTATGTAATGCATCTTGAGCAGAGCGATTTTTATCATCAATGAATGGTTCTAATGGTACGCCTGTAATCTTTAATAAATCTGGTAAACTATTAACGCCTTTTAACTTAGCAGCTTCTAATACAACCTTTGCACAAGTCTCTGCATCATCCAGTGCATAGTGATGTTTAAACTCAACTCCAATGTATGCGGCCATTGTATTCAACTTATGATTAACCAAATCAGGCCATACCGCACGTGAAAGTTTAACTGTACATGCATAATCTAGTTCTGGCCAAGGGATTTTATAATAATCTAAAGTAGCACGCAATACGTTCATATCGAATTTCGCATTGTGAGCCACCATAATATTCCCTTTTAAATGATTTTCATAAATGGCATTCCACAACTGATCAAAGGTCTTTTCATGAATAACATCCTTCGGTTGGATACCATGAATTTCAATACATTCATCATCAAAACTCATAAACGGAGGCTTGATGAGGCTATATGCCTTTTTGGTAATTTGTCCGTCCTTTACGGTAATAACCGCCAAGGAGCACGCACTATTTTTAAATTTATTTGCTGTTTCAAAGTCTAATGCAACAAAATCTAACATAGGACTCCTTTCAAAATCTATATATAAGAATTATATTCATTTACTCTACTTATTATAGCATGAAATAGACTATAATCTACTGTTCAAAGGTGACCAATAATCACCTCATTCACACCAATTTTAATTGACAGATAGGCCCTCAGTATGTGAAAATTATTTAGATATGTATGTAGTATGGAGGTTGCAACATGGCAGATGACAGATTAATCGTTGCCCTTGACGTATCCACAATGGATGCAGTGAAAGAAATCGTATTATCCCTCGGTGATTCGGTTAGCTTTTACAAGGTCGGTATGGAGCTATTCTATGCCGAAGGAGCAAAAACAATTCATTTTTTACAGGAGCAAAACAAACAGGTATTTCTTGATTTAAAATTGCACGACATTCCAAATACCGTAGCCCATGGCGTTTCTTCTTTAACACGTCTCGGTGCTAGTTTAATTACTCTACATGGTCAAGGTGGTCCTGTCATGATGAAAGCTGCTGTTGAGGCAGCTCGTGAGAGTGGGGAGAAACTAGGCGTTGAGCGACCAAAATTATTAGCCATCACTGCTTTAACTAGTTTCGACGATGAATCTTGGACTGCTATCGGTGGTCAGCTACCGATTTCCGACCAAGTCATTCGCCTTGCAAAACTCGCTAAAGACTGTGGTATGGATGGTGTTGTATGTTCCGCATTAGAAGCTAAAATGATTCGGGAAGCATGTGGCGATGACTTCCTCATCGTTACCCCTGGTATTCGCCCTTCCTTTGCAACAACAGACGACCAAAAACGCGTTGCTACACCAGCTAGTGCTTTACAAGATGGAGCATCTCGCCTTGTTATCGGTCGACCTATTACACAAGCTGAAAACCCTCGTGAAGCGGTTCGTTTAATTATTGAAGAAATGGAGAAAGTATCCAAATGATGACAGAACAAGAAGTAAAACAATTACTGATCGACACTCAAGCTATTTTAGAAGGTCACTTCCTTTTGACATCTGGTCTCCACAGTCCAATGTACGTTGAAAAATTCAATGTATTACAACACCCAAAATATACTGAAAAACTTTGTAAAGAATTAGCTGAACGCTTCCGCGATCAAAATGTGGAACTTGTTATTGGACCTATGACTGGCGGCATCTTACTTGCTCACGAAGTAGGTAAAGCTCTTGGCACTCGTGCTATCTTCACAGAACGTGAAAAAGGCATAATGACATTGCGTCGTGGCTTTAAAATCGAGCCAGGCACTCGTGTCCTTATCGTAGAAGATATCGTAACAACTGGTGGTTCTGTACAAGAAGTAGTAAATGTTGTCAACCAATCCGGTGGTGAAATCGTAGGTGTAGGCCTTCTTGTTAACCGTTCTGGGGGCAAAGCAGAATTCGGTGTACCTCATGAAAAGGTACAAGCATTACTTAATCTTGAAGTTCCAACTTATAAACCTGAAGAATGCCCTCTTTGCAAAGACGGCGTAGCTATGACAGAACGCGGTTCTAAACACATCAAATAATTTTTTAACGACCTATATACATGCATAGGTCGTTTTTCATTAGGAAGTTAATAAAATATTCCCAGTCCATCAACTACTGTCTATATTTATAAATAGATACAAAAAGAGCTCCTTCACTGAGGAGCTCTTTTTGTTTGTGTGTAGTTATTGTGTGTAAGAGAGAGATTCTGATACGAATGTATCACATAGAGTATGTGGCTCTATGGTGGCCATGAATGCACTTTCATGACCACGTACTCTATAATCTTATAAGAGAAATGGACTCATAAAGTATCGTTAGTTTTGTGTAGCTTGTGGCACACCTTGTTCACTTTGTTGTTGTGGTGCATTACCATTAGTTTGTTGAGGTGGTTGGCCTTGCATAGGCATTTGACCTTGTGGAGGCATTTGACCATTTGAATGCATATGCTGGCCATTATTTGGTCCCATACCATCTTGAGGCATCATTTGGTTTTGACCATTTTGGTGCATATGCTCGCCATTATTTGGCCCCATGCCATCTTGAGGCATCATTTGATTATTTCCATCCATCATATGTTTATCCATATATTTATTAGGACCATCATGTCTATGTGGCTTTCTAAACTGTTGTTCATTCGTTTTCATCCATTCACCAAAATTAGGTAAATCATTAACAGCAAAAGATGTACATGCCCCAACAGCACAAATTACGGTTAAAATCGCTGTTATTATAATTCGTCTCATAAATCCTCCTTAGTCCACATTGCGGAAGTAACGTTCACGCACACCGCGAAGCTCTGTACCAACAAAGACGCATGTAAGTCCACCAAATAGACCTACACCACCAAGTGCCACTAAAGTTACAATGGACAATACTGGAAATGCAGTAACATTCTCAAATGGTTGCCATGAGCTACCTAGTAAGAACAAGATAGCCGGTGTAATAATGAATATAAGAGCACCTACAATATAGGATAAGGCACTTCCAATAGAGAGCAAAGTCTTAGATGCTTTTTTAGCCATCCCCGGTAATTGAGGTAAAAGACGCTCTTTATAATCATCAAATCGTGCATAAATTTCCTGCATATTAACGGATTTACTTTCACTACCATCTTGATTCATTGTGTCTGTAATGATACCTGCATCTACGTAGGATGCATATATTTCCTCTGGAGTCCCTAAGGATTTAATGATCTCACTATCGGTAAGACCCTTTTCATAACCTACCGCAAAATGTTCTTCATAAACCTCTATAATACTCTCCACATCTGCAACACGTGCTTTTTTAAATATATTACGCAATGCATCCAAAAAGCTATTTTTGTTCATTATTATCGACTCCTTTCAACAGCATATTGATAACACCAGAAAAATCATCCCATTCTTGACGCATCTTGTTATATGCTGCACGGCCTTCGTTCGTGATATGATAGTATTTCCGTGATGGGCCTGTAGAAGACTCCTTTAAATACGTTTCAACATACTTTTCTTTTTTCAGTCTGTTAAACAATGGATATATCGTTCCTTCAGATATTTCAATATATTCCGAAATGGTGCTTACGATTTCGTATCCGTAGCGATCATTTTGTGTTAATAATGCTAGCACCAGCATGTCCATAACACCTTTTTTTAATTGAACTTGCATAGTTCCTCCCTTTTAGGCTGTGCTTGCCTGCCAATGTGAAAGCTCTCTTACGGTCACTATCATGTACTGACAAATACATAATAACATAAGGTACCTCGGAACGCAAGGTACTTTGTAAAAAAAAATATTAGAACTTAATATATTTTTTTCTATTTCTAATCTATAAACACAGTTAATTTCTGCATTTATAGGAAAAATTTTTTCAAAAAATTTTCTTATTTATGGTATTTTTTATACAAAATCTATTAAAGCACCCTATTATAACTAAAAATCCTCATCTAAAAGATGAGGATTTTCTAACACTACAAAAGAAATTAGTGCATTATTGGAATACTTAATTAAGTTTTATTTACTAGATTCTAATTTGAAGACGCTTCCCCTAATTTAAGCTGTGCGCTCTTCATTTTTCCGTTATGAGTGTAGGATACCAAAATTGTATCTCCAGGGCTCTTAGCATCAATTTGTTCTTTTAATTCAAGTAATGTAGTAATATCTTTACCATCAATTTGTGCAATCGTATCTCCTTCTACGAGACCAGCTTGTGCAGCAGGACCATTAGAATCAAGTTGAACAACAAGAAGTCCATCACCTTCATAGGTTACATTATTGCGCGCTGCAGTTTGACGGTCTACAGCCCACACCCCAATATAAGGGCGAATGACCTTACCATTTTTAATAATAGAATCAACAATTGTCATTGCGGAATTAATTGGAATGGCAAAGCCCATACCTTCAATTCCCTCTTTAGAGATTTTAGAGCTGTTGATACCAATTAACTCGCCATCTGCATTAATAAGTGCACCACCTGAGTTACCTGGATTAATGGCTGCATCAGTTTGAATCAATGGGAATCGTTGGCCTTGATCATCAATTGTACGTGCTAAGGCACTAATAACACCAGAGGTAACTGAACCTTTAAACTCAAGACCTAAAGGATTGCCAATAGCAATAGCTGGCTCCCCTACTTGCAAGGAGTCAGAGTCACCAATTTTGATAGGTTTAATATTTTTTGGAGGTTTAATTTTTACAACTGCTAAGTCCGTTTGCGAATCTGAACCTATAACAGTACCCGTCACCGTGCTGCCATCAGACAATGATACTGTAACCTCCCCATTTCTAGCCCCCGCTACCACATGTTTATTTGTTATAATATGTCCGTCATTATCGATAAGCACACCAGATCCGACACCTTCTCCAGCATAGATAGTACGGTTAAAAATATCCTTTTGAAATACTTGTGTTGTAATCCCTACTACAGCTGGCCCAGATTCTTTAGCCGCTTGCACTACATAGGTATTACGCGTTTCAGTAATAGGCTTAGTCTGTTTAGTTTGTTCTCTCACGTTTGTTGGTTGCGTATTAACAGGGCTGCCAAAGAAATAGTATCCTCCGCCTACCCCAATACCCAAAGCAAGAATACACGCAATTACTGTTTTCTTATATTTTGAAAATGTCATGTAGATCTCCTTATATTCTTCTTAATATTCTTCTACATCACCCATAACGTCTTAATGATGATTATAAAAGTTAAAATAAGAACCAAATCATAAATCATATAATTATGATACTTTATAAATACGCCACGTCTCACACTAATTCAAATCATCTCAAAATCAATTTTATAAAATTGATTTTGATGAACATATTATAGTACGCCTGCTTTTACAATGCAAGATACCAATTTATAACTTTTCTTATAAAAGTATAATTATTATAACCGTATATCCTCTACTAGATAAATACCTAGAATCCTGAAAGAAGCTGTATAGAATGTATTCAAATATCTAAAAAACATAAAGGGCATTTACTAGCCGTCGCTAGCAAATGCCCTTTATGCATATAGTTTGAGAGTGTAAGGACTGTTGAGAGAGAGAGTATATGTGATCTAGATAAGCTTTAGAGAGAACTTATTAAGAGAGAGAAGTTAAAATATTGCTTATCTAGAATCATAGTCAGCCTTACTTAAATAAGTATACATGGAATATCTAAACTATCAAAGTAACTATATAAACTATTCTTAAACCTTTGATTATATCTCTATAATAAAATCTCTATAAAGTCATATCTAATCAACAGCCATGAACAACGTGAGTATAATGTGAATGCATATTCTCGATACTAAACGAATTTATACCCTACACCCCACACTGTAATAATATGCTTACTATCGGATGGATTATCCTCAATTTCTTCACGTAAACGATTAATATGAACCGCTACAGTTGCATAATCACCATAGGAGTCAAGTCCCCATACACGAGAATACAATTCTTCTTTGCTAAATACAATATCACGGTTACGCATCAAAAACTCTAACAACTGGAATTCTTTCTTTTTGAGATGAACCTCTTTTTCATTCACCCATACTTTCATCATCTTAGGATCGAGACGAATTTCACCGGATTGAATAGCATTAGTTTCCATTGCATCGCGTTCTGTTAAACGTTTATATTGCGCCAACATAGCTTTAATCTTCGCAATTAATACAGATGGAGAGAATGGCTTTTCAATATAATCATCAGCGCCTACGCCTAAGCCACGGATTTTATCGATATCGTCAAGACGCGCAGTTACCATAACGATTGGTACACGAACTTTGTCACGAATTTGGCGACAAACTTCAAAGCCATCCATTTCTGGCAACATAACATCAAGGATAATAAGATCTACAGGAGTATTTAATGCTGCTTCAATGCCATCTGTACCATTAGTCATAATCGTTACATCATAGCCCGCCACCATTAAATAATCACGCTCAATATTGGCGATATCCAAATCGTCTTCAATAATTAAGATATGTTCACTCATGATTCTTCTCCTTGCTTAGGAAACTCTAATATTATACGTAGACCATGTGGCCTTACATTTTCAATCATAACTCGGCCTTCAAAGATTTCCATAATTCGACGGATAATCGACAATCCTAGGCCACTACCTTCTTGAGGATTCGTACGAGACGAATCTACACGATAGAATGGGCGCATCAGACGCTCTAGAGATTCTGGCGGCACACCTGGTCCATCATCACTGATGACACAGTATACAAAATCATCATCACTCGTTACATCTATGACGCAATGACCAATATCGGTCATTTTATACTTAGCACTATTGTTCAACACATTCTGCAAAACACGTTGTAACAATTGTGGGTTAGCATTGATAAAAGGTGTTTCCGTAGCTATACGGGCCTTAATCTCAAGCCCTTTCGATTGATACGGAGCTAAATGATCTTCTACAAAGTCACGTACAAACTGACCTAATTCAATTCGCTCAGATGGACGAGATTCTTTTTTATAGTTCAATGTTGTTATGAGGAATAGTTCCTCTAACATAGAATCTAAATCATTGGCCCGTTTCAAAATAATTCCCATGTATCTTTTTTGTTGCTCTTCCGTTGGTGCAATACCATCACGAACGCCTTCAGCATACGCTTTAATAGCCGTCAACGGAGTTCGTATATCATGGGATATACCAGCGAGTAGCTCTTTTTGTTGCTCCTGTTCCATTTCAATCTGACGATTTGCCATTTCTAACGACTTTGTCATGTTCTTAACGTGAATCATGATAAATCGTGTAACAAATCGGTTAATAGCAAAAAATGTAACAATAAAGAGCAATATGGAAACTACGATAATATAGAAAGATACGGATTCCATTAAGCTATCACTACCATGAGTAGCACGCCTAATCGCAATATGGTATACATAGGAATGACGTCCATCGTACTTTCTCATTTCATAAACGAAAGTATTATTGGATTGATATACGATGCCCTGTAATTCAGGATTAACATCTATAAGACCAACAATGGCAGAAGCACTATAGATTTGTGGATTACCGTAGTTATACACCATACTTCCTTGATCAAGTACTTCAACATATACTTCCTTTGGATCAAGTAAGCTATAGCTAGGCTTAACCAAGCTATTAATTAGATCATTTTCTAACCCATAAAAGGTAATGGTTTCAGTTATTCGACTGACACTTTTAAACTGTTGTTCCTGCTCAATACGCAAATAGTAACCGGCATTGGCCAATATGCGCAAACCTGTAAAATATAGCAAAAATAAGATGATTGCTATTAAAATAGGTACAACAAACAGCACAACATTGGATATCCAAATTCGTATTTGTAAATTCACAGGATTACCTCAATATCATAAATAGTAGATACTCTCTATAGTTTACGCTATTTTTAATACTTAACGCAAGTAAAACACGCAAATATCCAACATATTTTTCACTATTCTTTCATACGTAGTTTATAATTGACCGATTATTCAAAGGTCCCTCGACCCTTTTAATATCTAATACTTTTCGTAAAAATTATATTTTCACACGCACCCATGTATCTTATGGCGATATGAAAATTGGTAATATCTGATATTTCATAGTTCCTTAGTCTCCCCTTTTAATAGGAACTTGTCTATACTGTTTATAAAAAAGCTAAAATATAAAAAATGAAACAACTATTGAATCTCTTCATTTAATAAAACAAAATATATACTGAATTATACTATTTCTCTATGAGGATAGTTTAAATATGGTCAAAAAAAAGAGGATTCCTAAGAATCCTCTTTTAAAATTTGGATTAACGACGATTTGCATCGAAGAAGTTAATAGCAACTTCTGGGAACATAGCGTAAGTCAATACGTCTTCGTCAGTGATGCCATTGTAGCCTTTAGAAGCTAAATCTTGACGGTAACCTTCCAATTCAGGTTCGATAAGATCTGCTGGACGGCAAGTAATAGGTTGTTCATCACCAATGATAGTTTGACGAATTTCATCAGAAATTGTACCAGGTAATTGACCATATTTACCACGAACAAGATCTTTAACTTCGTTAGGAACCATTTTGTAACGGTCGCCCATCATAACGTTCATCATAGCCATTGTACCAACGATTTGGGATGTTGGAGTTACCAATGGAGGGTAACCCAAGTCTTCACGAACGCGTGGCATTTCATCCATAACGTCAAAGAAGCGATCGCCCATACCCATTTCGTTCAATTGGTTTTGAGTATTGGACAACATACCGCCAGGAATTTGGTAACGACGAACAGCAGGGATTACATCACTAGCTGGTTTCAAGTTGAATTCTTCAGCGATTTGTTGTTTTACTTTACGGAAGTGGTCAACTAATGGAATGTATTTATCAAGGTCAAGACCAAGATCCCATTCAGTACCTTTGAACATTTCAATCATAGTTTCAGTAGCTGGTTGGCTAGTTGCATGAGCAAATGGAGAGATAGCAGTATCGATGATATCTACGCCAGCTTTAGCAGCTTCCCAGTATGTAGTACTAGCAAGACCGCAAGTGAAATGGCTATGCAAATCGATTGGCAATTCGCCAAAACGTTTTTTGAAAGTAGAAACCAAATCATATGCATCAGCAGGTCCTAACAAACCGGACATATCTTTGATACAAAGGGAATCAGTACCCATTTCTACCAAAGTTTCAGCTACTTTCAAGAAGCTTTCAGTTGTGTGAACTGGAGAAATTGTGTATACCATAGCGGATTGAACGTGTGCACCAGCTTTTTTGGAGTACTTAATAGCAGCTTCCATATTGCGTGGGTCATTCAATGCGTCGAAAATACGGATACGGTCGATACCATTTTTTACAGCCGCATTACAGAATGCTTCTACTACGTCGTCGGAGTAGTGTTTATAGCCCAACAAATTTTGACCGCGAAGCAACATTTGCAATGGGGTATTTTTCAAATTAGCTTTCAATTTGCGAAGGCGTTCCCATGGATCTTCATTCAAGAAACGAAGACAGCTGTCATAAGTAGCGCCGCCCCAACATTCAAGAGCTTCATAACCAATATCATCTAAAAGGCCGAGCACTGGTTCCATTTGTTCGTAGCGCATACGTGTTGCCAAAATAGATTGATGACCGTCACGAAGAACGGTTTCGCAAATTCTTAATTTTTTAGCCATGTTAATCCTCCAAATCGAAATAGTCTGTGTATGTAACTTTATACACTCATTAAACAACTATCTCATACCTATTTTTTTTACGATTTTTTCGATGTCTGCTCACACTAGCCAAACGCGCTAAAATCGTAATACATACTTATATTAGACTACTTATAAAATTCTTTGTCAACAACCACATTATGCTATTTACTCATAATCTCATGTATTCAAAGATGATTTTTTCGTGATGAATATCACAAAAAACTGCAGAAAAACTAGAGTTTAGCATGTATGTTTAATCAAATTAATTTTTTTGTAATTGCTCATTTTAATGAGAAACTAAAAATTATATCGTAATAATTTTTGGTTATTATTAAATACTTTTCAAAATATATCGGTATTTATAAATGTAGTAATTCGATAAACGTCGGTATGTTTATAAGCTCATCAATTTTATTAATAACTAAGCCGATATTTTTAAATGCATAAACATGCAAAAGAACCTGCCCATTTACGGACAGGTTCTGACCTAATCTTTAAAATTTGATAGTCTCCATTATACGGCTTACTTCTCAGGCTTAACCTTTTTAGGCGCAGTTTCAAGGACAATATTTTTACCTTCCCGTTTCACCTGAATAGAGAAAGCCCCTTCCCCTTCTTTAAAATACTCCATCTTGATATCAAGGAGCATTTTACCAATCATAGTCTCTACTTTTTCAGTTAAGAACTCACGGTAAAAAGCATCTTCTTTTTGCTTTGGACTTTGATGAACTACTGGTTTCTTAGCATCTCGCTCCATATTGAGCATAGTATCTTCGAAATTTTCTGTATCCTTAAAATTTTTCATCATATCCGCATCAGATAAACCTTTTTGAATTTTAAACTTTGCCATGTGTATCTCCTATCAGTTCAAAAATTGCTTTCTTTACGCGTACTGGATCAATACCAGACATACAATATTGATTAGGCTTAGGACAACGTCGTTTTCGGCAGCCTAAGCAATCTAATTCATCATTTACGAGCACCTTAAATGTCCCCGTTAGAGGGCCCCATAATTTAGGGTCAGTAGGGCCAAAGAGTGCTACTACAGGCTTATTTAAAGCTAACGCAATATGCAGAGCTCCCGTATCTGCAGTAACTACTACATCACAACTTTCAATTAAAGCCCCTAATTCTTGAAGTGTCGTTTTCCCTAACATATTCAGAACAATTTTATCAATGCCCTCATCTGTCAAAGAGTCCAGCAAGGGTTTGTATTGAGTAGCCTCTTTAGGACCACCTAAACAAACAAAATTTCCTCTATATTGAAGGGATTTAATGAGAGAATACCATTTTTCCTGAGGCCACTCTTTCGTTGCCCAAGAGGTACCTAATACCAGCCCAATGCGTAACGGAGTTTCTACCACGCCTCGATGTAAAGAAACGTCATTATCAATCGACTTCCATTGCTCTTCTGCCCAACTATGTAAATTTGTTGGCACCTGAAAATCCATGTGGTATAGCGTATTAGCATTAGATTCATTTAGTGAACAACTGCTCTCAATACCGTATTTATCAATGTTAAGCGATGTATCTAAATTTGCATGTTCAGTAATAGCCTTTGTTAACAACTGAGCTACCTCTACATAGCGTTTAATCACGTGTTCTGTACTAGGCTTCGTTTTATAGTTAGTAAACAGCCAATTCAACTCTTTTGTGCCACCAAGGCCAAGTCTAATGGGGGCTCCTGAAGCTAATAGTACTAGCCCTGTTATGAGTCGCCCTTGCACATCAACGGCTACATCAAATTTATAAGGCTCTAATTTGGCCTTAAGATCCCACCACATGCGCCACATTGTAGGAATATGTAGTTTTTTAGAATGTGCCTCATATATATCCCGTTCCCAGGGAATAATTTTATCTACATAGGGATTACCCTGTAAAAGCTCTGCCATACTAGGCGTTACAATCCAATGCAACTTAGCATCAGGATACTGTTCCTTAATCCACCGCGCAGCAGGTGTAGCATGCAAAACATCACCTATGTAACTAAGGCGTACAAATAATATATTCATAGATATCCTTAGGGTACATACTATTATAGGAATAAAGCCTTTATAATGAAAGAACATTATAAAGGCTTTTTCTTAAGATTTCTTTTTACTACCACTACTATTTGATGATTTAGAAGATGTAGCATCTTCTGTTACCTTAGTAGTTTCTTCACTACCATTCTTAATGATGTTTTTTACATCTGATAATGTCAACTCATTAAATGTAGTAGGGTGGTTGTATTTGTAAACTGGATTGAATCCTACACCTAATTTACCAGTGTAAACAGTCAATGCATTATTGTCCTCATCAACACGGGTGATGTAGATGGTTTTGTCCATATCAACACCGATAAAGCGGAAACGCCCTTCAGGGTTGATAACACGCCATCCCCCTTCAATGCCGTTGAACATGAATACATCCCCAGTTCTGACATTATCGTAGAAGAAGTTATCTTCATCGTAGAATACACCGATATGACCAATATCAGTAGCTTGCATGTAAACGCGACGTGTATCGTAGTTAGCATCGGTACGATAAATGCGATATGTGTGTTCTTGAACTTTTACCTTCATATACACCACATTTGTCGCTTCAGAGTACGCAGCATCTACGATTTTACTGCCCCGAGGCAAGTCTTCAAGTTTGGTATCAACTTCGTGTTCTGGATCATCCGCATTAAGACGAGCCATGACAACATCTCTGGAGTCATATAAACCCATGACAGCATAGTTACGGTCTGGCATCCAGTTGAAGTAACTAATCGAACGGCCCTTCAAATCGATATTTGTAGGCTTACTTTCATTAGCCTTGTAAATTTTCAAAGAGTTTTCTGTAACAACGGCCATAAATTGACGGTCATAGGACACATATTTAGTGCCTTCCTTCACATCAGGGAAGTTTTTCGTATCATCTTTTGATGCGCCTGCTACGTTAAATTCTGTAGTCGGTGCAAACATATATTGATCAAGGTATAGGTATACCCCACCTTGCAGAAGAATACCTACCGCAAAGGCGCTCAGTACACGCGTAAAAGGTTTCATCTGTCCTCCTATTTCACGATAAACGCCGTTGGGATCATGCGTTCCCCTAACAAATCGGCAGGTTTATTTACGACTTTACCATTTAGGTACAAAGTTGAACTAGAACCGCCATCTAAATTTGCTGCAATATAGCAACCTTTTTCAAATAGAATATCTTGTACGTCACGCAAGGTAGCACCAATGGAATACCCCGGTTGACGACCATCGATTACGAGGAATAGCACTGTACCATCTTTCTTTTGACCGATAGCAGTACGAGGACCTACGCCCCAGCCACCATCACCTTCGGTAATCATCTTCTTACCATCAACGATAAGAGGTGGACCAAAGGTAATACCTTCCATGGCCTTCATATCACTAAGCTGAGTTTTATCATAGTTACCAGCGATAAGATTACCAGATTTAGAGAAACCTACAAAGTCTACATCTTCATCAGGGCCTACATCCTTACCGATAACGTACTCACCATCATGCAAAATGAAACCATATGGCAAACGGCCTGTACCAGTACCATTAGGGTCGTGGAAACCACCGCCATTAATCGCTGCTACAGCATTATTCATTTTTGCAATATTACTTGTAGTATCGCCTTTTTCTTGAATATTAGCCGCTGTGCCTACTTGGATACGACGAGGATCAGGAATTTCTAAAATATAGCCTACATAACGAGCAGACTGGATTTTTTCAAGATTTAAAGTCTTATCTTCACGAGCATTAAACTTGAACAAATCTTGGCTTTTAACGACCCCTACAGTCCCCAAAATAGATTGTAACTCGTCTTCATTAAACAACCATGTAATGTAATGAGGATGGCGAGATTGTAAGATAGCACCAATTACAGCGCGCTTTACATTATTAAATGGTCCAAAGAGCACCACGAAGGGTGATGTGACAACGGTAAATAAGAACACCATAATGATGAACTTTACCCAATTCTTTTTGAACAATGTATTTCTCCTTATAAATCAGTGAAATGTTCGGTGCTAATGCGTTCTTCAAAATGCTTGATATCCACCGCATTGCCTACCCAAACACGCAAAATATTATATGGATTATCACCAGTATGAGCCCAGCCAGATTTCATAGCCATCCCCATTTTAATGCCAGCCTTTTTAGATGCTGAGTCGGTGAATTCATTTTTATCTCCATATGGATAGCAGAACCAAGGATTATCCTTTATGCCTACTTCTTTAGCAAGTGCCTCTTGGGCCTTTGTAATATTTTCAATTTGTTTTGCTTCCGACAATTGGCCCATTTCTATGTGTTGGAAACCATGGTTTGAAATAGTAATACCATTTTTGTGCATTTCACGCACTTGATCCCAAGTTAGACGCGTCCCAACATCGCCAGGATTGATAAATACAGTAGCCGGGAATCCATATTCTTTCATAATTGGATATACGATAGAATATGTATCTGCATAACCGTCATCAAAGGTTAAAACAACAGGTTTTTCAGGCACCGCAGCACCATTTACAACATAATCATACAATTGATCCATCGTCAATGGATTATAGCCATTATCCTTGAGGAACTTCATTTGTTCTCTAAACAAATCCTCCCGAATAACTGCATCATTATCTTTGTCGTCGCCGACTTTATGATACATAAGAACAGGAATACCCGTTGGATGTACCATCTTAACTTCTTTTGCAGGCGGTACTGAACTAGTAGGTTCTGTTTTTTGTGAAAGCAATCCACAACCTGCCACAACCATTGCCAATACCAAAACTAACAGTGTTACCAACGGAATCCGTTTCATAGGTCCTCCTCTATTAGAACACAATTATATACAGAATATTATAACATTTCCATGAAGAATAGTAAAAATTAACGCTTTATTAGTACTTCATCAATCGATTTTCGAGGTCTAGGATACATAGTTTCATCTGGAATACCTATAGCAATGATTGCCTGTACATCGTGAGGAATATTTAAAAAGGCTTTACTTTCACTTTGCATAAAATACACATCATTCATCCACAGTGTGCCTAACCCAATCGCTTTAGCTCCCAGTAGAATATGCTCTACAAAAGCACCAATAGCTTGTAAATCACTTTTTTCCCACACGCGAGTATAGTCAGGCAAGTGATCATAAGGATTAACTACAAAAAGTATATCGCTAGCTGTTTGCATAGCCTTAAGGCTAATTTCTAAGCTACCAAAATGTTCTTTTCGCTCTTTATATTGCTCTAATACCTGAAAGCCTAAATTCACAAAATGTTCTTTCTCTGCTCCAATCACGTGAATAACCTGCCAGGGCTGACGATTTTTAGGCGATGGAGCTCGCATTCCGAGGACTACCAAATTTTGAATTATGTCTTCTCCAACCGAAGAAGATTTTTTATACCGACGTACGCTAGTTCGCGCATTTATAACATCTATTATTTCCATATTTTCACCAAAAGATCTAACATTATCTAAAGTAATAACCTATATCTCCATAAATAGTATGCAAACTATTATTATCAAAAGATTGTAAAAAAATTAAACTAGCTTTATCGACTCTTATATTGTAATACACTCAATAATGCTTTAATATTCTAATTATAATACACATTACTAGAATTATACTCATCTAATAGATAAAGGATTCTCTATGAAAAAACGCTTAAGCCTTATACAAATGGACGTCCATGTAAACGAAGTGGAATACAATTATGTGCGCGTCCAAGAATTACTTTCACAAGCCCTATCAGAAAAGCCTGACATTATCGTCTTGCCCGAAACATGGAATACAGGATTTCATCCATCTAAGGATTTAATCAATATTTCTGACAGAAATGGAAAAAGAACAAAAGCTTTATTAAGTACATTCGCAAAAGAACACAATGTAAACATTGTGGGCGGTTCTGTAGCCGTAGCAAAAGAGGATTTAGTATTTAATACCTCCTATGCTTACAACCGTGAAGGCACGCTCGTAGGAGAATATTCCAAAATGCACGGATTTAGCCCTGCTAAAGAGGACCAATACTTTGCTAGCGGTACGCATACCACTCATTTTGAATTGGATGGCATTCCTTGTAGTACGGTTATCTGTTACGACATTCGCTTCCCTGAGCTCGTAAGAATGGCTGCATTATCAAATACAGAGCTATTATTTGTACCTGCTCAATGGCCTACTATGCGTTTACGCCACTGGCAAGTATTAAACGAAGTGCGAGCTATTGAAAACCAACTCTTCTTATGTGCTGTCAACGGCTGTGGTACAGTAGGTCGAGTTCAAAGCACTGGTCACTCCGCTGTATACGATCCATGGGGTACAAACCTCCTCGAAATGGACACTAGGGAGGGCATCTCATCTGTAGATATCGACCTCACCGTAGTAGAAGATATCCGCAATAAAATCAACATCTTTAGAGATCGTAAACCTGAACTCTACAAGCTATAAAAAAAGGCACATTGTCCTGAATACCCATCTAAAATTATTTTAATGTTAGATAGCCTATTCATATGACAATGTGCCTTTTTATTATATGGAATTTATATACGTTAAAACTCAATAAGCTTCCACATATCCTCTGGAACCTGTTCTAGAGGTTTATTTTTTGCAATTGCTTCTTTTAGAATATCAATAGTATCTTGCACTTCTTGTTTATCCTTTGTATTAGGATCATGAAGGATGACACGATTTAAAGAATCTTCACCAAATTGTTTTAAATACTCTTTTTCCACTTGATTAAGTTCACGGCGTAAGTATTTCATAGATTATAACCTCCCCATATATTTAATCTAATATATTAAGAAGTACTTGTCTATAATTCAAATGTTTTCTATACGCATCTTCAGCTAATAATAAACAATTTAATGTTGCAAATTAATATTTTTATCTCATAAATCATTTACATGAATTCTATAGAAATGGTAGTATTAACAATGCAATAGGATTTAGTTATTAAGAAAGAAAGGTAATAACTATGTTTTCATTTTTACAACCTAAAGAGGCAAAATCATCAGTTCCAGATAGCATGATTATGAATCTATATTATAAATATAGATTCCAATCATTAATTGGTATTTTTATAGGTTATGCTGCGTACTATATTGTTCGTAATAACTTTGCCTTATCAACACACTTTTTATCAGATATCCTCCATATGAGCAAAACAGAAATTGGTTTGCTATCTAGTGGTATGCTTATCGCTTATGGCTTAAGTAAAGGTTTTATGAGTAGTCTTGCGGACAAAGCAAGTCCTGCCAAGTTTATGGCTTTCGGTCTCATTTGCTGTGCAATTATCAATATCTTTATGAGCTTTGCCGATAGTCTCGCCTTCTTCTTAGTTTTAGTAGTACTAAATGGCTTTTTCCAAGGATTTGGTGTAGGGCCATCCTTTATCACCTTAGCTAAATGGTACCCAAAACAGGAACGTGGCCGTTATGGAGCTATCTGGAATATTTCACACAATCTCGGTGGTGGTATCGTAGCACCAATCGTAGCTGCCGCATTATATTTCACTACTACAGATCACTGGCAATTAGGGAGTTATGGTGTACCAGCGCTTATTGCAGTTATCATAGCAATTGCCATTTCTTTCTTAATCAAAGAAAGCCCTGAACGTGAAGGCTTACCACCAACAAGTGAAATCATCGCCGACACAGCTCATAAGGCGCACAGAAGTTCTGAAGCACCACATATGAGCACAAGAGAAATCTTTGTAAAATACGTATTGAAAAATAAAAACGCTTGGTATGTATCATTAGTTGACACCTTCGTTTACATGATTCGCTTTGGTATGCTTACTTGGCTTCCAATTTATTTATTACAAGTAAAGGGTTTCTCCAAAGCAGAAATGTCTGTTGCCTTTTTATTCTTTGAATGGGCGGCTATTCCTTCTACTATTTTTGCTGGTTATATTTCCGATAAATTCTTTAAAGGTTATCGCATGCCACCTGCAATCATTGCTATAAGTATTATCTTCTTCTGTATATTTGGTTATTGGCAAAGCGAGTCCCTCTTATGGGTTACGTTCTTCGCTGCTATTGTAGGTTGTTTAATCTACATTCCTCAATTCTTAGCTTCAGTACAAACTATGGATATTGTACCACCATTTGCAGTAGGTTCTGCTGTTGGTCTTCGTGGATTCATGAGTTACATTGTTGGTGCAAACTTAGGTACAACACTATTTGGTGTTTTAGCAGATAAATTTGGTTGGAATGCAGGTTTCTATCTTTTATTAGTAGCATGTGTTCTTTGTATTACGTTCTGTGTATTGGCTCATTTTGGCGCCAAAGAATTAGATGCTAAAGAAGCTGAACTTGAACAACTTCAACCAGCTGAAGCTAATAGCTAACTCCTAACAAATAAATCCTATAGTAAAAAGGTCGTAATATGTATTAATACATGTTACGACCTTTTATTTACCCCACGAAAGGGAGTCCTATATAACCGATGTGTTTTCATCAACGCATCGTTCTCGAAATAATGAAAGCACAAGCCACAATGATACCAAGGACTATACTCCCAGCTACTATATAAGGCCAGGTAAGTACATCCCGTACATCATTCAATATTTTTATATCAAAGATTGGCATATAAAGTAGTAAGTTCCCCAAAATCCAACCGACTGGTCCTATGAACTTTAGCTTCTTAATCGTATCCATTTTATCTAGAATAGACTCAGTTACCTCTGAATCCTTTTCGACAGATACGTATTCTTTATTAATGTAAAAGCCTTTTGAATATTCCGTTTCAAAAGCCCACTCTTGAACAGAAAACGTAGCAGTACCATCATCATTTTCATACTCTTTATATTTAGCAGTATCAGTAGTACCTACGTCTACCTCACCCCAAGCGCCCGTTACCATCTCATAACCGCTATCTACGAGTTTCATATCGGCTGGTAGTGCTTTTCCACACAACTTGGAAAACTGGTACGCATCTCGCTTCTTATCCCAACTGAGCCAAAACTCTGCATTATTCTTATGTTTAACTAACTTATACTCATACCCAATTTTTCCATGAGTGTCAATATAGCGTATCTTGCCTAAAATCGTATATAGATCCCTTCGGATACGTAACGTCTCACCATAATTAAAAACCATAATCTTCTCTCATATTGAAAACTATATATATAAATGTATATTACTAATTACTATGATTGTACACGGATTGTGAAAACCTGCCAACACTTCTCAGATTTAAAAGGAGAAGATAAACTCATTAAATGTATTTTAATATCAAAATAATCATAACCACCCGTAGAACGGGTGGTTATGATTTTTTCGAATGAATTCAACAAGAGGCTCTGCCGCTTTTTTTAATCGCTTTTATTTTTCTGTCATTTGTTCTTCCTCCTTTCTTGCGCGACATTTAATCACGGTTTTGCCGTAATTAGTTAAAAAAATAATATCATCATAAGCGACATTGAATACCTGTTCTATCTTAGATATGTTTGGTACATATGGATAAGATCGCTTACGCTCCCAATTCCCCCAATTCTCAGTTGATACGCCAATTTCTTTTGCGGCCTGAGCTTGTGTCCAAAACTTGGATGCGTGGAGCATTCTAAGTGTATATTTCATAAATTACCTCCTTTCTTATTAACATCATTTAGTATCATGACTAGAGCGAGCTACGGTTTTACCATAATTTCTATTAAACTTCCGTAAACTATCGTAAAATTTTAATCTAAATATTGAGTTTATTACGGAAATATCGTATTATGTTATTAATTATTATGAATTTATTATAGAGAGGAAATTTGAGATGAGTGATTTAGGCAATAAGGAAATTATGGCGCAAAATCTCCAAAGGCTAATGGATAGCCGCGGAATAGACAGAAATAAACTATGTGCTGATTTAGGGTTTAAATACACTACTTTAACAGATTGGTTAAAAGGCAATACATATCCAAGAATAGACAAAATTGAAATGATGGCAAACTATTTTCACGTGCCAAAATCGGAATTAGTAGAAAAGCAAGATAAAACCGAAGAGGAATATTACCTAGATAAAGAAGCAGCTGAATTCGCCGAGTACTTGCGCACACGCCCAGGGGCTCGCATGTTATTCTCTGCAGCAAAAGATATTAGTAAGGAGGATATGGAAAAAGCAGTTGAATATATAGAACTATTAAAATTAAAAAATAAATTAGATATATAAATAACGGGAGGTTTATATGTTTTTCTTTTTATTTGGTGAAGATAAAACTAGCACAGGTCCGTATACATCGCCTTTTGATTCGATAAAACAGCTTGATGATGAAGGAAACGAATTTTGGTACGCTAGGGATTTACAAAAATTATTAGAATATACTGAATACAGAAAATTTTTACCTGTTATAGCTAAAGCTAAAAAAGCATGTAAAAGCAGTGGTCATATGGTTTCTGACCATTTCGCCGACGTGGGCGGAATGGTTGAAATTGGGAGTGGCGCAACAAGGAATGTCGATGATATTAAATTGACAAGATACGCCTGCTATTTAATCGCCATGAATGGCGACCCTCGCAAAGAGGTCATTGCTTTAGCGCAGACATATTTTGCGGTGAAAACTCACGAACGAGAAACCCTAGAGCTGTATGATAAAGATATAAAACGGCTAGAGGCTCGCGACCAATTAAAAGAGTCAGAGAAGCGGCTTTCACAAAATATATATGAGCGCGGAGTTGATAATAAAGGCTTTGCACGTATTCGCTCCAAAGGTGATACTGCACTATTTGGTGGACATTCTACACAAGCTATGAAAGACAAACTTGGGGTTAACCCTACACGTCCTCTAGCTGATTTTCTTCCTACTGTAACCATTGCAGCTAAAAATCTGGCAACAGAAATGACGAATCATAATGTTGAACAAAACGATATGTATGGAGAAGAACCGATCACAGACGAACACGTACAGAATAATTCGACTATTCGTGAAATGCTAGCGGAACGAGGAATTAAACCGGAGGAACTGCCAGCAGAAAAAGACTTGAAGAAAGTCGAACGTAAAATTAATAAACATTTAAAGTCTATTGATAATAATCAACAAAAATAAGAAATGACTTTAAGGGGAGAGTGTTAATTTGGTAGTTAATGTAATTTACTGTGATTTACCACATGCCAACGCTGTGTCGGAGGAATGTGAAGATGTGGATACCCATAATATCTATATAAATGAAAATCTCCCTCATGATCGTATGAGAGAGGAAATTAAACATGAATTAAGTCATATTATTCGTGATGACTTTTATGTGGATCATCACGTTAATTTAGTCGAACGTATGGTAAGGATGTCTCAAATTGAAGACGGGGAGCTTAACGGAATCAATTTTTATCACCACATTATTTAATACAGGGAGGTTAGTATTATGGGATTTTTTAGCAGTGAACCAAAAGTTATCGAAAGCCCTACAAAGGACTTTATGGGTCAATACTTATACCACTTAGATGGTATTGGTGCTAATTTATTTGTGTATGATACATGTGTTGTTATCGATCGCACTCAAGGCGGTCTATTCAACTTGGGAAATCGTACATACAAGATTATTCCAATTAAAAACATCTTAGCCATTCAAGTGAAATCAACTGGTGTTACTTCCGGATTTTTGGAATTTGCCACATACGGTCACGAAAATACATCGATGAAAGGTTTTGACAGGACCAACGATGAAAACAATATCAATTTTAACAGTGAAAACTCAGTTAATACTGCTAGGGAAATTGTTAAATATCTAGTTCCTAAAATTTGTTAGTAACTACAAAGCCTCCTACCCTACTACGGGGTAAGCGGCTTTGTAATAAAGGAGAAAAATGGAGACACGTACAATAACTATTCCTGAAGTACCTTCAGATAGGAGATACTGGTTAATCAGAACCGAAAAAGGTAAATATTATCGGGACTTTAAAGAAAATGGCTATATTGCATTAGGCTGGAATCATTTTAGCAATCTTGACGATTTAAAAAGTGCAGCACTTGCCTTACAGGTAAAAGAAAAACTTACAGGTATATTTAAAAAAGTATACCCTAGTGAGAAAAGACCTGGTCTTGCGATAAACCAAATGATTAAATTTGTTACGGATATATCTATTGACGACGTTGTTATTATCCCAAGCAGTAACAGTAATGAAATTTCTATAGGTGTGGTAACATCTCCCCCATACGCCGCTTCTCCTATCGTTAATCGTGCATCTTGTCTTGATGTAGAAAAGCCAGAATATGAAGAGTGTCCTTTTATCAAACGCATCCGAGTTAAATGGCTGACACGTATAAAAAAGGCTAACATCGATTTACGACTAGCTAAACTACTTAACGCGAGAAACACGATTACGCAAGCTGATTTCTATGCGCATTTCATTGATAGATCTATATATGACTTATACTATAAAAATGGTAAAGTGCATCTTACTCTCCAAGTAGAAAAACAAGAAGACGTAACCATCGATGAATTTGCAGAACTTTTAACTAGTATACAGGGTCTAATTAATGCATACAATATATCAGACGAATCTGAAAAGTTAACTCTCAAATCTAGAGTAGAATCACCAGGCCCTCTTGAAATCATTGGAGGTGCTGCATCTGTATGTTTAATTGCTTCAGTTATTGGGTACATTAGGTACGGCGGAGAGATATCATTTAAAATTCCTTATTTCGACATAGAATTTTACAAAAAAACAGATGGTGCAATAGGAAGAGATTTACAAAAAACTATAGAAGAGAATCGTCACCAAGAAGCAATGGTAATGGAGGACCATCGCCATCAAGAAAAAATGGCCGAGATAGAAGCTAAAAAACTAAAAAGGTCTTTAATCAGACTTAAAATCAAGCCTCCTAAAGACCTTATAAAATAGTATTAATTAATACGAACAGTTAAACATTTGAGCGAAATCATTGATGCGACTATTACGATTACATATTTTGTAATCCCAACCCCCCCAACGGTATAATTCCAAACGGAAGGTATCCATATGAAGGGCACCGTAAATATGGCCGTCAACAGCGCAATAAATGCAATGTGCCAAATAATTTTACCAGCTAATTGGTGTAACATTGGATTACCTCCTTCCTCTTACCATCATTATAAGTCTTATTTAGTAAACAACGCAAGACCTGGGCTATAAAAGCCTCTCCAAAATAGAAGTCTACTCATTATATCTATAATTTAGCTAAGGAGGTTATTTTTATGGCTAAAAAAAGATCTGATGGGCGCTACCAAGTATCTAAGATGATAAACGGTAAGCGTAAATACTTTTATGGCAGCACAAAGAAAGCTGCTACGGAAGCTATGGAGAAATACGTAAATGCTAATCAAGCATGTGCCAATTTTGATGATACTATCTCATTGAACACCTGGATTAATATTTGGTTGCAACTAAAAGAAAAGAGCATAACACCAGCTACCTATCAAAGTTATACAGGTATCATAAATCGCTATATTCGAGATAAAATTGGCGGTGTAAGACTAGCTGAGATTAAACCAAATACATTACGCTATGTATTTGAATCTATGGATGGCTTATCCTCTCGAACCATATCATATACCATGACAATACTGAGCTCGATATTAGAACAGGCTGTAAAGGATGATATCATCCCCAAAAATTATATGCGTAACCTAGATAGACCTAAGCAGGTTAAAGTAACGGCATATGGTAACACTGACTGCAGATGAAGTTAAGAGTTTCTTATCTAATATATCTAATTCTGAACATCATGCATTGTTTAAATTAGCATTTGCAACTGGTATGCGGCGCTCTGAATTGTTAGGCCTAAGATGGTCTGATATCGACTTTAAGAAATCAACCATATCCATTTCACAAACAGCACTCAAAATCGGATCAACTGCAGTTATATCAAATACGACTAAAACTACATCATCCAAGCGGATAATAGCCATTGATACGGATACAATCCAAGAGCTTATGAAGCATAAAATAGCCATAGATAAGCGCAGAATCAAGACGATGAACTGGATTAATAATAATCTAGTATTTCCTGGCATTAAAGGTAATCCTCGCTGCCCTGATGAAGTCAGCAAGTTATGTAAGAAATACGCCAATTCAATCGGTAAGCCAGCTTTTACTATGCATGGAACAAGACATACCCACGCCACACTTCTCATTGAAAATGGGGCAAATATGAAAGCCATACAAGAACGTCTAGGCCATGCTTCGTTTCAAGAAACAATGGACACCTACTCACACGTTACTCCTAAAATGGAAGATGACATCGTGGAACGCATCGCTAAAATATTTTGATGTCAAAATGATGTCAAACAAAAATAAGGGCTTACAGAATTACCTGTAAACCCTTATTTTATTAGTTTGGTGCGGTTGGCGGGACTTGAACCCGCACGAGCGTTAGCTCACCACCCCCTCAAGATGGCGTGTCTGCCATTCCACCACAACCGCATGGAATACAAATGGTGCCTCAGGACAGAATCGAACTGTCGACACACGGATTTTCAGTCCGTTGCTCTACCAACTGAGCTACCGAGGCATGATTTTTTGTAAAAAAAAAATGGCGACCCCGATCAGATTTGAACTGACGATCTTCGCCGTGACAGGGCGACATGTTAACCGCTACACCACGGGGCCGCGTATCAACTCGCGTTGACTACTTGTACATAATATCATGGATTTTAGAGCAATGCAACTATTTTTTTAAAAAATATTATTACAAATCTATGAAAATAATTGATTATATTTGATAATCGTTATTTTATAGCTTTTATAAAAGTATCTCTATATTATATTACAGGAATCCACCCTTTATCGTCATAATTCGTCAGTTTTCGTAATAGTACAATTTTCTCTCTAAGCTATAATAGGTATACCCTTTACTAGAAATCATCCTATTCTTTACTCAATATGCTACAATATGTATATATTCAGTATGAAAATGCCTCTATAGAAACATGAAAGGATTCGCTGTGAATAAGTTCAATTCAAAAGGTGTTATTATCGCTCTTATCATAGCTATTGTAGGAGCGATGGCCGCAGCATGGTATTTCTTATGGTATGTACCACATACACCAGCCTACACATTAAAAATCATTCACCAAGCAGTACAAGATAAAGATGCAGACGAAGCATTACGCCACATAGATATAAAATCCATTGTAAAAAACATTGTAGAACGAGAAGGCAATAAATATGTCGATACATCTACCCCACTTGGTAAAGCTACAATAGCAGCTACCAAAACATTTGGACCAGCTCTTATCGAAGACGTAATACGAACATATATCGAAGATCCTGACAGCTTTAAATCTGAATCACCTACCAATAATACCACTACAGCAAATGATGATAATAAGTCTATGGTAGATCGTCTTGTAGAAGGTCGCCTATTTAAGGAACATGATGTAGAGGTTAAAAACCTAAAGTCAGAAGATAATGGTGATACGGCTACTGTAACTGTAACAATACAAAATAATAAAAAGAATATGACAAAAGATATAAGAGTTTTGATGCGTCATTTAGGAGATGGAACATGGGTAATTTACGATATTCCTAATATTGAAGACCTATATACTATCACTAGAAAATAAATATCTTTGTCTTTTCTAACATTTTAAATTTCAGATCTTAGAAAACGTAAAAAAGATCTATGTCGTTTTTCTAGACGAGCCATTTACATTGTAAAACCAACAAAGGACAGTATCTACCGAAAGGTATATACTGTCCTTTTATTATCCTATAATCTTAACAATCGTAAGTTCTCATGTAAGACGAAATTATACATAGCTTAATTAGCAAATATAACTAAATCCTTTAAAAATGGGATTTTATCTATCAAAATCTACAATAGCCAAGGTTACAGTCACTTGTGAGATAAGGCGTTGTGCATCATCTATCATATCAAAGCGCCACACATGGGATGTCTTGCCTTTTACTAGTAAAGTTCCTAACGCTGTTAAGGATCCTTCACACTTTACAGGGCGTAGATGGTTAGCAGTTACAGATTGTCCTACACCAAATTTATGAGAACCTACCAGTTCATTACTCATCATACCTGCAATAATTTCTGCAAAAGCTAATGTAGCACCACCGTTTAAATAGCCTTGTGGTTGTTTGTGAAACTCAGTTAAATTCATTTTTGCAATACATGTAGTATCGCTCGTCATACGAGGAGCATCAATTTGTAAGGATTCAATTAAATTCATAGTGTTCGTTTCTCCACACAATACGCCTCTAGTCTATCATCAAAGACTGTTACACCTAGTCCATCTCCATCGGGAACATGCATAACACCATCTTTAAATGTTAAATCTGGGAAAATAAGATCTTGTCCAAAATATCTATTTGAGTCAGATAAATCCCCTGCCATATAGGAATCTCCTAATGCGGATAGCTGAACATGAAGCATTTTAGAAACCCCTGACTCTACCATGCTACCAATCCAATATGGAATATGACGTTCTCTACATAGATTAATAGCCGCTTTTGTTGGGATAAGACCACCCATTCGCCCTACTTTTACATTCAACACATCGATTAAGTCATATTCAATAGCATAGGACAGATCATCATATCCTAAAATGGACTCATCTAAACAAATTGGCGTATAGATTTTCCAATCGTCATCATTAAGACATTCCCACTTCCAATCTCTATAAGATTGAAGGTTTGCCATCGCAAAGGGCTCTTCAATACAAGCTAGACCTAAATCATCATACTGACGCACCTTATCGATTTCTTGATACGAATAGCTTCGATTTGCATCAGCCGCTAAGACCAAATCCGGATAATGTTTGCGAACTAAAGCTACGCGTTCATAACCATCTACAGGATTTACCTTTAATTTAATCCGCTTACAACCATTTACTACATGATGCGCTACAACATCAAGTAATTGGTCTATTGGCACATCACCGACGACGATACCACTTTCAATTGTCTCTTGTAAAGGTTGATCCATAATGTAGGAAACAGAATTTACACCTATCCGTTCACAATGAAGATGAATAAGCGCATTTTCTAGAGCCGCAATAGCCATAGGCATATTGTCTCGATTGCGCCAAAATTGTAATTGTCGTACATAGGTCATCAGTGGTTTAGGCCGCATCAAGCGCAAATTAAAGATATAATCGTCTACCATAGCTTTCCAACAGGTTTCTACGGTCTCAAATGTATAGAATGGCTCTGTGAAAGCTACGCATTCCCCATATCCTACATACCCTTGTTGGTCTTCAATACGAACAACGATAGTCTCTCTTTCTTTCACCTCGCCCTTGGCAGTCTTAAAATTGAACTTCAGTGGCAATTTAAGGCGATATGTAGTTATACTTTTAAAGTTTAAAATATTATTCATAGGCGCCTCAATTTTATAATTTCAGTTCATTACGCAATATTTTGCCAGTTCCATTTCGAGGCAATGCGGTTAATGCTTTTACATATTTCGGAATCTTATATTTTGCTAAAAAGTCTGTCATAAAGGCTAGAATATCCTCTGGTGGCAGACTTTTACCATCATGAAAGGCCACAAAGAGTGCTGGCACTTGTCCCCATTTAGCATCAGGTACAGGCACAACGACACATTCCTTTACCGATGGCAACGTATAGACCAAATCCTCTAGTTCTTTAGGGTAAATATTTTCACCCCCAGAAATGATGAGGTCTTTACGGCGATTCAAAATATAAACGAAACCGTCTTCATCGATGTAACCAATATCATCTGTATTAAAGTCTCCATCGATAGGTTCCTTGTTGATGTAACCAGTCATAACCATCGGGCCCGTCAAATGAATTTCGCCTACCCCATCTGTATCAGGATTATCGATACAAACCTGCATGCCAGGCAATGGCTTACCTACAGATTCTCGTTTATGAGGATACTCCAATACAGAGAAGGTCACACTTTGACTAAAGGTTTCCGTCATGCCGTAGGTCTTATAGATAGGCAAAGATTTCTTTTCACAAGCTTCGATGAGAGCCATGGGAATGAATTCTCCACCGAGCAATATAACACGTAATGCATGGTGCGTAATATGTGGCTCTAATTGAGTCAAAATGGTAGGCACTAAGGACATCATATTGATTTGCTCAGATTCTATAAGTTTGAGAACTTGAGTTTCATCATATTTAGGCAAAATAGTGACAGCCGTCCCGTTATAAAGAGACCTCATCAAAATAGATAAACCACTCACATGAAACAGAGGCAGTACCATTAACCAATTATCCTGCTCCGTTTTCCCTAGTACCTCTTGGGATGCTTGTACATGAGCTTTAATCTGCCCCCATCGAAGCGGTACAGACTTAAATTGCCCCGTAGTAGCGCTCGTATTCATGATAGCAGCTATATCTGTGTCCACAAAGACCCAATCAAAGGAATCCTCGACCACTAAATCCGATAGAATTCTTTCTAGAGTTTCAAACTCAATTGTAACAATTGAATTAGAGGCCTTCGAATCAACAAAATGAGATAATTGATTACGTCGTTCTTTACTATGTAATACGGTGGTAACACCTAATTGATCCAATTGGTTTATTATTTCCTTTGGCTTAAGATGTACATTAAGTAAAAGTACCTCTTTATGAACTAGCATAGCAGCCAACACATACATTGCCATGGTCACAGAGTTATCGGATAAGATAGCCACTCGAGATGCGTCTAAAGGCAGTAAATTACGAGCCACATGGAGTACACCACGGTATATATCGTTATAGGTATATTCATTTATACATTTACGATTAGGATAGTGCTGTGCACCATAACGTAACCACTCCATCATCTCACCTCGTATCTAAACCTAATCACTAATACGTAATCATTAATTACCAATTACCAATAAATAGTAAATAATAAGTAATAACTAAAAAAATAATAATTGAAATATGATAAATAAAGAGATATTACAAGAAAGGCGCCTCCTATAGAGGCGCACTTGTCGTTTTAACCGTTAATATAGTCCGTCATATAGGACTGTATCGACTCCCGATTAAGGGAATTTAGGGAATTGTTTGAAGTTAGGTTTCCGTTTTTCTTTGAACGCGTCACGACCTTCTTTCGCTTCATCAATTGTATAGTACATCAATGTAGCGTCCCCTGCGAATTGTTGTAAACCTGCAAGGCCATCTGTGTCGGCATTGAAAGCGCCTTTCAACATGCGCAATGCCATTGGAGATAATTCAAGTATTTCGCTACACCATTGAACTGTTTCTTCTTCCAATTTGTCAAATGGTACCACAGTATTAACCATGCCCATTTCATATGCTTGAGCTGCTGTGTATTGACGGCACAAGAACCATACTTCGCGAGCGCGTTTGTGACCGATCATACGAGCCAAGTAACCTGCGCCATAACCAGCGTCGAAGGAGCCTACACGAGGACCAGTTTGACCGAACTTAGCATTTTCAGAAGCGATTGTAAGGTCACATACGATGTGCAATACATGACCGCCACCGATAGCATAACCATTAACCATTGCAATAACAGGTTTAGGGATGACGCGAATTAAGCGTTGTAAATCGAGAACGTTCAAGCGAGGCACATTGTCTTCACCTACATAACCACCGTGACCACGTACGCTTTGGTCACCGCCGGAGCAGAATGCCTCTTTATCTTCGCCCTTACCGTGGTTAGCACCAGTCAATACGATTACGCCTACTTCGTTATCTTCACGAGCTACTGTGAAAGCATCAATTAACTCCATTACTGTTTTAGGACGAAATGCGTTACGCACTTCTGGACGGTTAATAGTAATCTTTGCAATGCCATTATATGTTTCGTAAATTACATCTTCATAATTACGATCCAATACTTTCCAATCAAATTTGCTCATGGACTTAACCTTTCTTCTGTAAAAAATCCAATACCGCTCGTTCAAAAATCTGCGGTTTCTCTATATGTACATTATGCCCCGCCCCGTCGACGATGACATGATTAAAACTTGGCAACTTGCCAAATACGTCTCTTCCTATTGTAGTATATTTTGTATCTAATGCGCCACTCACATATAAACCTTTAACAGAGAAATTTTTTAATTTATCCCCTACATAAGGCATTACGCCTTGCCCTGAGCTACGCAACGTACAAGCTAAGGCATATGGGCTATTATTGGAACGGCGTAAGTATATTAATTCTTCTACCCCCTCTGAAAGCTGTTTTTGACTCTCAAAAATAGGTGCTTCCGCCCATCGTGCAGCAAACCAAGCACCATCATGCTCTTCGATATGAACTGCTAAGTCTTCATCCGCCTTGCGGCGTGCTGCTCGCTCAGCGTCAGAAGCGATGCCTACCGAGCCACTTTCAAGAATAAGACCTTTGATTTCACGTTCATATTGTAAAGCATAGGAAAGTGCAATACGAGCCCCCATAGAATAGCCCATGAGGTAATAGCTTTCACCAACCATGTAATAGATAACTGTGTGTAAGTCCTTTATCATTTGAGGAATGGTGTAAGCCTGATTCTCATCAGGAATATCTGAATCGCCATGTCCGATTAAATCAATACGAACCACGCGATACCCCGGCAGATTAATAGCATCCCAAGTATAGCTTGATTCAGAGAAGCCGTGGAAACATACAATAGGTTCCCCTTCACCTACCACAGTCAAACCGTAGCGATACTCTCCCAAGTCAAAATACATCCGCTGAGCTGGATTACACAAAGCATTATCTACAATACTGCAAAAATACTGACTCATAGTAATGCCTCCATATCAACTGAAACGTTTGTATATTTCCTATGTAACTGACGACTATATTCCCGGTCTGTTGGTATTTCAATAATATGAACGCCAGATTCCTCGCTAACTTTAGCTAATACAGGGACCAATTCATCAGGACTAGAGATTTTAGTGTACCCACAGCCATAGAGTTTAGCAGCCCCACTATAATCTAAGCCTTGTGACGTAGAGAACAAATAATCAAAATATTTCGTTCCCTTTTGCGGTAAATATTCAAAAATACCGCCTCCATCGTTATTATGCAAAATAATCGTCAAATTGAGATTGTGCGTTTTAGCGACCGCTAAACCGTTTAGATCATGGAATAAAGACAAATCACCCGTTACGAGATATGTAGGCTGATGATTCGTTGCAAGTCCAAGTGCAGTGGAAACTGTACCATCGATACCATTAACACCACGATTACCGTAAAGAACAGCATCTGACTCCCCAGAAAACCAAAAGTAATCAAAGTCGCGAACGGTCATGCTATTCGCCACAAGTACTTGGCTATTGTCAGGAATATGCTGTTGCAACTCGCGTATCGTGCGTCCTTCAAAGCAACTTGGTTCTTCTATAGCTGTACTTAGTTGAGCTTTACCAGCTACTTCTAAACGTTTCCATCTATTAAGATATGCATTAGATTCGTTCTTTACAGCGAACAAATGCGTAAACATATCTATGCTTGCTTGCATGTGTATGGTGGTTTTCCCCATAGGGTTCATGGAGTCCATCGTGGGATTTATCTCAATATATTCCACATTATCCCAACTTGCCACCATTTGCTGTACCCGTTTCGATACAACGATTTGGCCAAACTGAATTACGCAATCTGGCTTTAGTACAGGCCATAACTCTTTATCCGCTAAAAACGCATCATACGTAGAAATGACAACATCAGAGACTTGTTTATCCTGAGTCATATTTGTATCATTGTTACAATTGCTAACAACTTCATGATTGTCATCAATAGCACCAGCCTTATGATAGCGTCTTACATTAGACAATGGATCCGCCAAGATAGGAGCTTGTAAATTCTCCGCAAAGGAATGAATAGACTCAACTTCATCTACATCAATTTGTGGACCAGCTAAAATAAGGACTCTCTTATACTGTGCAAGCAATAGACTTCTATTCTGATAGCTAAACACATCACCGTAATTAGGTTTAAATACTTTGTAAGGGCTACGTCCCGCTTCAAAGTGCTTACGATCTAGTTCAGGCACTAATGGCTCAAAGAGGGGTACATTGATATGAACTGGTCCCTTTTTGATGTCCATAGCTTTCATATACGCCTTGCGCGCTACTTGTCGTGGATATGTATAATAATGTTCCTTTTGAGGCACCGCTAATTCTTCATAATAGTTTACAGCTGTACCAAAGATTTTTTGTTGATCTACTGTTTGTGGAGCCCCTGTATGTAGCAAGGTATAAGGTCTATCGGCAGACAATACAATAAGAGGTACCCCACTATATTGAGCCTCTAAAATAGCGGGCAAATAATGAGCCACTGCGGAACCAGATGTACAAACTAACACAGTTGGTTCTTTATGAGCCTTTGCAATGCCAAGTGCCATAAAGCTAGCAGAGCGCTCATCTATATTCATATATGTTTCAAAGCCTTCATACTCCGTGAAAAGCATAGCCATCGTCGTAGAACGAGAACCAGGGCTAAACACAGCATGCCGGACGCCGAGTTGGTAAAACTCATCTACCAAGGCAGCAATATATTCGTTCATTATATTCCCTTTCAACAACTCCTAAGGGTTTGGAAATTTATCATAATGCATCCAAAATGGTGCGCATTTTATTATTAGTTTCTGCGTACTCTTCATCCGCATCAGAATCGGCTACGACGCCACATCCTGCATAGGCATAAAGAACATTATCCATAATGAGGGCAGATCGAATAGCAACGATGACAATACCGTCCCCCATATCTTTCATAAAGCCAAAAGGTGCTGCATACATGCCGCGCTCATGAGCTTCGTACTTTTGTAGCAATGCCAACGCCTTTTCTCGTGGTTCACCACCGAGAGCCGGTGTAGGATGGAGCAACTTTGCCCATTCCACGAGGGATTTTGTGCTATCCTTTGCAGTAATAATGGTGCGCAAATGATAGAGATGCGCCAGCTCCATGATACCCGTTTCACCTATTATAACCTCCGGAGTAATAGATTTCATGATATCCACAATACGGTCACGGACGATATTATGTTCAAAGAGATTTTTCTTATCTGTTAACAGTTGTTCCTTAGTCCACGCATTTGGTCCATGTTTAGGTGCTGTCCCCGCCAAGGCATAGCTGAGAATTTCACTACCTCGATGGCGAACTAGAATCTCTGGCGATGCACCCACAAAGGTGCGTCCATCCTTTTCGTAACCAAAGATAAAGCAATTTGGATTATTATCTACTAAATTTGCCAAAATACTTGCCACATTGTATGGTGTTTCACTAGTAAACTGTACCTCTCGAGAAGAAACGACCTTCGTCATTTCTCCACTACTAATACCATCAGCGATAGCGTTCATCAAACTATCCCAAGCCGCCTTATCATCACTGGTTTCCTTGTAGTTATGGCGAACTCGAGGCACCTCGAAATCCGTAATAGGGACGCTTTCACCAGCGTGCAAGTAAAAAGACTCCCCATTTTCTACGATGTAATAATGGGTGAAAGCAATCATTTCATGACCCATGCCAGCCCATTTAGTGTCCTTAGAGTTTTCAAAAAAAGTATCTCCATAAAACACGTAAGCGTAATTATGGCGATCTTCATCATCTTTGACCGTCGCCAAACGTTTAGCACCTACAACGATGCGGTCGCTTTGACGATCCACCCAGAATACGCGTTCTTCGTTGGGAAAATTCAGCCAAAAGGCTACCGGACTATTCAGTTCTAACGGTTCTTTATTATATATCATAGTTGTATATCACTATTAAGAAATAAAATAGACTATAGTAAAAACACCTAACGTGTAGAAGATTTACTTCTACACGTCAGGCGTCATCAATAAGTTTCCAAATTTTTGAGATGAGCCTAACGCCATCACACGTCGATGGGCCCTCTTTATATCTAATTTATTATATCATAGGTAACAGTTAAAAGGTAGAAAATAAAACCTCTACACCGCATGCGTCGTGCATAAATGTAGAGGTTTTCATTATATTCAAAATGTTGTTACTTTATTTAAAAGCCTTAGCCCCAATATCTGTACGATATTGCATGCCTTCAAAGTCGATATGCTCTATACGTTCATAGGCTCTATCAAGTGCCGTTCTAAGGTCTTTGCCAAGTCCGACAACACCAAGCACACGACCGCCATTAGTGACATAATTTTCACCAACAAGCTTTGTACCAGAGTGGAATACAATGGTTGTGTCATATTGTTTAATATCCCCACTGATGACATCGCCCTTAGATGAAGTTTCAGGATAGCCCTTAGAAGCAAGGATAACGCAAGCCGCTGAGGAATCTTTCCATTTCACCATATTAGAGGTTAATGTGCCCTTAGCACAGGCCATCATAATCTCACCTAAATCACTATCGAGTAGCGGCAATACAACTTGTGTTTCAGGATCACCAAAGCGCGCATTGAATTCTACCACCTTAGGACCTTCGTCAGTAATCATAAGCCCCGCGTAAAGGCAGCCTACATACGGCATGCCTTCTTTTTCCATAGCCGCTACCATAGGTTCTAAGATGGTTTTCATCGCTTCGTCCCGCAATGCATCTGTAAGAACGGGGGCCGGTGCATAGGTCCCCATGCCACCTGTATTAGGTCCTTTATCACCATCAAAGATACGTTTATGATCTTGAGAGGCAATCATAGGAACTACGGTCTTTCCATCTACAAAGGCTAATAAACTAGCCTCTTCACCTTCCATAAACTCTTCAATAACAACGGTGCTGCCTGCGTCACCGAATCGATTACCGCTGAGCATATCTTCTACGGCTACATTCGCTTCATCGATGGTCATGGCTACTACAACGCCCTTCCCTGCCGCCAAGCCGTCAGCTTTAACAACGATAGGAGCTCCTGTTTGAGCAATAAAAGCTTTTGCTTCATCTACCTTGTGGAATACACCATACGCAGCAGTGGGAATGTTGTATTTTTTCATGAGGTCTTTAGCAAATACCTTTGATCCCTCTAGTTGAGCGGCTGCTTTAGATGGGCCAAAAACTGGAATTCCCGCCTTATTAAGTACATCTGCTAAGCCCGCTACTAAAGGAGCCTCAGGCCCAACAACAACTAAATCAACTTGATTATCTTTCAAAAAGCTAATTAAATGATCGCTTTGTTGCCAATCGATGCCAACTAGCTCTGCACAATCTAACATAGCCGCGCTGCCAGGAATAGCATATACCTTTGTTACGCTAGGGCTGATGGACAATCGCCACGCCAATGCATGTTCACGGCCGCCGCTACCGATTACACATACTTTCATAAGTCCTCCATCGGCGCCTAAACGCCATCAAATCCATAATAATATAAACACATAACAGGGCACTCCAAACATCAATAATTGTTGTGACCGTTCAATAGATATTTTGCCCTAATAGTGTTTAACAATCCGCTAAAAATTCTTAACTAGTTAATGTTTAAAGTGACGAATATTTGTAAATACCATAGCGATGCCCGCTTCATCAGCCGCTTTGATGGACTCTTCGTCGCGAATAGAGCCACCTGGTTGAATAATAGCTGCAATGCCATGCTTTGCCGCTGTTTCTACGGTATCGCCAAATGGGAAGAATGCATCGGATGCTAATACAGCGCCTTTAGCGGCTTCCCCGGCTTGTTCAAGAGCAATTTTTGCAGAACCTACGCGATTCATTTGACCGGCCCCAACTCCAAGAGTACGCTTTTCATTAGAAATCAAAATCGCATTGGATTTTACATGTTTTACGAGTTTCCATGCAAATTCAAGAGCTTTCCATTGTTCCTCTGTTGGTTGTACCTTCGTAACAACTTTATAATTGGCGCGGTCTTCTAGGATATCGTCTTCTGTTTGCACTAATAAACCACCAGACACCTTTTTCACTGTCACTTGGCCAGATTCCGGCTTAGATAGTTCAATGAGGCGAATATTCTTCTTAGCTTCAAGGATTTCTAATGCTTCTTTTGTGAAAGCAGGTGCCATAATAACTTCTAAGAAAATTTTGCTCATTTCCTCCGCTGTACTTGCATCTACTTCACGGTTTAAGGCTACGATGCCACCAAAGGCGGATACGGAATCAGCTTCGTAAGCATTTACATAGGCATCATGTAATGTAGCTGCAGTAGCGGCACCACATGGGTTCGTATGCTTAATGATGCATGCAGCTGGCTCAGTAAACTCCCATACCATATTCCATGCCGCTTCCATGTCTACAATATTGTTATAGGAAAGCTCTTTGCCATGTAATTGTTTCAAGGCCCCCATGCCATGAGCTGTACCAATTTCTTTATAGAATGCGGCTTGTTGATGCGGATTTTCCCCATATCTAAGATCTGTTACCTTCTCATAAGCACTCAAATATTCTGGAGGTGTAGGGCCTTCATTCAAGATTCCACTCATATAATTAGCGATGGCCACATCGTAAGCCGCCGTATGAGCAAAGGCTTCTTTGGCAAGTCCAAAGCGATATTCCTTAGTCAATTCACCTTGATCCTTGAGCATCTCTAAGATTTCATCGTAATGATTTGGATTTACTACGATACCCACAAAGGCATGATTCTTTGCTGCAGAACGAACCATCGTAGGACCACCAATATCGATATTTTCGATGGCCTCTTCTAAGGATACATTAGGTTTTGCAATGGTTTCGCGGAACGGGTAAAGATTGACTACAACAAGGTCGATTGGTTCAATACCATGTTCTGCCATAGCTTGTTGATGCTCCGCATTATCACGGATCGCCAAAATACCACCATGCACCTTAGGATGTAATGTCTTTACGCGGCCATCCATCATTTCAGGAAAATCAGTCAAAGACTCTACCGATTTTGCCGGAATACCTGCTTCGGTTATGGCTTTAAGGGTCCCACCTGTGGAATAAATGGTTACCCCTAAATCAACTAAACCTTTCGCAAAGTCTACAATACCTGTTTTATCAGAAACACTAAGTAATGCATTTTTAATCATCTAACGTCTTCCTTTGCTTACACATCAATCTTCAATATATACAACACGACCTTTTATAGTGAGCTTATCCTCACAAAATAGTCGTAATACCTCTTTATATGTTTTATGTTCAATAGGCAATAATCTATCACTCAGAGTATCCTCTGTATCCTCCGGTAATAAAGGAACCGTATTCTGCATAATGATAGGTCCTGTATCCATTCCGGCATCAACAAAGTGTACCGTACAACCGGTTACCTTTACGCCCGCATCAATAGCTTGTTGATGTCCATGTAGTCCCGGAAAGGATGGCAACAAGGCAGGATGGATATTTAAAATTCTATGCTCATAGTGCTCAATCAATGGAGCCCCTACAATGCGCATATATCCGGCCAAAACGATACCATCTACCTTATAGGGCTCTAACGCATCTAACTGAGCCTGTTCAAAGCTAGCTTTAGAATCATAGTCACTACGCTCGATGACAATGAGTGGAATATTCCAAGGTTTAGAACGTTCAACAATCCCTGCATCACTGTGATCTGTAATGATAACTACAAACTCACCATTAATATATCCTTCTTGCATGGCTTTATAAAGGGCTTCCCCATTGGATCCTCTACCGCTTGCGAATAGAGCTAGACGCTTTTTAGCTACGGAACTAGTCATTAAATACCGCCCCTTTTACAACAACTGGACCTTCGCCTTTAACGATATGACCAATTTCATATACCGCTTCATTACGACTTTCAAGATTTGCCTTTACTCGATCCACATCCGCAGCGTCCACTATGAGAATCATGCCAATACCCATGTTAAAAGTACGGTACATTTCATGCCAATCTACATTGCCCCATTCTTGTAGCTTTTCGAATACAGGAAGACGAGGCCATGTATCACAATCGACCTCTGCCGTTACTCCTGCCGGTAAAACGCGAGGAATATTTTCATAGAAGCCCCCACCCGTAATATGAACCATACCTTTAAGTAGGCTTTCTTTAATCAACGGCAATACAGCTTTATGGTATAAGCGCGTTGGCGTTAATAATTCTTCTCCCAGTGTTTTGCCAAATTCAGGAATATCTTGACCAATGGAGAAACCCTTGTGATCAAATACAATTTTACGAACTAACGAGAAACCATTAGAATGAACCCCAGAAGATGGTAACCCAAGAATAACGTCTCCTGCCTTGATACTTTCACCAGTAATCAATTTAGGACGATCTACGATACCAACGGCAAAACCAGCTACATCATAATCCTCATCATCGTAGAAACCTGCCATCTCAGCAGTTTCACCGCCTAGTAAAGCGCAGCCTGATTCTTCGCACGCCTCAGCTACACCGCGTACGATATCCGCCACTTTTACAGGCTCTAGTTTGCCAACCGCAATATAATCAAGGAAGAATAAAGGTGTAGCACCTTGTACGAGGATATCATTAACACTCATAGCTACACAGTCTTGACCGATAGTATCATGTTTATCCATCATGATAGCGAGACGTAATTTGGTGCCCACCCCATCTGTACCAGATACGAGCATAGGATCAGACATAGCATGACCAGCTAAGGAATAGAGTCCCCCAAAACCACCTAAATCACCAACAACACCCGGTGTATACGTCCGTTTAACAGATTCTTTCATCAGTTCTACGGCGCGATTACCTGCATCGATATCAACACCTGCATCACGATAGGTTAAACTATTTTTATTCGAGCACATATTTGACCCCTTCCTCTTGGTCCGCAGGAACCGCTACACTATAATCACCATTGAAACATGCAAAACATAAATCATCTGGCTTTACATCAGATACAGCACGACATAGGCCTTCACGAGACAAGTAATGTAATTTATCAGCCTTGATAAAATCTCTAATTTCATCCACTGTATGAGTAGCTGCTATAAGTTCTTTACGCACTGATGTATCAATGCCATAGTGACAGGAATACTCAATAGTTGGAGAACTAATACACATATAAATCTCTTTAGCACCAGCCTCTTTTAGCATTTTTACAATGATACCACTCGTAGTACCGCGCACAATAGAATCATCAATAAGGACGATACGCTTACCTCCAACAATATGTGGCAATGCATTTAGCTTCATACGAACAGCTAATTCTCGTTCCTCTTGATTTGGTTTAATAAAGGTACGGCCGCTATAACGGTTCTTAACTAAACCTTCCGCAAAAGGGATACCCGATGCACGAGCATAACCTAATGCAGCTGTTGTACCGGAATCCGGAATGGACATTACGATGTCTGCATCATACTTAGTTTCGTTATATAGTTCGCGGCCCATATTTAGCCGAGATTGATATACGGATTGACCATCGATATGACTATCGCCACGTGCAAAATAGATGTATTCAAAGACGCAAAGTTTTTTGTCGATTTTTTCTGGTTCCGCATAGATAGTACTACGCACACCAGAGTCATCGATGATAACCATTTCACCAGGATCTATATGACGAATAAACTCTGCCTTAATCGCATCAAAAGCACAACTTTCACTAGAGAGCACATAACCATTTTCAGTTTTACCTAAACAAAGTGGTCTAAATCCTTGAGGGTCTCGTACACCTACTAAAGAGTCGTTCGTAGTAATGACTAAAGAGAACGCCCCTTCAATTTGACGCGCCGCATCGGCAATCCGTTCCGCTTGTGTTTCTGCTTTAGAACGGGCTATCAAGTTCACGATAACCTCAGAATCCATCGTCGTTTGAAAGATGGAACCATCGGCTTCGAGACGTTTTCGAATAGATAAGGCATTCGTTAAGTTTCCATTGTGAGCCACCGCAATTTGACCGCCTTGGTAGTGAATAACCAAAGGCTGGATATTACGCGGATTATTGGATCCAGTCGTAGAGTACCGCACATGACCAGTCCCCATATAGCTTGGCAAAGATGGTAATTCTTTGATAGCCTCGGTCAACAAGCCCATGCCTTTTTTCAGTTCCACATCATGACCATCGGTAACAGCAATGCCCGCACTTTCTTGACCACGATGTTGGAGAGCAAATAGCCCCCAATATACATAGCGTGCTACATCAACGGTCCTATCATAGATGCCGAACACACCACACTCTTCGTGCCATTTATCAAAAACAGAATCGTAGTTCATCTTCCCCCCTATTAGGCACGCTCACCTGTAAGACGGAATAACATTTCCTTATATGCTTCTTCAATATTACCAAGATCTCGACGGAAACGGTCTTTGTCAAGTTTTTCACCAGTTGTAGCATCCCAGAAACGGCATGTATCAGGAGAAATTTCATCACCCAATAAAACTTCACCATTATGGGTACCAAATTCTACCTTGAAATCTACAAGGGTCACATTTTTAGTAGCCAAAAATTTCTTCAATATATCATTTACCTTTAAAGTAATTGTAGAAATTACATCAAGTTGTTCTTGAGTAGCCCAACCAAGTGCTGTGATTTGGGATTCATTGGCAAATGGATCGCCTAGTTCATCATTTTTGTAGCAGAATTCAAGGATTGGATGTTTAAGTGGAGTTCCTTCTTCAATGCCAAAGCGTTTAGCCATAGAGCCAGCCGCAATATTACGAACAATAACTTCAAGAGGAACTATTTTCAATGCAAGTACTGTTTGGTTGCGATCATCTTCACGACGAACGAAATGAGTTGGTACGCCTTCTTTTTTCAACAATTCAAAGAAGAAAGAGGAAATTTTATTGTTCAAAACACCTTTTCCAAGAATGGTATCATGTTTCTCGCCATTAAATGCAGTGGCATCATCTTTGTAATGAACGATGTACTCATCTTTGTTATCTGTTGCATATACTTGTTTTGCTTTGCCTTCGTACAATAATGTTAATTTTTCCAAATCGATGTTAGCCATGATCTTTCTCCTTTATCATAAATTAATGATACAAACTATGTAATAGATATCTAAATAAACTGTTTTTCTTAACCAATATTTAATCGCCGATGATTTACATGATTAAATATGAATAGCACCTTGTAATTCTGCATTGTCTGCTAAGACTTTTTCAGCCATATCTTTACGATATTGTTGATATTGTTCTTTCAGGTCTTTATTGAAAGCTGCTCCAATTTGTACTGCAAAGAGCGCTGCATTTTTAGCACCATCTACAGCCATGGTTGCTACAGGCATGCCAGATGGCATTTGTACAATAGCAAGTAGAGAATCAATACCTTTTAATGCGGTTGCATTAAGTGGGATGCCGATAACTGGTAGTGTAGTAAAGCTCGCCACTACACCAGGTAGGTGAGCCGCTGCGCCTGCACCAGCAATAAAAGCGATAGCCCCTTCATCTTCAAGTCGTGTAACAAAATTCTTTACAGCCTCTGGGGTACGATGAGCTGAGGCAATAACCATTTCATAGGGAATGTTAAATTCATCAAGTACGGCAGATGCTTTTTTCATTGTGTCCAGGTCAGACTTGCTGCCCATGATAATACCGACCTTCATAGATCCTCCTAATAAAAAAGCCCAGCCAAAACAGACTGGGACAAATACGCGCAAATAGCCTCCGTAGACTTGCTTTGAGTTTGTTGATTTGCATAGTTCACGGTGCTACCTCCTTCTTGTACTCAAATTGTAACACCTAACATTTACAAAATCAATACTATTTTCGAATATTTTTTTATTAAATATTTTTATCATTCGTTATATTCCGAACTATTATAAAAATATAGATTGCATCATATAAAATAATTTTAAATAAATCTGTAAAATAAAATACTGCCTTTTCAATCTTATAATAACACAAACTTACTCTATCAATTAAAATATTTATATGTTTTTTCTTATCCATACAAAAAGAGGATAACCCATTTATAAACAGGTTATCCTCTTTTCATAATTCCGAACATTAGATCACTTAACTTGTATCTATTATTGATTAGTGAGTACCACTTTCAAAGGCAGCCTTCAATTCACCTACAGATTCTGGAATATAATCTACGATAGAAGACATCAACGCATACATCAATGCAGGCTCGAACGCATCATCACCACACATATATACGCAATCCAAGTATAGGCTAGAATCTTGTTCATCAATATATAGTTTGTAATTTTTATATGTCGCATTGTCACGATTAATTAATGCATTCAAGGCATTCATATTTTGTGCTGTTACCTTTTCAGGGCCTAACACTAAACGAACTACACTATAAATACTGTTATCGAGAATGACGAATAAAGGCATATCCCATAAAGGAGACTTGATATAAGAACGATATACTACTGTACCGTCTTCATCATCAAAATCCTTCCGTTCAAAAGATATGATTTCTTCTTCTTTCAAAAACTTATCAAATAATAAGGATTTAGGATTCATAACAACCTCTATTAAGCTAAGCCAGCTACTTTAAGAATATCTTTATGTACAGCATCTAAATGCGGTTGAATAACTTCAAGCAAAAGATTCACTACTACAGTAGGATCAAATTGTTCATTCAAACATGGTATAGACACATCCATATAAATGTTATTGTCTTCAACGCTCACGTAATATTTAGATATCTTGTAATCTTGATTTAACGTGTTAAGTTCTTTCAATACCGCAGGAATCACTTTTCTATCAATAGATGTTGTTGTGATAGCGATGCGTACATAGGTGAACGCAGAATCGTCTACAACGATAAACACAGGCAAGCTATGCTCATGAACATCCAAACGACCATGATATACAACTGTGTTAAGATCGTCTGTCATTTCTTCCTTTGTAAACCAAGTGTTACCGCCTTTATTAAGGTCAGCAACGAGTAAGTCGAATTTTTCTGCTTTTTTATTCATAATTCCCTCTAACAATAATCAGACTAATTAGTCTTCGATAAACACACAACCATTATCTTTGAATTCTTTAATGCGAACTAAAGACTCTACACGGTAGCCCGCATTTTCCAAGCGTTCACGACCAGGTTGGAAGGACTTTTCAATAGCAATCGCCATGCCTACTACTTCATCACCTGCGTCTTGAACCAACTTAGCAAGGCCCATAGCCGCCTCACCAGACGCCAAGAAATCGTCGATAATCAACACTTTTTCGCCAGCTGGTAAAAATTTTTTAGAAATAGTGATATCATAATTCTCTTCTTTTGTATAAGAGTACACAACACTATGATATACATCATCTACCATAAGGATGGATTTTTTCTTACGCGCAAATACCAATGGCACGTCTAGTTCAAGCGCGGCCATCAACGCCAACGCAATACCAGATGCTTCGATGGTAACAATACGTTGTACACCTGCATCACGGTAACGATCCGCGATTTCTTTACCAATCGCCTTAAACAATTGTGGATCGATTTGATGGTTTAAGAACCCATCTACTTTCAGCACTCGATTATTGAGGACAATCCCCTCTTCACGAATGCGTTCTTTTAATAATTCCATGTGCTCATACCTCCGCATAACTATCTTTAAATTTTAACGTAAACAACCCCTTAGGGTCAACCTATATCTAGTAAAAGTCTTATAATATAACCCATAAATATCATTGCAAATAAGACTTAAATATTTCATATATGAATTATATAACTCAACTGCTTTATAGGAATATAATATAGCACGGTAAAACTCACACTAATATATAAAAAGACACACTTTAAGAAAGTTTCCTAAAGTATGTCTTTAAACATGTCTTTTTCTTATAAAACTTTATCTCGAGTACTTTCACGATTAACTAGTAAGGACGTAAATCTTGCAGCCCCTTCAGATTGAGGAACCAAACGTGAACGCACAAGCACAATGTCGCGTGTTGGTACCGGAATATCTGTATCGATGCGCACAATAGTCCCTTCTTGCATTTTTTGTTGTACCACATGATTAGGCAACATGGAAATACCCATATTGATTTCTACAAGATCTAGTAATACATCGACGCTACCCAATTCAAAGCGAGGCTTACGACAAGCACCATGTGTTACATCGTCAAAGAATGTACGACTAGCAGAGCCTTTATGCAAGAGTAAAATAGGCTCGTTAAGAAGGCGCCCTTGATCAAAGAATCCTGCCCCTTTATAGTCAGGGCCCCCAACAAAGACGTCTTGAATGGTAGCTAACGTAGTTACCTCTAGCTGAGGATTATCTCTCAAGCCCTCATAATCATTAACCACAGCTAATTGCGCCTCTTTATTGAGTACTAATTCTACACAATCAGGAGACGGACGATTGATAATATGTAAGCCAATTTCACTTTCTTGTAATTGCCATTTGTGGAAATAAGGCAATAGGAAATGGCGACACAAAGTATCTGTGGCAGCCAAATTTAAACTTTCATAAGCTTGGCTAACCCGTTCTTGTAATTGGGTAACACCATTATCAAGAATAGAGAAAGCTTTAGCTACCGTATCAAACAATTCTTTACCTTCTGGCGTGAACCCTACAGATTTTGTAGTACGCACGAAGAGAGGCATATTAAGTTCTCCTTCTAATTGTTTAATACTTTGACTGATGGCGGATTGGGACACGCCTAATTCTTTTGCGGCACGGGAAAAAGATAAATATAAGCCTACCCCTAGAAAGGTTCTATATAAATCTGCAGATACTGCCATTTTATTCACCTCTGTTATATACTAATAGTAACGTCTTACTTTTAAATACACATATCATTACCCTATTATAACTATAGACTCTCAATATATAATGAATATGTAGAAATCTTCATGAAAGTTAGGTCTTATGACCTTCATGAACTTTTCATATTTATTAGTATTTCTAATCTTTTCATTAGTAAGATTATCTTTACTTATAAGTCTAGACCGACTATACTTAATTTGTCAATATCCCATAGGGAATTATATACATTACAGGAGGCTACAATGGCTATACAACGATTATTCGTAACAAAACGAGAATCTTTCAACCTAGAAGCGCAACGCATGTTACAAACCTTACAACAGGAATTATCTATGCCTGCTACAGCTGTGACTATCTATGAGCGATACGACATCGAAAATTTAGATGCAAAAGATCTAGAGTCTGCTAAAAATTTAATTTTTTCTGAACCTCCTGTAGATACTGTATTAGAAAAAATTCCAAATGTACAAGGCTTTGTATTTGCTGTTGAATATGTGCCAGGTCAATACGATCAACGTGCTGATAGTGCAGAGCAATGTATTTCTATGCTCACCCTCACATCCGGCCACATCGTGCGTTGTGCTCGCGTATATGCTATCGAAGGCACCTTTACAAAAGAACAAGAAAATACCATCAAGGCCTACTACATTAACCCTGTTGATTCCCGCGAAGCGAGCCTTGACGTGCCAAACACCTTAGCTCTCGATTTAGAAGATCCAAAACCGGTGGCAACAATCGATGGATTTACTACGATGAGCGATGATGATTTAGAAGCTCTCATCAAGAACTATAGCCTTGCTATGACATTGGCAGACCTTCAAATGATTAGACAACAATACGCAGAGGTGGAGCACCGCGATCCTACGATTACAGAAATTCGCCTCTTTGATACATATTGGTCTGACCACTGCCGTCACACTACCTTTATGACAGAATTGACGGATATCACTATTGAAGACAGTCGCTTTACAGGCTCTATAAAGGAAGCCCTCGAAGAATATATGGAAGGCCGTGCTGAGCTCTACACGACTAAGAAAAAAGCTCGCTCCCTCATGGACATGGCTACATTGGCTGTAAAAGAATTGCGCCACGCTGGAGGACTTACAAATCTCGATGAATCTGATGAAATCAATGCATGTACAATCATCGTCCCTGTCGATGTAAATGGCAAGACTGAAGAATGGTTGTTACTATTCAAAAACGAAACCCATAACCACCCTACTGAAATCGAGCCATTTGGTGGCGCAGCTACCTGCTTAGGTGGTTGCATTCGCGACCCATTGAGCGGTCGCGCCTATGTATACCAAGCTATGCGCATCACAGGCTCTGGCGATCCACATACAAGACTTGAAGATACATTGGAAGGCAAATTACCACAAAGAAAGATTACCCAAGAAGCAGCTCGTGGTTACTCCTCTTACGGCAACCAAATCGGCCTTGCTACAGGTGAAGTAAAAGAATATTACCATCCTGGCTACGTAGCAAAGCGCATGGAAATCGGCGCAGTTATCGGTGCTGCACCTCGCAACCAAGTTCGCCGTGAGGTACCAGTTGCAGGCGATGTGGTAGTATTGCTAGGTGGTAAAACTGGCCGTGATGGCTGTGGTGGCGCTACAGGTTCCTCTAAAGAACATACCGTTGAATCTCTATCCACATGCGGTGCAGAAGTCCAAAAAGGCAATGCTCTTACAGAGCGCAAAATCCAACGTTTATTCCGTCGTGGCGAAGTAACGACACTTATCAAACGTTGTAATGACTTCGGTGCAGGTGGTGTATCTGTCGCTATCGGTGAACTAACTGATGGTGTATCAATCAATCTCGACTTAGTCCCTAAAAAATATGCTGGCCTCGATGGTACAGAGTTAGCCATCTCTGAATCCCAAGAGCGCATGGCCTGTGTCATCGATGCTTCTGATGTAGAGGCATTCAAAGCATACTGCGACGAAGAAAACTTGGAGTGTACAGTTGTGGCAGAGGTAACTGATACAAATCGCCTTGTTATGAACTGGAATGGCGAAGCAATTGTAGATATTAGCCGCGACTTTTTAAATACAAATGGTGCCAATCAACAACAAGAAGCTATCGTAAAAGCTCCTACAGATCGATCCTACTTCTTACGTGGTTCAGCTAGTGCAGATAACTTCAAGGAAAAATGGCTCGCAGCCGTATCCGATTTAAATGCAGCATCCCAACAAGGCTTAGCAGAACGCTTTGACAGCACTGTGGGCGCCAATACAGTCCTCATGCCATTCGGTGGCAAATTCCAAAAAACGCCTACCCAAGGCATGGTTGCTAAATTACCGGTTCTAAACGGTGAAACTACAACGGCTAGTATTATGACTCATGGTTTTGTGCCTGAGTTATCTGCATGGAGCCCTTATCATGGTGCGCAATATGCAGTACTTTTATCTGTAGCAAAATTAGTAGCTCTTGGCGGTCGCCGAGAAGACGCATACTTAACATTACAAGAATATTTTGAACGCCTCAACTCTAAAGAATCTTGGGGTAAGCCAGTAGCAGCTTTACTTGGTGCTTATAAAGCACAAAAAGAACTTGAAATCGGCGCTATCGGCGGCAAGGACTCTATGAGCGGTACATTTATGGATCTTACCGTTCCCCCTACCCTCGTATCCTTTGCGGTTGGTACAGCTCATGTAGATAATATCGTGAGCCAAGACCTTAAAGGCGTGGATCACCGCCTCGTATTCTTCGATGTACCTCGTACATACGATGACACCCCTGATTGGGATCGATTCAAAGAAAACTGCGATACACTACAAGAACAAATTGAAAAAGGTCGCGTTTACTCTGCCTATGTAGTTGATCAAGGCGGCATTCCTGAAGCAGTCACTAAAATGGCCCTTGGCAACAATATTGGTGTTAAATTCGATAAATACGCTGAACGTGGTATCTTCCAACCAGCTCTTGGTTCCTTCATCGTTGAAGTAGATATTACGGCTGTTAATTATCTTTTAGAATTACCTGATGTGAAAGTTATCGGTGTAACCCAAGCCACCCCTGTTATCGAATGGGAAGGACAATCTGTTTCTCTCAAAGAAATACAAGCTGCTTATGAAGCACCTCTAAACGATATTTTCCCTATGCATGCACCAAACGGCTTTGGTGAAGCAGTCGCTTACATTCATGATCAACACGCTAAACCTCGCAGCGCCTCCCTAGGTGCCAAACCAAAAGTTCTTATTCCAGTATTCCCTGGCACAAACTGTGAATTTGACTCTGCTCGCGCCTTTGAACGGGCTGGTGCAGAAACAGATATCGTGCTTATCCGCAACCAAACTTCAGAACAATTAAAAGAATCTATCGACGTAATCAAAGCTAAATTAGCAGAGTCTCAAATTCTTATGTTCCCAGGAGGTTTCAGTGCCGGTGATGAGCCAGATGGTTCTGGTAAATTCATAGCCACTCTCTTCCGCAACCCATACCTTGCAGAAGGTTTAGAAAACCTCTTGTACAAACAAGATGGCCTTGTATTAGGTATTTGTAACGGCTTCCAAGCGCTCATCAAGTTAGGCTTATTACCTGGTGGACATATTGAAACGTTAACTGCAGATCATCCTACATTGACATACAACACGATTGGTCGTCACTTGTCTCGCATGGTCAATACGAAAGTTATTTCTACAAAATCCCCTTGGATGAGTGATGCCAAGGCAGGTGAAATTTACACGGTACCAATTTCTCACGGCGAAGGTCGCTTTATAGCTTCTCCTCAACAAGTGTTAGAGTTCAATAAAACTGGCCAAATTGCTACACAATATGTAGACTTTGATGGTATCGCCTCCATGGATAGTCGCTTCAATCCTAACCAGTCTGTAGCTGCTATCGAAGGTATTTATAGCCCTGATGGTCGCGTATTCGGCAAAATGGCACACTCCGAACGCTGTGGTGCAGGCATCAGCAAAAATATTCCTGGCCAATTAGAAATGCCAATCTTTACATCTGGTGTAAAATACTTCAAATAATTGGTCACTATGAACTTTCATGTGAAAGCCTACTTCTTCAAGTAGGCTTTTTCAATATTGATTTTTTTCGAAAATATTAGTATTATAAATTGATACTATATTTACAGACATGAGTTCTCATGTAAAGCTATACATACCTAGTGTGGGTTAAGAAAGGATTTTATTATGCATTGTGCTCAGAAAATGACTCATAATATCTACTGGATTGGTAGTAATGACTGGACAACAGAACGTTTCGAAAACTTATTTCCTATTCCAAATGGTGTTAGCTATAACAGCTATTTCATCGACGATGAAAAAACTTGTGTGGTAGACTCTGTAGATGCTGAAATTCGTGAAGAGTACTTCGACAACTTGACTCACCTCTTAAATGATCGTGAACTTGATTACATCGTCGTAAACCATATGGAGCCTGATCATTGCCAAACATTATTAGAAACATTGGAACGGTATCCAAATTGTAAAATGGTAGGTAATGCTACAACATTCCGCATGTTTGAGCAATTCTATAACACTCCAAAACCAGAACAATACCATCAAATTAAAGAAGGCGATGAAATCTGTTTAGGTAAACATACTTTGGTTTCTTACACTATGCCTATGGTTCACTGGCCTGAAGTAACTTGTACATACGAAAAATCTACAGGCACATTGTTCTCTGCAGATGCTTTTGGTACATTCGGTACAGTTAATGGTAATATCTTTGCTGACCAAACCGATTTCGTAGCTACATACGAAGAAGAAGCTCGCCGTTACTATACAAATATCGTTGGTAAATACGGACCACAAGTACAAAATGCGCTTCGCAAAATTTCTAGCCTTGATATTAAACGCATTGCTCCACTTCATGGTCCAATCTGGCGCACCCCTGAATCTATCCAATATATCACACACAAATACTTACATTGGTCCAGCTATACAGCTGAGAAAAAAGGTGTTGTTATCGCTTTTGGTTCCATGTACGGCAATACTCGTGCTATTGCTCAACAATTGGCTAAACAACTCTCCAAACGTGGCGTTACAGATATCAGAATTTACGATGTTTCCAAAACTAATGCTTCCTACATCATCTCCGATGCTTGGAAATATACTAACTTGGTAACTATCGCACCTACATATAACTTGAATCTATACCTTACTATGGAAAACTTTATCCATGAATTAAAAGCCCTTAACTTCCAAAACCATAAGGTTTCCATCATCGGTAACCACTCTTGGGCTTCCGCTGCGATGAAAACAATGGTTTCCCATTTCGAAAATGACTTCAAAGACATTGAAATCGTTTCCGAACCACTAGATATCAAATCCTCTTTGAAAGAAGAAGATCTTCCATTAATTGAAAAAATGGCAGACGATATCAAAGCATCCATTGAAGCTGCTGAAATTAAAGACGTATTCTAATACAAGAGCCGCCTATTTAGGCGGCTTTTCTTTTTATATACCAGATTTTATACGCCTAAAACCAAGCTATGATTTTTGGTTTATATCCATTTATTGAGATCAAATACTATATTTTAAAAGCCTTGTAAATATGCAATAATTCTACTATTTTTTGCTTGACATAAATCTAACTTTTTCATATACTATACAAGTACCTGTTACACAACAGAATACATGGAGAGGTGTCCGAGCGGCTGAAGGAGCATGATTGGAAATCATGTGTGCGGTTATCCCGTACCCAGGGTTCAAATCCCTGTCTCTCCGCCATAGTAAAAGCAGTGCTTTCGCACTGCTTTTTTTATTTGCATATAAAGAAAAAGCTATTCGAATTATACTCGAATAGCTTTTTGTATATCAAACTATATTAGTTATGAATTTTCTTTGCAATATCACCGATAATTTCAGGTGTTGTTCTACAACAGCCACCAATGATTTCAGCTCCAGCTTTTCGCCATACCTCAACGTAGTCTACAAATGATGCAGCATCGCCATACCAAGTTTTAGTTTTACTATCATAGCTTTCACCAAGATTAGGATATACAGCAATCGGTTTATCTGTAACAGTACGAATATCTTTTATCAATGATTCTACATATTCCGGTTTAGTACAATTAATGCCAATCCCCGTAATAGGATGTACCTTGTCGATCATTTGTGCACATTTAATAATGGTTTCGCCACTAGAAACATGATGCCCATCCTTACAGGAAAAAGAAATCCACCCGGGAATACCTTTTGATGTAAACGGATCAGACATAGCTCTCGCAATAGCAATCGCTTCAGCATAAGACGGTATGGTTTCAAAGGATAATATATCTGGATGCTCTTCGCAGAACAATGCTAGCCGTGGAATATGGAATATCTCTAGATATTCTGTTTGCACATCAGGATAACCACGGTATTCAGAGCCATCCGCCAAGAAAGCGCCATAAGGACCTACAGAAGCTGCCACCAACGGTTTAGGTAACGCACCTTCAGAAAAATATCTAATTCCCTTAGGAGTCTCTTCACCAAGCGTAATTCCACGCAATGTAAGTGCCCCACTCGCCTTTGCTTCTAAAAACTCATTACGAGCTTGCACGGCTAAACGAACAGATAGTTTAACGAGCTCTATCGCTTCTTCCGTTCCATAACCTAAACCTTTAAAGCCTGCTACTGTCGCTTGATAGCCAGAGCTTTGAATGATATCGGCACCCGCAGCTAAATAAGAAATATGTATTTTCTTGATGATATCTGGCTGATCCATGAGAACCTTAGCAGACCACAACTTATGTTGAATATCACAGCCATAACGCTCTAATTCGGTCCCTAAAGCTCCATCTAAGACGAGGGCTCCCTTTTCCTTAATAATATCTAAAAATGCACTTCGTTTAGCCATCATATCACCCATTCTATACATACCTCATATAACACGAGGCTTACCTAGCATATTATATCAAATAATACATTCTGGTACTATCTACAAACTATTTTAATACCTCTGCTGGAGGCTCCTTACCAAACCATTTCTTATAAATTTCTGCATATTTACCGTTTGCTTTGATCTTTGCCAAACCATCATTGATTTTGTTAAGCAACTCTGTATTACCTTTTTTCACAGCAATACCTAGTGGTGCCGCATCATAGTCCTCTCCAGTAACCTTTGCGATACCTTTGCCCTTACCATTAACATAATATTCGTTTACTGGCGTATCATTGATAACTACATCGACGCCTTTATTTTGCAATTCTAAGAACGCATCAACAATGATATTAAACTGACGTACATCAGCATTGGGAATCTTGCTAGCAATCTCTGCACCAGTAGAACCGATGGATACACCAATGCGTTTACCTTCTAGATCCTTAAAACTATTAATATTGGTGTTATCAATGTTCACAACGAGACCATTACCTGCAATATAGTACGGTTTACTAAAGTCAACGGATTTTGCTCGTTCTTCAGAAATAGTCATATCCGAAATAGCGATGTCGATGGTATTACTTTGTAATGCTGGTAAAAGCGCATCAAAGTTTAGATTTTGAATATCTGCTTCTATGCCCTCTTCGTTTGCAATCGCATTGATAATATCAATATCAAATCCAGCTAATTTACCACTATCTTTGTCTTTAAAACCAAATGGTGCATAGGTCGCATCAGTACCTACGCGCCATGCCTTCTGACTATTACCTGCATTACCACAGCCTGCGATTAATAAACTACTAGCAATGGTGAAAGCCCCTAATAGAGCTGCTATTTTCTTAAATTTCATATTATTATCCTTACTTCTCTCTGTTCTATCTAGAAACAGAGTTCTTCTTAATCAACTAATATATCTATACTTACACTTATGAGCATAATAAAAATAATACCTCTAAAGGTATTATAGTTTTATGATAACATTCGATATAGTACGGGTCAATAAATCCAACTATACCAATAGGTATTGAATTGATATAGTTTTTAGCTATATCGAAAATAACATTCCTAAGTATATAAAAAGACCGCCTTTACCAAGCATAGATGAAACTTGATAAAGGCGGTCATCTCCAAAATGGAGGATCCCTGGTTATTTATAGAATAAATAAGCTATTCAATTCATTTAGGATATATAGTATGTAATTTATTTAGCATGTTTAGCTTTTATATACATAGCTACCTTGTACAAGAACGTACAGAGTAATAAATACATTACGATACTGAGGTATGTCGCTTCAGGTGTTTCTACCCAAGCTTGAGCAAATACATCAACACCTGCAATGCGAAGCACCGCACTGAACAAGGAGCCAATAGCACCACCAGCTACGAGACCAGAGGCAATTGTACTACCTTTGGAGAAGCGAAGATCTGCCAATTCTTTGTCTTTTGTACTATTTTGTACAAGATACGCAATCAAACCTCCGATAAGTAATGGTGTATTAATTTCCATTGGCAAATATGTACCCAAGGCAAATGCCAACGGTGGAACTCTTACCATCCACAAGATGATTGCAAATAATGCGCCAGCCATGTATAGAGGCCATTGAGCACTACCACCAGTCATCATTGGCTCAATGATGGCAGCCATAGCGTTCGCTTGAGGTGCATTTAATGCATGATCTCCTACAAATCCATAAGCATCGTTCAAAAGAATCATAACACCTACAGAAAGTACGGCACAAAGAATAGTACCAACGATTTGCCATTGTTCCATTTTCTTAGGTGTAGCACCTGTCATATGTGCCACCTTAAGCTCAGACATAAAGTTACCAGCCATCCCAATAGTAGTACCGATAAAGGATGCCATCATGAGGACTGCAATCATACCGACCTTACCAGTCATACCTGCTGCGGTTAAGCATACAGCGGAGATGATAATCATAAAGATTGTCATACCTGAAACTGGTTCTGTACCTGTATAAGCGATGGAGCTAACCCCCACTACAGACAATAGGAAGGACATAATAAGAACGATTAAGAACGCTACAATTGTTTGTCCGAAGCTTTCAGCATACATAAAATGGAAATATGCTGCAAATAAAACTGTACATAACAAGATGCCAGCACCAATCCAAGATGTAGGTACGTCACGTTGTGTACGAAGCAAATTAACATCTACAGTTTTAGAACTAAAGATGTCAAGCACTGCATTTTTAACAACATTTGCTACCACTTTAGACATTGTAATTAGACCGATGATGCCTGCCATAGCGAGCATGCCGATACCAATATGACGAACATAATCAAGGAATACCTTACGAATTGGGGCCTCCCCTAATGGAACTGCATGGCCGCCAATTTGCATGATATGTTCAGGCGCTAAATAGTACACAATCGGAATACATACAAACCAAGAGAAGAAGGAACCGGCTGCAATGATAGCCGCATAGCGAAGGCCCGTGAAATAACCAAGGCCAAGCAATGCTGCATCAGTATCTACCGCTGCGGTTAGCTTAGTTTGATCTGCAAGGGCTGCCCCCCACTTAAAGGTAGCAGTGCGAATAACCTCTTGCCACCACCCTAAACTATTAAGAATAAAGTCATACACGAGAGCAATTAAACCAGAGCCAAGCATAAGTTTTGCTTTGCTCCCCTCATTACTCATCAATACTTCCGCTGCAGCACGACCACTTGGGAACGGATACACATAGTGCATTTCCTCAACGAAATAGCGACGGAACATAACGCATAATAAAACACCTAAAACGCCGCCAAGAATGATAGGAATCGCCATTTGTACAAAGGATACATCTGTTACATTCCAGATGTAAAGAGCTGGCAAGAAGAACATAGCCCCTGCTAATGTGTTCGTACTAGAACTAGCGATAGCTTGAATGTGTACCGTTTCGGCAAAAGCATTTTGCCGCTTTAAAATAACTGCTGTACCCATAGCAAGTACAGATACTGGCGCAAAGGCATCTACTGTTTGACCGATTTTCAAACATAAATAGCCAACAGCCAGTGTGAAAACTGCCGCATAGAACAAGCCCCAGAAGACTACATATGAGTTAATCTCTACGTAATCTTTCTTAGGATCTAACACCGGTTCTATGGGTGGAATGGAACGAACCTCGTCCGACATAGTAAAACCTCCTCACAGAAAAAGTACAAACGTATAACTATTCACCTTTATACTAACACGGTACTACACATGGTTCAATGGTTTTCTATGCACTATGCGAATAAAACAACACACCCCCTATAAATAATTATTTTGCATTTTTGGCGTCCCTGTTCTACAATGAAAGTATATTAAGAATCTCTATTATGTAACGGTATCGTATACTGCCCTGTATAACACGTATGTTTACTTACGAGGAGGCTTCATTATGGAATCAATGGTCGAACGTTTTGTACGCTATACGAGCATAAATACACGGTCTAATGAGGAAAGTACAACCATTCCTAGTACTCAAACTCAAGTAGACTTTGCTACGAATGTGCTCGTTCCCGATTTAAAGGCAATAGGTTTAGATGAGGTTATTTATAATCGTGAAAATGGTTTTGTCATCGGCACATTACATGCTAACACTGATGAGAAAGCTCCTTCCATCGGCTTCATTGCCCATATGGATACAGCTGATTATAATGCAGAAAATATTAAACCTCGTATCGTAGAAAACTATGATGGTAGTGATATTTGCCTCAATAAAGAACACCAAATCTTCACCCGACGTGCCGACTTTCCAAATCTAAAAAATTACATTGGCAAGTCCTTAGTTGTAACCGACGGTTTAACACTCCTCGGTGGTGACGACAAGGCTGGTATCTGTGAAATCATGGAAGCACTCACCTACCTCGTAGCTCATCCAGAAATCAAACATGGTAAAATCATGTGTGCTTTCGGTCCAGACGAAGAAATTGGTACTGGTGCAGACCACTTCGATGTTAAACAATTCCCTGTAGACTATGCTTACACTATTGATGGTGAAAGTCTGGGCCAACTTGAATACGAAACCTTTAATGCAGCTGGCGGTACCGTTACCCTGAAAGGCGTTTCTGTTCACACAGGCACAGCCAAGGGCATTATGATCAACTGTGCTAAACTAGCTATGCAATTTGACGCTTTATTGCCAGGAGCAGCTGTTCCTGAGCATACCTGTGGGCGCCAAGGTTTCTTTATGCTCATGAGCATGGAAACACAAGTAGATACCGGTAAAATGAACTACATTATCCGCGACCATGACAAGGAACTGTTCGAAGCAAAAAAAGCATTCTTCTTACAAGCAGGTCAAACATTGAACGAAATATATGGTCGTGAAGTATGTGAAGTATCTGTAAAAGACCAATACTACAACATGTATGATGTTATCAAAGATAATATGGAATGTGTAAATGTAGCCAAAGCAGCTATGGAAAAAGCTGGGATTACACCTATTTGTGATCCTATTCGCGGTGGCACAGATGGATCCAAAATCTCCTTCATGGGCATTCCTACACCAAATATTTTTACAGGTGTAGAAAACCTACATGGCCGTCATGAATTCGCATGTATCGATGATATGAAAAAAGCTGTTGAAGTTATCGTTAATATTGTAAATATTGAAAAATAATAGCATTAGCAAAGCAGTAGTAGATAACAAAAAGGACTATACGAGCCTAGGATCGTATAGTCCTTTTAATTTACATATTACGCAAGCTTATTATTACGCTTACGATTTCTAATTTCTTCCTCTTCAGCGCGAGCTTTTAAAGAAAGATCTCTTTCAGTCCCCACATAACGACCATATAATAAATAATAAGCAACTAGTGCAAGCAGCGCCACAACAACAGTTACATGGAACATACTAGTATAACCTACAACCTCTTTAACAGCGCCTAAAATATAGGGGCCAAAGCCTAGCCCCATGTCCAAGGCAATAAAGTATGTGGATGTGGCAACACCAATACGATGAACAGGTACTATTTTAACAGTAACAGCTTGTCCGTTGGACATAAATGTACCATATCCAAGGCCAACAAACACAGCCGATAAAAGCACAAGCCATGTAGAGTGGGCGATGGATAATAAGAAAATACCAAGTGCTAAGGATACAAAACAAGGATAAAGAACGAAGTTTTCACCCTTCATATCAAATACAATACCAAGCAATGGTCTTGTTATAGTAATAACTACAGCATATACAACAAAGAAGAATGTCCCTGCCATAATAAGATCTAGGTCTTTTGTGTAGGCTGCCATAAAGCCAATAACACCAGAGTAGGCAAAACCGACTAGAATGGAAACAAGACTGATTGAATTCATCCGTGGTTCAATGTAGTCCGAGATTCTAATGCCCTTATGTGCTTCAGATTCAATACCAAGTTTAGGTTCATTAAATTTCATGATGACAGAGCCAATACCGCAAAGGATGATAAGTGCAACACAGAATGCGATGATAAAATCATAACCAAGACTATGAAGCATCAAGATACCTAAGAATGGCCCTACTGCAGCGGCGAGAGAGGTAGATAAGCCATAATAGTTAATCCCTTCCCCACGGCGTGACGTAGGAATAATAGCAGCTATGATAGTACTTGTAGCAGTAGATGTAATACCATAAGCAAAACCATTTAAGAAACGAACACTATCAAGCATTAGTAAATTAGGTGTGTAGAAATACATAGCCGTTGAAATCAAGTAAATCAATAACCCTAAATAGAGCATCTTGCGACACCCTAGGATACTGATAAACCGTCCTGCCAACAAACGGGCTACAACGGTGCCAATAATATATATACCAACAGCAAGTCCCGCTTGACTAGCCGTAGCATGAAGATTATCTTTTGCTACAACCGCAATAATAACGATTAATAAATAATAAATTAAAAATACTAAGAAATTAATCAAAGTATCAAGGACAAAGGATTTTGTCCACAAGGCCTCCTTAGCCTTATCCATATTATCAACTCCATTTTTTAAATTATTGTCAACCAGTTTGCGACAACGGTTAATTATAAACCTCTCATTATAAAAAGCAAGAATTAAAATATTATATATCTCATCAATTTTATTTATAACAAACTATATATTCACAATAAATATGCATTAATTTCCATTTTAATATTTTATATATTTTTACGATATAAAAACACCTTCAATAGCGACAGATGAGACCAAAAGACTCAAAGCCAACTATTAAAGGTGCTACTTTAAATATTTATTTTGTTTTTAGACCACAAGCTTTGAAGAAATTCTTGTACGCTTCAGCCTTTTTCGGTAGGCTCAACGGATAGGCACGTGATGTAGATGGCAAACGTGTCAATGTCAATTCCCGACCATTAAATACAAAAGGAATTGTTTCACCAGTTTTAGGTAATTTAACCTTTTCTGGTAAAAGGCTCAATAAAATCTCCGTAGCCTTGCCGCCTGTTGTACCAATATGCTTACAGTCAGGGATTTGCTCCAGTACGTCCGCAAGTGGAACTGGTTCAACGACCTTAAGAAATGCATCAGATGCATTCCCTTTTTCGCGAATAGCTTTCAAAACAGTAGGACAAGATGCAATTCCAGCTTCAGACAAAAAGACTTTAATCTTCTCAGGATCCATCGCTTTTTCCTCACCATTTCTAAAATGATCCTTTTCATCAAAGAATACGAGGCCAAAAACACGCCACATATCATTTTGGAAATTTGGATAATGGAATTCCATAGCACGTTTTGATTGTTCTGGAGGAAATGTGCCCATCATCATGACTGTTGCCTTCTTTGGTAAGAATGGAGGGAATGGTCTTGTTTCAATTGTTTCTGCCATATAGCATCAACTCCTTTCACATTCTAATATGAACTTAATTTTCAATACAATATATGAGATATATCACACATTATAATCCAATTAGCTCCTAGGTGAAAGCAACTAAAGAACTTATCAAAATATATCAATAGACTTACATTATCTATTATTATTGGCCAATTGGTTGAGAAACTAAGGTATTAATATGATCAAAACCAACTGGTGTCGGAGATACGAGATACAAGCAAATTACAGCAGCCACGGCAAAACCGATTGCCAAATAAGAGAAACTGCCATTCCGAGGAAATTCATACATACCAAAGAGGCGTATCCCTATAGCAGCACCAATAGCTGTAATCAAAGACGGTATAGAAAAAATGTTATAAAAGCCGAATACTACCATAAGGCCTGCATAGCCACCTACTACAGTAACCATAGGCAACATGCGATCCATTGGATTTGGAATGGATCGCGTTAGTGCAGCTGGATAATATGAAGCCTCTACGCCAAACATGCCTAAGAATATATTAAAACCAGCCCAAATGCTATCCCATGCGCTTCTAAAAGCATCTCTATGCTTGCCGGCATACCATGCAAAGTCCGTAACGATTAAAATGGCTAAGCCTACACAGACAAAGTAGAATTCACTAGGAATTTTAGGGCCTATATAAGCACCTACAGCTGTTACAATGGCACTCAAAATCGATGCCACTATTACGCGCTGTAAACGAGGCCGTTTATTTTCAGGAATGCGTTTATACACAGTAGCCAATAGCTCTAAAACAAAGCAAGCCATAAAAACAGCAATGCCTGCAGCAGGAACAAAGAAGGCGCTTACCAAACTCAAAATAAAGGGAATGCACAAGCGCCATTTAGGGAATAAGACAAGATCTTTATAATCTAAACGAATATCTTGTGTTTCCATAGTGAAGTTGTTGTACACCACAAAGAGCAACATAAAAGCGATTACGTCAACCGCAGTGGCACCCCAAATCAATAAGGTTGGTACTACAACCATTGATAAGGCTACCCCAGAAAGGCGAGATAAGCCAGCAGCCACTAAGCCCAGTAATAAAAACGGTGTTAAAGCAGATATAATTTCGAGCATAATATTCCTCCCATCATTGTATAAATTTAAGTATATAGTATCTACCACACTACATCAAGGAGAGATATATTTTTTCATAGCTAGACGCTTTCGCACAGCAGAGGTAGAGCATCCCATCACCTGTGCAATCTTTGCAACTCCATAACCTTGTGCACGGAGTTTTTTAATCTTATTTTCGTCTAGATCAAGAGTATTTGCCCTTATTTCTATACCTTGCTCTCGCAAATACATTGCCACTGTAGAACCACGTATCCCATAAGCCAGTCCAATGTCATCTGTACTCATGTGATGATGAATATATAAATAAGCCATCTCCTCTACGCGCATAGGCTTTCGAACTTTAGGAAGTAAGCAATTCCCCATATGCCGCAATACATGGTGAACTTTCCATCGCGATATACCATACATACGAGCAATGGCATCTGTACTATTTCCACTTTTATAAGCCCTACATATACGTACTACATCTATAGATACGTTTTTATTTGATTGCTGACAAGCCAATCCATATTCCTTCAAGCGATTTGCCATCGTCGTAATAGACACATCATAACGCTTTGCTAATGAATGGAGCGACCACTTACCGGTCTCATACAAAGCTTGTACATGGACCATATTGATTTCTTTCTTCAGAGGCCTCCGTTCGATATCGTACGCTTTCATACGGCGCATGATGGTATCAACACTACATTGGAAATAATCCGCCACATCGCGAACGCTCCATTGTTTCTCTATATATAATTGCTGCAACAGCTGTTTTGGTATAACACGCACATTTCGATACATAATTTTGCCCTTCCTTATAAACGAACTCCTTCCCCTATTATTGTGAAAGTTTCACTAAGAAAAAACAATAAAAAAGAGGTTCCTAATAGTCACATAGGTGACCAATAGGAACCTCTTTCAATATGTAATTATATGCCCCACATTATGATATGTGACAGTATGGTTGCTATACCACATCAGTGCACAATCCATTATTATTTATGTTCCAATAAAACCATAATTAGTTTATACACTTATAAATAGATTACTTCATTAACGGTATCTACGTTCAAGAGCTTTAGGTTTACTTAAAATGATGGACCATTTCATGCCCTCTTTTAAAGCATGATTAGATTTACGACCGCGAGTTGAAGTCGCAGCTAGAGCAGTAGGCGCAGTTGTAATGCCTACATTTTCAATAAGAACTTGCCCCTCTTTAGCTGCTTTATCTCGTTTAAACTCAGCTAGTCTTTCACTTAAGGTCGGCCCCGTAACAGCTTCTCTATCTAAGCGAGTCTTACTGGTAGTATAACTCGGATTGCTACTGGAACTTTTCATTGATAAGGCTTCAATATCTCGTTGAGCTGCTGCAGCCTCTTCATTGAAATGTATGTCCTCCATAGTTTTCGATGGTGCTTCTGGTTGCTGATTTACAATCGGTTTATCTTCATAAGAGTCCCGATAAAAGTCATCAACCTTAGACAAATCATCCATAGACGGTTCATCTACCTTGCGTTCTATGGAGATGCCATATTCGCGCTCCATATCTTCCCAAGTTCCGCCACCAGAGCTTTCATACTCATCATACTCTTCAGACTCTTCAGTATTCTTATTTTTTATAATGGAAAAAGCAATGTACGCTATGATACCTAAAACAAAGATTGGATTATGCGAAAAGATGGATAGCACTGAATACAAAATAGAGTCCATAGCTACTCCTATTCACCATCTGCTAAGTTTTCACGCATTTTAGTGTCTGCAATAATATTGTTCATATTGTAGTAATCCATAACGCCAAGATTACCATTTCTGAAAGCTTCTGCCAATGCTTTAGGGACTTCAGCTTGTGCTTCCACAACCTTAGCTTGCATGTCTTGTGTTTTAGCACGCATTTCTTGTTCTGTAGCAACAGCCATTGCACGACGTTCTTCCGCACGAGCTTGAGCGATTTTCTTATCCGCTTCCGCTTGGTCAGTTTGCAATTGAGCGCCAATGTTACGTCCCACGTCTACGTCAGCGATATCGATGGACAAGATTTCGAATGCAGTACCCGCATCAAGGCCTTTACCCAATACAGTACGGGAAATGTGATCTGGATTTTCCAATACATCTGTATGTTCTTCAGAGGAACCTACAGTCGTTACGATACCTTCACCTACACGGGCAATAATTGTGGCTTCACCAGCACCCCCAACGAGGCGATCGATATTCGCACGTACAGTAACACGAGCACGAACTTTCAATTCAATACCATTTTTTGCTACCGCAGAAATAATTGGAGTTTCAATCACTTTAGGATTAACGGACATTTGAACCGCTTCCAATACATCACGACCGGCGAGGTCGATAGCTGCGGAACGTTCAAAGGTCAACGGAATAGATGCCCGTTCAGCGGCAATCAAAGCATCTACAACGCGGTCAACGTCACCACCTGCGAGGTAATGAGCTTCCAACTGATTTACATTCACATCAAGACCTGCTTTATTAGCTTTAATCAAAGGCATTACGATTTGAGATGGATTTACACGACGTAAGCGCATGCCTACAAGTGTAAAGATACCAACGTTAACGCCCGCTGCTAGAGCAGATACCCAAAGTCCTAATGGCACAACATATAAGAATACCATAATACCAATCAGCAAAATGGGAATCAAAATTAAAATACCTACATCCATAATAACCTCCATTATTTACAACGATGTTGTGAAAGCTTAATCACGCTTTCTAACAATATTGCGGCCACCTACAACGCGAAGCACCACAATAGGTGAACCGGCATCGATGAAGTCACCTTCGGTTACAACATCTACCAAATTACCATTAATTTTAGCAATACCTGCAGGGCGCAGTGTTGTATGAGCTACGCCTTCCTTGCCAGCCAAATCTTCTAATACATCATTAGATACATAACCAGCTTTTGTCGTAGATCGTTGCCCTAAGGTAAACAATTTGCCTATCCAAGTCTTTTCAAAGTGATTAAAGAACACGATGATAATGACAATTAACAAGGCTGTTAATCCTAGCACGGCATACAATGCTACTGTGCCTTCCCCAAGAGCTACATAAACGCCCCACAGGAATGCGCAATAACCGATAAGACCTAAAATACCGCCTGGTACTACGAGTTCTACCGCCATCAAGGCAACGCCGATAGCCATCCATATCAAAAACTCCATAGGGCCTCCTCTCTTAAATTAATTTTATACAACTGATATGTTCATTATACAATATTGAGGATAAATTATAAAGACACTAAATAAAAACGACTACTTGCGCAGGTACAACCTGATTCAGTAGTCGTTTATTATACTGAGTACAAATCAATTTACTTTATGATCTCAAGGTTATATTCCAAGATTTTAAAGAGCCATGATATTATACTTCTGTTTTTTTCAATTGGTCATTGCCAACGCCTGTTTTTTGAAGGATTAACAAGCTAATGCTCATAGCCATACCTACTACAGTGGCAAGACCCATCCCTTTTAATACAACAGGACCAACTGCGAGTTCTGCACCGCTAAGACCTACCACAAGGATAACGGATGTAAGAATCATATTAACAGGATTTGTGTAGTCTACTTTACGTTCTACAAGCATACGCAAGCCAGATGCTGCGATGATACCGAACAATAAAATAGATACACCACCCATAACAGGTACCGGAATAGCATGAATAAGAGCTGCTACTTTACCTACAAAGGACACAATCATCGCTAAAACTGCAGCACCACCGATTACCCATACGCTGAAGCAACGAGTAATTGCAAGTACGCCGATGTTTTCACCATACGTCGTATTTGGTGTCGCACCAAAGAAACCAGAAAGAATATTTGCAAGGCCATCACCAAGCAAGGATCTTTGTAGACCAGGCTCTTTCATCAAGTCTCTGGCAACGATGTTACTAGTTACAACCAAGTGACCAACGTGCTCAGCAAATACTACAAATAGTGCTGGCATAATCATGATAATTGCATTGATATCAAATACAGGCATGCCGTAGAACTGAGGCAATGAAAGCCAAGGAGCAGCTTCTACACCAGAGAAGTCAACAACTCCCATCACAGCAGACAATACATAACCAGAGACAACACCAATAAGAACAGGAATAACAGCTAAGAAACCACGGAACACAACAGTTCCAAGCAAGGTAACAACTAAGGAAAACATGGAGATAATAACAGCTTGGCTATGGCTCATGCCTAAATCTTGATTGCCGATAAGGCCAGACATACTCATCGCTACTGGCGCTAATTCTAAGCCGATAATAGCTACGATAGCACCCATAGCAGCTGGTGGGAATAATTTATCAATCCAACGCGTACCAATATAACGAACGAGAATAGATAAAATAACAAAAGATAGACCAAATACAACGAAGGCCCCTTTTGCAGATTCATAACCAAGACCTGCAGATAACACACCTGCTACAGGCGCAATAAAGGCAAAGCTAGAACCAAGATATGCAGGGATCTTGCCCTTACACACAAATAAGTACAATAATGTACCAATACCATTCATAAACAATGCCGTTGCTGGGTCTACTTTTAATAAATACGGTACTAATACAGTAGAGCCAAACATGGCAAATAAATGTTGAAAACTAAGTGGTAACATTCGGCCCCATGATGGGCGTTCTTGAATATCAATATAATCTTTCATCGTTTCTCCTCACACACAATATAACGATGCTAAGTTCATATAGTACAGTCCTTAAATATACTCTATGAATTTACACAAACAGATTCATCTTATGATACATAAGTTAGATATTAACGTTCAAATTTAGTCTGTCTACGAGTCGACTTTTTAGAAGGCTGTGGTTTAAACGGTCCAGGCATATTTGTCTTATTAGTACGCTTTGGAGCGGCAGGCTTGAAACGACTTTGTGTTTCTTCACGCAAAGATGGTAATGGTTCAGCTGTACCAACTGGTTTTACCCCTTCTACATTGCGACGACCTATGCTCGCTAATAAACCGATAGCCATGAAATTCATCAATAATGAAGAGCCGCCATAACTAACAAACGGTAATGGTACCCCTGTTACAGGCATGATACCACATACCATGGCGATGTTAAACAAGGCCTGACCACTGATAAGCAATGTTATTCCCATTGCTAACCATTTCCCGAATTCATCACGAGCCTTATTAGAAATGCGGAACCCAAAATAGGTAAAAGCTGCAATCAGAACGACAACAAACACTGCACCAATGAAGCCCATTTCTTGCGCCCATACAGCAAAAGCAAAGTCCGTATGTGCTTCTGGTAAGTAAAAATACTTTGATGTACCTTGCATAAAGCCTTCGCCTAAAATGCCACCAGAACCTACAGCCAACAAGCCTTGAACGGTTTGATACCCCATATCCTGTGCATGAGGCCAAGGATCAAACCAAGATTGAATACGTTCCCAACGATATGGCGACATACGAGCTGCAATAAAGCCAAGAAATCCAGCTATCGCAAAAGCTCCGCCGAAGAATTTTCCATCAAAACCCGCTAAATAGATGAGCACAAATGAAAAGCCAAAAATCAATACGGTAGTGCCCATATCTGGTTGCAAGATTGTTAACCCTGCAAATATAGTTGGCCATATTAACATCGGCAACATATAACTTATACGTTCACTAAAATAACCTTGTAAATTAATGAGAGGGTTAATATGCCTTGGTTTTCCCCATTTTCGCATAGTACTCAATTTAGCTGCTGTCCATATCAAGGCCGCTAATTTCGCAAATTCTGAAGGTTGAATCGATACAGGACCAATAACAATCCAACGACGCGCACCATTAATGACAGCACCAATCACAAGAACCAAAATCATACCAATTAATGTAACAATCATAATTCTTTGCAACATGTGAGGCTTCTGTAACTGACGGTAATCATAACGATACAAAATAACGCCTACCGCCATAGACAAAAGCAAGAATGTCATGTGCTTTAAAAAGTAGCCTAATAATCCTGTATTTTCATAGATAGAGCTGATATAAGTAGCACTAAAGATATTTACACTACCTATAATTGTAATGAGAAGAATAGGTAAGAGCATACCTTGTAAGTCATTTTTAAAGAGTGAGCCCCACCGACTATCCCCCTTATTCGGTGTTTCCATGTTAAGCCTCCTTTTGTACTTTTGGCTTAATTGCTTCTAAGCGGAAAATAGGTTGACCTTTTTCACTAAATTTTTCTTCATATTCAGTCTTTACATTTGGAAGATCCGTACTATGTAAATCATACGTTACATTTTTAAGCTCCCAACCGCATTCTTTGAATTCTTCGAGAGAAAACATAAACAATCCTTCATTATCCGTCTTGAAGTGGACTTCACCACCATCTTTCAAAAGACGAGCATAACGGTCGAGGAATGTGTGATATGTAAGGCGGCGTTTTGCATGTTTCGCCTTAGGCCAGGGATCACAGAAGTTAATATAGAAACGATCAACTTCACCTGGTGCTACTATCTCTTCAATACCTGCGATATCAAATAAAGATACCTTTGCATTGTTCCGCTCCCCTTCAAAGATTTTTTGTGCTGCATAATAAATAACCCCCAGCTGCACTTCAAAACCTACGAAGTTAGCATTTGGATACGCTTCAGACATCCCCGCAATAAAGCGACCTTTCCCCGTTCCTAGTTCCATATATAATGGGTACTCAGGATGTTCAAATAATTCACACCACTTGCCTTTATACGCTTCTTGGCCAGACAAAATAATATGAGAGTCATATTCGTGGATAGCTTCATCAATCCATGGTTTTCTACGAAGGCGCATACTTTCTCCTTACATCTATTTTTAATAATATATTTATATTTGTTTATATGTATTATTACAGGTCATATACCTATCTTATTAATTATAGAAAAGGGGACATTAAACGTCAATTACATTCTATGTATTTAATACGAATCACTGCGACTATAAAAGCACTTCTTATAAAAAAAGACCTACTTCCGAAGAAATAGGTCTACATTTTATTGGAAAATCATAGCTTCTAAATTTTCAATTTGATATTGACTTAGGCCAAGTTCAGATAAACTCTTCTCAGCTGCAGTGAAAAGATTATTTTTACCAACTCGAGTACCTAATGCTGCCGCAGCGACCAATTCACGGTCCAATTTACCTAGACGTGAACGATTACGATTTTGAGGTTTTGGTTTTTTCATACGGAACGTATTATATTGAACCCCCTCTTTTGCTTCCTCAGCTTTCGGCTTTGTTAAAGGTGCCCCATTAGTGCCATTCCCCAATAAAGCACTAAGTCCTGTTTGCTTTGGTACCAATTTTTCGTACTCATCGCCAAACTCAGGGCGTTCATCACGTAATTGATCAAATGTAGCTAAAGCAGCATTCATTTGTTTCAAGCCAGCAGCAGAGTAAAGTTGACGAATGGCAATACTCACCTCTTGTGGCGTCAACGTGCCTCGCTCAATAGCAGATGCAATTACACTCTTTAATGCACCTTGATCACCAGACGCAGTATAGCGGCCAATTTCAACCAAGTCTTTCTGACGTGCATTAAGCTCTTTTGGCGTATATATATTTATCTCAGATATAGATGGTGCCTGTTTAGAAGGTTGTTCTCCCGCCCCATTAGCCTCAAACATATAGCCACCGGCAACGATGGCCACGGCTAATGTTAAGGTTAATACTCTTTTCAAAGTCTTACAATCTCCCTTATCATTAATACTAATTGTATAATACTGCAATAGTAGCGTACATTATCAATGGATTTATTTTACTGTTCTACTGTAATACATACTGTAGATATTATTATATAATACTTCATCTAATTTTTATAGTCCTATTCGAAAAAAATCTATAATCTTTTAAGAAATTATATATATTTATCTATAAAAATTATATATTTATAAACCACACTTAACAATGCATCAAAATGCACTTCTACTATTTTATCAAAGAGATTAATGGCTATCGTAATAAACTAAGAAAGAGAATTCGAATCATACCAACTATGCATCAATACTGAACCAAACAGTCTATATAATTTACTCATTTGAGCTTTCAAATATAGTTCTATAACCTTCAACTGTAACAGCCACTATTTGTTCAATTTCCTCTGTAGGATCCTCCATGAAAGTAAAACTTTCATCAGCCTCAAAGGAAGCACTCGTTCCACAGGACGAACTAAGATTCCGTGGTACAGGACGTAGTTCTATATTAGTTACCCCTTCTGGGGCTTCACGCTTGAAGCGAATCGCTCCAAAATGAGAGTAAAAAGTGGCAATATATTTCATAGACACTCAATTCTAGCTATCAATAACGAATAAAATAGTAAAATACATTCATACTATATGTTGATCATACCATACATGATCTAAACATTTCCAAGTTAACCATCTGCAGGCTAAGCATTTGAACGTTTTGTATTAAGTACAGCAATAATGAACGCTACCACAAAGCCAACACCTACAGCAATTTCACCATTTAGTGTAGGACCAGCACCAGAGGCAGCTAAGCCGAAATTATGAGCAAATGCTGCGCCAGCCGCAAGGCCAAGCACTGTAACAGCGGAATCAGAATTACCTTCACCAGTCATGATTAATTGACGTAATGGACAACCCCCAAGCAATACGCTACAGAAACCTGCAAGCGCCATACCTAGGAAGTTCCACAATCCATCTGTATGTGCAATTGGTTGGTTTTCAAAGCCAAGATGGAAATTACCAAAGCTAATATTCACAACGAATACACCAATGAGAACCGCTAAATAACCAAAGATAAGAATGGATTTTTTGAACAAGAATAAATCCCGAAAACCACCAACGGTACAAAGGCGACTAAATTGAGATAAGCCACCTACCACAAGGCCTGCTGCCAATGAAATTAACCAAGGTGCATGCATAGCGCCTGGTCCTTTTTGACTAAATAAGATAAATGCCGGAGCAGTTACTACTAACACTAATAGCCCAACTTGGATGGCAGGCATCATAGCAGACTCTAACTTACTCAATGCGTAAGTTCGTTGTAAAGAATAGCCTTTTTTCAAGAATATTGTACCGACCCCAATACCACCAGCAAAACCAGCAATACCGAACAAAGCATTTAAGTCACCGCCACCAAGTCGCAAAATCATACGAATTGGGCAACCGAGGAACATCAAAGCACCAATCATAACAAAGAAACCAAGAATAAATCGAATAATTGGAGAGGAACCACCTTTACTTTGGTGTTCGCCACGAATCATGGACAATACATAGGCCCCTAAAATAAGACCGATAATTTCTGGACGAATGTACTGTACCGGTGCAGCACGATGTAGACCAAGAGCACCTACGGTGTCACGAACAAAGCAAGCAATACAGAAGCCCATGTTACCTGGATTTCCGGCTAATACGAGAAAACCCGCAATAACACCAATTATAAGGCCTGCAATAATTAAATTTCTTTTTTCATGAGACCCACTCATAATAAACTCCTTTCAAACTACAAGAACTAAAACTATATAAGTATGTGCTCCTACCCGATCAAGCACAATACTCATGATATAATAACCATAAATACATCTTGTTATTCATGGAGATTACCTATGAAGTATATCTATTTAGACAATGCTAGTACCACATTTCCAAAGGCACCAACTGTGGCTAGTGCTATGTCAGACTATATAACAAATAGAGGCATCAATATCAATCGTGGCTACTATGCCCTCGCCTATGATGTAGAGGATATTATCTATACAACACGGCAGCGATTAAACAGCTTATTTAACGGACACGATCCTTCTCATGTCTTTTTTACTCAAAATGTGACGATGAGTTTAAACATGGTTATCAAGGGGCTATTCAAAGCAGGAGACCATGTACTGATTAGCTCTATGGAGCATAATGCTGTCATGAGACCGCTCACTCAACTACTCAATGAAGATATTACCTTTGATACTATCCCTTGTGATACTACAGGTTCTATCAAATTAGACGCTATTGAGTCACTCATTCGTCCAAATACAGTAGCTATAATTATTAATCACGCGTCCAATGTATGTGGAACCATACAACCCGTTAAAGAAATCGGTATAATCTGCAAAGAGCATAATCTACATTTTATTGTAGACGCGGCACAAACGGCTGGTATCATGCCTATCGATGTAAAAGAATCTCAAATAGATGCCCTCTGCTTTACAGGTCACAAAGGCTTATTAGGCCCTCAAGGTATTGGTGGCATGATTTTAACCAAAGAAATGGCTCAAGCCTTAACCCCTCTTATTGCTGGTGGCACAGGTAGTTTCTCACATTTAGAAACAATGCCTACTAATATGCCTGATGCCTTCGAATCAGGCACATTAAACCTACCATGCATCATAGGTCTCAACGAAGGTCTCGCCTTTATTGAATCGAAGGGTATGGAAAACATTCATAACCACGAGCTCGCATTGACAGAAGCCTTCCTCAAAGGCTTACGACCGATAGATGGCATTAATATCATTGGCAAGCAAAATGTTCAGGACAGAACTGCTGTCGTATCGATTACAATTGATGGAGCTGATGCTGCGAGCGTTGCTTACGAACTAGAATCAACCTATCACATCATGACGCGCGTTGGACTCCACTGTGCACCACGAGCACACCAAACGCTAGGAACCTATCCAGAAGGAACAGTACGCTTCTCCTTTGGCTATGCCAACACACATAAAGATGTGGAATCTGCATTATCTGCTCTACATAAAATCGTTAAAAATACTAAATAATACATAACCATTAAGGCTATATACTTCGGTATATAGCCTTTTATGCTTCTACGCTTCGCATAAACGACCGATAGCATCAGCTCTACAGCGTTTGCAGTGTGTCATTTGCGGCACATAGTGACCAATAAATTGACGCATGTTATCGATTTCTTCTGAAGTTGGGCCTCGGTGATTTTCAAAGACCGTATCGTGAACTGGAATCATAGCAATACAGTTCATCAAATCGACACCCCAAGCTTCTGCTTGTTTAGCGATTGCTGGCACATGGTCCATATTTACATCAGGCACTACTACAGTATTAATCTTAACAATAATATTCTTTTCCTTTAGTTTTCGGATACTTTCAGCCTGACGCTCTAATAAAATACGGGCCCCATCGATTCCTTTGTAAATATTACCCTCATAGCGAACCATGGAATATACATTTTTTGCAATCTCTGGATCAATAGCATTAGCCGTAATCGTTACATGCGTAATTCCTAAGTCAGCAATGTCATTAACATAATCAGGCACTGCCAAACCATTACTAGATAAACAAAGCATGACATGAGAAAAATCCTTTTTCACGAGGCGGAAGGTTTCAAGTGTCTTGTCTGCATCACACATAGGATCCCCAGGACCTGCAATACCTACTACAGAGATATCCTGACGAGCATCAAACACCTTGCGCACAAAGGCAGCTGCCTCTTGTGGCGTATATACATGTTGCGTCACGCCTGGTCTATTTTCATTCGCACAGTCGTACTTACGATTACAATAATTACATTGAATATTACAATTGGGAGCTACTGGTAAATGTAAACGACCCCAATTAGCAGAAGCGGCCTTGTTGTAACAAGGATGATTTTGTAGGAAACTTTGTCCTTGAATTTCTTTCATAGTTAACCTTTCCGACCAAATCTAATGGCATCTTTATGGCATACATGTAAACAGTCACCGCAGTTTGTACAGTTCATTTCATTTGGTCGTGTCCCCATTTCACAAACGCGTAAACACGCATCACAGTTGTCGCACTCATTCGTTTTATAAATTCTAAAAATAGAAATCTTACGAAGCAATTCCATGATGCCACCGAAAGGACATACAAATCGACACCATGCATTAGCAATAATAAGGGAACCAGCAATGATGGAAACTACAGTTATAGTACGAGCCGCCCAATACCATTCGGAGAACTGCATAGATAAAATAACAGCATTAAAATATTCATCGCTCGTCCGAATTGGGATCATAATGCGAGGATTACCAAATTTAAAATATACTACGAGCCCTAAAATTATAGTTGCTACCATGCCGAGTTGAAGGAAACGCATATAGTTTTTACGATTTCTTAGTGGTCCCATAGATATTTTTCCGAGCATTTGGTTCACCCACCCACTTGGACAGAACCAGCTACAGAAAGCACGTCCAAAGAATACGACCATAATCGGTAAGATAATCCACCACGCATAAAAGTACGTCGTGATGCGCCCCCAGCAAGAAATCATAGAGCAACTTTCACAGTTCACAAACGGAACAATATAAGGACAACGGAATACACCAAAGTACACCCATTTCCCCATAATAAAGAGGAAGATAAACTGTACAAACCGACGCCAAAGCGTTAAATTCTTAGGAGCCTTAGTTCCAGATATACCAGAGCTTGTTTGAGCCCCACAGGTTGTAGATGATGGACATTGATTACACATCTTTTACACCAAACCTTTCTATCAAATCGAGACCTCTCGCACTATGAACGGATGTAAATCCGTGATTTTCTAAGATTTGTTGTCCTTCTTGGGAACGTGTAAATTCAATATAATCGGCAGCCAACGCACGATCTTGTACATATTTCATCGTGTTAATAGTGAAAGTCAGCGGTGCAGGCGGCACAAACTGTGCAGGTATGTCGAAATATTCGATACAATCCTTAAACCGGTCATGTGTGGTAAGGCGTTTTTCAATGATGGACACATCGGCCTTGCCTTCTACGAGGTCACACATCATGGAGATCACACAAGCATTTTCAGCTATCATGTTCTTCATAATGCCATCGGTTAATCCTGACAGTTTCATAATCCCCTTTACAGAGGCACTGCCTGGAGGAGATGCACCCAACGGCAACATGACGCGTACACCGGGCTCCGCCATATCTTTAAGATCACGAATACCGGCAGGATTACCTTTAGGTGTGACTATGACGTAGTCTGTAAAACATAGCGGCTCAAAAGCGATACTTATCCCTTTTTTGCGCATATTTTTTGCTAACTCTAATCCGCGAGCTCCAAAGATTTCGGTGCGACTTTTTTCTGCTAACAAAGATTTACCAATAGCCCCTGCAAAAGCACCGGTGTACTGAATATTGTGACCTGTGTGCATCGTGTAGACTTGGTTTAAATCAAGAAATGCTTCTGACAAGCCTCCACAAGTCCATACTTGTAACGAATCAGATTGTGTTGGCTTATAAGCACCTCGTATAAACGACGGCACTGCTGATGCAGCCGCTAAAGCTAAAGCACCACCAATAAACTGGCGACGGGATATATCCTTTTTCAAAAATCCCATGTACTTACCACCTTTCACTGAACTTTACAGCTATATATGTATATTTGTATTATAGTATAAATATTTCTAATCGTATGCATAAGATTGATTAACTAATCTATATAGATTAGTCATATAAAACCTATTATTTATTAAATTATTCAATTTTTAACTTCAAATAACTATATCTATTTTTATGAATATTTATTACAACAAGTAACTACGATAATTAATGAGAATCAAAGGAAATAGATAGGACCTATGCTCTAAACGCATAGGTCCTATCTATTTTTATTCTATACCTTTATACAACAATCTATACAATAAGCTTCAATCCCTAATATAGCCTTCTAACATCTCCAGTTAAATAAATTCAAAGATATACACTTCCATGTGAATCATGGACCAAACGCAAAAAGGCGGCACAACCAAATGGTTGTACCGCCTTGATTCATCAATTATTCAGCAGTGAATGGCAATAAAGCAATTGCACGTGCACGTTTGATAGATGTAGTCAATTTGCGTTGATGTTTTGCGCAAGTACCGGAAATACGACGAGGTAAGATTTTACCGCGTTCAGTCGTAAAACGACGAAGTTTAGCAACATCTTTATAGTCGATTTGATCGATATGGTCTGCACAGAAAACGCATACTTTTCTTCTTGGCTTTCTGCCTCTATCTCTTCTCATTGCGAATCCTCCTTTTCGAATTAGTAGGAGTCCCTGACACTAGAACGGAATGTTTTCGTCATCGCCGCCTGTACTGAAACTATCAAAATTGGACCCACCTTCGAAAGAATTAGTATTCATATCAAGGGATTGGCCCACAAAGTTCGCTACCACTTCAGTAACGTACCGTTTTTGACCGTCCTGAGTCTCGTAAGAACGAGTTTGCAAACGACCTTCTACAAAGCAACGACTGCCTTTACGAAGATTGCCTGCCGCTTCACCAAGTTTACCCCAAGCAACGCAGTTGATGAAAGCAGTTTGTTCTTTCGTCTCATTTGTTGTGGAATCAATATAGGTGTTTGTGGCAGCTACTGTGAAAGTTGCTACAGCACGACCAGTTTTGGTATAGCGTACTTCAGGATCACGAGCTAAATTACCTAGAATTTGTACAGAGTTCATGTTTTCCTCCAGGCTTTAATTATGCTTCGTGTTTAACAATTAGATGTCTTAGGACTTCATCGTTGATTTTCAATACACGATCGATTTCTTTGATTTCAGCAGGAGCTGCCTCAAAGTTAATCAATACATAGAAACCGTCAGTGAATTTCTTCACCGCGTAAGCAAGACGACGCTTGCCCCAACGATCTACCTTTTCTACTGTGCCGCCTACACGAGCAATTAAAGCTTCTACTTTTTCAATAACAGCGTTAGTTGCTTCCTCTTCAGCTGGTTTCACAATAAACATGACTTCGTATTTGTTCATACAAAATCACCTCCTCTTTCGGACTAATGCCCCTATCGACACATAGGGGTAGGAAGTGCTTACCATCAATAAGCCTTACTATTATAACCTAAAAAAATGATGAAAGCAAGGGCTCAGTTTAAGTCCTTGCTTTCACAAATATTATATACGATTATATTTTTCATCCTCAGGAAAGGCAATAATAGCACAGATAATTACAAATATGGCTATTACCCCCATCATAGGATAGGCCGTATCATTTGGTAAGAAGGTAAGTATCAACGATGACACAATACCACTACCATATTGCATGGCGCCTAATAGTGCCGCCCCAGATCCAGCCATTCTACCTGCTCTATCTAAAGCTAATGCATTAGTTACAGCGGCAATGATACCATTCATGGAGAAGAATAGAAAACAGCCAATAACAATTAACCACAATGAATGGTAACCTAAGAACATCAAGCCCATAACAATGGATACACAAATAGCAGCAAATAGTGTGGCATATTTCAATAGTCTATCGAGGCGTATAGCACTAACAATACGACGATTAATAGCACTTAACAACATAACACCAATAATATTGACAGAAAAGAGATAACCAAAATATTCTTTAGGCACTTCATACACATCTATATATACATAAGGCGATCCCGTTAAAAACGCATAAATGGCAATATAAAATGAGCTAACACATAGGGTATATTTCATAAAACCTTTGTTGCGCAATAAAATCCAATAATTATTATAGGTATGACCTATAGACTTTTTACTACGCTTTTCTAAGGGATGTGTCTCAGGAATCACCAATACGGCAACGAGCATTAAAATACCGATAGCAACAAGCAACCAAAATATGGAATGCCATGTATACCATACGAGTAAATGCCCTGCTAACATTGGCCCTGCTATAGGAGCTATGGCCATGACAATGGCTAATGTAGATAACATTTTAGCCGCCTCAGTCCGACCATATAAATCCCGAATCATAGCCCGCGACAGCATCGGTCCTACACAGGCACCAAATGCCTGAAACACACGCCAAGCCAATAACTCCATCATAGAGGAACTCAAGGCACAGCCTACAGAACCAATAATAAATAAAACTATCCCTATAATAAGTGGCTTCTTACGACCAATTTTATCGCTAACGGCGCCCCAAAAAAGCTGAGCTAGCGCAAAGCCAATTAAGAACCCTGTCAACGTAAGCTCCGCATCACCATTGAGGTCACGCCCCATCTCAGGCATAGCTGGCAAATAAATATCCGTTGACAACGATGTAAACGCCATCAAAGCACTTAATATAGACGTAAAAAGCCATCCCTTATTGCTAATCGTCAGCATAAAGACACCACTTTCATATAAAACCACACTATAATATGTATTTATTTAGATTATATCAAAAACAATGTTAATGCTATATAGTTTTGATATACTTTCATCAAAAAAGCATAGTAAAATACTATGCCCAAAGTAGAGTAAAGATAAAAGCCTAACGCAACAGAGTATTCAAAATACTCGCACGCTAGGCAATCCTAAAAAATGTTTATAAGATGAGCCTAACGCAACCACACGTTGATGGCTCTCTTTTTACTTATTATACAACATAAACAGAATTTCTAAAAGAAATTATAAAACAAATGATATGACTAATAAATTCCTCATAATACGACCTTTTATAGTAATAGACTTAAACAATATTTACATAAATCAGAAATTCTATAGAAAATCCTTGCGTCATTATTCTATATAATTTACTATATATAGAGAAATCTGATTATAAAAAGGAGTCATCATGGCTAATATCAATGAAAACTACTTAAACCTTCAAGGTTCTTATTTATTTGCTAATATTGCTAAAAGGGTAAATGAGTACCAAACTGCTCATCCAGATGCAGATATTATTCGTCTTGGTATCGGCGATGTTACATTACCTCTTGCTCCAGCAATTATCGATGCTATGAGTAAAGCTGTTCAAGAAATGGGAAAAGCGGAAACATTCCGAGGTTATGGCCCTGAACAAGGTTATGATTTCTTACGTCAAGCTATTGTTGATGTCGATTACAAACCATTAGGCGTAGATATCGCTATTGACGAAGTATTCGTTTCCGATGGTGCAAAATCTGACGTTGGTAATATCCAAGAGTTATTCAGCGAAGATAACATCATTGCTATCACAGATCCTGTGTACCCAGTATACTTAGACTCCAACGTTATGGGTGGTCGTACTGGCGAAGCTGTAGATGGCATCTTCCAAAAGGTTGTATACCTCCCTACTTACGCAGAAAATAACTTCTCTCCAGAATTCCCGTCTGAACGCGTAGACATTGTATACCTTTGCTCACCTAACAATCCAACCGGTACTGTTTTGAGCCGTGCTCGTTTAGCAGAATGGATCAAATGGTGTAAAGATAATGATGCCATTTTGATGTTTGACTCCGCTTACGAAGCTTTCATCAGCACAGAAGACACTGTAAAATCTATTTACGAAATCGAAGGCGCTCGCGAAGTGGCTATCGAGTTTCGTTCCTTCTCTAAAACTGCAGGATTCACTGGTACACGTTGTGCTTACGCAGTTGTGCCTAAAGAGGTAACTGGCAAAACTAAATCTGGTGAACGCCAACCGCTAAACCCTATGTGGAACCGTCGTCAATGCACTAAATTCAATGGTGTTCCTTACATCATCCAACGCGGTGCTGAAGCAGTATACACAAAAGAAGGTCGCGAACAAACACGTGCAAACATTGCATACTACAAAGAAAATGCTCGCATCATCAAAGAGGGTCTTGAATCTATCGGCCTTACTGTATATGGCGGTGTGGACGCTCCATATATTTGGCTTAAAACGCCTGGTAATATGACTAGTTGGGAATTATTCGATGTCTTGCTCGAACAAGTTCAAATCGTATCTACACCAGGCTCTGGCTTTGGACCTCACGGCGAAGGGTACCTTCGTTTAACAGCATTCGGTAGCCGTGAAAATACAATTCGTGCCGTTGAAAGAATCAAAACGTTACAATTCTAATTTAGCTATATCTATATTTAGAGTTACTTTTAGACTCATATTTAGATTACAATGAATTTGTAATGTCTAATTAAATAGTGTTTATACATTAGACCAAAAGACCGATTACAGTCCTTCAATAGGAATGTAATCGGTCTTTTTTATATACCCTTACATATATAAATATTTAATTCTAGTATTCCTTAACACCATAGTAGAGACAAATAACATCCCCATATTATTTGTCTCTACTATATTTACTATTACCTAAAAGTTATGCCGAATCCCTGCGTCAATGCGATAGGAATTGTCTACGGTAGCACCAAAGTTTTTAGTGAAAGTCCCATAAATATATGTATTAGGACGTACGCTCCATGAGCCACCTAGTTCAAGATCAAGCCATGTGTCTTTCAAATTCACTTCACTACCTGTGGTTGGCTCACCGGCCATGCTATAAGTAGCTTTCATTTTACCAGAGAATTCATGTGCTAATGCTGCTTTGAGGAAAAGATTGCTGTTCTTACTTTCCTTGCCAATGCCTACACCAATACGACCAATAACGGAATTTACCGCATCAGAGTTAATGTGTACTATGCTGCCCGTATTTGTACGAGCATCAAAGTTTACACCAGACAAGCGACTAAACGTCAATTCTGCGTTAGGATCGATATAAAAACCATTGTCTTTCTTGATTCGTTTACCATATTCAACGCTCAAGGAGGTACCTGTATTGCGGTAATCACCGCTCAAGCTTGTGCTCAAGCTATTACGTACGGTAAAATCATTTTTCAAACGATTTACTTTACCAATAACATCTAAGTAACGACCATCATTATATTGTTTTGCACCGTATAATGCTAAACCTGCGGTTTTACCGGACCCAGAGCCTAGAGCGTAATCACTATTGCTTGTACCATATAGCAAAGCACCACCAATGGTCCAATCTCCACGCAATGTGTCATAGCCAACTTGCGCCATATTGTATGTTTGGTTTACATAGGCGTTGTCTGTAATCTTAGATTTACCGCCGATGTATTTTCCCCATACACCATGCTTATTGGAGTTGAGTCGCACATCACCGAGGCGACGTTGTAAATCATTCGTATCGGCTCTCATTTGCATCACAGAGGAGGCTAACGCACTCTTAACACCAGATACAACTTCGCTTTCACGAGTTGTCACGACCGCTTTATCCGTAACGCTAGCCTTACCGTCAACAGCAAAGTTTTCTGTACCAAGGTTAGTAGAATATGAAGGACTAATGAGTCCGGAATGGACTTCAACATTCACATCTAAATTACGTTCACCCTTAGTAAAGCCAGTGTATGTTAACTTATTAGCCAACTGCTGCAAAGTACTACGTGGGTTGTTTACATTTACATATCCTTTAAGAGCATCTGCCGAACTGCGCATAGTCACAGAAGAACCCTTATCAGCATGGTTGATAACAACTTCGCCTTTACCTTGTGCAGCTGCAGGAGCACCCTTTTCGTAATCAATGGCGGTATGACCTGCATAATTATTAATAGTAATTGGTCGTGCGTCTACCGGTTGAATAATACCTTGACTCGCTATATCCTTACCACCAATAAAATGCTCCACACGACTACCTGTATATAAATAGTTTGCATTATTAGGACGACCTTGTGTAGGATATACGCGCTCAGCGCCTAACCATTCATTGCGCCAGGTCGCACCATTTTGTAAATACAATCGCAAACCACCATGATACGGATTATTATTGCTTTCATCAAATTCATTCAACACACCACCTATTAATTTAGAATTTGGTGTTGTTAAGCCTAAAGAGATTTCAGAGCCATGGTTATGAGGGTTCTTTTCAATACCATAGTTTTTATCTAAAAATCCTATATTACCGTACATCTTCACATCATTAGTTCCCGGATGTAAGCCATCCATACCCGTATTTACATATACAAAGCCTTCTTCAGATAATGCAGAATAGGTATCAGAGGTATTTAAAGGATATGTTTTTACATCGGCTCCACCTAATATGCGAATATATCCATCTTTATTAGCTTGCAAACCAACGCCAACAGCATCGATTTTAGCATTTCCTTTTACGGTGACTCGAGTATCATCGTTATTGCCATCACTAGTAAGTCCACCATAACCAGCATAGATACCGCTCATGTAATAATGTGCCAAATCAGGTCTACGTTTCGCACCACTTTCTGCAGGTGCTGGATTTTTAACTGTTACAGTTACATTTTTATCGATAGCGACTTGTGTCCCATCAAGAGCATAAATACCTGTAACATTATTATGATATTTTGTACCATTTACACCTAAGCCTGATACATTAACAGTTAAGTCATCTGTATAATGTCTCTTTTCCCCCCACAAATTAAGACCAATAGATTTTCCGTCTGTATGACTTTCCACAGTTGTGGCTGATACCATGGTAAAAGCATTAGCACCTGTTACGATTAATGCAGCAATAACAGCAGCTTTTACATTTCTTCTCATATTATACCTCCTCTAACATTTCAACTATGAACATAACTAGCTAACATAACCAATTTAATTGTATCTAGGTTCGGGGTATATGTGTCAATTTATACTCATATGATTTTTTATTTGTCCCCTATAACAACACGCTATGTATCGATATAGTTGTGCACAAATTACTTGTTTAAATTAGATATTAATTATTTTCTATACCATCTAAAAAATTCTATAGAAAAATATTAAAAGCTATTAATTTTATGCTATAATAAATATGTTAATCATTAAATTTCAACTTATATAGGAGGCTAATATGAATATTCGTATTGGTATTGTTGGTTACGGCAACTTAGCTCGTGGCGTAGAAGCATCTGTTCAGTTACAACCTGATATGGAGCTCATCGGCGTATTCTCTCGCCGTCAAGGTATTGAAACTGTATCTGGTGTACCTACTTACACGATGGAAGATATTCCTAACTTTAAAGGCAAAATCGATGTAATGGTTCTTTGTGGTGGTTCTGCAACAGATCTTATCGAACAAACTCCAATGGTAACTAAATACTTCAACTGTATCGATTCCTTCGATACACATGCACGTATTCCTGAGCATTTTGCTAATGTAGACAAAGTAGCTAAAGAAGCTAAAACTGCTACATTAATTTCTTGCGGTTGGGACCCAGGCATGTTCTCTTTACAACGTGTATATGCTGAAAGCATCTTGCCTCAAGGTAAATCTTATACATTCTGGGGCCGTGGCGTTTCCCAAGGTCACTCCGATGCTATTCGTCGTATCGATGGTGTTCTTGATGCCCGTCAATACACTGTTCCTAAAGAACAATACCTTGAAGCGATCCGCAATGGTGAAACTCCAGACGTTGATGGCTACAAAGGTCACCTTCGTGAGTGCTACGTAGTAGCTGCTCCTGATGCAGACAAAGCTAAAATTGAAAATGAAATTAAAACTATGAAAAACTACTTCGTAGGTTACGAAACTGTAGTCAACTTCATTTCCCAAGAAGAACTTGATCGCGACCACAAAGGCATTCCACATGGTGGCTTCGTTCTTCGCTCTGGTGAAAGTACAGAAGGCACTCGTCACGTTATCGAGTACTCCTTGAAACTTGACTCTAACCCTGAATTCACGGGTTCTGCACTTGTTGCTTATGCACGTGGTCTTTACCGCCTTGCTAAACACGGCGGCACAGGTTGCTATACAGTATTCGACATTCCACCAGCTTGGATTTCCACACAATCTGCTGAAGAATTAAGAGCACATTCTCTATAATAGAGCGAGGCCCGCATCGACTTAATAGATGAGGGCCTTTTTCATACACATTAAAAGAGAGACCATATCAGATGGTCTCTTTTTTATCCTATTAACCTTATTTTACGTTTAATTAATACCATCGTGTTAACGGCAATTCGTTCGTAACACCTTTTGTCATCAAAATTTGATGCAAGTCCATATTACCAATGTAGAAACCTGCCGCACATCCACAAAGATACAGATCCCACATGCGTACGAATTCACTCCCCCGTTTCGCCTCTACTTGCTCACGGACGCCTTGGAAATTGTTATACCAATGCATTAAAGTCTTATAATAGTGATACCGTAAACTTTCAACATCGATGACATTCATATCATAGTCATAAGCGAGGCTGACCATTTCGCGAAGGGACGGCAAACATCCGCCCGGGAAGATATATTTACGAATCCAGGCACTTGTTTCCTTTTCAGATGGGTCACTGATGTAGTGGAGCAGGAACAACCCGCCGTCTTTAAGCATTTCCGATGCGTCCTCCATATACAGAGGAAAGTTAGGTCGCCCTACATGTTCAAGCATACCGATGCTGACAATGCGGTCAAAGGTGCGACCAGAAGCCGCTACGTCTCGATAATCTATAAGTTCAATCTCAACTTGTCCTTCAAGGCCATATTCTTTAATGCGTTCCTGTCCTTTTTTCCATTGTTCTTCGGAAAGAGTACACCCATAGCCCTTAACCCCATATTTACGAGCCGCTTCAATGAGAAGGAATCCCCATCCGCAACCGATATCAAGTAAAGTCATCCCTTCTTTTAAATATAATTTATCAAGAATATGATGTACCTTTTGATATTGCGCATCTTTGAGACTATCATTCTCATGCTTAAAATACGCACAGGAATAGCTCATGGTTTCATCGAGCCACAATTTATAGAATTCATTACCTAAATCATAATGGGAAGATACTTGTTGTTTTTGATCTTTCTTTTTAAGACCCGCATTAAAGAGCGAGCTAAGTACCTTACGATTGATAGAGTCCTTACCTACATGACCAAGGACTACACAAAGGGCTTTAAACAAATCCCCTTCAATTTCGATATCTTTACGCATATACGCTTCACCGAGGGCGAGTTCTGCGGATATTAACAAGTCCTTCTTGGGAATACCACGATTAACGATGACGGTAAACTCGGATTCTCCGTCACCGATTGTATATTCATTATCTCCAATTTTTACGGTAAAACAATGATCATTAAAGCGTTCTAAATAATGGACTAAGAAACTATCAAATAGCTTGGAAAACATACTGAACTTCCTTTCCTATTAGCTTTCACTATATAGGTTTAAAAATATATACATTAACATGATTGGATACATTCCATACCCTTATTAATTTATATACCTATAAATTATATCAATATAGTTACGGCGAATAAAAATCTATATTAATCCTATATTTTAATATGAACTTATCACATTATTTAAGTAATATATTTAACTCTATTTATATTATAGCACTTTGAAATAATCTATTTTATATTTATAGACTAACTCCATCCTATTAGTATGGTATAATATTTATTTGATAAGGTTTATAACAAACTATTACTATAAACTTTCACAAAGAACGAAATCAATTTGTTAATAAAAGGTGGTACCATGAGCACAAATTTAGAAGTAGGCATCGTAGGCCTTCCAAATGTTGGTAAAAGTACATTATTCAACGCTATTACAAAAGCAGGCGCTGAAGCTGCCAACTATCCATTCTGTACAATCGAGCCAAACGTAGGTGTCGTTGATGTTCCAGACAATCGTTTAGCTGTATTAGCTGAAATGTTTGGTTCCAAACGCATCCTCCCTGCAGCTATGCGTTTCGTAGATATTGCAGGTCTCGTTGAAGGTGCCTCTAAAGGTGAAGGCTTGGGAAATAAATTTCTTAGCCATATTCGCCAAGTAGATGCGATAGCACAAGTTATTCGTTGTTTCGATGACCCTAACATCACTCACGTAGCAGGTTCTATTGACCCAATTCGCGACATCGAAATCATTAATACTGAGCTCTGCCTTGCTGACCTTGAATCCGTAGAAAAACGAAAACAACGCATCGAAAAAATCGCAAAATCTGGCGATAAAGATGCTCGTGCTGAACTGCCATTATTAGAACGCATCATCGAAGGTTTAGGTGAAGCAAAACCCGTTCGTGCACAAGGTCTTGATGAAGACGAATTAGAAATGATCAAAGAGTTGACATTGCTTACAGCTAAACCATCTCTTTATGTAGCCAATATTTCCGAAGATGAAGTATCTGATTATTCTGCCAACGAATATGTAAAACGCGTAGAGGAATATGCGAAAAACGAAGGCGCTGGTATCGTTGTTGTGTCCGCACGTATCGAGTCCGAAATTGCAGAGTTATCCGAAGAAGAATCCGCTGCATTCCTTGAAGATCTTGGCCTTGAAGAGTCTGGCTTAACTAAACTTATCAAAGCAAGTTATGCACTTTTAGGTCTTATCAATTACTTCACAGCTGGTGAAATGGAAGCTCGTGCTTGGACAATCGTAAATGGCACCAAAGCACCTCAAGCTGCTGGTAAAATTCACTCGGATATTGAAAAAGGCTTTATCCGCGCTGAAATTGTCTCCTTTGATGATCTACAAGCTTGCGGTAGCCAAAACGCGGCTAAAGAAAAAGGCCTTGTACGCCTTGAAGGCAAAGACTACGTTATGAAAGACGGCGATGTAACCCATTTCCGCTTCAATGTATAAACAAACTTATATAACAAAAACCAGTAAATCTCAGGATTTACTGGTTTTTTATTACTAATTATAACCTTTATATAATATTATTTATCGTCTTTATGAAGAACATTTTTGACGCCACTAATCGCACCATCTACAGCATCTTTAACATCTTCAGCTGCTTTTTTGAAATCTTCAGCAACATCATGTGCAGCGTCTTTAACTTTTGCAGCTGTATTTTCTACAGCACCTTCTGCTTCCAATTCTTTGTCACCAGTTAATTTACCGGCATTTTCTTTTAATGCACCTTTAGCTTGATTTAATTTATCTTCTAATGCCATAATTATGAATCCTTTCATATGAAATCATTTTTAGTTATGTTAGCTATATATGTTAGCTATACTTTTAAAAATAGATTACTATCCCTTTTTCCCGAAGAAAAAAGAAACAACAGCAACAACAATTACAGCGCCAAGAACAGAAGGAATTAATGCCATGCCAGCTAAACTAGGACCCCATGTGCCAAATATTGCTTGACCTACAGACGAACCAACTAAACCAGCAACAACATTGGCAATAATGCCCATTGCTCCACCTTTGTTAGTGATTGCTCCTGCAAGAAAACCGATAAAACCACCAACAATAATTGACCATAACATACGATCACTCCTTCCTATTTAATCAATATATTTATAATATCCTACCAAATTATATGGGCTTTATAAATATAATAAATAATATGTATATTTATAATATACCATTCATTTCTAAAGATTAGATGAAGAAATTTGATGTAGTTATAAAAGTCACAATTGATTAAACTACTGTAACAATTTCATTCATTGTACGACGTGTTTTATTTCGATGTGGTTCTTCATCACGATAACCAAAGGCAGCCATCACAGCAATGCCAAAATGCTTTGTATCAAAAAGACCTAATTCATCACCTAAGAGCACTGTCATCTTATCTTGATTAAAGCCTTCCAATGCACAAGAATCAAGACCTTCATAAGCAGCCATGGTCATCATGTTAGCCATTACAATGTACGCTTGCTTAGAAGACCAATCAAAGGCAGCACGATCAGACTCAAATGTTTTATAGTCTTCAGTTGTGAACTGAGCATATTTTTCTTTATAAATAGCATCGACTTCAGCAGGTAATTGTTTCACCTCTTCTTGAATATAGCGTACATAAGGAGAATCAAATTCCAAATCCACTTTTTTACGTGTTAAGAACACCACGAAATGACTCGCTTCAAGACCAGCTTGAATACCCCAACCATAAGATTTCATCTTTTCACGGATTTCAGGATTTTGAATGACTAATAATTGGTAAGCCTCAAAACCTAAGGAGGTTGGAGACAAGCGCGCCGCCGTTAAAATACCTTGCCAATCTTCATCAGAAATCTTTTTAGCGCTATCAAATTTCTTACATGCGTAGCGATATGTCATAGCATATTCTAAATCCTTACGATCAAATTTAGGGGCTGTTAATTTTACATTTTCTATTTCATATTTACTCATATATACCTCCATAATTAATATCTGCAATTGATAAAATATATCATGTTTCTATAGTACCACACTCATCGTTCAAGTTATATGAAGATGAACACTAAAGTAAAAAAGCCTAGACAACGTCTAGACTTTATACGGTACAGCTAGCTCGCCCTTTTCATACCAAAATAAGCCAGATGTACTAATTTTATGTTCTTTTAAAATGGTCTTTACTTGATCCACTATACTTGAGTCTATTGCAATAGATAAACCGCACATATCGTAAAGCTCTGGGGGGGTAGCCATCAACTGATGAGGCACCTCTAATTCTGTTAATACCTTATCCGCCTTATCTCCAAAATAATAAGAGGTAAAAACTACAAGTAATTTTTTTCGTTCCATTACCTCACCCCTCTGATAACTAGCAAGATCAAATTGCTCATACATTAAACATAAAGCTTGGAGATATAAAAAAATCCATCGAAATTGATAAAAAAAGATACTATACTACTAGAAATTATAGCTTAATAATATTATCCCCTACAATAGAGTCTGTAATAGCATACATATTAGTAATACTACCTACGCCCAGCTCATCTTTCACACCGAAATAATCAAGGCAAATGCCGCATGCTGCAATTTCTACACCAAGCTTAGCTAGTTTCTTTATATTTTCCAAATGAACCGAATCATTAACTACCATCTTAACACTACTATTGATGAAATAAATCTTAGAAGGTTTTACATCGGCTTCAAGCAAGCATACCCAGAAGGTTTTCATCAAATTTCGGCCAAGTTCTTCACTACCTTCACCAAGATAATCCTTCGTCATCAAAATAACCCGATTTCCATAGTTCATAGGCTCACAACGGGCTTCAGTAACTGGATTTGCATCAGGGGTCAGTGTAAGATAGAAATCCTTTCCATCTTGGCGAACTTCTACACCATAACCACGAGACTTCCCAAACTTCGCCACATTATCGCGACTCACTTCATTATCTACAATAGTTGTAATAATAGCACTTGGATTCGCATCACTTACCTTCTTGGTCTCGATAACAGGTTTTGGACATAAGCTACCGCGCACATCTACAGTTAATTCCTTTGTATTGCTCATCATACACCTCTACATACATTATATAATTTGTGAAAGTATCAGCTAATAATATTTTATTTAAATAGCTAAATCAATACCATACAGTACTTATCTTTTATGAGTTTATTTTGTTACTCGTACGGCAAGACCGCTAAAGCTTTCAACAGTGCCCACAATAGCAGCACAGTCAATCCCCGCCTTATAAAAGGCCTCGACAAGTGTCTCACTTTCGCTAGCAGGAACAGAAAATAGTAACCCGCCAGAGGTTTGAGGATCAAATACAATATCCGTCCATACAGGATCCAAGTCCTCATCAACTTGTACTTCAGTTATAGCCTTGCGATTACCATAAGATGCAGCCGGAATTAAGCCCATTTGAGCCGCCTCGATAACATCATCAAAAAGAGGGATATCGTAAGCTTTGATATGAATCGTCACATCAGAAGCACTTGCCATTTCTACGGAGTGCCCCATAAGGCTAAAGCCTGTTACATCTGTACAAGCATGAACTGTAAAGTTATGTGCCACCTCAGCCGCTACACGGTTTAAAGTACTCATACTAGTAACGGCCTGTTCCGTACCTACAGGAAATAAACCTGCTTTCAGAGCATTATTCATAATACCTGTGCCAATGCGTTTTGTTAGCACCAACACGTCCCCTACTTGAGCACCTTTATTTTTCCAAATCTGTTTTGGATTTACTTGTCCTGTCACAGACATCCCAAAGATAGGTTCCTTATTTTCAATGCTGTGTCCACCTACGATGGCTGCACCAGCCTCGGCTACAATCGAACCAGCCCCATTTAACACATCCGTCAAAACACCTTGCTCGACAAGAGGAACCGGAAAGCCTACGATATTCATCGCTGTTAAAGGGGTGCCACCCATAGCATATACATCGCTTAATGCATTGGCAGCTGCAATTTTACCAAATAAATCAGGATCATTAACCACAGGGGTAAAGAAATCTAAAGTTTGCACCAGTGCAAAGGTATCAGAGATTTGATATACTCCAGCATCATCGGCACCAGTCATATCAGCGAGAACATGCTTGTTAGTAACGGGTGTTACAGCTTTTAGCACACGGTTCAATATATGAGGCCCAATCTTACACGCGCAGCCTCCACTTGTAACATAATCAGTAAGTCGCACCATAACTCCTCCTTACTCATTTTCCGGCAATCTAGAGACGATTTTCTTAACAGCCTTTTCAAATTTAGGGCGCGGCATCAAGAGTTGATGACCGCAGCCATTACATACGATGAGAAAGTCTGTGCCGATTCGCTTAACTTCCCACTCGTCACTGCCACAAGGATGCGATTTTTTCATCTTCACTACATCTCCTACGTAATATCTAACAAATGCCATAGCGCCTCCTTTAACTTCTGTCAGTATTTATATATTTATTATACATAAAATAGTTACTTCTATAAATATACCCTAATTCTATAGTTCAATCTTCTATTATATATAACCATAAAATTTTCACCATAAATATATAATGTACAATTTTAATATATCTACTGTTCTTATAATTAAACCATAAATCAAGAGAATTATTATTTTATAACCACCAAAAGGTCACAGAAACTTTGCACTTAATCATTATATTTTATGGGAAAATATTAGTGCATACAACGAAATTAACATTAACAACTAAACAATAATGATTTTTCATTTAGTTATCATTCTCAATATCAAAACAGGGATTTTTTATAAACCCCATACTATTCATTCTTTATAAATCCGCATCTTTACTGCATTGATAATATTTATCATTTAGAAAATTTTCGAAATAAATTTTATAAAAAGACTTGCATTTCTCATTTAGTATGTTACAATATAGTCAACAATGATTATTCGTTAAGTATACGGATAACACATTGTATATAAAACTGTTAGGACGGCAAGTGCCGAAACACACAAATAAGTAAGTACTATTTTAAGAGTTAGGCAAGTGTCTATTTGATCTAAGAATAAGTTTTCTTAACTAAGGCGAAGTCGCCCTCGAAATTATAGAATAAGTATTCTATTCCATTGCATTCACAACCAAGTGGTTATGAATATATATGTTAAGTAACAATTTTGAAAATTATCGTAAGTACAAAGGAGTATTAAAATGGCAGAATTAAAAGGTTCTAATACTGAAAAAAATCTTCAAGCAGCATTTGCTGGCGAATCTCAAGCATTCCAAAAATATACATTCTACGCTAGTGCAGCTCGTAAAGCTGGCATGAACGAAATCGCTGACTATTTCGAAGAAACAGCTCACAACGAATCTGCACATGCTAAATTGTGGTTCAAAGCTCTTCATGGTGGCGATATTTCCGCTGATATCGAAGCTAACCTTCGCGATGCAGCAGCTGGTGAAAACTACGAACATACTACAATGTACAAAGAATTCGCTGACGAAGCCGAAAAAGAAGGCTTTGCTAAAATCGCTTTCCAAATGCGCGAAGTTGGTAAAATCGAAGCTCGTCATGAAGCTCGTTACCTTGCATTAGCAGCTCGAGTATCCGGTAACAAAGTATTCACTAACGACCAACCAGTAGCTTGGATCTGTGCTAACTGTGGCTATGTACACATTGGTGAAGAAGCTCCTAAAGTTTGCCCAGTATGTGCTCACCCACAAGCTTTCTTCCAACGTTTGGTTGAATCCTTCTAATCTGTAAGTGCGACACCAACTAGATTAATAACCTGTAAGTACAGATTTTAATGAAACTATACCTGTAAGTACAATCTAAACTTACAGTAAGTACTGACAACTTCCTTAACAAAAAGACGATGACATTTGTTTGTCATCGTCTTTTTTTGCATTCTTTTGCTAGATTTTTATTTTGTCTACTATATTTTATTCTATTCACTATAATATGTTTTTTATTTCCTTTGTATAGTGCTTATTATTTACTATCCTAGAATTATAAAAGACATATCACTTAATATTATCTACCAAGCATTTAAATTGTTGTGTTGCTTCATATGGATTATCTGCATGAGCAATAGCAGATATTACGGCTACTCCACTAGCACCTGCTTCCAAAACAGGCTTTGCGTTATTTAAGGTAATACCCCCGATACCAACGCATGGTAATGTTAAACCTTCTGCTCGTAAATCAGCAATGCGCTCAGGTCCGCACGGCAATTGAGCATCAGGTTTACTACTTGTAGTATACATAGGGCCTACACCAACACAATCCGCATAAACTACAGTGGTCTTATGAAGTTCCTCCACAGAATGAATGGATATACCAACAACCTTATTCCCTACAAGATTACGAACGTCTTCTAAACGCATATCTTCTTGTCCTACGTGAACACCATCAGCGTTAACAGCCACTGCTAAGTCTACATCATCGTTAATAATATAAAGCACATTATACATGGCACAGATTTCTTTTAACTGCTGAGCTAATTCTAATTTTTGTTGTCCTTCTAATGTTCCTATGCCCTTCTCTCTAAATTGAAAGCAGGTCGCACCACCTCGACAAGCAGCTTCAACAATGTCCAGTAAATGGCTTTCATTAAAACCTACATCTTGTGTACCACTAATAAAATATACCTTTAATTGATCGGGCACAACTACAGGCCGTATTCGGTTTTCGGATAAAAGCATCGCATCATCGAATTCATATAAGGCATCCATAAATGCCATACTAAAACTACCAGGTTTTACACCGCTCACATTAACCGCACTTTCACCAGCTAGACCATAGTAAGCCAGTGCATACGCAAGGAACTCACCTATAGACATGTTATACATGAATGGACAATAGGAACTAAAAAATGCAGCTAACACAGCACCTAATAAACAACCAGTCCCAGTTACGACTGTCATGATTGGATGCCCATGAGGAACCGCAAATACACGGGTTCCGTCGGATACATAATCCTCTTCGCCCGTTGCGACAACAGGACAGTTAATTTGGCGTGCAAGACGATACGTTATAATTGCGCTATCCTCAACTTGTTCACCATCTACGCCCTTACCAGAGAGAGAATTATTAACCTTATGATTTGTATTAAGAGCATCATAGATGGCTTTGATTTCACTTTGATTACCTCGTAGCAACGAAATAGCATCAGTTTTAATCAAGTCTAAAACTACAGATAATCGATAAGCCCCAGCATGACAGCCCACTGGATCTAAAACAATAGGAACCTCATGTTTCTTCGCCAGTGCTATGGCATCTTTATAGTAACTAACCTTGTCTGGGGTAAGAGTGCCAATATTGATGAGTAGCGCCGATGCATGGGCGATGAGGTCTTTCAAATCTTCGCTACACTCACTCATCACGGGTGATGCTCCGATGGCTAGTAAACCGTTAGCCGTAAAGGTTCGCACTACATCATTTGTAATACAAATAATAAGCGGATTCCCTTTGCGTAGAGTCTCTAATATATTCAGTTCGGTCCAAGTTGAGCTATTTATATATGGATTTTCATAGGTCATATAACTATCTCCTCTACTCATTTTTCAAAAGTTCATCCATCGTTTGAGGGCCATTTACCAATAAACCATAAGCCATATGATTAACAGGACCGCAACCACTTCCAAGCGCTGGATTATGCTTAATAGCCAATGCAATATAGTTCTTTGCAATACCAATGGCATCCATTACATCACGCCCTTTCGCTAGCTCTGCCGTAATAACCGCCGAGAAGGTACAACCCGTACCGTGAGTATGAACAGTATCATATTTAGGGCTTGTCCACGTATGCATATCTCCATCTTTGGTGAAAGCATAATCCGTTGCATCATCTCCAATATGCCCACCTTTAATGATGACCACTTGAGGTCCTAATTCACGTAAAATACGGTTAGCAGCTGTTGTGATGTCACTTTTACAAGAGATAGACATGTCCGCTAACACCTCTGCCTCGCTACGATTAGGTGTAATGACTGTGGCGACCGGAATGAGTTTAGATTTTAAGAAATCGACAGCCTCATCCGATACAAGTCGATCACCGCTGGTGGCAATCATAACTGGATCCATCACATAAGGGATGTTCTTACTTACATAAGGATAAATGAGATCCATCATCTCTGGTAAAGCAATCATGCCCGTCTTAACGGCTTGTGGTGTAATATCTGAATATACATCGTGTAACTGTTTTTCTATGCTTTCTAGCGATAGGTGTTCTACGTGATGTACACCCGTTGTATTTTGAGCCACCACAGAAGTAACAACGGCCATGCCGTATACATTTCGACTTTGGAAGGATTTTAAATCAGCCATAATGCCAGCGCCACCACTAGGGTCAGTACCGGCAATTGTTAATGCAGTATGTAGTTTCATTATGCCTCCTTGTGTAACAGATTACGTCGAGATAAGATTTGTAATACTACAAAGCCAATGCAAGCACCTCCGATAGAGCTCATGGAAAAGGATGTAATCAAGGTCAACAATGCCAATGGTTTGCCTAGTAGGAAATGAGCAATTGGATAACTTACAAGAGCACCAATAAGTCCAGTGCCAATGATTTCGCCTAAAGCCGCTGCCCAGATGGCGTTGTATTTTTTATATAAATACGCAGATAACCAAGCGCCAATCATACTACCTGGAAAGGCTAATGGAGAGCCTAGTGCTAGTACATTACGTAAGCAAGAAGTACTAAAGGCTGCGCCTACAGAGAATCTCGCCCCAACTATAACGGCTAAGATTACATTTATCATATGTTGAAATGGAAAAATACGAGCAGGGCCAATAGGAATCGACGTAGTCGATAAGACGACACCTAAGGCCACACATATGCTAGCAATAATCATTTTTTTCATAATACCTCCAAGTAAATAAAAATGAGACCACCTCAAATGGAATGGTCTCGTAATAGTTTGGTATCATGTTTCATTCCACTTCCCTACGCCAGTATTATCTGGATCAGGTCTAGGGTTTTGAATGGTCAATCTCAGCAAAAGCACCCCTAGTGGCAATATATTTTTATAATCTAGTTATAACATTATTATACAATCTATGCAACAAAATAATTGACGGTTCCCGTAGCACCTCGTATAATGAAGCCATAATGGGGTGCTCACACAAGTGGGCTGAGAGTAAGCTAAAGCTTTAACCCATAACCTGATTTGGATAATGCCAACGTAGGGAACATAGAGGATTAATGGCCGAGTTCCTGTGAGCTCGGCTTTTTCTATGACTTCCTGGCAAGGAGGACGTATGAAAAATACACACATCACGCAACCACAATTTGCCATGATATGGTTCGGTGCCGCTTTATCGATTGCGGAAATTATGACCGGTACCTATCTGGCCCCCTTAGGACTTATACAAGGTCTCTATGCCATCATCTTAGGTCATATTATCGGCGGCATACTACTCTTTGGGGCTGGCCTCATCGGCGGACGCTTACGGCAAGGTAGTATGAATACAACCGCTTTCAGCTTTGGCCCACTAGGGGCTAAAGGCTTTGCCTTTTTAAATATGCTTCAACTTATCGGCTGGACTAGCATCATGATCTACGATGCTATGCTAGCCTTACAAGAGTTAGCACCCCTATCCCCTATGATTTGGACGATAGCTATCGGAGCGCTTGTCATCCTGTGGCTTTTCATCGGCCTCCACAATACGGGCTATATTCAAGCCATCGTATCTATTCTATTGCTAGGCCTCACCCTCTACATGGGCACGCACATGATATCACAGTGGCCTAGTGAAGGTGGCCTTCTAACTAGCGGAAACATGAGTTTCATCGCTGCTCTTGAGTTATCGATTGCCATGCCACTATCTTGGCTACCTCTCATCAGTGATTATACCCGTGAAAGTAAACATCCTCTCACCGCATCACTTACAAGTGCTACAATCTACACGGTAACGAGTATCGTCATGTATACCTTAGGTCTTAGTGCGGCCATCTTTGGTGGTGGAGACTCTATTATTACCATTATGATGAATGCAGGCCTTGGCCTAGCAGGGCTCCTCGTAATTATCTTCTCTACTGTCACTACAACCTTTATGGACGCTTACTCTGCAGGTGTTTCTAGCACCACAATCTATAATAGTGCATCTAGTAAGGGCATTGCAGTTATTGTTACCATCGTTGGCACTATTGCAGCTATCTTGTATCCGATGGACGATATTACAGACTTCTTATACCTCATCGGATCTGTCTTTACCCCAATGATTGCCATCTTGCTAGCGGACTACTTTATGAATCGTCAACAAGTGCAAACTCTATCGGCTTTTTTAGTACGCGGCACAATTTGGGCTGTATCGGTCGGTTTATATCACTATATGTTACACACTGAAAGCACCGTAGGTGCTACATTACCAGCCTTTACAATGGCCTTTATCATAACTACTATCATTGGTTTCGTAAGTAAAACAGTAAAGGTCTCTACAGAAGTTAAACAACCATAATAGGATATATACAACAAGCATCCAAGATAGGAGACTAACTAAATAGGAACTGCTATATAAACAATAAAACCCCTTTAGGAGCAATAACTCGTATGAAGGGGTTTTGTTATTTAGATTCTTTTATTTACATTATTGTTATTTAGATATTTGAATTTGTCCTTCTTCACAGGTCCAGTGCCGATCTCCAACCATTTCGGCTTCGCTTTCATCATGAGTAACCCATACACAAGGTACATCCCACTCGCGAATAATGGACACCAAATCTTCGCGCACATGCTTTCGCAAGTTCCAATCTAAAGCAGATAAAGGCTCATCGAGAAGCAAGATAGTCGGTTTAGAGTATAGCGCACGCCCCAAAGCAACTCGTTGCTGTTCGCCACCAGACAGGCTGCCAGCCTTCGTTTTTCGGTATTTCTCAAGACCTAAACGCTGCAATAGACTATTGCACATGTCAGGTGTGCCTCGTTTGCTATAGGTAATATTATGTTCCACAGACAAATGAGGGAATACGATGTTGCCTTGTGGCATATACCCTACCTGACGTTTTTGAGCGGGAACCCAAATCTTATTATCTCGATCCACCCACGTTGTTTCATTACAATGAATACTACCTGTAGTGGGTTTTACAAGTCCTGCAATGCATTTAATGAAAGTACTTTTACCACTGCCGGATTGACCTGTCAAAACGGTAATACCAGAAGGAAGTACCCCATCGGCTTTCACAGTCACAGAAGGTCTAGCTACGGTAAAGGAAAATGTAATCATCGGACCTCCTAATTATTATCAATGTGATGGAACAAGGACCCCTTTGTGATGAAGTGAATTCCACTCAACAATGCCAATGTGAGCACACAAATATAGATAACTAATTCAAAAGCATCCATGTACTGCCCTGCCTCTACGTAAGAGTAGATAGCAAGTGGCATGGTGCGCGTTACCTTTGGAATATTGCCTGCAATCAAAATGGTAGCACCGAACTCGCCCATAGCACGACAGAAGGCTAAGATACTGCCCGTCAAAATGCCTTTCCAAGCGAGTGGTACGGAGATAGTAAAAAAGATACGTAACTCTGAAGCACCTAATGTACGCGCTACGTCCTCCATATTATGATCGACGGATTGCAATGCTGAACGCACCGTTTGATAAAACAGCGGAAATGCAATTACAGAGGAGGCTATCACGGCACCGGATGCAGCAAAAACAACACTCATACCATGAGCTTCAAGCCAAGCACCAAACGCATAACCTGGAGTAAATACCATAAGTAACGCAAAACCAACAACTACCGGAGGCAGTACAAGTGGCAAGGTAATAAGTGCATCAAGAATGGCAATACCACCCCACTTGCAACGGTTCATCCAGTAACAAGTCGCTAAGCCACTTAAAATAACTATAATAAGAGCTATACTTGCCACCCATAGCGACAGCCATAATGGACTCATGTCACGCCCCCTTTCTATACACAACAACTCTAAAGTATGTGTTATATCCATTAATTCAAAAATACTTTTCAAACAAATTATATGCCCAAAATCATATCATATGTTAGATTATTAAGCACTCATCACTACAAATGAGTAAAAGAAAAGCATACAGTGAGCAATCATAAGATTAGTAATATCAATAATATCTCTATTGTATCATAAGAAAGCGCTAGCCCTGAAAGCTAGCGCTTTACTCTTATTTAGAAGTAGAGAAACCGTATTTTTCTAATACTTTTTGGCCTTCTGGGCTCATTACGTATTGGTAGAAGTCTTTTGCCAATGCGTTGTCATATTTTTTAATAATACCAATTGGATAGATAACTGGATCATGGGAATCAGCCGGTGTTACTGCAGAGATTTCAACTGCATCGCCCGCTGCGATAGCATCAGTTTTATAGATGAAACCAGCATCTCCAGCACCTTGGCTAATGGAAGCTGTTACAGCTTTTACATCTTTAGCGTATACTACATTAGGTTCTACCTGTTCCCAAACGCCTAGTTTTGTTAATACTTGTTTACCATAGTTACCAGCTGGTACTGTTTCAGGATTGCCCAATACGATACGCTTTACTGTAGCGATTTGATTTAGCTCAACCTTAGGTTGACCTTTTGGAACTACGAGAACGAGTTCATTAGTTACGAATGGTTTTACATCAGTTACCAAATCTTTTTCTTGTAACATTTTCATATTTTTCTCGTCAGCAGAAATAAATAAACTAGCTGGTGCACCTTGTTCGATTTGTTGACGTAATGTACCAGAACCAGCGAAGTTAATAGCGATTTGATCATCCGCTAAGTTATGGCTTTTTTTGTAAGCATCAGCCAATTCTGTAAGAGCACCTTTAAGGCTTGCTGCAGCTTGTACAGTAATCTTTTCAGATGTACTTGGTTTAGCTGACTCAGTTGGTTTACTTGCATCATTACCACAACCTACTAAAAAAGCAAGCATGAAAACGCTTATTAATACTAATAAAATTCGTTTCATAATTCCTCCTGTGCATCCCTTAAAACGCCATACTGTAAACGCCATGGTAATACCTAGAGACACTTCGCGTACTAACAAACTGAAATATACAACATATACAACATATACATATTATACTATAAATCAATGATTGAAATCGTATACTAAAATCACATTCTACATAGATATTTCTGATGATTATGATAAGTAATAATAATCAATAAATTTTTAAGCCCCAAACAATAGATACTATGGTATGATAATACTATAAAGGATAAAAATATTTTAGAAAACTTATTCACTTACAGCCTATATAAAACAACTGTATATTTACTACATATAGTTATACGATAAACTAAAATTATGCCTTATATATTAACTAATATATTAAAGAAAAACTCTAGGTGAGATGATGAATCTATTCGAATTAGTAGGCCATATTTTTATGAATTCTATGGTCCCTATCTTAGTACTTATAGGCGTGGGATTTATATTAGATAGAAAATTTAAACTCGATCTATATACGCTGAGTAAACTAAACTTTTATATATTGTTACCTACCTTTATATTTCGAGCGATGTATGAAGCTAAACTTAACTCAGGTACTTTGGAGATTGTATTCTGTGCGCTCTGTGTACTCATACTAAACTCCATCCTTTCAGATGTGGTAGGTAAGATACAAGGATATGATGTGGCTAAGATTGCAACCTTAAAAAACTGCGTTATGTTTAATAACGTTGGGAATATGGGTGTCGCCCTTGCTATCTTTGTATTTACTAACATTCCATATGTCATCGATGGTGCTACCCCCTATGCTAATCTAGGTTTAGTGAGTGTTGTATCTATCATGATCATACAAACTATTAGCAGTAATACCTACGGTTTCTACCAAGCGGGAGCAGGACGATTAACCCCTCGGGATGCACTAAAAGTCGTATTCCACATGCCTATGGTATATGCCATCCCACTGGCACTACTTTGCCACCTACTCCCTTTCGATTTACACGGTCTCTTCTTCTTTGCACCGCTCAATATATTTGCCAATGCCTTCGTTGGCGTCGCTATGATTGCCTTGGGTGTTCAAATTAATAGAACACCGCTAAACTTCTTTAAGATGGATGTCATGCTTGCTACCACATTACGGCTCGTTGTGAGTCCACTCCTAGCAGCTGGTATTACTATATTATTCATTATGTTCTATGGACCTATGCATCCAATAGCGGCGCAAACTATCATCATAACCTACAGCGTACCTACCGCTATCAATATGTCTCTTATTGCTATTGAAATGAAGAATAATCCAGAATATGCTACACAAATCGTAATGGGCACAACTATTTTATCCGCTATAACAATGCCACTGTTTATTACTATAGCCTATTATCTATTCCCATTATATTAAAATAAAAAATCATAGTTATAAAAAATCACTCATAGCCATATGACTATGAGTGATTTTTTATGCCTTAGCATTTAGCCTTGTTAAACAAGTTACACAAGCTGTAACAATTATAGCACCAATAATTTCATTCAAGGCTAAATTATGATTAAGAATAACTACATCTAAAGCTAAAGTAACTATTGGTCCCATTGCACTAATAACGGCTGCAAGAGATGCATTAATTCTTTTAAGACCAAAAGACATCAAGTATGAAGGAATGATAGAACAAAAAATGGCCAAAAATACTAAATAAATCATAGTATGCGTTTGGAGTGTTGAAAATGTAGTAAAATTTTTGCTATCAATTATAAAGCCGAGAAGTAAAAGTACTGTAGTTATACACATATAAGTACTGGTAAAAATAGTAGAACTAATATTCGAAACAGCCCTCTTACTATAAATAATAAACAACGCCCAAAAGATTGCAGAAAGCAAGACTAGTGAAATGCCTATTAAAGTATCTGTAAGGTGGTTATCAACGGTAGGATTAAACATAATTGCTAATCCTAGCACAGTAGATACAATTAAAACTACTTTTGAAAATGTAATGCGTGATAAATCTGATGATAACAGAAAAACGTAAATTGGAAATGTAAATAGAACAGCACGTTCTAATGAGGCAGATATATATAATAATCCTATGAAGTCCGTTATAGATGAAGATACATAAAGAATAGCCCCCAAAAATGAGTATTTAAAAACCTTACTTTTATTCACGCTATTCCAATCAAAGCGAATCATTGGTATAAGAAAAAAAGGTAATGATAAAACAGCCCTACACACAAGAACATTCAAAGGGCTCAGTGAATCTAAATAAATTAGTTTTGCCCATATAGATTTTGTTGATAAGAATACAGTAGCTAAAAACACCACTAATATTCCTATATTTTTCATTAACAGATTCACTTTATATACTTCTCCATAATCAAATACAACTCAAATAAAATATATAAAATATAAAAACACAATTCATCCTAAGTAGGACGAAATGTGTTCATTATAAAAAATTTAAATTATTGATGAGCTACGTGTTCCATCCCCATGCGAACTAAACATTCAACATGATCATCGTTTAGAGAATAATATGCTGTTTTCCCATCTTTACGATATGTAACAAGACGTGCTTGGCGCAATACACGCAATTGATGAGAAATAGCAGATTGTCCCATCTCCATGGTTTCTGCAATGTGATTAACACACATTTCATTTTCTAGTAATAGCTCTACTATTTTAAGGCGTGTAGGATCACCCAAGATTTTAAACAGTTCTGCTAGCTTCAGCAATGATTCTTGTTTGTCGGTCATATAATCCCCCTTTTTTAATCCTATCCATTCTTTTTTGTAGCTCTTCTATGTCACTAATCGATACGTCTTAACGTATAACACCAATATGTATGGCACACATATAGACATTATATCATTTTTAACATAAAAAAGAGACTTTGAGAAACCAAAGTCTCTTTTTTTATCATATCTATATAAGATATAAATTATTTAATGATTAATACAGGGCAAGTGGAGTGGCTAGTTACATAGCTACTTACGCTACCCATGAATAAGCCTTTCAAAGGGCCAAGACCACGGCTACCCATTACGATGAGATCAGCATTATATTTTTTTGCCACTGCAAGTAGTGCAGGTCCAGGGGAGCCAACTTCAAATACGCTTTTAACTTTTACGCCTGCAGGAATTTCTTTCACTACATCATTAAGAATTTCCTTACCAGTTTCTTCCATATCCTCAGCAATTTGCTCAGATACATATCCACCAGAAATTGGTGTTTGATCAAAATTGGAAATAGCAGACACAATATTTGCAACGTGAACAACAATCAATTCAGCTTGGTTGCGATCCGCTACAGCGAGAGCATGTTCCAACGCACGTTTAGCATTTTCAGAACCATCAGTAGGTACGACAATAGTTTTGTAGGTAACCATAATAACCCCTCCTATTCCTAATCCCTCAAAGGGGATATGATCAAATATCGTTTAGCCTATACTAATATATTCTAGACCATCAAGGAAAACTCCTCTTTTTTCTGAGGATTTATTACATTATAGCACAAATCGTACAGAATTATACAAATAAAAGAATATTATGCGTATATTAAAGAACCTGAGACGATTGGTTTGTATTAAGTGTAGTAGTCAATCTAAAACCATCTAATACATCTATAAGTTCCTGAGTAGCAAGATTACTACCGGATGGACCAATCATTCGAGCTACTGCTACATTACCTTCATTGCCAAGAATAATTGTTGCGCCAAAGGATACTGGTTCCGCTACAGCTGTATCAGACGTATTTGGATTTTTCATATGGCCCGCCAAATAGAACATTACATTACCGTCAATGATATGCGTTTCATAACGAGTAATCGTGGCCTTGTTCACATCAACCAATTGTTTAAGATAATAGTCACCAAGCATTTGCTTGCCCATCATTGTCGGCATACCGGAGCTGACAGCTTGTACTGGGATTGTAAAGGACTCAATGTCGAGGCGTATATTATGTTTAGTGAAAGCAATCTTACCCTTTTCATTAAGACGGGTGAAACCTTTTGGATAGGTAAATTTGATACCTTCTGCAACACTGATATCGCTTGTGCCGGTTAATATTTTTTTTACCCCTTTAATAGCATTAGAACCGCGCTTATTGATCAATTCAAAGGATGGAATTGTATGCTCCATCAAACCTAGCTCCATAAACTCTGCACGAACAGGTGCATACGTACTAGACAAATTGTACCGATGAGTTGGATCTTTCTCCATGATAAATTCTGCTTCAAATACAGACTGAACCGGCTCTGTAGATGTCATATCTGCATAAGATTTTGGTGTACTCTTATCCCAGCGTGCGGAAACTGCACCTTTCTTAGCAAAGAACCCACCAACAATATCATTATGCTCAAAGTTATTGCTATGTTGGCGCCAGATATTTAAATACTCCTCATTAGACATGCCCTTAATAGGTACACCATACCAAGTCGTATTCCATTCTTTTTGAGATATTCCTTCTTGTGGTGTATTATTGCGCTTAGTAAAAGATACTGTATAGGAATCCTCTTGCGTAGGGCCCGCTAAATTGAAGGAATACCCTTGAATATGTTCACTTTCACTACGCACATCCATATCTAACATAACGCCATCAGCTACACGCCAAGGAATCGAGAACATATAACCATTTTTGTAATCCTTCACCACCGTGTTCATCTTAGTAGCATAGGATTTGTATTGTTCTGGCAAAATAGATGCGGAATCCTTCTGAGATTCCACAATAGATAAAGGTGTATCAGACGTCTTCTGTAAATCTTCTGCCATAATAGAAGTCGTTCCCAAAGCCATGACAGCTAAGGTTGCCGCAAATAAACGTAACTTCATAGAACCTCCTATAACATATTATCCAAGAACGCTTTCGTTCTTTCGTTCTGCGGATGACTAAAAATTTGTTCTGGTGTTCCTTCTTCTTGAATAACACCATCAGCCATAAAGATAACACGATCCGATACTTCACGAGCAAAGTTCATTTCATGAGTTACGATAATCATCGTCATGTGATCGTCCGCTAATTGTTTGATTGTCTTAAGAACCTCACCAGTAAGCTCAGGATCAAGAGCAGATGTGGGTTCATCAAAGAGCATAATTTCTGGATTCATCGCTAGCGCACGGGCAATAGCTACACGCTGTTGCTGACCGCCAGACAAGCGAGATGGATACATATCTCGTTTTTCCCATAATCCTACTTTATTGAGTAATTGCTCTGCAATCGGTGAGATTTCGTCATCTTTCATACCTTTTACCATACGTGGAGCAATCATAATATTATCTAATACCGTCATATGCGGGAACAAATTGAAAGATTGGAATACCATACCCATGCGGAGCAATAATTCATGCTGAGTTTGAGGAGAAGCGTATTTTACAACCCCATTTTCAGTACTAGCAAGAATCGTACCATCAACGGTAATAGAGCCTCCATCAATCGTTTCTAACTGACCTAAGCAGCGCAAAAACGTGGATTTACCAGAACCAGAAGGTCCGATAATAGAAACAATTTCTCCTCTATTCATTTTGAGCGACACATCGCGCAATACGGTTTGATTATTAAAGCGTTTTTCAATACGCTCCATATTTACAAATGTCATAAGTACCTCTTACATCGTCATATTAAGTATATAACTAGCGCCTCAAGTAAAGATATCTCATCTATAAAATCGCATCTATAGACATCAAATAAAAGTATCTCACCTATAAAACTAGCTACATCATTACATATGACAAACTACCATAGAATTAGATTAATCTTCGTATACAGCAAATCTTCGTTCTAAGTAGCTGAAGATATTCGTCAAAATAAAGGTAAAGATTAAGTAGAATAATGCTGCCACGAGGAATGCAGAAATATCAAAATCACGTTGTACGATAGATTTTGTAATACGCAAGATATCATTCATCGCCAATACATACACGAGAGATGTATCTTTCAATAAGTTAATCGTCTCATTCGCAAGAGGAGGCAATACACGTTTAAACATTTGTGGCAAGATGATCTTACGCATAGTTTGTGCATAGGTAAAACCAAGAACCTTTGCCCCTTCATACTGACCACGAGAGATAGATTGAATACCACCGCGGAATATTTCACATAAATACGCTGCGTAGTTTAATACGAAGGTAAGAACTGCTGCCGTCGCATCATCCATTTGAATGGCACCGTCTGTGATGATTGGCAATGCATAATAGACGAATAAAATTTGTAGCATCAACGGTGTGCCCCGCATCAAATACACGAAAGCATCAACAAACTTATCTACTAAAGGCAATTTAGATAGACGTAACATAGCCATTAAAATGCCACCAGGAATAGATAAAATCCATACAATACAGAATAGCGATACGGTTACCTTTAAACCATCAGCGATGGTTGGGATAATCTGCAATAAATAATCTAACATGAAAGACTCCTTCAAAACACGACTAGAGAAGGGCCATCTGGCCGCTTCTCTAGTGTACATTTCGTTCTTTAATTATCAGTTGTACCTACTGACCATAGTACTATTAGTATATCACGAATTGTACTATTTAGCATCGCTCTTATCTAAGTCTGCGCCTGAGCCTAACCATTTTTCAGCAATTTTATCAGCAGTACCGTCTTTTTTCATTTCAGCTAAGATACCATTAATTTTGTCACGCAAAGCAGTATCATCTTTACGGAAACCAACAGCGAAATTATCAACGCCGTAGTCAGTACCTTCTACGATTTTGTATTTACCAGGTTCTTTTGTCATAAGATAACGAGCGATTACACCATCAGCAATAACCGCATCAACACGACCAATACCAAGATCCATAAATGCACTTACAAAATCCGCATAGGATTTTGTTTCTTTAACAGTCTTACCGCTTGGATCGTTTTGCAATGCTGCTTCACCAGTACTAGCTTGTTGCACGCCTACTACCTTACCAGCTAAATCGGCTTTACCTTTAATGGAGTCATCGTCATTACGAACAATGACGTATTGTTTATCCTTCATATATGTATTGGAGAATAAAATATTCTTCTCGCGCTCAGGAGAGACTGTTAAGCCATTCCACAAAGCATCAATTTTTTTAGATTTTAGTTCCGCTTCTTTACTGGACCAGTCAATAGCTTTGAACTCTACATCCATACCAGCACGTTTAGCTGCTTCTTTAGCCATGTCGATATCAAAGCCAACAATTTCGCCTTTTTCATCTTTAAAGCCCATTGGAGGGAAACTATCATCTAAACCGATAACAACTTTCTTAGGCAATTCTGTATTAGCTTTTTTAGTGTCACCACCACAACCTGTTACAAATGCCATCATAGATACAGCTGCAAGGCCCACGGCCATCATCTTTTTCCAATTCATAACTATCCTCCACGGCGATTATCGCCTATTTACCACTTAATAATATGTTCAATATAGATTTAGATTCCGTACTTAATGATTGTATTATACTTTAGTTAATTAAAGTTGTAAATAGTTAATTTGATGAATTTTTGAGTTTCTTATCTTACAGATTCTCCACATATACATTTTATGATTCTAGATTCATTTGCTTTATCTTTCTGTATGCCTATATTATATGACGCTTAGTGCTTATGCTTTATGACTGCGTATGTTTATGAATGGCCTCAATCATCGCCATTTTATCCTTGTACGCCACCTGATGCAGATCAAGTGGTATCACATAAATCCCACCATGACCATTCATTGCTTGCAACTCACGCCATTCCTCAGTGAATCCAATAATATGCTCATAATCAACAAAGACGAAATATTCATCCCCATAGAATAAACTGTGAAAGTATTCTTTCACAGAAAAAGGCCTACGTTTTAACACGAGGCCCTTTTCACAGATAAAAGCTTGACTTTCACCTAATCTATGAAGGGTCCATAATATCACGAGCAACAACAGATAATACCATACACGTTCCGCCCAGTCTGAGGGCATATATTTTACAATCAACGCACACGCAACTAGACCGATGATGCGACCGGTCCACTGTATACCGCGATGTATTTCTAAGCTCTGTTGTACGGCACCTGATGAAAAGCGTTCCATCGCCTCTTGTTTCGTCATGGTTTACCTCACAAATTGAAAGTCTACTATATGATTTTATTTACGGCACAAGCCCATAGCTTGCTCTACCTTACGGTACATTGTACTTGCTTTAGCATGCGCCTTAGCAGCCCCTTCATCGAGGATTACATCCAATTCAGGGCTTGTAATCAATTCGTTGTAACGTTGTTGAATTGGTTCAAGAGTTGCTACTAATAGATCGGCAATATCGGATTTAAATACACCGTAACCTTTGCCAGCGTACATTTCTTCGATAGCTTCGTAGCTGTCTTTCGTAATGGCACGGTATATTCCCATCAAGTTAGAAATGCCAGGTTTATTCTCTTTATCATAACGCACTGCATTATCAGAATCAGTTTGAGCGCGTTTCAATTTTTTCACAATCAAATCTGGAGCATCCAAAAGACGAATTGTAGCATTTTGGTTGTCGTCAGATTTACTCATTTTTTTGGTTGGCTCTTGTAAGCTCATGACACGAGCACCACCTTCGCCGACCTTGATATCAGGTACTACGAAAGTTTCACCGAATCTACGGTTAAAACGCTCTGCTAAATTACGAGTCAACTCAAGGTGTTGCTTTTGGTCTTCACCTACAGGAACATAATTCGTACCATATAGCAGAATATCCGCCGCCATCAATGGTGGATACGTAAGCAACGCTGTAGGAATAGAGTCACCTTGCTTTTGAGACTTATCTTTGTACTGAGTCATACGCTCTAATTCGCCAACATAGCTAATAGATTGCATAACCCAACCGAGCTTAACATGCTCAGGCACTTCGGATTGTACGAACAATGTTACCTTTTTAGGATTGAGACCAACAGCGAGGTACAACGCAGCCAAATTACGAGTATTTTGGAATAACTCTTTTGGATCTTGCGGTACAGTAATCGCATGTTGGTTAACGATGCAATAGTAACACTCATCAGTATCTTGATAGTCTAAAAAATTACGTAAAGCCCCCAAATAGTTACCAAGTGTTAACTCCCCACTTGGTTGGATGCCGGAAAATATAACTGCCATAATAGTCTCCCTATATTGAAATAAACCAACAGTGCCGAAGCACTGTTGGTTATATATATTATTCTACGGTTACAGATTTAGCCAAGTTACGTGGCTTGTCTACGTCTGCACCACGAGTAATCGCTGCGTAGTACGCCAATAATTGCAATGGTACAACCGCTAAAATTGGAGCGATGAATTTATTTGCACGAGGCACATAGATTGTGTGGTCAACGTGTTTAGATAATTCTTCGTCACCTTTCATACCGATGCCGATTACGATAGCTTCACGCGCTTTTACTTCGCGGATGTTGCTGATCATCTTGTCATAAACATCCTCTTGTGTAGCCAATGCGATAACAGGTACGCCCTCTTCAATAAGAGCCAATGTACCATGTTTCAATTCGCCACCTGCATATGCTTCAGCGTGGATGTAAGAAATTTCTTTCAATTTCAAAGCCCCTTCCATCGCTACTGCGTAGTCGATAGCACGACCCAAGAAGAACGCATCAGATTTGAAGCCATAATGTTTTGCAAAGGCTTTCATATCTTCGTCTACTTCAAAGATTTCATGAATCAAGGATGGTAAGTTTTTAACGCCGCTAAGAATTTCTTCGCCTACAGCTGGATTCATTTTGCCGTTTAATTGGCCAAGGTATACAGCGAACAACAAGCCTGCTACTAATTGAGTAGTGTACGCTTTTGTGGACGCTACAGAAATTTCAGGACCAGCCCATGTGTAAACTTTGTTATCCGCTTCACGAGAAATGCTGGAACCAACAACATTGGTAATAGCCAAGGATTTGGCACCAAGGCGTTTAGCTTCCTTCAAGGCCGCCAATGTATCGGATGTTTCACCGGATTGGCTGATAACGATACATAATGTTTTATCATCAGTCAACGGGTTGCTGTAACGATATTCAGATGCGATTTCCACATCAACTGGAATACGCGCCAAGTTTTCAATATATTGTTTTGTTACAAGCCCTGCATGGTATGCAGTACCGCATGCAACGATGAGAATTTTATTGAAAGCTGCCACATCTTCAGCAGTCCAATTCAACTCATCAAAGATAGCTGTCTTACCGTCTTCAGAAATATGTGTACCAAATGTATCACGAACAGCCTTAGGTTGATCATGAATTTCTTTCAACATAAAGTGTTCATAACCGCCTTTTTCTGCTGCTTCCGCATTCCAGTTAACATGGAATACCTCTTTATCAACAGCTTTTCCTTCACGGTCAAATACGGATACATTATCGCGAGTTACGATAGCTAATTCGCCATCGCTTAAAATATATGTGTCACGTGTGTAATTAATAATAGCTGGAATATCGGAAGCAACAAAGTTTTCCCCTTTGCCGAGGCCGATAACCAAAGGGTTTTCTTTCTTTGTACAAATGATTTTATCCGGTTCATCGGCACAGATGATTTCGAGAGCATACGCACCGTCTACACGATTCAGCATACGACGAACAGTACCGACAAAATCGCCATCGTACATGTCCTCCAATAAATGTGCAACCACCTCTGTATCCGTTTCAGATTTGAAATGATATCCTTTTGCGATGAGTTCCTCTTTTAAAGGCATATAGTTTTCAATAATACCGTTATGTACAACGGCAAATTTACCATCTTCAGATGCATGAGGATGCGCATTCATATCGGATGGACGACCATGTGTAGCCCAACGAGTATGTCCAATACCTACAGTTCCTTCATTAGGATCCGCTTTCACGATAGTCTCTAAATTGGAGAGACGGCCTACCTTTTTTTGAATTTTAATAACATTTTCAGGACCGATAACAGCAATACCTGCAGAGTCATAACCACGGTATTCTAACTTTGCCATACCGTCCAACAAGAAATCAGATGCTTGATTAAAGCCAATGTATCCTACGATACCGCACATGAGTATATCCTCCTATAACTGGGGGTATTTCTAGCCCCAGCAAAAACTAAGGCTAACTAATTAATGTTCTAGATTAATATTCTATTTAATGTATTAATTATTAATTCAATACAATTCATTCAGATATACTTTGTCCCCATCGTTACCGATGGGCTTTTTAATACCTGTTACGACTTGAATATGCCGGAAGAGCATCCGCTGATGACTCGATCACTCTTCACCTCGTCTACCCTAACGACTGCCTTCGTGGGTACTTGCGCTATTCGCCTTTACGAATTCGGAATTCCTTTCTGTGATATATGGCAGAATCAGTACAAAATAAAATATGTACTGAGGTATATTATACTAAAAAAATCGATAAAAAGTAAACCACCTCAGATAATTCAAAAGGAATAAAAAAGATTGTTTCTATGCTTCACGTCCTTTTCATTGTAAGAAATTATACTTCTATCATTCTAAATTTTACACAATTAGATTTTGTTGTATTTTCAAAATGTATGTATATAATTTGGGAGATATTAATCATGAATAAAACAACGATTAAAAAGAAACATAAAAATAGAAAAAATAGTTTGTCCTATAGAAAGTTACGCCGTTGGGTATTACCTGCAGTCCTTGGTGCTGCCCTATCAACGTTAGCTATCATTCCAACCTTAGCAGCAGAAACTCAGCCTAACACTAACATCGCAGTTGTAACCACAACAGAGCAAACCAAAACAGTACCATCCGCACAAGGAAGCACATCTCCAAACGGTGCTCCTAATGGTATGGAACCACAATCCGAAGTAGATCCTAATACTTTCAAAGGCACAACTATCGTTACAGAAAACAAATCCATTGCACATGAGTCGATGACAAACACAACGGCCGATCAGAATGCTTTCATCGGTAAAAATAAAGCGGTAATTGATATTGAAAATAGCGTTTTCGATAAAACAGGCGACACTACAAGCGATGACAATAGCAATTTCCGTGGTCAAAATGCAGTAGTCCTCGGTATCGAGGGTAGCCAAATTAACATCAAGGGTAGCAATATTACATCTAACTCTAAAGGTTCTAATGCAGTCTTTGCCACTGGTGAAGGCTCGGTTATCAACGTAGAAAATACTAATATTCACACAAAAAGCGATTCCTCTCGTGGTTTAGATGCTACTTACAAAGGTACTGTAAATGGCAAAAACCTAACTATCACTACTGAAGGGGCTCACTCTGCTACACTTGCTACAGATCGCGGAGAAGGCACTATCACCGCAGAAGCGGCAAAACTTACGACATCTGGCGAAGGCAGTCCTGTTATCTACTCTACGGGTAATATTATGGTAAACAATGTCAACGGCATAGCGAATAACAGTGAAATTGGCGTCGTAGAAGGTAAAAATTCCATAACTCTTACAAACTCCAATGTAACAGGCTACAAAGATAATGGCTTCATGCTATATCAAAGCTTCTCTGGTGATGCTGAAAACGGTATTGCTCGTCTGAAAGCAGAGAATAACACACTCACAACTCACGCTACAGGTGCGTTCCTCTATGTAAACAACACCACTGCTGAAGTAGACCTTTCTAACAATGCAATCTCTATGCCGAACACATCTACCCTAGTGAAAGCAGCTGCTGACTCCCGTTGGGGAAAAACTGGTGAGAACGGCGGTCACCTTACACTCCGCACATCTAACCAAGAGCTAAACGGTAATATTATGGCTGATTCAATCAGTACCATCGCTCTAGACATGACAAATGGATCTAGCCTTGTAGGTGCTATAAACACAGACAACACGGCTAAAGAAGTAACTGTGAAACTCAGCAAAGACTCCAATTGGATACTCACAGGCGACAGCTATGTAAAATCCTTGAGCAACGAAGACACAACCGGCAGTAACATTCAATTGAATGGATATAAACTTGTTGTGGCTGATAAATAATATCAAAAGCACTACTCTGAATTATTCCAATTTAAAGTAGTGCTTTTAATTTGTTAAACTTACTTGTATATCAGTTTAAATATATAAATCATCTTTATATAAATCTACCAATAAGCAGATTAAAAATTATGAGTTAAACAGTCTATTAAATAGCACCCATATATTGGCCATAGTTTTAATTCAACCATAGGCTTGTAGTTTTCATCTTTAATTTTATGTTCCAACAAATTTAGATTCTCTAAATCATCTTCCCAGCTTTTGATATAGTCCTGCTTTTCTTCTTCGCTATCAAAGTCTTCGTCCATTTTTGCATTTTCAATGCATGCCAATATTTCTGTTCGTTGCTTCTCCACTTCACGATGGAACATATCATGTTGCTTCATAATCCAAAGACCAAAGTAATAAGGGCCATCACTTAAATCACAGTGCTCTTTAGCCTTTTCACATTCATCTAAGAATAGGCCATACTCATCTAATATATAATAGGCGTCAATGATATCAAACTCAAAAACTTCATCATTACTTAAATGATATGCTACATCGCCTCCAAGCTTAATTTGCTTCAAACGATCGAGGGCTTGCTTTTTATTACCTAAATGCACATCACAATAAGCAATACAAACTAGTAACTTCATCCTATTAGGATAGCCTTTTAATAACTCTTCAAAAATGGCCCTTGCTTTCTCATATTCCTTAAGCTCAAACAAACACACTGCATAGCCAAAGTTCATGTCATAATCGTTCGATACTATTATTCCCCTTTCAAAAGCACGTAAACTTTTCTTCAACTCCTCTACAGAACCTTTCTCTCTATAAGCTGAAAAATGATATAAAGCCAACCCTCTGTAAGTCTCTATATATGGAGAATTTAGCTTTACAGCTGCAGATAGATAGTCATATTCTTTTATATTTCCCTCATCGTTATAATAAAAAGCCAAATTAGTGTAAATTCTCGCTTTATCAGTATCACTAAGTTCATTAGTATAAGCTTCAAGGAACCCTTCCAATAGTTCTATTGAATTTTTCTCATCCCTCAACACCTGTTCAACAGTTGCTAAAGTACAGGCCACATCCACATCATTAGAATACTCACACATCAAAGTAATTAAATACGTTCTAAAACGCTCTGCGTATTGCTTTAGCACATCATAATCACTAAATATAGACGCATTATATGTAGCTTCATATTCTACTTTAAGATTTTCCCAATACTCTTTTATAGCAAGCTTCATATTACACCTTTTCTATCGAATATATTTCAGACTATATGGCTATAATAACACAAATTACTTCCTATATACGTGCCTATAGTAACTCCTCTCATATAAATTCAAACCATGTTAAAAGATTTCCTTTAGTCTCTAGCTAGTTCTAATTGCATAAAAACAACCCTCTATTAGATATTCTAAAAATGAATAAAAATATCTAATAGAGGGTTATGTTATTTAAACAAAAATAAAAGCTAATTATATTATGCTCTACCAATAGAAATCAACGCCGCATTTTTTGCATGTATCAATGTAGTATCAAATAAAGGTATATCCGTATCATCTTGTTTAATAAGTAGCCCAATTTCAGTACAGCCTAAGATAACACCTTGTACACCAGATTTTACCAAATCACCAATAATATCTAAGTATTGTTGTTTAGATTCATTAGAAATAACACCTAAACACAATTCATTATATATAATATCATTCACAAGTTCGACTTGATCTTCGTTAGGTATAACAACATGAATCCCCCGATTTTCCAAGATACATTTATAAAAATCTTGTTGCATCGTGTACTTGGTACCGAGTAGACCTACCTTTGTAATACCTGATTTTTCCAACTCTACTGCAGTCATTTCCGCAATATGAAGAAGAGGTATGTGAATATGTCTTTTTATTTCATCCGCTACTTTATGCATTGTATTCGTGCATATAACAATATAATCAGCACCAGCCTTTTCTAAAGATTGAGCAGCATCGGATAAAATTTCAGCGCTTCTATCCCAATCTCCATTTGCTTGACACTTTTCTATCTCTTCAAAATCGACACTATATAAAATACATTTTGCTGAATGTAAGCCGCCCAAAACTTGCTTAATAGTTTCATTCAAGACTTGGTAATACGTAATCGTACTTTCCCAGCTCATTCCTCCAATTAAACCTATTGTTTTCATAATTTCACCCTCTAAACTTAGAATAAACCAAAATAAAAAGATTATTCATTATGATTATTCAATTTTAAATATCACTTATCTCTAAACCTCCTATATATGCTCCTGCAGCGACTTTACGTAGGACGGAGCAAAGGGACATATATAGGAGGGTATACTTTTAATATAAAAGTTGTAGAATGGAACCAAACGGAATGGTATCAAACTACTCATCAAGAGTTATTCAGCTAACCCTTGTTCTCTACCGATAATATCAGCGATTTCTTCACATAATGATTGTAATGTTTCTTGGTCTGGACCTTCTGCCATAACGCGAATGAGTGGTTCTGTACCAGAGGCACGTACAAGTACGCGACCTTCGTCACCGAGCTCTCCTTCAGCTGTTACGATAGCAGCTTTGATAAGGTCATTGTCTTCCCAGCCAGTTTTTGTAGCGATCCGAACATTTACAAGAACTTGTGGGTATTTTGTCATAATGCCCGCCAACTCAGAAAGAGGTTTCTTTTTCTCCTTCATAAGAGCCGCCACTTGAACAGCTGTTAACATACCGTCACCAGTGGTGTTGTGATCTAAGAAGATTACGTGACCAGATTGTTCACCACCAATGGAAAGATTATGTTCACGCATGTATTCCAATACATACCGATCACCAACAGCAGTGGAAACCGTTTTCATACCAAGTTCTTCTGCTGCTTTATGGAATCCGATATTACTCATAACGGTACCAACTATGGTATCACCTTTAAGTTTGCCTTCTTCTTTCAACTTAAGAGCGCATAACAACATAATTTGATCGCCATCGAGAACTTGACCTTTTTCATCAACCAATAAACAGCGGTCAGCATCGCCATCATTAGCAATACCAAGGTCTGCATTATATTGTTGCACAGCTACTTGCAATCCTTCGATATGCGTAGAACCACAGTGATGATTGATGTTCAAGCCATCTGGATTCACATTAATATTGATGACTTTAGCCCCTAGTCCAGACAAAATTTCTGGACCTACACTAGACGCGGCACCATTGGCACCATCATAAACGATAGTCAACCCTTCAAGGGACGTATCAATTGTGTGACGTACAAAGTGAGCATATAAATGAGCCAAGTTACTATTAAACTCAATTTTACCTATACCATCCCCTGTAGGACGTGCTAATTCATTATCTGCACTTTGACGAACATATTTTTCCAATTCATCTTCCACTTCATCAGGTAATTTATAGCCATTGCTATCAAAGAATTTAATGCCATTATCTGGATATGGATTGTGAGATGCAGAAATAACAGCACCCGCATCAAACCCTTGTTGACGTACAAGGTACGCTACTGCTGGAGTTGGGATAACGCCTGCAATCACTACATTACCGCCAACAGAACAAATGCCCGCTGCTAATGCACTTTCAAGCATAGAACCAGAAATTCGCGTATCGCGACCAATCAAGAACGTAGGATGTTCCTTTTCCTTACCAAAATGCGTTCCTGCCGCACGACCTAAATGATAGGCTAATTCTGGCGTTAAAAACTCATTAACAACACCACGTACACCATCTGTACCAAATAAACGAGCCATAATTATCCTCCTCTAAGGATTTGTGAAAGTTTCACAAGTCTATATATCTACCGTGTGTATCATTTCAATAATTACTGTTGTGTATTATATCACAATATAGAAAGCATACCTACTATAAAGTCACATCTATATTACATAAATAGTATGAATCTATACTGTAATTCAATTCATCAGTATAATTCCCCACTAATTAGGTTTAGCGTATTTTGCCATACATAAAATGGCTGTTTCCGCGCCATCAAGGGCAGCACTCATAATTCCCCCTGCATAGCCAGCCCCTTCACCCATAGGATAGAAACCTCCTACAGTAGGAGAAATGCGTTCTTCATTGCGTCCCATACGAAGCGGTGCAGAGGTGCGCGTTTCAACGCCTGTCATACACACCGCAGGATTATCGAATCCACGGATACGACGACCCCAGTATGGCAAGGCCCGCTCTAATACGGATGTGACGAACGGTGGCAAGCAATCATGTAAATCGCAATTCACGACACCTGGCTCGTAGCTATATATACTATTTTGTACACTAGGTGCTTGTGAAAGCCCTAAAAACTGCCCTACTGTTTGTGCAGGTGCATGGAAATTAGATCCGCCCAACTCATAGGCCTTTTGTTCCCATTCTCGTTGGAATGCAACGCCATCTAATGGATGAGTACCAAAGTCATCTGGACCTACGTTAACCACGATAGCACTATTAGCAACACCGCTGTTCCGAGCGTATAAGCTCATGCCATTTACGACAACGCCACCTTCTTCAGAGGCAGATGCTACTACTTGACCTCCTGGGCACATACAGAAGCTATACGCAGTACGGCCTGTTTCTTTATCATGGTACACGAGGGAGTATTCTGCTGCACCGAGGCCCAAGCTAGATGGTTCCACGCCATATTGGGACTCATCGATTACAGCTTGATCATGTTCAATACGAACACCGATAGCAAAGGGTTTTGCCGTCATTTCCACATTGCGTTTATGAAGCATCTCGTATGTGTCACGCGCACTATGTCCTACACCAGACAAAACAACAGTCGTATCAATACGCTCACTACCATTAACTTCAACGCCTACGATACGGTCATTTTCAATAAACAAATCCGTTACCTTAGAACCAAAACGGACTTCACCACCCCATTCGATGATGCGCTCACGCATGGCTTTTACCATAGTACGCAATTTATCTGTACCTACGTGAGGTTTATGTTTATATAATATTTCTTCAGGCGCACCAAACTCAACAAAGTATTTAGATATCTCATGTAAACGCGGATGGGTAATGCGAGTTGTCAACTTACCATCGGAAAAAGTTCCTGCGCCACCTTCCCCAAATTGTACGTTGGATTCAGGTTTAAATATGCCCTTTTTCCAAAATGTTTCTACATCATGACTACGTGTATCTACAGCTTGACCGCGTTCAAGCACGATTGGGCGATAGCCTTCACGAGCTAGGTAAAAGGCTGCAAGCATCCCCGCAGGGCCAAAGCCCATAACAACAGGACGATGAGCTAATGGTACGGACCCAAAAACAATAGGTTCTGGATCTTCTGCAGCAAATACAGATACATCCTTTTCTTTACCAAGCTTTTTCATGACTTGAGCTTCATTATGAACCTCAATGAATAGAGTATATACAAAAACAATGTTTGGCTTCTTACGAGCATCTACGGCACGTCGAACAACATGAATCGTTTCGATAGCGCCACGTAACGGGGGATATTTCTTTTCTACAATACTTTTGATATCCGACTTAACCGTAACAGCTACGCGGAGATTTATTATTCTAATCATATCTTTCCTATTAAAGCCTCCCTTTTAGGCGAGCCTACTTCTTTAATCTTTGACCAAAATTCTTTACCACTTGATCTGTAAGAAAATAGTTATACATCTTTATTATACAACACTACTATAAAAGCTAATATATAAATCATAAAAAGGCCCTAATAGAGAAATATTCACTCTATTAGGGTCTTCATCGCAAGATTTCAAAGCCTCATAAAAAACTTATCATCCATTAAGTACTTTCTTTTGTATTTCTACTTTCACCCGTACCGTTGTGGTATTGCTATTAACACCATTCGGTAATACTAAATTATAGTTACCCTGTACAGTTTCAGTAGCACCCGACACATCAATAGGTTCTGTTTGTATTTCTGTAACGGAATCAATCATTTCTTCACGACCAGTAACCGTTAGTTGCGTTGGTGTAGCAGACGTAGATTTAACTTCATAACCCTCTGCTACTGTACCAACAGTCGGAACAGTAATAGGAACCGCCTTTTCTTTACGTAATAAGTTAAGTTCATATTGTGCTTGACCTTGGTTTGGATTAATATGTACATCTAGTACATTACCTGCCGTATCCCAAGCTTCTAAGGTACTAACAGCGCTAAAGTTCTTCGTTTGACCAGCCACATTGACTTTCATGACAACCTTGCTCACTGCATTAACTTGTTGCTTACGACCAGAAACAGTTACCTCTTTCGGCACAATCGTTACCGATTTCAAAGCAATATCATCAGAGAACTTACCGATTGGAACTATTTCAACAGGAATCGTTTTCTCTGCATATTCATCAACATTGATGGTGATGGTATCTGGTTTAACCTCCACAAGATTCATTCCTGCCGGAGGAGTAAAATTAATAGTTACATTATTTTGACCTGGTTTTACACCGGATGCATCAATATAAGCTCGTAAATTATCTGATTTCATAGACATAATGGTATCTCGTGGACCAGCCAGAACAACACGGACCACATCTGGTGCATCTTCTATGATATAGCCAGAATTGAGATTTTGAACCTGTACAGGTATTGTGTAGGTTACTTCCATCACAGGGTTCTGATCGCGCATAATAAAGAACCACATGACGATAGCTGCTAACAAGGATAATAATTTAGCAGGCCAATTGCGTTTCAAATGAATCATCATTTATTTGCCCTCCATTTCCACATACTAGTAATGGTTTGACGAGGGCGTTCCATAAAGGTGCGCAATGCCTCTTTAATTTGATCCTCTGGTAAATGGCGATAAATATGACCGCCATATGTATAAGAAATGGTCCCTGTTTCCTCACTGACAACTATTACAACAGCGTCAGTTTGCTCAGACAAGCCAATAGCTGCACGGTGACGTGTACCTAGTTCAGTACTCAATGTGCGGTCCTCAGTCAACGGCAGCAAACAGCCTGCTGCACGAATTCGCCCATCACGAATAATCAAGGCCCCATCATGAAGCGGTGTACTAGGAACAAAGATATTTTTAATCAACTCGCGGCTCAATACAGCATCGATAAGAATACCAGTATCTACAAAGTCATTGAGACCTACTTCACGTTCAAAAACGATAAGTGCCCCCGTATGTTCACGAGACATAACGCGAGCCGCAGCCATTACTTCATTAATGGCCATATCCATTTCTTCTTCGTTTACATTTTGTGCCTTGCTGAAAATTCGTCCACGCCCCAATTGTTCTAGAGCACGACGCAATTCTGGTTGGAATACAACCGGTAACGCAAAGAGAAGAACGGTCATACTTTGTTGCAAAATCCAGTTGATAACGTATAGATTTAATAAATGACTCAATAAATTTAAAATTGCCAACATGACGAGACCTTTTAAAAGAGAAACGGCCCTCGTATCTTTAAGCAATTTATATAAATAGTAAATACCAATGGCAACGATTATGATATCAACAATATCAAGAAGCCTAAAGGTATGTATAAGTGCGTCAATATGCATAAAAATAGCTCCTTATACAAAATAATAAGGTACAATCAATTCTTTGACTGTACCTTATATTTTAACTCATTTTGAGAGTACTGTAAATTTATAAACAAACGCTGAATGAGATTTTATTAGATGTTTTGTGTTTCAATCCATACATCCATTTGGCCACCACAGACCATGCCTTCTTTAACAGCTACGTCATCATCAAGGAGAACATCAATACGACGGTGAGCTTCTTTTTTATTCAAGGAGTCCACAGCACTTAGGCGGATTTCATTTTCTGCACGACCGCCGCCAATAGTGCCAAAAATAGATCCATCAGGAAATACAACCATAGATGTACCAGCTTTACGAGGTGTGGATCCACGAGTATATAAAATAGTCGCTACTGCTAAGGTTTCGTTTTTACGTTCACTAAGATATTCAATAAACTCACGATTCATGGATCACTCTACCTTTCCGCAATGAGCCGCCTTTTTTACCACGTACCACTGCCAAATATTCACTAACGATAGATAATGCAATCTCCTCAGGTGTTTGTGCACCAAGGTCTAGACCAATTGGAGCATAAATCATATCTAACTCATCTTGGGTCCAACCTTGCTCACGCAACACTTCAAAAGCATGATGAATGCGTTTTTGGCTACCCATAACACCCATATACGTAGGCAAGTAACCACGCAATTGTTCTAAACATATATTATCGTACTCATGAGCACGCGTCACAATGATAAAGCCATTATATTCATCAAGAGGTAAATCATTCTTGAAGTTTTCTAAAGGTAAGCACTTACGTGTAACACGTTCATCAAAGAATTCAGGAACTACATATTCTGGACGGTCATCTACAACTGTAACACGACAGCCAATAAACAACAGCAAATCAGTAATAGCTCGGCTAACATGACCTGCGCCTAATACGAGAACTGACGGATCATTTTCTACAGGTTGTACGAAACACTCCATTTCGCCTACCATGCAGAGAGAATTTAGCTTTGCTTTATCTACAGTAAATCCTTCAATAGGAGTTCCGTATAGAACACTTCCATCTTCAGCATAAATAGTCTTATCCCCTTGACGAGGACCGGATAGAACTGTAACCATCACGGTAGTTTCAGTAACCTGTAGACGATTTTTCATCACATCATAAATTGTTTCCATCTAGATTCCTTTCATAATCCCAAGCGGTAACAGCCTCTAATACACCTCCACCGACAGCAAGGGATTTATCTGAAATACTATAACAATGAGACTCTTCACAACGAGCATCCACATCAGCCAACTTAAAATGATCTGATACGATGAGCCCACTTTTTAAAATTCCTCGTAGAATGCCTGTAATTTTAGCTCGGACTGGTTCTTCATCAACATAACCAATCACCTCATTGGCTTGTACAGAATCCCCAATATGCCGTTTTGCTGTAAATAGTCCAGCCTTTGGAGAATGGATAACGCGCTCATGAGTGTAGCCACCTACATTTCCAGGGATACCTGTATTAGGTTGAGCCGGCCCATCATAGATACAGCGACCTAATGAATGGCCACGCATCGTTTCAATGACCACATCTACATCTTCTCCAGCAGTAAATCCAGGGCCAACACCTATAACGAGCTCTGCATCATCTCGTTTTGTTCCAAGATTCTTTTTACTCAAAATAGCATCGACTACAATCTCTGGTTTTAAAGTGTCCAATAATTCCTCATATGAGCTAGTGACAACGGGAATGATTTTCTGTGCCAATGTATCCTTCACTTCACCAATAGACACATGACGAGCAACAAAACGTTCCAAAATCATTTCTCCACGATGAACCGCATTACCGTAACATACTTCGCGGCGAATCATGGTAGGAATCGCTATTTCACTAATTACAACGGGATAGCCCGCCCGTCTCAATCTATATACAGCACCGGAAGCGATGTCTCCACCTCCACGCATAAGTACCAATGGTTTCATAATGCCTCACTTTCACGATGTTTCAAACGCTCAAAATCATCGGGTGTGTCAATATCGTCGCCAACATCATCACTAATCCATAATTTCACGACATGGGCTTGACCCTCACCACGAATAATGGTCTTACCGCCTTGATCCCCTTGAATCTGTTGTAAAAAATCAAACCAATGGGAACCAAAGAGAACGGGATTTCCCGAATGACAATTCGCCCCATAATGTGGAACAACGATAGTTTTCGGATGAAAGTTATCACTAAATGCACTAATGACCTCATGTACAACAGCACTCGTCAGAAGTGGTTGATCCCCTACTGAACAGAGAATACCGTCTAGCGGTATGGGCGCCGTATTCACCAAATGATGTAATCCCAACGCTATGGATACTCCTTGCCCCAGTTCAGGATGGTCATTTCGAATCGCCTCAAAACCATAGCTTGTGACAATAGATTCTAGTTTCTCATGATCATCACCAGTAACCGCCACAAAAGGTAGTTTACAGGACATAGTTGAAACTACCTGTCCACCCCATCCACATTGAAGAGCCCCACAGACCGCATCTAGAACAGTCTTACCACGCCATGGTAAGAGTTGCTTATTACATCCCATGCGCTTGGATTGCCCTCCCACAAGGAGGACAATGCCAATATGCAAAGGACGACGGTCTATGGGGTCTCTCATGGGAATAAAAGCGGTATCACAATTTGCTTTCATAATAGTCATGAGTACCTACCGACATTGAATAATGCGACGGATTTCACAACTTGCTTTATATCCATCAGCCAAAATGATAGCCGTAATATCGCTATCAACAATATGATCAATAAAATCATCGATAATGCGATGTTGCACTGTTTCATAACCAGTACAGAACAATATTTTCTTGCCTTTACTATATTGGAATAAACCTTGTTTATGCAAAACAAGATCAGCCAACATACGCGGAGTTACAATAGCCCCCATATCGCGTTTTACGATATCTTGAACGAGCTCGATATTATGTACGTGCTCATCATCTAATGGGGCCCCTAGCATTTGTAGATTTACGAGACCAATCGTAGTCTTTGTAAGAGATGGAATGACAGGCTCAGTCGTCTTAGGCGCCTTGAGCCATTTTTCCTTCGCCCCATCGGCTTCTACAACAACTTGCCAATTTGGATGTAACTTGGCTAAACCATCGATAAGATCACAATCTAAGGAGTCTACTTTTGTTCCTGTAATTCCAGCGAACCACGCACCACAATAGCCACGTAAAAGTCGGTCAGTACAATACTCATCAGCTTCATTAATATTACGAGTATAAATCGGTTCATAATGAGCCACCTGAGATTCATAGAGTCGAGTTGTAGTCGTAACTACGATTGGCTGACCTTTCAGCCGTCCATATTCTACTAGTTTTGAAAGCACAGTCGTTTTACCGCCTGCCCCAACAAGGGCAACGATTCCCGGCTGAATCAATCGATTCCAATAGGATGTTTGTGATGTCATAGAACCAGGCCTCCTTAGAAAGTAAAAGGAACTAGAAATCTCTATACTTTATATTTCTCGTCCATAGCCATAAATACCTTCTCAGGTGTCATAGGTAATGTACGAATATCCGCACCAACTGCATTTTTAATGGCATGTTGGATAGCAGGGCACCCCGTATTGATGACAACCTCACCAATAGATTTAGCTCCGAAGCCACCTGTAGGCTCGTAAGATTCTACAAAGTCTGTATGTAATTCACCAATATCCTGACGGGTTGGGATTTTATAAGTCATAAGATTATTTGTTTCCAAACGACCATTGTTGGAATAGCGTACATCTTCATATAAAGCCATCCCGATAGCTTGTACCACACCACCCTCAACTTGAACGCGAGCCAATTTAGGGTTGATAACAGTACCGCAATCAACACAAGAATAGAAATGAAGAGGAATAACCTTACCGGTTTGTTTATCTACCTTTACCTCAGCAATAGATGCCATAAATGGAGGTGGAGACGTATGACTGCCCCATGTAGCGAAACCAGACAATTGCTCCGCATTAGCACCAACTAATAATTTTGGTGCCAATTGATGGATATCCATTGTTTTGGAGCCGTCTTTCGTGGTAGCTACAACGCCGTCAAAGTCAACGTTCTCAACGTCGGTTTCAAAGAATTGAGCAAATTTAGCAATAATCTTAGTGCGTAACTCTTCTGCAGCCATCTTAGCAGCAGTACCCGTTACATAGGTTGTACTAGATGCGTAGGACCCTGGATCGAATGGTACGATATCTGTATCTGATTCAATAACAGTCATATATTCCATAGGACAACCTATTACTTCACAGGCCATTTGAGTTAATACGGTATTAGACCCCATGCCCATATCAGAAGATCCAGTATACAATGTATAATTGCCATCGTCACCAAGTCGGATTTCAACAGATGCTACGTCGATATTTGCGACACCAGAGCCTTGTAGTGCTAAAGCCATGCCAAGTCCACCGCGATAGCGCTCATCGATGTCCCAAGAATGAGGGCGTTCATCCCAACGAGCCATTTCTTTTACACGATTTACAGTATCTTGGAAAAGACCAGAATCAAGATATTCATCTGGAGCATATACTAAGCTTTGTTCACCTTCCGCTATTAAGTTCTTCTGACGTAGTTCAGCTGGATCAATCCCCATTTTGTCAGCCAATTGGTTAACAGCACATTCTAATGGCCACAAGGCTTCTGTTGCACCGTACCCACGGAAAGCACCACCCGGAGTTTGGTTAGTATACACACCTTCTGTACCATAATGAACAGCAGTCGCTTTGTTGTACAACGGTACAGATTTATGTTCACCAGCCGTTGTAGTAGTGAAGCAATGAGTTGCATGTGCCCCAGCGGCTGTGATGGAGTCCATATCAATAACTTTAATAATGCCATCTTTCGTAGCACCTACACGAATTTTCCATTCACGAGCATGACGTGTAGTGGAGCAAGTTTGTGCTTCTGTACGATCGTATAAAAGATAACAAGGTTTTTTCAATGTCCACGCTACGAAAGCTGTCATAATTTCTGTACAAGCCGTTTGTTTAGAACCGAAGCCACCGCCAATACGAGGCTTAATTACACGGACTTTTGTAGCCGGAATACCGAGTGCACGAGCGATGTGACGGCGTACATGGAATACGATTTGCGTAGAGGATACGATAACTACACGACCTAGCGCATCTATATATCCAAAACTTTGGAATGGTTCCATCGTTGTTTGGCGTGTAGCCTGGTCAAAGTATGTACCTTCTGCCACGTAATCACATTTAGCAAGTTCTGCTTCCACATCTCCTACCCGTTTGTGATAGGATACGCAAATATTACGTTTGTAATCTTGACCTACAGGGATATTGTTATGAATATCATCCTCAGGATGTACTATAGTTTCATGATCGATAGCAGTGTGCATATCAAGTACAGGTTTCTGTACTTCGTATTCAACCTTGATAAGCGGCATTGCTTTAAGCGCTGTAGCCTCATCTTTTGCTACGATGAGAGCAACTTCGTCTCCAACATAGCGAACTACAGGGTCCAAGATGAGCGCATCATAAGCGGATGGCTCTGGATATGTTTGACCTGCTAATGTGAATCGCGTATTAGGCACATCTTCATAAGTAAAAATAGCTTCTACGCCAGGAATCAATTTGGCTTTAGATGTATCAATAGATTTGATGCGCGCCTGAGCATGAGGACTACGAAGAGCCTTAATAACGAGCGCATCTTTGGGAACAAAATCGCCAGTATAAGACGGTTTACCAGACAAAATACCTTTGGAGTCAACTTTGTCATAGGACTTACCAATATGCTTGTTCATCATTATAGGCCTCCTTCTAAGAATTTACGAACTCCTCGAAGTTGTGATTCATAACCAGTACAGCGACATAAGTTACCTATGAGGTATTCGCGAATCTCATCATCGCTAGCCTTTGGATTTTTGCGTTTCAAATTGATAGCACTCATCATCATGCCGGTTGTACAAAAACCACACTGATCTGCGCCTTCACTTGCGATGCAAGCCGCCAATAATTCAGCTTCCTCTTGTAAACCTTCTAATGTAGTAATCTTATGGCCTGGCGCACGAAATGTAGGATAAGCACAGGACAAAATAATTTCGTCATCCACCCATACAGTACAAAGGCCACAGTTTGTGGTATCACAGCCACAGCGGACACTGTAATAGCCAAGATTACGCAATGTGTCTAGTAACATCTCATCAGTTGGCACATTAACAGTTACATTTTTGTTATTAATATTAAGTACGAGTTCCATTATTGTGCCACCTCCTTAGCTAAGCGTTGAACCATTGCTTTTACCATTTCCATGCGATATTCTTTGGACGCATGAGAGTTAGATTGATACACTAGTTCTTCAGATGCCAATTGACCTGCCTCTTTTGCGGCAGATAATCCTTTTTCTGAAAGCAAAGCACTTGCTTTAACAGCTAATTGAGGTACACCAGGTCTTGTACCGATATACAATTCAACGCCTTTTTCATCATGGCGAAGAGCACCTGTCAACAACGGGAAATCACCACGAGAGATGCGAAGTGCTTCAACAGCTACAGCTGCATCTACTTTAGGGATGCGAATCTCCACGAGAATATCACGTTCTCTATATGTCATATAGTCTTGCATGGACATACGACCACCTTTAAAGGTAACGATGTCTGCATGCACTGCCAATAAAGCAGGAATGATATCTGAGAATCCAAATTTACTTGCTACAGAACCGCCCATGGTAGCAGTATTTCTAAATTG
>NZ_JAGZIJ010000017.1:0-7169 GCF_018366295.1 Veillonella parvula
GATACCGTTGTGGATGCAGCTGCTGTAGCTTTATCCAATTGAGATTTATTAACCGCATCGTTAGGGTCCGTACCGTCAGCTACATTTGTAATCTTGTTACCGCCATTATTTAGACCGTCTTTTGTAAGACTTACTGCATTGCCGCCAGCACGATTGATTGTCATACCATCACCATTGATAACAGTATTATTGCCACCGTTTGTGAAAGTAGCAGACGTCAAGCCTTTCAATTCTTTCGCCAAGCGCAATTTCAATGTATCGGAACCGTCAGAAACAACACCGATGTTATCTTCAGCAGCTAATTTGCTTTCATCGGAGATACCACCCTTAACATTCACTTTATTGTTAAGTTTCTTTTCAATCACCTTGCCTGTATCGCCGCCGTAGAGCATACCATCATCCATGGTTGCCACTTGATGTTCGCCGTTTTTGTCCTGGTAAACAATACGAGTGATACCATCAACACCGTCTACGCCTTTTGCACCTTTAACGCCTTTAGTATCATCATCGTAGCCATTCTTCACGGACATGTCGATACCGCTTGTACCGTTCACCCCATTTGTACCTGCAGGGCCTGTCAAGCCGATATGGCCTACGCCATCTTTACCGAACATAGATACAGCAGGTTTCCCGTCTTTACCAGTAACACCTACCTTACCGTCTAAGCCGTTCGGGCCTTCAGGGCCAGTGATAGTTACACCATCTTTATCACCTTTACCGACCTTCACAGTTTCAGCTTTAAGGTTCTTATTCATCTTCACATCGACAATTGTATTGCCATTTTGATCCTGTTTGATGAAAGTTTTAAGGTTTTCACCGCTGTAGTTATTATCAGCATCAGTACCTTCACCCTTAATAGTGATCTTGGAACCAAGTTTATTAGTCTGTACACCGCCACTATTAGCATCAAACTGCAAGCCTTTATTGATAACATCGTCCAATTTGGATTTGGAGGCAATGTCTTTCAATTTTACGGTTTCCTTTTTATCCGGATGATTTTTATCCTCTACAGTCAAATCAATGTTGCCATTATCATCCACCTTGTAAGCACCGTCAGCTTCAGCCGCATTTTTCGCCAAACGGAAGTCCGTAGCATTAGCGCCTTGTTTCTTAACTTCGTCGCTAACTGTTTTCAACTGATCTTCTGTTGCGGCGCGACCGGATACCATATTAGGATTTTGAATATCCCAATCTTTATTATCTAAGCCAGATACATAGTTGCCAGTATTGCCAGGGTTCGCACCATCTTCTTGTTTACCCATGGTTACAGTGCCAGCTTTCACAGTGTCGGATGCCGTTACAGATTGCAAGCCTGTTAAATTTTTAGCCAATTGCAATTGTAATTTTGCATTACCGTCAGCATCAACCGTCGCAGATGTAACACCGATATTATTTCCGGTTGCCAAATCAGATGCATTTGTCACACCACCTGTTATATTTACTAGCTTGTTAAGCTTAACATTAGATGTAGCACCCATGTCGCCTTTAAATTTAAGGCCGTCGTTCAAAGTAGCCACTTCTTCGTTCGTACCATCAGGTTTTTGGTATCTAATACGAGTTGTAGTCGTACCAGGAGCACCGTCTACACCAGGTTGACCGTCACGAGTAACAGAAATGTTAGTTGTTACACCGTCTTTACCATTAATACCGATTTTACCGTCTTTACCGTTTGCACCAGTAGCAGTAATCGTTTCTACATTGAGGTTTTTACCAAGTTTCACATCAATTGTACTGTCACCGTTACCGTCTTGAGAGATTTCCGTAATGATATTAGAGTTATCCCCTTTAACGGTTACTTTGGAGCCCAATTTATTTGTTTTTACGCCGCCATTGTTAGCATCAAATTTCAAGCCTTTATTAGTTAATGCATCTTCGCTATCTTTGATTTTATCTTTCAAGTAATCCACATTAACCGCTTCGCTACCATCGTTACCTGTCGCATACGCCACATTTGTTACATGAGTACCACCAGTTTTATTAGCATAAGTAGGACCTTCATAAGTTACTTTTGTCTTATCAACGTCACCATTATTGTCCAAATTATACTTAACAGCGCGATCGTTTAATTTATCAAGGCTAGATTTAGATGCGACATCCTTAATCTTAACTGTTTCTTTACTACCTGCATGGTTTTTATCCTCAACAGTTAAGTCAACATCACCGTTAGAGTCAACTGTATAGGCGCCGTCTGCAACTGCCGGATTTGCAACTAAACGATAGTCCGTAGACGCAGCACCTTGGCTTTTAATTACATCGCTGATTTTCTTCAATTGATCTTCTGTAGCAGCACGACCGCTTACAGGGTTAGACTTATTAACATCCCAGTCCTTATTTTCAAGGCCTGTCACATAATTTTTAGTATCAGCGTGTTTACCCATTGTTACGCCGCCTGCTTTTACAGTATCTGTAGCAGTAACAGTAGTAACATTAAGATCTTTTTTCAATTTAACGCCGATTGTAGTATCATCACCAGTTTGCGTAATTTTAGTAGTGATATTGTCATCACCATTGACTGTTACTTTAGAACCAAGTTTGTTTGTTTTTTCATCGTTATTATCAGCGTTAAAACGAAGACCTTTGTTGATAAGTTCAGTTTTGGCATTATTGATATTAGTAGTTAATTCGTTTTTGGCATCGTGCAATTGACCGCCGTTTACAGCGTCCTTACTGCCTGCGCCTACAGTTCCATCAGCAACATTGGTAATCTTTTGATTATTCGCATTGAGACCTGTTGGAGATACATATGTTTTACCGCCTACAGTCAAACCGTTGCTATCAATCTTAGTATTACCTGCTGTCACGCTGTCCAAACCTGTCAATGTTTTAGCTAATTTCACATTTAATGTGCCATTGCCGTCAGATACAACACCGATATTACCATCGGACAGTGTGCCTGTAGCACCGCCTTTAACAGTTACAGTGTCGCCTAATTGTCTGTTGCTTACATTACCAGTATCGCCAGCAAAGTTCAATCCTTTATTAATTTTTGTATTAATACTGGAGATGTCTTGCTTGTTTTGAGCAATATTGCCAGCATTATTTGTGATATTTTGCTTATTATCAGCGATATCTTGTTTATTCTTGTCGATTTGAGTCTTATTAGTATTAACTTTTTCGTTTACCGCTTTTAACTGATCTTCAGTAGCACCGCGACCGGATACAGCCACAGGATTATCTACATTCCAATCTGTATTTGTAAGGCCTGTTACATGACCAGCATCACCGTCTACAGTTACAGGATGTGCTGTACCTACAGTAATTTTATTACCTAAACCAACAGTATATTCCTTACCGCCTGCTGCGTTTGTACTTTCTGTTACAGTTACATTCGCATCCTTTGCTTTTACAGTGGATGCTTTAGCTGTACCGCCGATAGCAGCTTGTAATTGACTATAGTTTACTGCATCATTAGGGTCGCTACCATTAGCAACATTAGTAATCTTTTGATTATTCGCATTGAGACCTGTTGGAGATACATATGTTTTACCACCTACAGTCAAACCACCATTATCAATCTTAGTATTACCAGCTGTAACGCTATCTAAACCTGTCAATGTTTTAGCTAATTTAACATTCAATGTACCATTACCGTCGGATTCAACACCGATATTACCGTCGGATAATGTGCCTGTAGCACCGCCTTTAACAGTTACAGTGTCGCCTAATTGTCTATTGCTTACAGTACCTGTATCACCAGCAAAGTTCAAGCCTTTATTAATTTTTGTATTAATATTGGAGATATCTTGCTTATTTTTAGCGATATCAGTTTTGTTATTCGCAATATCGCCAGCATTTTTCGTGATATTTTGCTTGTTAGTATTGATATCACTAGTATTTTTATCAATGGCAGTTTTATTGGTATTAACTTTATCGTTTACCTTTTTCAATTGATCTTCTGTAGCCGCGCGGCCAGATACAGCCACAGGATTATCTACATTCCAATCTTTATTTTGAAGGCCTGTTACAAAACCTGTAGTACCGTCAATCGTTACAGGTTTTGCTGTACCTACTTTAATAGTATTACCCAAAGTCATGTTGATAGTTGTATCACCATTGGCTTGTGTAATTGCGGCATTGATATTGCTGCCGTCACCTTTGATGGTAACTTTAGAACCTAATAGGTTGTTTTTCGCACCACCTGTATTAGCATCGAAGTTAAGGCCTTTATCTATAGTGTCTTTATTGAATTTAATAGCATCATGAATCGTGCCTTTACCGGTATTGCCGATATTGCTCATCGATAAGTTACCAGTATCAGGGTCAAGGGCTGCATTGCCACCCAAAAGACCTTTTGTAGTGTTTGCTAAGTTACCCAAGGTATTTGCAACACCATATAATTGGCTACCGTTGATTGCATCAGTAGATTGTGCATTCACACGACCTGCAGCTACATTTGTAATGGTACGTTTTACTGTATCACTACCCACGCTAACTGTAGAGTCAGCACTACCACCGGCATAGTTTTTATACCATAAACCGTTTACCAATTGATTTGCTGTGCTTACTGTAGCATCAGTCTTGGAATTAGCACCTAATGCAACAGAACGTTCATGTGCTGCATTAGCAGAAACACCTAATGCCATAGAGTTTGTCTTCTCAGCTTTACTACTTAAACCTAATGCTACAGCACCTACCGCACCATCAGAAGTAGAAGATTGCACACCTATTGCTAGAGAATTACCACCAGATGCAACAGAACCATCACCAGCTGCAACATCAGCGTAGCCATTTGTCGTACTACCCCAGCCAAGTGCAGTGGAGTGAGAACTATTAGCTGTAGCATTCGTACCCAATGCAGCAGACCCCTGTTTAAAAGCCTTAGAACCATTACCAATAGCTACTGCCCAATCACCTCTAGATTGAGAACCATTACCCATAGAAATGGCACCGCCACCACCGGCTTTTGCATCATTACCTAACGCCATGGAGGAACCACCCCAAGCACGAGCATTAGAACCGAAAGCTTGGTCATTATCTTTACCTACAACAGTTCCATTCTCATCGATACCTGCCCACGCTTCGTTACCAAGTGCAAAACCATTAGTGGAACGAACGCGAGTACTATTACCGATAGCAACCGTATTATTCCCGCTCGTATATGAACTACGGCCGATAGCTACAGCTTGTGCCCCATCAGCACTAGTGCCGGAACCAATAGCAATTGCATTTACAACCGTAGTTGTAGCACTTTGACCGATAGCAATGCCACCAGTTCTTTGATTTGCCGGAACACTTTTCCCTTTATTATCATCAACAGTTACAGTCGCACCACGACCAATAGCGATACCAGCCAAAGTTCTACCCTCGTCCGTATCTCCTCTACCTACAGATGCACCAGTACCTACTGAAATACTATAATCACCCTTAGATGCTGTATTATCACCAATTGCGATACCACCGTCGTTTTCAGCTGTCGCTCCGACACCATTTTTAATCGGTGCCCCCAAGGCATCCGTAGGCATCATAACGCCTGTCAACATAACGGCAACTGCTGTAGCACCTACCATTTTAGAGAATACAACCGACAAAGAGGAACGTTTCGTCATGTTCTTTGCTGTTTCTGCCACAACAACATAGCAGCTCTTTGTGCGATTCCAAATCACTTTAAATACTCGATTCATTAATCTTTCTCCTATAAAACTTATAAAACCTACTAACCAACTATCTACATATTTAATGAAATAACAATGATGTATCGATGATGTATTAAGAATTCATCGACATTCTTGAATGTGTATATCTAAAATACCACATATTACGGGAAAAGTAAACTTTTTTTCATTTTATTTTCATAAAACTTTTGTGTTTAAATTATTAATAATTTCGATAAAATTAAATATACTGAATATTCTGCATAAATGCTGTATTTTTTAACTATTATTCACCAACTTTCATAAATAATACTAATATGCTCCATAATTATGTACTAATATCACACCATATGTAACCAATTTATTTTCTCTTCATTATCCTGTTTTATGATAGACCATATAATAGAATGATATCTTTTCATAAACAGATATCGTACAGTGTTTCTGCCATTTTGACTCAATGTACGTACACAATTACTACATACCTACTTAAGCCAATTAACTATTGCACAATCAATAAAGGTAACATTTTATTATATAGTAAAAGGAATGACAGGTGAAATTCAAATCGCCGTCATTCCTTTTTTTATTCTAAGGCACTCTAAAGGCGTATTGGCGGGCTTTATAGGCTTTATAGAAATAGAGCATATGTGTATAAAAACAATTTATATGATTACTCCATGTGTTTTTTAATTTTTATTGTTATACTGAAAGCAGAAAGGAGGAAGAAATCTATGTCAGAACTCAATATCTTACAACAAAATATAGATAAACCAAATACGGTTACAGAAGAAGATATCGTAGTTACACGAGATAATCAAACTTTCACAATCAAAGGTCGCTTTAATGGGGAAGAAGGCGTATTCACATATGATGCGGACGTTCAACCTAACGATCAGTTACAATTTCTGCATCACAATTTTACGGCCATCGTAAAAAAAATTACATATAAGGTGATTCAAGGTCAGCGAATCACCTTGATTGCAAAATTATATGCATAAAAATATCGGGGTATTGTTAATACAAACAACACCCCGATATTTTTTATCGGTCATACAATTATAAGAAATACAATACAACACAACAACACTTAATTCTTATAATTAAATCATCTAAAATTATTGAATTGTCGGTGCATTAATCGCTTTGCGAAGGTCCACTGTGTGAAGTTCGTCCATTGCAGGAGCCGCTTTTTCATCCACAGGTTTCACGCGATTATTGCCGTCTTTCATAGCTTCGTTCAAGCTGAAGATCACCATTTCATTCATGTAGAAACGCAATTCATCATCATGTACATTGGCTGTATTACGATCCAAGATATCGATGATTTGTTGCGCATAGTCCAATTTAGCATCTTCAGATACAGTCGCATGTTCTGTAAAGAACTGTTTGTAATCGTTGTACAAACGATCTAATGCCAAACGCCCATAGCTATCGTTTTTATAACGATGGCTTACGATGTACCAGCTGCGACGAACATTCATGTAGTACAACACATTGTTGCGGTAACGCTCTTGACCAGTCATAACGCGGGAATCATCCATGATGCGCTTGCCCTTTTGGTCCAATTGGAATTGT
>NZ_JAGZIJ010000018.1:0-6658 GCF_018366295.1 Veillonella parvula
TAAGTTTATATCCACATTTTTTAGTCCTATATCCACAGAATTTTCAGACTTATTCACAGAGTTATCCACAGGCTGGGAAGAATGTCTACATAGGACGGAAAAATCTGTGCGAGTCTCTTTGCCCTTTGCATTTACTTCGTAATGAATACCATCAGCACTGCGTTCCATAGGGAATACTAAAGTATCCTCATCAGCTTCTACGATGCCTTCTACAGTAGCCATATACCACTTTTCAAAGGTGTTATTATCCATTTGTTGTTGATAAAGACTTTGAGCTAGACCGCTTTTAGCAATGATAATACAGCCCGTCGTATCTCGATCTAAACGGTTCAAGAAACGTACCTTTCGCTTGATACCATGTTCTTTAAAATAGTGCGCCACACCATTGGCAAGAGAAACTTGATCTTTAGAGTTTACAGTCACACCACTTGGTTTATCCACAATAAGGAGATCATCATCTTCATACAGAATGCGTAAGTCCATTTCGATAGGGTCATGATCTATTTTTTCCTTCGCCATAGCAATCCAAATCTCGTCGCCTTCAGAGATTGCATCTTTTGGCGTAGCCTTATGACCATTAATATGAATTAATTTCTCTTCAAAAAGTTTAACTAAAGATTTTCGAGGATATCTAGTATCTAACACTTCACCAAGTGAAATATCGCGTACTTCTCCAATATGCTCAGAATCGCGACTTGATATGTCTTGATTGCTACTCGATATATCTCGATTTTTACTTGATATATCTTGACCATTACCTATTAGCTTTTGTCTTGCATTTTTCTTGCTAAGTACAGTTTCTATATCTACAGCTGTCACGGTCCATAGAATATCATCGGGGCGATGTGTTTTTCGCGCCATTAGTATCTCCTTTCTACGAGTTCAGGATCTCGTGGCATATAGTTGAGTAGCGAACTTGGTTGAACTGCCCTACCTCGTATATTCGTCTGTTCAAAGGTAATAGTCAATTCTTGTTTAGGTCGAGTGATGGCCACATAGAACAAACGCTTTTCCTCGTCTTCACGACCTTCTGCAATGGCAAAGGGACTCGGGAAAGTTCCTTCATTTAGCCCAGCCAAGAATACATGGTCAAACTCGCTACCCTTCGCTTGGTGAATGGTAATGATAGGAATGCGATCTTCATTTCGTACCTGCTGCGCAGGCTCACCCGCCGTAAGGGCCGCCATCTGTAAGATTTGGTTTAATCGAGCCAAACCTGCAGGCCCTTCATAAGCCGCATCTAGTTTTTCCATGATGCGATACAAATCGCGTATATGCTCTACCTTTGCCGCTTCTCCATGAGATTTATAGTATTCTAGAACCCCCATTTGGTTCATGATATACGCCAATAATTTCGTTGGCATCTCCGTATAGGCTTTTCTACGCAAGGTCGCCATTTGAGAGGCGATATCCGTGAAAGCTGCCTTATATTTATTAATAGCTACCATGCGACCCGTTGTGGTCGGTACGATTTTTTCTTTCACCGCATAAATTAAAAGCTGTGCAGTGGCCAAGATATCATCCATTGCATTATGTGTTGGCTCATGGTGTATAGGGAACTTAGATGCTAGGAAGCCCAATTTATGATTTGGCAAATTAGGATAGAAACGACGGTAGATATCGAGGGTATCGTAAATAGCCTTGAACTCAGGATTGCCTAAGTTATGACGCGCCAATTCATTCGTAAAGATGGTCACATCATAGTTTACATTATGACCTACAATAATAGCATTCTTAGAAAATTCCTTAAAGGCTTGTAGCACTATAGCTGGCTCTTCGCCGTGTTCTTGTAAATACGCCTCGGAGAAGCCATGTACCTCTTCGGATTGACCAACAGGTACACCAGGATTGATAAAGCGTTCAAAGGCCTCTAAGACCTGTCCATTTTCATCGATGCGAATAGCTGCAATTTGAATGATGCGGTCTTGAGACGTATCTGTGCCGGTGCTCTCCACGTCATAAACAACTACTTCGTGCTGCTCTAAGCCACTGACAAGCTTTGCATAAGGCTCCGCCTCAAAGATAGGCATATCCATGAAGTCCGTCAATTTTAAACCTACTTGGCTCGTCTCTGGGCTTTCAATCGCAGCAATACGAGCGTCACCAATACCAGCAACATATCGCTTGATAATGCGTTTCGCACTGACAGAATCATTAGGATTCATCAACAACTTGAAGTAAGCCATAACATCTTTAATTTCTTGACGTCTAAAGAATTTAAACTCGTCGATAATCATGAAGTGTCGGCGTTCCTCTTCAGGTCGTTCGCCATTAAGACGTTCAAAAGAATCGCTTAGCTGCTGTGCCTTTTTATTATCCCTCACGAGAACGCCGATATTAGCATCCTTCGGTAATGCACAGATAGCGTCGTAGATATATCGGCCCTCAAGGTAGCTATTTTTACAACCTTTAATGAGAACAGGCTTGCCCTTGCTTTCACTATTGGCACGAGGCAATTCAGTGTAGATTGAACCTACGAGGTCAGGGAACATATTTTGTAAGGTCTTGAAAGCCATCGTAAAGAGCGTCCAGTTGGAACGATAGTTTTCATAAAAGATGATTTTCAAAGGCTTGAAATCCGCATCAAATTGCTTGAGCAAGCGGAACGGATCGGAGCCACGCCATTCGTAAATTGTTTGGAAATAGTCGCCACATAGTAGCACATGATTACCTTCCCACAGTATTTCTAGAACCTTGTACTCCAGCACGCCCGTATCTTGCATTTCATCTACAGAGATATAGCTGTAACGACTGCGCCAGCGCTCGCGGACTACAGTGTCTTGGAATAGACGATGAACACCGCAGATAAGGTCTGTAAAATCTAGACCGTGCACGGAAGCTAAGCTTTCATCATAAGCAGCAATCCATTCGTGACCATGGTTCAAGAAATCATGGAGTTCACTGTAGAGGACATTTCCAAAGCTAGAGAAGAGCTGCTCAATGGCTTCGCGCTGCTCCTTCTGCAAGCGTTCGATAGTTCGCTTGTAATCGTCTTTGAGATTATCAGAATAAAAGCCATATAAGGAACGATATTCTTTCACCATGGAGATAACATTAGCAAAGGACATTTCTCGCAATTTACCAGGACGGTACGGTTCAGAGAGTTCCTTGCAGTCTTCTTCATCAAAGATGGTCACGTCCGTGTACAAGCTTTCGTTGCGCTTTCCCTCTTGTTGGAGAATGAAAAAGCAAAAGCTGTGGAATGTACTAACCTCCACAGCCTTTGCAGGACTGCCTACGAGCGATTGAATGCGGTCTTTCATCTCATTCGCGGCCTTGTTCGTAAAGGTCATGCACAAGATATTTTCCGCCTTCGCATAGCCGCCCTCGATGAGGTGAGCCACTCGAAAAGCAAGTGTATTCGTTTTTCCCGTCCCAGCGGATGCTAACAAGAGGATATTCTGTTCCACTTCATCAATAACGCGTTGTTGTTCACGATTGATAAGCATAAAAACCTCCTGTTATTTAATGCCGTAATATATAGCAGCTAAGACCATAGGAATAGGACCTAAAATTGCTGTTAATGCCCAAATACCAACTCCAATATCCATTGGAATCTCAAGTACATGAACGCATACCCAGTAGGTTAACCCACCAATCACAACATTCATAGCCACCCGTTTAATGGTGAAAAATGCTACTTTGAAAGCAATGTAGGCTACAGCAATGGAAATAACCGCCGATATAATCGGTGACGCTAATAAAGCTCCCATACTATTATCCTTTCATTTCTTGACGGTTCACTACGGCACCGCCTAGCGTTAATTCATCGGCATATTCGATATCGCCACCCACAGGAACACCGCGGGCAATTCGCGTTACCTTGATGCCACTTGGACTTAATAATCTCGCCAAATACAGAGCTGTTGCTTCCCCTTCGACATCTGGGTCTGTCGCGAGGATAACCTCTTGTACAACGCCATCACGAAGGCGTGCAATCAACTCTTTTACGCGAATATCGTCAGCACCAATGCCCTCCATAGGGGACAAAGCGCCTTCCAATACATGATACAAGCCCTTATAATCACCACTGCGCTCGATAGCAATCACATCGCGAGATGTTTCAACAACCATAATCGTCGTTTGGTCGCGATTTGGATTGCTACAGAATTCGCAAGGATCTTGAGCTGATAAGTTAAAGCAAATAGAACAGTGCCTTGTAGCCCCCTTCGCTTCTACAATGGTTTCCACTAGGCGGTCTACCTCTTCCTTCGGCATTTCTACCAAATGATAAGCCAAGCGTCTAGCCGACTTGGAGCCGATGCCAGGCAAGCGGCGCAGCTGTTCTACGAGCCGTTCTAAAGCGTTTGTCATTTAGAATAAACCTGTTGGCAAGTTTAGACCACCAGTCACTTTGCCCATTTCTTGAGCCAAGAGGTCGTCTACTTTTTTGCTAGCTTCGTTTACCGCAGCCATTATTAGATCCTCTAACATTTCCACATCTTCAGGATCAACAGCTGTAGGATTCAATTTCAAGGATTCGATGATTTTTTCACCGTTCATCACAACGGTTACAGCACCGCCACCTACGGAAGCTTCTACAGTGCGAGTTTTTAACTCTTCTTGCATTTTCTTCATATCTTCTTGCATCTTTTGAACTTTTTTCATCATGCCCGCCATGTTGCCCATACCTTTACCAAACATTATATTTCCTCCTTTTAAGACATCGTCCTATACTAACATTCTAAGTCCACATCATTAATACTATATGACATAGATTTATAACATATGTGTCACCTAATAGCCCCAAGGCCAAAGGTTATTATCTAACAATTACTTTTTTATCTATTCTTCGATAACCTCGACTATGATGTCATGGTCTTCAGATAATTTTTCTAACGTTTCCGCCAAGAGAGGATTGTTTCGTTCCTCTTCTGTCATATGCTCTGGATCCCAAGCGTATTCTCGAGCCACCGTAACACTATCGATAGCCTCTACTTCAATAGGTGCTGATGAAAGCATAGCTTTGTCATCACTTTGATGTGGGGTTTCCTCATGAGGTTCACCCCCATCAGACTTTGGGACAGCTTCCACTTCGATATGCGCCCCGCTATCCATAGGGCGCTCTAACACTTCGCCATCCTCGCTGATAACAGTCACACTATCTAATGGATGTGGCGGCATATCATCTAAGGATGATACATAAGACCCCTCCATATCGTCTACAGGCACATCATCAAAGGAATGAACCGGAATATCATCCCCTTCTATAGAACCTGCTAGAGACTCAATAGGAATTTCACCATCTGGCACCTGTGTCGCAGGACTACCATCAAAGGATGTAATTGGCACATCACCACCGGATGCTGGCTCTGTTTCTACGCCAGCTCCTAATGCAGTTTCTGATGTATCTATTGTACTTGTATTCGCACTATCACTAACTGCTGTATTTGCAACAGCACCGCCTGTTTTCTTAGCTAAAAACGCCATCGCCGCAGCCTTAGCCGCGTCCACAGCTGCAGAATCAGGTTTACTCTCTTGCGGATCATTGGTTAAATCCATTTGTGTCGGTTCCGCACCGGAGGTCGTCTTTACGTCAACCATCGGTTCTTGTGGTCGTTGGGGTGCTTTTACTTGGCGTTGTGTGGTGCTACCAGCAGCCTTTTTATAGTCTTTATAAACTTGCGTAAGGGCATCCACAATTTCTACATGTACTGCATAGCCCAGTGTATAGGTGAAAGCATCAACCGCTTCCGCCAAGTTCACTTCATTGGTCATTACATTGAGATGTAATGTATTTTTAAAGGCCATGACCGCCTTGCTTTGGTCTACGTACACCAACTGACCTTGACCGATAACGGTAGAGGTCATATTGCGATTGCTATCCTTCAAGTATTTAATGACATTGGATTGTACATTGCGATACTCTTGAGCAGATAAGATTTGTTCACTAATGATGGCCTGTGTACTAATGCCTTTTTTACCGCGACCTTTAGCTTGGTTTCTCGTGGTTTTTCGGGAAACTGGGTCCCCATTATTCGGTGGTGGCGCCATGCCAACGCCGCCCATTGGTGGCGGAGCTATACCCACTCCATTCATCGGAGGAGGTGTACTACCTGGTGCTCCCACCGGTGGTGGAGTCATGCCTACACTCGCAGGCGGTGGAGTCATACCCACATTCGCAGGCGGTGGTGTCATACCTACGCTGCTTGGAGGTGGCACAGTACCAACAGCAGTATTTTGAATACTACTCATGGAAGTATTCTGTACAGCAGCATTATCTACAGGAACAAAGCTGTTCGCATAGCCGCTAGGTGGACCAAATGCATTAGCACTATAAGCTGGTGTAGGAGCCGCTGGGCCTCGTTGTTCCAATTGAGCCATGCGGTTCAATAAATCATTTCGTTCAGATCGCTCAGTACTTTCTAGAGCATGTACACGGTCTTCTAAGCTTTCATCAACAGAGCCTAATTTAGCACAAAGCACGAGTAGACCCATTTCAATGATGGTTCTTGGATTATCCACTTGTTTCGCATCATTCATGATGGATTGAGCACTGCGCACATATTGGTTAAGTTCATTGAAATCAACAGTATTGGCCTGAGCTAGGAACTCATCCTTAAAGGCATCGTATACCTTGAGTTCATCCGCATCAGGAGCCACCTTACCAACGAGCAAAGCACGCACATGTTGAATGAGGGCTTCCATAATTTGCGTC
>NZ_JAGZIJ010000019.1:0-6411 GCF_018366295.1 Veillonella parvula
ACAATTCCAATTGGACCAAAAGGGCAAGCGCATCATGGATGATTCCCGCGTTATGACTGGTCAAGAGCGTTACCGCAACAATGTGTTGTACTACATGAACGTTCGTCGTAGTTGGTACATCGTAAGCCATCGTTATAAAAACGATAGCTATGGGCGTTTGGCATTAGATCGTTTGTACAACGATTACAAGCAGTTCTTTACGGACCATGCGACGGTGTCTGAAGACGCTAAATTGGACTATGCGCAACAAATCATCGATATCTTGGATCGCAATACAGCCAATGTACATGATGATGAATTGCGTTTCTACATGAATGAAATGGTTATCTTCAGCTTGAACGAAGCTATGAAAGACGGCAATAATCGCGTGAAACCTGTGGACGAAAAAATGGCTCCTGCGATGGACGAACTTTCTACAGTAGACCTTCGCAAAGCGATTAATGCACCCACAATTCAATAAAATAATTTAATAGAATGAATAAGAATATCGAGGACTGTCCGAGTGGGTAGTACCTCGATATTTTTTTATATATCGAAATAATCTAAACGTATAATTTCATGAAAATAAAATGAAAAAAATTTTACTTTTTCAGAAATATGTGGTATTTTAGTAATATATTTTTAAAAATATCGATATATTCTCATTGATTATCGATTTATTTCTAAGATTTTTATGTAAGTGGATATAGTTAGTTTGCTTTAAAGGAGAAAGATTAATGAATCGAGTATTTAAAGTGATTTGGAATCGCACAAAGGGCTGTTATGTTGTTGTGGCAGAAACAGCAAAGAACATGACGAAACGTTCCTCTTTGTCGGTTGTATTCTCTAAAATGGTAGGTACTACAGCAGTTGCCATTATGTTGACAGGCGTTATGATGCCTACGGATGCGTTGGGGGCACCTATTACAAGAGGTACTGGTGCGACAGCAGAAAATGACGGCGGTATTGCTGTAGGTGAAAGAACAAATGCTCGCGGTGACTATAGTGTGGCTATGGGTACAGACGCTACTGTTGGTAAAAATGATCCATCCGAATCTGAAAGCCAAAACGGTATCGCTATCGGTCATGGTGCTACAGTAAGTGTTAACCCTGCTACAGCAACACCAGGTATTACAGATAAGAGCGGTGGTATTGCCATCGGTCATGATGCGACAACTAAGGATATCAATACAATTGCTATTGGTACAAGCACTATCGGTCAAGGTGCGCAAGCTGTAGCTATTGGTCGTAATGCGCGCACAATTGCTAATAACGGCGTAGCTATCGGTAATGAAGCACGCGTACAATCCACGAACGGCTTTGCCCTTGGTAATAATGCACGTGCCGGATTTGATGAAGCTAATCAATTGATAGGCCTTGATAATGATCAGGCTTTCGGTTCCAATGCGCGTGCTTATGGTGGTTCATCCATGGCGTTTGGTAATAATGCAAAGGCGTCTAAAGGTGGTGCTGTTGCTATGGGTAACGGCTCTCAATCTCGCGGTGAGTGGGGCGTAGCCATCGGTAATGGTGCAAAAGCATTAGCACAAGGTGCCCGTGCTATTGGTGCTAACTCTACAGCTGATGCAACTAATGCAGCTGCTATGGGCTGGGATAGTGAAGCCACTGGAGCGTCCTCCATTGCTATAGGTGAAACAGCAAAGTCAACAGGTACTAATTCTATTGCTATCGGTACAGGTGCAAAGGCAACCGGTGAAAGTACTGTAGGAACAAATATTCCGACAAGTACGGTGGCTATCGGTCATGGTGCACAAGCGTTGGAAAATGGGGATGTTGTTATCGGTCGTTCCGCAAAGAGTATTGTTTCTACGGAACATGGAAATCCTGGATCTGGCGCTGTTGTTATGGGGGCGGATGCCGCTTCTTACGGTGCTCGTGGTGATGTAGCTATCGGTGCATCTGCGGAAACAAATGTAAAAATTAAGAACGCTGGTGGCACTGTTAATCCTAAATATGCTCAAGGTGTAGCTATTGGTAGCACTGCAAAAACTTATGGTACACAGTCTCTTGCATTGGGTGCAGATACAAGAGCTATCGGTAATTCATCTGTTGCCATCGGTGGTGATGATATCGATATGGCTCGTACTGAATTGGAAACAGCTGTGCCTCAATTGGCTGTAGGAAACGGTATTAAAAAGAGCTTTAACAAGGAAATTGAAGATAAATTCGCGGGCACTCTTGGTTCGGCATCTATTAATGTAAAAGGTAAATATGCAAATACAGCAGCTATCGGCGATGCAACTACGGCTATCGGTACATTGAGTGAAGCCTATGGTACAGGCTCTACAGCAATTGGTATCAACTCTTTGACTAAAGGCGTAGCCAGCACAGGTATCGGCATCATGGCACGTAGCTGGGGAATAAATTCTCTTGCTCTTGGTACACAGGTTGGTGCTTATGGTGATCGTTCATCCTCTATCGGTGATACGAACCAGGTCGGTTTAGATATGAAAGACGGTTCTAAATCCGGGAAAGAGTCTGCTGCTGTTGGTTCTAAGAATACGATTTACGGCAATCAGGCGTATGCTATTGGTGCAGGAAATACTATCGGTTCCGCTACTGTTGTGACCACGACGGAAGCAAACGGCAGTGGTGCAGGTGCTGACCAGGATAAAATTACAACTGTTACTGCCGGTACTGTTAAGGGTAATATGTCTGGTGCATTCGGCTATAAGAATAGTATTACAGCCGATAGTTCTTATGCAGTAGGTAGTAATTCCAATGTTTCCGCTGATGGAGCTATGGTTCTCGGGAACAATGCTTCCGTAACAGCGAAAAATGCTGTGGCTCTCGGTAATAATACAAAGGTAGATAATGAAAGTGCTGTAGCATTGGGTACAGGTTCTGAAACAGCAGCAGCTGTGGCGACACCTTCTGCAACTATTAACGGGACTGTACATAACTTTGCAGGTATTAACCCAGCATCTACCGTAAGTGTAGGCAAGGCAGGCATGGAACGGACCGTTACTAATGTAGCAGCAGGTCGTATTTCCGCTACTTCTACGGATGCTATCAATGGTAGTCAATTGCATGCTGTTACTTCAGAGATGGATAAGGGTGTGGCATATGCCGGTGATGTGAAAGCTGCATCGGCTACAGCTAATCAATTTACTCGTAAACTTGGTGAACAGACGAATATTATCGGTGGTGTGACTGATCCGACAAAATTGTCTGATAACAATATTGGTGTTGTATCTAATGGATCGGATACGTTGAATGTGAAACTAGCTAAAACATTGACAGGTTTGGACAGTGTTACAGCCGGAAATACAACGATCAATAATGGTGGCTTAACTGTAGACGGTAAGACTTATGTAACGCCAAACGGTATCAATGCGAACAATCAAAAGATTACCAACGTGGCGGACGGTAGCAATCCTAATGATGCGGTTAACTACAGCCAATTACAAAAGGCTATCGGCGGTACTGCGAAGGCATCTAGTGTAAAAGCAAAGGATACGAATGTAACCGTAACAGAAGGTACAAATGCAGCAGGCGGTAAGGAATATACTGTTGGCTTAGGTGATAAGATTACTGTAGGCGGTACGACAGCGGCACATCCTGTAACTGTGGACGGCACTACAGGTCATGTAACAGGTCTTACCAATACGGACTGGGATGTAGATCATCCTGTAGCTGTATTTGGTCGTGGCGCTACTGAAGATCAATTGAAGAAGGTTAACGATAAAGTTAACACGAATAAGTCCGCTATTGATAAAAATGCCGGAGATATCGCTAATAATAAGAATGATATCAATAAAAACAAGCAGGACATCGCCGATAATAAACAAAACATTGCGAAAAATGCCGGGGATATCGTGAATATTAATAAGACTCTTGATAAGGGTTTGAATTTCGCTGGTGATACTGGTGCTGTAAGCAACAGAAAATTAGGTGATACCGTAACTATCAAAGGTGGTGCTGATGCAGCTAAGTTATCTGACAATAATATTGGCGTTGTATCTGACGGTAATGGTACATTAAATGTAAAATTGGCCAAAGAATTACAAGGATTAACATCCACAACTTTCACAAACGGTGGTAATAATACTGTTATCAACGGTGATGGTATGACAATTAATCCTGCTGGTGGTAATAAGGTAAGCCTCACAAAAGATGGTTTAAACAACGGCGGTAATACGATTACCAATGTAGGACCTGGTGTGAACGGCACAGATGCAGTTAATAAAAATCAATTAGATAGTGCTATATCTGGTGCAAAGACAACTGTAAGCGGCAGTAATAATATTGAAGTAGTTTCATCAAGTAAGGCGGGTAGTGGTACAAATTACGAAGTGAAACTAAAAGATACAATAACATTGGGCTCTGATGCTACAAAACAAATTGCGTTGGACGGTACTACAGGCACAATCAAGGCTGGTGATAAAGTTACAATCGATGGCAATAAAGGTACTATTAAAGCTGGCAACGTAACAATTGACGGTGAAAACGGTACCATTAAAGCTGGCGACAAGGTAACTATCGATGGTAAAGATGGTAAGATTGCGGCAGGCAAGGTATCTGTTGATGGTAAAGACGGTTATGTGACAGGTCTAGAAAACAAAGATTGGGATCCTGACAACATCACAAGCGGTCGTGCTGCTACAGAAGACCAATTGCAAAAATCTCACAAATCTTTAGATAATAAGATTAACAACCTAAGTGATGAAATCACGAAAAAAGGTTTGAACTTTGGTGCTAATAGTGGTAATCCAGTTCATAAAAACTTAGGTGAAACTGTATCTGTTGTGGGTACAGGCGACAAAGCTGATACTAATTACTCTTCCGAAAATATTAAAACAAAAATTAATGCGGACGGTAATATAGAGGTTATGATGGATAAAGACCTCAAAGCTGACAGCGTAACTACTGATAAGGTAAAAGTTGGTAAAAACGGTAAGGACGGCGTATCCATTACTGGTCCTAACGGTGCTGACGGTACAGACGGCAAGGTAGGTATCACAGGCAAAGACGGTAAAGATGCTGTATCTATGTTCGGCAAAGACGGTGTTGGTCATATCGGTTTAACTGGCAAAGACGGCCGTAATGCGGATATTACCGTTGATAAAGGTGATCCAGACTTAGATGGGAACAACATCACTCGTATTAAGTACCAAGACGAAAACGGTAAGACCCACCAAGTGGCAACTAAAGATGATGGTATGAAATACGGTGGCGATAGCGGTTCCGTAATCAAGAAAAAGCTTAACGAACAAGTTAATGTAGTGGGTGGCATTACTGATGCTAGCAAGTTGACTACAGAAGACAATTTAGGTGTCGTATCTGATGGTACTGGCAACCTTAAGGTTCGTATGGCGAAAGACTTGAAAGGTCTTGAAACAGTAACAACTAAGGATGCTGCAGGTAATACTACAGTTATGAACGGTGGCGGTATAACGATTACACCTGCTAGTGGTAATGCAGTTAGTCTTACTAAAGATGGCCTTAACAACGGCGGTAATACAATTACCAATGTAGGCCCTGGCGTAAACGGCACGGATGCGGTTAACGTAAATCAATTGAAAGGTGCTACAGATGGGTTAGCTAATGCTATTAACTCCGTAGCGGGCGAAACACAACGTGTAGGCGCACATGCGGCGGCTATGTCTGCATTGAAACCTATTCAATATGATCCATTGGAACCAACTCAAGTGATGGCCGGTATCGGTAATTACAGAGGTGAAACTGCGGCGGCTCTTGGCGTTGCACATTACACAGCAGAAGATACAATGTTCCATGTAGGCGTATCTGTTGGTAGCCACCATAACATGGTAAATGCCGGTGTAACTCGTAAATTCGGTACTTCCGATGCGAAGAAAGCAGTTCCTGAACGTTATAAGGGTGGCCCAATCAGCTCCATTTATGTGTTGCAAGATGAGGTAACAGCGTTGAAAGCTGAAAATGCACGTATGCAAGAAAGCCTCCATGAATTGTCTGCTGTTAAGGATGATAACGCACGTATGCAACAACGTATTGATGAATTATCCTCTGTAAAGGAAGATAATGAACAAATGAAGGCTCAAATTGCATTGTTGATGCAACAAGCAGGGCTTACAAAGTAAATTTGACTTGATTAAATGGGTTATTTAGTATACTCTAGTCATGTAAGAATCATGTAAGGAATATGAAAGCCGCCCTTTGGGAGGCGGCTCATCATTAGGAGGATTTATGAAATTCAAAAAATTTATGCCTGTATTGGCACTTGCTTGTGTGTGTGCGGTAGGTCAAGCGGATGCGGCTCGTGATACATTGATGATGCCGGAACAACCGGCTGAACCATTAAATGTGATTGAAGCAGAAGTGGCTGTTCCTGTGCCTAGCGAAGAAGTTCGCGACGTAGTGAATGCTTTCACACAATTCCAATTGGACCAAAAGGGCAAGCGCATCATGGATGATTCCCGCGTTATGACT